>JAFSLV010000030.1 GCA_017448245.1 Lachnospiraceae bacterium | reverse complement strand
CTTGTGGTCTCTTCTGACCTGCACATTGTCCATATGTGTCCTCCTTATTGTATCATATTTTGTCTGCGGTTACATCAACGAGGGATTTCATACGGACGAATGTCCAAAAGAATCTGCCCGATTGATAAAGATATTATAAACGCATTGTTTATTATTTGTCAATGCTTTTTATATTTTATTATTTTTTAATTCCGGCATATCCATCTTCTGATAGTTTGCTAAAGGTGTATCGGTTATGAAATCACAGACAAAATATGGTACAATAATTTGATCAGCCACAGAGCGGAGGTGATCGGAATGCTGTTGAGAGAATTAACGGAAGAAGAGATCGCTGAAATTCATTTTGAGAACGCTGATGGCTGACAATCGTCTGGACGATGTCAAAGCCGCCAGTACAGATAAGGATGTAAGAGCGCGTCTGTTCCGGGAGTATCAGATGGATTGAATGTACAGAATAGACAGAAGAAGTTCACAGGCAGATTGATCATGCTATCCGCTGCGTCATTTCTGCTGCTGTATTATTTCACATCGACTGCGTGGCTGATTCCGGTGTTTTTCTTTTTGCTCACAATGCGGCTGATATCAGAGGGGCCAAAAAACAACAGGGTGCCCCGGTGGTTGTATATTCCGGTCGCGGTATTGGATCTGTATGCGGGATGGCGTTTTGTGCACATACTCTCATACAGTTCGCGGATCAGAGCTGTCGCATCTGCCATACATCTGCCGGTCGGGTTGATTCCCGGCGCAGTGGCGGCCGGTCTGGCGCTTCTCGCGATGCCGTTTATGGTATCCTCCCTGCATATAACGCTGTCAAATATCAGACATCTTCCCGCATACATTCGCGGGATCGGGGAATCGTTTGAGTGGAAGCAGGCAGGCCTGCTCGCATATCCTGCTTTTGCCGCTTTGTGCATCATTGTGATTGCGATGAAGCAGGACTATTTTGTTGATGAAGTCTTTACCTACGGGTTATCTAACAGTTCTTATGCGGAATACGCAATTCACATAGAGGAAGAAAAGCAATACACACCGGCAGAGAAGGTTTTTTTAGATTATATGACTGTGAGTCACGGACACCGGTTTGACTACAAAAATGTATGGATAAAACAAGCCTTAGATGTCCACCCGCCGTTATACTATGCGCTGGTGCATACCGTGTGTTCTCTGTTTCCGGGAACATATAGCCGCTGGATGGCAGGAAGTGTCAACATCGTCTTTGCGCTCCTTACGTTATTTCTCATGCGTCGCATGATACGGATGCTTCTGCAGGATGGACGTGCAGTGACACTTGCTTCTCTGTTATTTATACTATCCCCAGGCGTTTTAAACACAGTTGCATGCTTGCGGATGTATGCAATGGCTTCCTTCTGGGCGCTTGCGCTTGTGCAGATCATTACCAAAGACCTGTTACGCGGAAGCGAAAAAACCACCTTGGTGAAGATCTTCTGGGTGGCGGTGGCAGGCGCCCTGACGCATTATTACTGCATCGTCTTTACGGTGCTGTTGTGTGCCGGATATACACTGATCCGCGCAATCATGCGGCAATGGAAGCCAGTCCTTGGCATGTGTGTCACCGGGGGCTGTGCCGCCCTGACAGCGTACACGGTGTTTCCTGCGATGCTGTATCACATGTTTGGAGGCTACCGGGGCACGGAATCCATGGACAATCTGCGCGCACCGTTCGGAGAACTGCTGATACGGATACGGCAGTATGTCCGTCTGCTGTGTTCCCAGATACTCGGAGGAAGCGTACTTGCCACAGTCATCCTCCTGATTCTGATCGGATATGTACTGTATTGTCTGTTCCGGAAGAGAGAGACGCTCCGGTCATTCAGGGCACTTGCGTTGATTTTATGTGGCATTACTGCTTTTTTGTTTTTTTTGTTTGTTGCGCGCAGTGCCGTTTACATTACAGATCGATACGTCATGCTTGTATATCCGGAGATTCTTTTGACTGTATCCGCAGTTCTGTTCCTTGCAGAGAAGGAACTGTTGCATCTGCCACATGGGGGGGGTATGCGGTGTCTGTGGGATTATTGGCAACCGTCTTTGTCATAACGGCCGCATCTTACAGACATGCAACATGGCCTTATCACGGGTTTTCCCGGGAAGATTTTTTATCAAAGACAGCGGAGTACACCGGGACAGACTGCCTGTATGTATATAAAGAAGCATGGAGGGTCAGCTACACACTGACAGAGGTTTCTCATTACAGAAGTGTGACGTTTGTCAGGCCGGAGAGACTGGAATTATATCTGGACAGCGCGGAGCAGCAAAAGAACCTGCACGCAGAAAATGATCAATTGATCGTCATCATCAGTGAAGAAACATTGCTTTCTCCGGAGGCTATGATGGCAATGCTCGATACCTACACTTCCATCGAAGAGATCGGACCGAACGGTGCGGGGGTCACTTACCGCATATCCAGATAAATCCCCTCCATCTCCCGCGCCTGCTGCCGGACATCATAGCCCGCATCGCAGATCGTGCGGATCGCCTGTGCGGAAGTCCGTATGCGCGCATCGTCTGTCACGCTTTCCCGCTGAGTTCCGTCCGGATCCTCAACGCTCATACTGTCCGGATCCGCACCGGGCGCACTGCCCGTCCCGACAGGTCCTAAGACAGGAGCCTGCGCCATCATCCCGCGCAGTATCCCCGCGGTATCCGCAACGTCCCCTCCCGTATCAAAAAAACGTACGAGCTCCGTGAGGCCGGTTTCCCCGGTGACCGTATCGGAGACCAGACAGGGGAGGCCCGCTGCCTGCGCCTCGAGGACGGTTCCGGGAAAGCCCTCATAGAGGGAAGGGAAGAAGAGCAGATCAATGACGCTGAAGTACGGGGCGACGGGTGTCTTTTTTCCCGCAAAGATTACGCGGTCTTCGATGCCTTCTGCCCGGACGAGCGCACGCATCTCCGCAAGCAAGGGACCGTCGCCGATCAGGAGCAGATAGTACGGTGCGCGACCGGTATCCGACATGCCGGAGCCTTCTCCGGTCCCGTCTGAGACGTCACGCACAAGATACGCAAATACCCGGATCAGATACGCATGATTCTTGGCGGGATGAAATCGCCCGACATGTCCGATGACGCGGGCATCGGAGGGGATGCCGAGATCCGTCCGCAAAAGAAGTCTTGCCGCCGGGTCGTATCGACAGGAAGCGGCATCGATCGCGTTGGGCAGGATACGTACTTTCCCCTCGTCGACGAGCTCGCTGCCAAAGACCGCCTCGGCTGCTTCGCGCGATACCGCAAAGCGGAAATCCACCGTCTCTTCCTGCCGCAGGGGCAGGCGGAGCCTTTTGGTATACCACCCCTTCGGCCCTTTGTCGACGCCGGCGCTCCTCGCGTGCGCGATCGTGACACATCCGCCGTATTCCCGTGCGATCGGCAGATAGATCGCGGCGGTGCTCGTCATGTGGCCGTGCACCATCCGCCACATCCCGCGGTGTTTGGAGAAAAAAAGACGCAGGGCCTTTTCATAGGACGCACGGTTATGTCCCCGGAAGCGCGGCACGTGAAATATGCGCGCACCGAGCGCCTCCACGGTACGGTCGTAATATCCCGCGTCCTGCGTATGCACGAGAAAATCAAACTGCACCTGCGTGCGGTCGATGGCGCGCAAAAGGTCGATCGTGCGCGTCTCGGCGCCGCCGAGGTCCAGACGCCCGAACACATGCAGGATACGTACCGGCTCGCGGTTGGTCGTCACTTCGTCAGACATATCCTTAGTATACCACACCCCGTACATGCCCGCTTGTGTTATACTTAAGAAAGATATCAAGAACAGTGACTCAATATTTTTGACACCGATGCAGGATATGAGTACAGAGAGCACAAAAAAGAATCTGTTGCTGATCGTGCCGCTCTTACATCAGGGCGGCTTTGAAAAGACGTGCGTCGAAACGGCCCGTATCCTCAGGGAGGATGCCGACGTCACGATCGCGATCTTTGATGACAGGGACAGGCACTATGACACGGGAGACATTCCCGTCGTCAATCTGCGGCTGCCCGTAAAAAAAGGAACCATCGGCAAGGCATTCAATCTCATGCGCCGCGCGCGTGCCTTAAGGCGCCTCAAGAAAAAAAGGCACATCGATATCTCCTACAGTTTCGGCATGACGGCCAATCTCGCCAATGCCATGTCACACGCGGGAGACCTCGTCGTGACGAGCCTGCATTCCTCGATCGATTTCGAGACACGTAAGCGTTTGCAAAAAGTGGTGCGTGGATCCGACCGGATCGTCGCCTGCGGAAGGCGCATGCGGGAGCGTCTGCAAAAAGAATACGGAAGAGACGACGCACAGCTCCTCTACAATCCGCATGACGTCGACGCGATCGCAAGGCTTGCCAAAGAAACCGTCACGGACATGCCGTTTGCCGGCGCGCATCCGCTGATCGTCACGATGGGGAGGGATGATGTCGTCAAGGGCTACTGGCATCTGATCAAAGCCTTTTCCGTATTGAAACGCACGGAGCCGGAAGCAAAGCTCATGATCCTCGGAGAGGGCGCGTTTGACAGGGAAAGAAAGCTGATCAGAGACCTCGGATTGCAGGAGGACATCGCGCTCACCGGCGTCAAAAAGAACCCTTTTCCGTATCTTGCGGCATCGGATCTCTTTGTGCTGACGTCGAACCGGGAAGGCTTTCCCAATGCGCTCATCGAAGCAATGGCGCTTTCTCTTCCCGTCATCGCCACGGACTGTGAGACGGGACCCCGCGAGATCCTTTTGAATGACGAAGAGACGGTGTCGCTCGAAAAGCGTTTTGAAAAAGGACAATCGACCAGGGACATCATCACCGGCGCGTACGGGATGCTGATCCCCGACATGGACGCGATACCGGATTACGATGGGGCATTCATCACGCCGGAGGACAGGATGCTTGAGAATGCGATCAAACGCTTCCTTGCGGATGATGCCGTCCGCAACAACTGCCGCAGGCAGGCTTACGAAAAAGCGCGAACTTACGCGCCCGCACAGATACGCAACCGGTTAAAGGAGATACTCGGTCTGTGAAAACAATCGCTTTTCATCTCAATAATTTAGAGCGCGGCGGCGCGGAGCGTGTCGTCGTCAATCTCTCCAACCGTCTTGTGAAGGACGGTTACCGTGTCTATATCGCAACGGAGTATGTTGGCAGACACGAATACGAGCACGATCCGGCGATCGAACGCGTCCATGTCGGACTCCGGGAAGAGGACGAAAAAAAAGGACGCATCGCCAAATATCTCCTGCGGATCCGTTATCTCAAAGAATTTCTTACGGAAGTGCGTCCCGATATCCTGGTCACCTTTTCGCACAAGGCGGATTACCGTGCCCTGATGGCGGCAAAGGGCACGCGTGTGCCGGTGGCCGTCGCGATCCGCACCAATCCCGCGATCTTTTATGATCATTTCATCGACCGGCTGCAGCTGCGGCATCTGTTCCCGCGCGCGCGGGGCATCGTCTATCAGACAAAGGGGCAAAAGGAATTCTTCGACCGCTATATGCACTGTCCCGATACGATCATCCTCAATCCGGTCGATCCGAAATACTATGCACAGGGTGAGGCGCCGGAACGCAAAAAACGAATCGTCCATCACGCGAGACTCGTCTATTTCAAAAATCAGGCGATGCTCATCCGCGCGTTTTTGCGCATGCAGGAGCGGCATCCCGATTATGTGCTGCATATCTACGGCGACGACTCCGGCGACGGCACGAAGGAAAAGCTCGAGGCATTGATCCGGGAGCGGCATGCGGAAGAGAGTGTATTTCTCATGGGAGGCGACGTGGATTTTGAAACCGTCATCCCGGAGGGGGCGGTCTATGCCTTTCCCTCCGACTGGGAGGGCATGCCCAATGCGCTCTTGGAGGCGATGGCGATGGGGATGCCCGTCGTTGCGACGGACTGTCCCGCGGGCGGACCGCGCACCGTCATCACGCACGAAAAAAACGGTCTGCTCATTCCCGTCGGGGACGAGGACGCGCTCACCGGAGCGCTCACGCGCCTTGTCGAGGATCGCGCACTGGCGGAGCGGCTGGGCATGGAGGCCCGTAAAATCCGCGAAATAGCGGATCCTGATGTCATCTATCTGCAGTGGGTCGATTTCCTCAAGAAAATATGTTCACAATCCGGCGCGTGATGTGCTATAATTAAGGTAGCTATGGGTGAAGAGCAGAAGCACATCGTTTTTTATCTGAATAATCTGATGCGCGGCGGCTCCGAGCGCGTCATGATGAACCTTGCCGTCTATCTCTATGAGCACGGCTACAAGGTGACTTTTGTGACCACGTATCTCGGGGAAAATGAATACGAAGTCCCGCATGCCGCCTGGCGCGTTCTCACCAAAGAAGAAGCAAAGACCTCCACGCAAAAGGTCAGGGAAGTGATGTATGTCGACGAAACACCGGGATATGTCAATCCGCGCGTGCCGCTGCCGGACGGCGAGCGGGGGATCTTTCGCGTGTGGTCGGGACTCCTCAAAAAGGACCAGGGGGCGGGCCGCACGGCCAATCTCTCCAAGCGCACGCGCATGCTGCACCAGATCTGGGAAAAGCTGCGCCCTGATCTCATCCTGTCCACCAACGGCAAGAATAACGTGATGGCATTGCTGTCCTCCATCGGTCTCGGGATTCCCGTGGTTGTGCGCGTCGGCGCCAATCCCTCGATGGAATACTCGAGCCACCAGCTCTACATCTCGATGGCCTCGACCTTCCGGAGAGCGGCCGGTGTCGTATTGCAGATGGAGGCACAGAAAAAGTTTTTCCCGCCGGCGATCCAGGAACGCACGACAATCCTGCGCAACTCGATCGACGCCTCTTTTATCAAACCGCGTTATGAGGGAGAAAGAGAAAAGACGATCGTCTCCGTCGGACGTCTCGACCAGAATAAAAACCAGACTCTTTTGCTCAAGGCCTTTGCGCGGATCAAGGACAAATACAGGGACTGGAAGATCATCTTGTACGGCGAGGGAAATATGAAAAAGCAGCTCGTCTCCCTGTCGCACGCGCTCGATATCCACGATAATGTCGAATTTGCCGGACAGGTCGACCGGATCGACGAAGCGATCTACACGGCGGGTGTCTTTGTGCTGAGCTCCAATGAAGAGGGTATGCCCAATGCGCTCATCGAAGCGATGGCGATGGGACTGCCCGTGATCTCGACGGACTGTCCCTGCGGCGGACCAAAGGAGCTGATCACGGACGCGGAAAACGGTCTGCTGGTGCCGGTCGGCGATGTCGCGAGGATGGAGACGGCGCTCGTGCGCATCCTCGGCAATCCCGGCTTTGCCAGGACGCTCGGCACCGGGGCCGCACAGATACAGGAGCTCTATCATCCCGATACGGTCAATGCGGCGTGGGAGCAGTATCTTTCTGAGCTCATGGTGCCGCAGGCACAGACGGTCGCGTCGTGACCGCCGAAGCGGAAGGCAAGACCATCCCGCGGATTCCCGCGGGGGAGAGAACCGACCTCATCACGATCGGTGTCGCCTGCTACAACATCGAAGACTATATCGCAAGATGCATCGAGTCGCTTCTGCATCAGACCTACGACAATCTGGAGATTTTGCTGATCGATGACGGCGGGGAGGATAGCACGCGCGCCATCTGTGAGGAATATGCCAAAAAGGACGACCGCATCCGCGTGATCCCGCAGGAGAACCGGGGACTGGGCGGTGCGCGCAATACGGCGATCCGGGAGGCAAAGGGCACCTACATCGCCTTTGTCGACGGGGACGACATCGTCGATCCGAGGATGTATGAGGCGCTGTTGTCCGCGCTCCGGGCAAATGAGGCACAGATCGCGGTCTGCCGGTACCTGCAGGTAAAGGAGCAGGGGGCGCGGACGGTTTCCTTTTTTGAGGAGCATCAGGCAAAGGATCTGTGGGAAGCGCCGTATATGATCGCGATGGACGGCAAAGAGGCGCTGCATGCGCTCGTCGAAGAGAACGAAAAGATCGTCATCCAGAACGCCGGATGGAACAAGCTCTATCCGGTATCGCTGATCGGGGAGCTGCGTTTCCCCGAGAAGAAAAAGTACGAGGACATCGTATACACGCCGATGCTGCTTGCAAAAGCACAGCGCGTCGCCTACGTGGACGCACCGCTCTACGGATATGTGGTCGAAAGAGAGGGCTCGATCATGGCGGGCGGCGTGGGGCGCGCGATCCTCACGGACCAGATCCCGCAGTACGAGGCCTGCATCCGTTTTTTGAAGGAACACGATGACGCGCTCGCCGCGCTCTATGAATACAACGTCTACAAGAAGATGCTTCTGCTGTATACCGAAGCGCGCAGGTCCCGCGACATGGAAAAGCGTGCCTGCAAAGAAGACATCGCCGCCTACATACGGACGGCGAAGGACAAGATGGAGCGGATCTACGGCGCAAGGGGAGCCAATCCGCACGAGAAACTGAGGATGCAGCTCTTTCTTGCACATCCGTTTTTGTATAACTGTTTCATGGACCTCAACGAAGGAATCGTATTACCGCTCAGGAGCAGGCGGAGGGCATCATGATCATCATCGAGATGAGCGGCGGACTCGGCAACCAGATGTTCCAGTACGCGCTCTACGAAACACTGTCATCACACGGCAAGGACGTCCGGATGGACGAGTACACGGGCTTTCATGACGATCCGCAAAGGGACCCGGTGCTCGGGGAGATCTTTTCGCTCACGTACCAAAAAGCGTCGAGACAGGAGGTCCTCGATCTCAAGGACGCGGACCGTTCGATCCACAACTGGCTGCGCAGACGCTTCACCGGCGGGCACGGAAAAATACTGACGGAACCGGCAAGCGGCAACTTTGACCCCCGGGTCCTCGAATGTGACAATACCTATCTCGAGGGTTACTGGCAGTCGGAGCGGTATTTTTCGGACCCCGCCGTGCAGCAAAAACTCCGCAGGGTCTTTGCCCTGTCTCCCGACCGGGTGCTGCGCTCTCCCGCACAGAGGGAGTTGTTGCAGCGCATCGAGGATGCGGAATCGGTGAGCATCCACATCCGCAGGGGAGATTATCTGTTGCCGGGCGTCGTTGAGACCTTTGGTGATATCTGCACGGAGGACTATTACCGTCGTGCGATCGATTATATGCTCGAACGATATCCGCGTGCGGTATTCTTTCTTTTCTCCAACGACCTTGCGTGGACGGCGGAGCATTTTGACGGGGAGAGATTTGTGACGGTCGGTGCGACCGACGATGTCGGTGACGATACGCATCTGTTTCTGATGAGCCGCTGCCGTCATCACGTGATCGCCAACTCCTCCTTTTCCTGGTGGGGCGCATGGCTCGACGCAAGACAGGAGAAGACGGTGATCGCGCCAAAGAAGTGGATCAACACCAAGGAAATGAAAGACATCTATACGGAGAACATGATACGGCTGTGAGTGACAAAGCACGGGAGGGGGAAAGGATTTCGCTCCTGCAGAAACTGAATACGATCTTTACGGCCGCGCAGAAGCGCAGGTTTTTGCTGCTCGCGGCGATGATCTTTGTCGGCGGGCTTTTGGAGACCTTTGGCGCATCGATGCTGTTGCCCGTCGTGACGGCGATTCTTGATCCCGCGGCGCTCCATCACATGCTCTTAGTCGCGGGAGAACGCGTTCCTCTTTTGTCCGGGATCACCGGCATGCTGAACGCACTGGAGGACCGCGCGCTGATCGCGACGCTCCTCCTCACGCTGATTGCGATCTATGTGATCAAAAATCTCTTTGTGGTCTTTCTGGTCTATCGTCAAAACCGTTTTATCAATCACAGCCGCAACGAGATGGTCGCGAGGATGATGCAGGACTTTATGACGAGACCGTATGAAAAATATCTCAACGCGGATATTCCCACGACCTACCGTCTGACCGATGTCGACGTGCCGGGCACCTATGTGCTGGTGCTGACACTGCTGCAGCTGTTGACGGAGTTTGTTGTGATCACCTTCCTGTGCGTCTTTCTCTTTGTCGTCAACTGGAGGATGACGCTCATCCTGCTCATCGTGCTGGCCCTGATGACGATCGTCAACGCGCGCCTCTTAAAGCCTTCGATCGCAAGGAACGCAAAGGAGACGCAGACGCTGCAGGCGAGGATCCAGAAATTCCGCCTGGAAGCGACCTACGGGCTCAAGGACGTGCGGATTCTGAACCGGCAGTCCTATTACATCCGAGAGTATTTTGAGGACGGACAAAAGAGCGCGCGTTATGCGACGCGCTATGCGGTACTCAATACGCTGCCGCGCGTCATCATCGAGACGGCCTTCATGACGTCGGTGCTGCTCTTTATCCTGTTCTTTGTGCTCGGCGGAGGATCGGGAACGTCGCTCGTCGCGCAGATTGCGGCTTTCGGTATTGCCGCGATGCGTCTGATGCCGGGCGCAAACCGTATCAACACATATCTTGCGGAGATCGCGTATCGTGAGCCCAATCTCAATGTCGTATACGAAAAGATGCTGGAATACGCGGGAACCGGCGGACTGCCCGTAAGGAAGGACGATACACCCGATGCGGCAGTGCGTCTTCCGCTGGAAAAAGAAATCGAGCTTTCCCATGTGTCGTACCGGTATCCGGATACGGAACAGGATATTTTTACCGACGTGTCCCTCACGATTCCGAGGGGCAGGTCCGTCGGCATCATCGGCGCCTCCGGGGCCGGCAAGTCGACGCTCGTCGACGTGCTGCTGGGTCTCCTTGCGCCGCGCGAGGGGCAGATCCTGTGCGACGGTAAGGATGTATTTGCACACTATGACGCATGGCTCCATCAGATCGGCTACATCCCGCAGAGCATCTATCTCGTGGACGAACCGATCCGCAACAACATCGCCTTTGGCATCGATGACGCGCTGATTGACGAGGAGCGGATCCGGGAGGCCGTCAGGGAAGCGCAGCTCGAGGACTTTGTGGGAACACTTCCTAAGGGGCTCGACACCGCAACCGGCGACAGGGGCGTGCGCCTCTCCGGAGGGCAAAGACAGCGCATCGGAATCGCGCGGGCGCTCTATCATGATCCGGAGATCCTCGTTTTTGACGAGGCGACGAGCGCGCTCGACAATGACACGGAAAAGGCGCTGATGGAAGCGATCAATACCTTCCACGGCAAGAAGACGATGATCATCATCGCACACCGGCTAAACACGATCGCCAATTGTGATATGATATATGAGGTAAAGGACGGTACCATTGTGAAGGCCGATCTGAGCGGCAGGACGCTTTATTCCTGAGAAAGGACGTGCCCGATGTCGGAATATACCGGCGATGCCAATTTTGGATGCTTTGATGAAAATACCTTTTACCGCGAAGCCAGAAAGTACCTGGATAATACACCGGGAACCAAACAGGGCTTTGCGCTCTACGCGATGGAGATCGAAAACTTCCGCATCTACAACCTGTGGCACGGAAGAGAGGCGGGTCATGCGTATGTGGCGGGATACGCGGGGCGTCTGAAATCTTATGCCGAAAAGGAAGGCGGCGTGATCGGATGCTTCGGGGATTCGCATTTTGCCTATCTCGTGCCGGAAAAGGAAGACCGGGTCAACGAACTGCAGGCCTATCTGAACGAATGGCACAAATCCAAAGAAGAATCCGCGGGATTTCATCCGATGATCGGCATCTATCACATCGACGACGTGTCGCTCGATGTCGAAACGATGTATGACCGCGCGGCGCTTGCGCTCGACGGCGTGAGAGGCAATTATGCGATGCGCATCATGCATTACAATCCCGACATGGACAAGGAGCTCGACGAGGAGATCGTGATGCTCTCCGACATCCGCAGGGGGCTGAAGGAGCATGAGTTTACCTTTTATCTGCAGCCCAAGTGCGACATGCGCACGGGGGAAATCCTGGGCGCCGAGGCGCTCGTGCGATGGATCCACAAGGAACAGGGGCTCGTGCCGCCCGGCAAATTCATTCCGATACTCGAAAAGAGCGGATTTACCGTGATCGTCGACCAGGTCGTGTGGGAGGATGTGATCGCCTGGCAGAGAAAGTGGATCGACGCGGGCAAAAAGCCGCTGCCGGTCTCCGTCAATATCTCCAAGACCGATCTCTTTGCGATCAACGTGCCGGATGTGCTGATCGGACTGTGCGCCAAGTACAATGTACCGCATCATCTGGTGGAGCTCGAGATCACGGAGAGCGCTTATGCCGAGCATTTTGAAGAGATGAAGGACGTGATCGGCGAGCTCAAGCAGGCGGGCTTCCCGATGCTGATGGATGATTTCGGCACGGGCTACAGCTCGCTCAACATGCTCAAGCGTATCGATTTTGATATCCTGAAATTTGACATGAAATTCCTGCGCGGCTCCGAAGAGGACAGACAGCGCGGTATCGAGATCCTCGAGAGCGTTGTCAACATGGCGCGTCTCCTGATCGTGCCCGTCATCATCGAAGGGGTCGAGACACAGGACCAGGTCGAGTATCTGACCGGCATGGGCTGCCGTTACGCACAGGGATATTTCTACTACAAGCCGATGCCGATCGCGGATTTTGAGGAGCTGATTGCGGACGGGAGCAATGTCAATTACGACGGCTATGTCTCCAAGCGGGTCGAGCAGATCCACATGCGTGAATTTCTCGAGGATATGCCGGCGACCGAGATGATGATCAACAACATGATGGGACCGGTCGGATTCTATGATCTCTATGAAGATCACATCGAGATCATCCGCGTCAACGAGCCGTATTATAAGCTCTTCGGGGAGGGCGCGTCACAGTCGCTCACGGTCATCAGAGAGCATACGACGCCGGAGGATTACGAGTATATCAAGGAGCTGATGGCAAAGGCGGAGGACGCGCCGATGAAGGGAGCGGTCGGCACCTTCCATTACCGCAAGGGCGACGGCAAGGCGCTGCCGGTACTCTTCCGCGTCTTTTTCCTGCATGAGAAAAACGGACACAAGCGCTTCTACGGGTCGGTGACCGATCTGTCGATGCTGGGGAAGATGTGAGATGCTCTTACTCATCACGTCGTGTATCCGGGTGCGGCCGGAGATCCGATATGTGGAGGTGCGCGATGAAGAGGTGCGCCTTGCGGGATACCTGGAGACACTGGAGTGGGCGATAAGGGACACGCCCTTTGATGAAATCGTGTTCTGCGATAACAGCGATTATGAGATCGCGCGGGACCGGACCGGGGAGCTGCTTGCGGAAGCGGCATCGCGCGGAAAAAGCATCGACTTTTTTCACTTCCCGGGAAGCGAAGGGAGCATCACATCCGGCAAGGGATACGGCGAGGGGGAGATCATCGAATACGTGTATGATCACGCACCCCGGATGCGCGAGGCTTCCTGTTTCCACAAGATCACGGGGAGACTGACCGTCGCCAACCTGCAGGAGCTTGCGATCAACGAAGTGCCGGAAAACGTCATCGGATTTAATGACCGGATGCGCAGGATGGATACGCGCTTTTACAAGATGTCGATGAAGACCTTCCGGGACGTGATGAAGAAGGCCTATACCAATGTCGACGATGACGCGGGCGCCTATCTGGAATGTGTGTTTTATGAGACGTTTCATGCGGCAAAGGAAGCGTTTGCGCCCTTTCCCGGCATCGTGGAATACAGGGGCGTATCGGGCTCGACCGGTGCGACCTACCGGATGGAGAACCGTATGACGCCGCGGCAGAGACGCCTGCTGTGCTCGCCGCTGATGCGCACCTATGCGGGACGCGCACTGATGAAGCATCTGCCGCATCATCTGTACGGTATCTGAGAAGGAATAAAAACAACGGGGAAGTAAGCATCATGAAGAAACCACGGATCAGAAACATCCTCATCGGCGCGGCGGTGCTGGTGGCATTGAATATCGTATATCTCGCATTCATGACGGCCTGTTACAGCGTGCCGGTCACGGAGCGCACAAAAGTCCATCTCGAGGAGACGATGGAGATCCTTGCGCCGGAAACCGAGGAATCGCCCGTCTTCCGTAATGTCAAGGCGTTGTCCACGGGACTCTTTACCGATATGCTCTGGATCGATACGGCGATCATGCATGAGGAGAGCGCCTTTGAGATGGCGGTGACGCTGCCGCACAAGGAGGTGCAGGTCGGAGAGATGTGGTTTCCCGACGAAGGTTTTCAGGGGCTGATGATTCCCGTGATGTATTACTATGACGACCCGGGAGTCATCACGGTGCATTACCAGCGTTACTGGATGTTATTTACGGGACTCATCCGCGTGCTCTTTCAGTTTTTTGCGTGGAACGAGATCCGCTATCTGTTCTACAGCATAGCGGCGGCGCTTCTTCTGTATGACGGCTGCATGATCATGAAGCGCTGCGGGTGGCGCGCGCTCATCCCCTTCGGCGTCGCGGTGATGATGCGCAATCTGTTGTTCCACGTTATTTCTTTTACGACCTGTACGGATACGATCATGACGTTTGCGGCGATCGCGTTTCTCGTCACCTTTTATGACAAAAGGTGGTACCGGAAATACAGATGGCTCTTTTATCTCATAGTGGGATCGCTGACCTTTGCGATCGGCACGATGGAGGCACCGCTTCTCGTGCTCGGGATGACGATGCTGACGGAGCTGCTCTTTATGAGGGGGTATCAGACCGAGGATGATCTGCGGATGGACAAGGCGCAGATGAAGAAGGTCTTTTTCGAGGTGATCTTTCTGAGCTTTTTGTGGTGCGTGGGATACGCGTCCGCGGCGATCGGAAAGGGGATGATCGTCAACATGACCTTCGGCGGAACGGGCGCGGGAGAGGAAGCGTTTCTGCACTATCTTTCGAGCAACGGGCGCGGCCCCTTTGTGCGTTTCTACCGGATCTTTTACTGCCTCGACATGCTCTTTACGCCCGTGCAGATCAAGGGGCCGATGATGGTCTTTTTGCTGATCGTGATCCTTGTACTGATGAAAAAGCGCGGCATCAAAAAATTTCCTTATATGTGGCAGATCCTGATGGTGGCGCTCTATCCGGTCGCGTGGGCGATGATCGTCGTGGAGCACAGCATTCATAATTATGCCTCCAATATTTTTTCGGTCTTTGTCTACGGGATTCTCGCGGTGCTGTGCGGACTCGTGCGGGAGGAAACAGGGGACGTGATGCCAGTTACGGACACGACGTCGCATGGCGTGCTGTCCGGTGACGGAGAAGGTGAAGAATGATGAAGGTCGCGATCCTCTACATATGTACGGGCTCTTATGTGGCCTTCTGGAAGGGATTTTACGAATCCTTCTCCGCGCATTTTCTGAAGGAAGCGGAGAAGACGTATTTTGTATTTACGGACGCGCCCTCCGTATACGCGGAAGATACGGATGATGCCATTGTGCGTATCCCGCAGGACAATCTCGGATGGCCGGGCAACACGCTGTACCGTTTCCGGATGTTTATGCGTCTGCGAAAGGAACTGGAGGCGTTTGATTATATCTTTTTCCTGAATGCCAATTTCGTATGCAAAACGGAGGTGACGGCGGAGAATTTTCTGCCGCGGGAGGAAGGACTGCTCGTGGTGCAGCATCCGGGCAATTTTGACAGGAGACCGTATCTCTATCCGTATGACCGGAATAAAAGATGTCAGGCCTATGTTCCCTACAAGTGTCTCGAGGGGAAAAACTATGTGTGCGGCGGCGCCAACGGCGGCAAGCGCGACGCGTATCTGGCGCTCATCGAGGAGCTCGACCGCAGAACGGATATCGATGAGAAAAACGGCATCATCGCGCGCTGGCATGACGAGTCGCAGATCAACCGCTACATCATCGATCATCCGGATTACCGGATGCTGACGCCCGCGTACTGTTATCCGGAAGGATGGGAGATTCCTTTTGAACAACGGTTTCTTTTGCTCGATAAAAAGAATTACATACCGCTCGATGTGACCAAGACGACGGTGAAGGAGGACTCCCGCCTGAAGAGGCGCATCGACGGGATATTGCAAAAGAGGAGAGAGGAGCGGCTCGAAGAGTATTTCAGGAGTCACGGATTGTAATGGCGACGGAACTGAGTATCATTGTGCCGGTCTATAACGCCAAAGAGCATCTGCCCGCCTGTGTGGACGCACTGCTTGCGCAGATGCCGGAGCGTGCGGAGATCATCCTCGTCGATGACGGTTCGACGGACGGCTCGGGAGAGTTGTGTGACGGATATGCCGCACAAAACGGTTTTGTGCGCGTACTGCATCAGGAGAACCTGGGTGCGATGCGGGCGAGAAAAACGGGGCTCGGGGCGGCACAGGGCAGGTATGTCACCTTTGCGGATGCCGACGATGTCGCGGATGCGGGATACTATGCGGCGCTCGTCACAAGGGCCAAGGAGAGCGGCGCCGATATCGTGTGCTGCGGCTTTGTGCAGGAGGAACGCGCCGATACGCGGATGACCGCCGCATACTCGCAAAAGATCCTGTTGAACGCGGTGCCGGACGGCGTCTATGAAGGTAAAAAGCTGAAGGAACTTTACAGCAGCATGGTCAATGTGCTGCCCTATTATACTTTCGGGATCTGGCCTTCCCAGTGGTCCAAGATCTTTCGCAGGGAGACCGTATACGAGGCGCAGATGCAGGCGCCGGACGAGGTGCGCGCGGGAGACGATGCCTGTGTGGTATACGCGGCGCTCCTTGCCGCGCAACGCGTCGTCGTCGCCAACGATCTGTGCGGCTATCACTACCGGATGCAGGCCGGGTCGATCACGCACAGCAAAGACCCCCGCTACTATCACCGGGTATCGGTCCTCTACCGGTATCTGCGGGAACTCTTTCAGGCACAGGAGCAGGATATCTCCGCATTGCTGATGCCGCAGCTTGCGCGCTACCGGATGTATCTGGTCGAAGGCGTGCTGTCGTTGAAGGAGGAGATGCTCCTTGCGGAGCCGGATCTGACGGAGGAGGAGATCAAAAAGAGGACACTCCTGTTGACCGGGGGTGCCGCGATCTTTGACGGCATCGCGGATGCAAAAGTCGAGGGCGTCTCCGCCGGGAAGTGCAAGCGGACGGCGCTGGCCGCAAAGGGCGACTGGAAGGCGGTCGAGCGCTCGATGCGGCGCGCGGGATGGAAGGGACGTGTGGTCGGGTTGTTCAGGGGAAGCATATGAGATTTGCATATCTGATCATGGCGCATCACCGGTTTGATGTGTTAAAATTGCTCTTAAGCGATTTGGATGATGCGCGGAATGACATCTACCTGCATATCGACAGTGAGTCTGAGGCGGATATCGATTCCATAAAAGCCTGTGTGACCGTATCACGCCTGGTATGTATCCGGCGCAGAAGGGTCTACTGGGGGGATGTGTCGCAGATCGAGTGTGTCATCGATCTGTTAAAGGCGGCTGTATCTGACGGATATCATGACTACTACCATTTTCTTGCGGGCGTAGAGCTTCCGGTTCCGTCACAGGATGCGATCCATCGATTCTTTGAAGCGCATCAGGGAAAAGAATTCATCGGATTTGATACCGCAAACGGTCCGGAAAAGTATCTCGACCGAGTGATGTACCGGCACTATTTCAGAAAGTATGAAAGGCGCTATAACCGGTACACCAAGAGGCTGCTTCTTCTCGGCGAACGGTTGCTTGCAAGACAGATACAAAAAGGTAAAAACAGGATTCGCGGTCACGAGGACTACTATCGCAAAGGTGACGCCAAGTGGAGCGTGACACACGATCTGGCTCTGCATTTTATCGCACGCTACCCGGAGATGAAGCCGGTATACCGGTGGTCGTATTGTGGCGACGAGCTGTTCTTTCAGACAGAAGTATATCACTCAAGGTTCTACGAGAACGTGTATGATAAAGAAGATGAATTTGCCTCCTCCATGCGCTATGCTGTCTGGACCGGACAGGGGAGGCTGACAATGCAGGATGTGGACACGCTGATCCAAAGCGGCCGGCTCTTTGCAAGGAAGTTTGAGAGCGAGGATGCGGCGGAGATCTTTGCGAGATTAAGAGAAAGAAGAAGTGCTTAGCGGCATGTATTAAAAGCGGTCCCAAATCGGAATTGGTAAATACCATGACAAAAGGAAGGGGAGCAGACAGCAACAGGGTGTGATGGGGAAGACTCTCGGACAGATATTCCGGAATAATAAAATATTCTATCCGACAGTGGCGATCGTGGCGGCAGTCATCGCGGCTGTTACTTTTGCGACGCTTCCGAAGCACGAAGACATCGTCTATGATACGTGGGATGTCTCCTATGAGGCGGACATCACCAACTATTACTGGTCGGATATTCCGCTACAAAGCGGTGTCTGGACATACACGATTGATTATCAGTCGGCGCATCATCTGTATACGAGTGTCTATGCGATGGATGACCAGGCATCGAGAGTCTATGCGCTGTTCTACGGAACCGGCGAGGTCTTTTTGCCCAAACAGTATGTGTCGAGATCCTATGACGTCTATGTCAATACAGACGAAGTCATGGTCGGCATTGAGGTGCGGGGCACATCCGAGGACGGAAGACAGCCGGGCGATATGCCGACACAGGTGCGGTTTACGTACCGGCCGAAGATGACACTGGCATACCGCATATACAGACCGTTTAGTCTGCTGATACTGCTATGCTTCGCAAGATTTCTCGTTCGCTTTATCCGGACAAAAGATTCGATGAAAGAAAAACGGGCCATTTTTGCATGTATCATACTTGTGATCTTCATCAGCACCCCGCTGGTAATCAACGGTGTACTTCGGGGGGCGGATCCCTTTTTTCATATGCGCAGAATCGACGAGATCGCTAACGGACTGCAATCGGGGTATTTTCCCGTGCGCTTACAGGGCGGATGGTACAATGACTATGGATATCCGGTCGGCGTCTTCTATCCGGATCTTTTATTATACTTGCCTGCAATACTGAGAGTTGCTGGTATTCCGGTGTGGAAATGTCTCCAACTGTATTTGTTGATGATGAATTTTCTTGCTGTGGCGGTTTCATATTGTTGCTTTAAAAGGATAGCTAAGGATGCGACCATCGGTTTTATTGCGAGCGCATTGTATTGTACTTCACCATGGTATCTGACGGGCATTTACCTGAGATGCGCAGTCGGCGAAGACACGGCGATGTGTTTTTTACCGATCATAGTCGCCGGTGTGTGGGAGATCATTTGCGGAGACAGAAACAGGAAGAGAGCAACCGCAATGCTTGTTATCGGTTATACCGGTGTTATACAGTCACATATTCATACACCGGTGATGATAACGATTTTTTTACTGTTTCTTGCATGCATGATTCCGCAGGTGCTCCTGAAGAAAGAGAACCTGATCGCTATGGGAGTATCCGCAATATATGTAGTTGCGATCAATGCAGGCGTAATCATTCCGATTGTCGATTATTACATTCGGGGGATTCGCGGACCTGTCGGGAGCGCATCCGCACTTCGGGAAAACGGAATCAGCCTGGCGCAGCTAATCATGCTGTATCCGGAAAACAGAATTCATACAGGGAGTTTTGTTCGTGCGCAAGGAATTGCAGGAGAAATGCCGCTCACACCGGGAATTGCGCTGATTTTTATCTTGTTTTTGGCGGTTTTTATAGTGTCTGTTGAAAAAACGGACAATAAAAAAAGAGCAGTGATATTGAGTGCGCTTGCGTGTTTGGCCGTATGGATGTCCACAGATATGTTTCCTTATCTGTGGCTGGAGAAGCACATACCGGTTCTTTATGGTGTTTTAGGTAAGAATATTCAGTTTCAATGGCGCTATTTACTGGCGGCGACACTGGCGTTATCTGTATTAACAACAGTAGTTTTGAAAGATATAGAGATGAGAAGTCCAAGACGAATGTATATCGTTGCTATATGCCTGATAGTGATAGCTGCAATGCAGGCAGGACATCTCATCAGCGGATGGATGAATACGGATAACGACGGCGCCTACCAGCCGATCGTGATTAAAGACAGCAGCGAGTCAGAATACGCATTTGGTGACGGACATTATCTTCCGGCAGAAGCGTGGGAATCAGACGCGAATACGACCGGCGTCATATCCTCAGATCCTGATGCAAAGATGGAAGGCTATGAAAGAAAAGCCTTTACCATGCGCATGACGGTACGTAATGAAGATGATGAAGCACAGATATTTGAGATGCCTGTATGGAATTATCACGGATATACAATTTCGGAAGGAAGAGCCCGCCTGACATCGTCAGAAAGAAAAAAACTGAGAGTTGAGATTGATCCGGGATATAGCGGTTCGGTGGAAGTTACATGGAAGGAACCCGAGTATTGGAGGTTGGCAGAACTGGTTTCGATTATTGCAGTAGCTGTGTTTGTATTAAAACATAAAAGAAAAAGGATGATTTGTTTTGCAAACGCGTGAAAGAAGATTTTATAGAATCATAGGATGTATTATTCTGTGTCTTTTGCCATGGATGATATTATGCGCGATAAGTATCTATTGTGGTGGGAAGATATCGGAACTATTTCCTTTCTGGAATGATGAAGTATGGTATTGGAGAGAATTGTATAATTTCTCGAGCGAGGTCGATTTGAGTAATACAGGATATCTGTCTTTTGGGTCTTATATTCCGAGAATAGGAAATATGAGCACACATGGCGCAGGCCCGTTTTTGCTATATGGTATTCCGGCTTATTTCTTTTCTCTTGGGTTAAACAGCATCGTGGTTATCAATACATGCTGGATGTGTGCGGCATTCGTGATTCTGTGCGTATTGGTAAAGCCGGATTTTATAACTGCATTCTCTATAGCGTGCTGCACATCAATGTTTCTTCCTTATCTGTTGTATGCACCGTCGTCCATGTCGGAAACAGCCTGTTTTTCCCTGATGATCATCTATGTGGCGTTATTATTCAAAATATCAACAGGTAATCAAAAGAGATATCCGGTTTTCATGCTTATTTGTTTACTGGTTTTGAGTGTTTACAGAATTAACCATGTGGTATTATTTCTTCCGCCGATACTGCTTTGTTCCTCAGAGAAAAGGAAAAGAAATGTGTGTGTTTTTGTAATTGGTGGCGTTATCATCTTTCTTATATCCGCGTGGCTGGTGGTTTATTGCCAAAGCCCATATCCATGGGGACATCTGTATTCTGTCTTTCAATTGCCACGCACTGAGGCGATAAAACAAATTATCCGTTACGGGATGGAGCAACTAAAATCGTACGTGTCAGGAGGTGATTTATGGCATGATAGGATCTATAAACTGTTCTATCTGCTGGAAACCATTGTGTGCGTGACGTGTGCTGTTTATGAAAGAATAAAACGGCGCGGGTTTTATTATGTGTCAATGAGCACTGTATTGATTACCACCGTACTTGGTCTTTCCGCCATGTATCGCGTGGACGCCAGAAGTATGATGCCGATACTGTTTTTTTCACTTCTTTCGATGGTGCTATGGAATCAAAAGTATCTGAAAACAGCTCTATTATGTGCAGAGTTTGTTATCTTGTTCACCGGATTCACAAAACCGGTATATACTTATGAAAGCCAATACTGGAGCACACATTATCGGAATAAGGCAGTGGCGGATATCATTCTCCCGCCCGCAGACGATGAACTGCTGGCAAAGATAGTGTATGACAGAGACGCGACCTCCCGATGGGACAATACGATCTATATATGGGAGGCGGGATCACACCGTTTTTATTGCGGTTTACCTAAGGGAATAGGAATTGTCAGCGGACCGTTTCCCGAGGATTCGGAAGAAATACCGAAATGGCTGTTTTGGACTGAAGCATATGAGGATGATCGATATACGCTGATCTATTCTGACGAGACGGGGTATTTGTATCAAAGAGCCAGGTAAGCACACTATTGTCAGATAAGAGAGGTAAACATATAATATGGTAATGATCAGCAATCGTGTATTACGGAAGGATGAGCAGAAAACATGCAACATCGTGGTCTTTATGAACGAATGAAGACAATTCTTTCAGCCGACAGGCCTTTTTATGCATGCATTGCCACGCTTGCGGTGGTCATGTTTCTTGTGGCATGGTTACAATTGCCGCATCACGATAATCTGGAATATGATACATGGGATGAATCATATGAGGCGGATATCACCAACTACTATTGGATGGATATTCCGTTAAAACATGGCGTATGGACCTACACGATCGATTATCATACGGAACACGATCTGTATACCCGCGTCTATCCCATGAATCAGAATGTGGACAACGCGTGGGTGATGTACGGTATCGGGGATTCGAGGCTGCCGCATTTTACCAATACAAGGACGTTTACAATCTACGTGATAGATGACGCGGTGCCGACGGGCGTGGAAGTGCGCGGCGAGGTCGACGGCGGAAGGCATGCCGGGGATGCACCCGCGCATATATCCTTTACATATCGTCCGAGAATCACGCTGATCTATATGCTGTATAAGCCTTTTCTGATATTATTGCTGTTGATCGTCTTCCGACGGTTTATACGTTATGTGAGGGACGGGGTATCACCGGAAGAGCAGAGGGCAAGGTTTTCGCTGTTGTTGATTGTCATATTTGTCAGCACACCTCTTTTTGTATACGGAACCCTCAGAGGACATGATACCAGTTTTCACATGATGAGGATCCAGACTATAGCAGACGGGTTGAGATCCGGTATTTTCCCCGTGAAACTGCAAAGCGGATGGTTCAATCACTATGGTTATCCCAATGGCGTTTTTTATCCGGACGCATTGTTATATATACCGGCCGTATTACGCCTGTTGAATCTGCCGATATGGCTGTGCTTTAATGCGTATATTCTTCTGACCAATACGATTGCAACAGCGGTATCCTACCACTGTTTTCGCAAAATATCGGAAGACTGTACCATCGGTGCGGTCGGAAGTATTCTGTATTCTGCGTCGGCATGGTTTCTTACGGATACCTATATGCGGGGTGCGGTGGGGGAGACAACCGCAATGGCTTTTTTGCCGTTTGTGATTCTCGGATTCTTTGAATTGATGAAGGCGCACCACAAGGATGCCATCCTGTATCTGGTGTGCGGCTATACCGGTTTGCTTCAGTCCCACATTCTGATGCCGGTGATGGCTGCCATCTTCTCGGTGATCGTTTGCGTGATATGTGTAAAGACACTGTTGACCGGCGGACGTCTCAGAACACTGATGACTGCAGCGGGATACGCATTGCTGATCAATCTGGGCGTTCTGGTGCCTTTTGTAGATTATTATATGCGGGGGATTAAGGGGGCAGGTGCCTCCACTGACTGGCTACAGGAAAAAGGAGTATCACTCGCGCAAATGCTGATGATGGAGCCGGAAAACAGAATCGGGCGCACATTTCTGGTACGATTTGACTGGATTGCGGGCGAAATGCCACATACGGCAGGCGTGACTGTGCTTCTGCTTCTTGCTGCGGCTGTCTACGTGCTGGTTGTGTCAAAAGATCAGGATTCTTCCGAAAAACATGCCATACGTGTTTTGGCAATCTCCGGCGTATTTTCTGTCTGGTTGTCTTCAGATCTGTTTCCCTACGCCTGGCTCGAAAAACACATGCCTGTGGTTTACAAAGTGTTTGCAAATAACATACAGTTTCCCGTACGTTATCACACAACCACGATTGCGCTTCTGGTAGCAGCAGGTGTGTGCGTGATGGCTTATCTGAAGAAAAGATCGGATGGTGAAAAGAGACTGGCATTTATTATTGCGGCTTTTGCAGTATTGTTGACAATATATCAGGGCGGATATCTGATGAGCGGCTGGATCAACACCTCAGACACGTGGAAGCCTTACATGGCAAAGGATATGACGGAGATCGACTACGACGAGTATCCGATTTTTTCCCTGCCGGGCAGCGAGATAACCGATGTGGATGTTTCGTCCGCCGTGACATCATCGGATGATATGATCCTTGAAGATATTCGACGTAAGGGATTTACGTTTGATATACGTCTGCAAAACAAGTCGGACAGTGAACAATATGTGCAATTACCCGTATGGAATTATTACGGCTACCGTACCGACGCAGCCGATGACGGCATTGGCATCAGTGATGGCGAGCACCGGAGAGTCCGTATATCCGTGCCTGCCGGATACGCAGGCGAAGTGCGTGTCAGATGGAGCGAGCCTGTGTACTGGCGCATGTCGGAGATTGTTTCTGTTGTTTCAGCAATACTTTTTTTGTACCTGTATGTGGCACGCGGAAAGCGTAGATTTCTGTTTATTGGACAAAAGACAGTATGAACATTATCCGGAATAAGAAAAAAACAGCAGGGGTTGTGACAATCAGTGTAGTTTTATTTGTTTTTCATGTATTGTTTGCCGACATTTTTTTTGAATCCAACGATGACACCGTCATGAATCTGATGGCGGTTGATGCCTACGGATATTCGCAAACACAGTATCTGGTATATATCAATATAGTACTTGGTTGGATGATTCGTTCTGTTTACGCAATCCTTCCGGGGACAAATGTTTATCTCTGGATGTTTCTATTGTTAAACTTTATTTCTATTACGGTTATATGTCTGATTATTACCGATCCTTTGGATGAAGCTATGTCCTGTGTTTTGACGGTCATAGTGTCATGGGTGTTAGCAAAAGATTATTATGTGGCCATACAGTTTACCAAGAGCGCGCCCTTATATATTTCTGCCGGGTGTTTGATTCTATATCATCTTTTTCAAACAGCATCAAGGCGATTATTATCATATGTTGCTGCCGGCTTTCTTATTTGTATAGGATTTATGGTGCGGCATTCGGTGATGCCTGCACTTTTTCCTTTTTTTGTCCTGGCGATAGCAAGGCTGATAGTTGAGAAAAAAACGGGTCCGGGCCGGTTATGGATTATATGTACCGTAGTCACAACGCTGATCGCGTGTGTCTGCTATGCCGCAAATGCAGTTGCATATTCTTCAGAGGAGTGGTCATCATTTAATCGCTGGAACTATCTCAGGTCTGAAATCGTGGACTATGGGCCGATTAATTATTACATTGCCCCCGATCAGTTTCGGGAAGCCGGTATATCGGAGATACAGATTGGCATGCTGGCCATGGGAATGACCAATGATCCGGATGTTTTTACAGAGGATTTTATGCAAACTGTCCGGGATATCGTAGTGGATGTACGCGACCAGAGGCTGCGCATGAACGCAAAGGTGCTTACCGGTTCTGTACAGTGGATGTTAAATGCAATATCCGGGAAGATGATACCGTTGGTATTTCTTGTATTGTTACTGATAATTCTTATTCGCGGTGACCGGACTGATGCATATTTGTTCTCCTCCTTTATGTTTTTGATATGGCTACAGTATTATTATCTTACATGCCTTGGAAGGGTAATATGGCGTGCCGAAATAGCCGTATGGATATTCCCTACGTTGATGGCCTTGTATACAGTGTTGCGTTGGATAAGACGGCAAGCCGAAAGTAAAGAAATAAAGCGGGTACAAGATTTTAAAGGAATCGTTGTGTCGGTTCTATCCATTCTTCTTATACTGCTGTCGTTGATTAGTGTATTCAGAGAACAGAAAGGCGGACATATCTTTAAAGAAGCCGATTTTGAAGCGGAAACGATTGCACTGATCCGTAATGCCGGATATGGATTTATGGCAGCGGGAGGTTTTTATTTTTCCGGTAATTGTGGTGCTGAGAATATCTTTTCGATAGATAAGCGATACACGGATTATTATGTCAACACTGCATACATCGGCGGTTGGCCGGTACCATCACCCGTTAGCAGTGTAAAACAACGCGAATATGGAATTGAAAATCTGTTTCGTGCGTTGTATGAACGAGATGATGTATGTCTGATTACAGATGAGGATCATGCACAGATCATGAAGATCTACTTGCAGGCACAGTACGAACCGGAAGTACAGATGGAAAAAATAAACGAAGTCAACGGAGTGCAGATCTGGAAATATCATATAGAATGAAAGCCCTTGCCGATATTTGAAGGATTACACAGGACGTGTATCCATGAACATTCCGGCATTTTATGACGAACACGGATGTGAGGAATGCCGGAATGTGAAGGAAGCTATATGTCGTAAAGGATAAATAAAAACGCGCAGTAATAAAACTTCCAAATCTGCCTCACATTCAGCGATTTGGAAGTTTTTTCTTCGTCAAAGGCACATCGTCATATAAGGCGGAACACAAACGACATCATCTTTTATGACGAGATTGCGCGGATGAATCAAGTAGGATTCGCCGATTCTTTTTTTGTATTTCTCACGGAATCTCGTCAGGGATGTTGTCCGATATCTTTTCCCGGATTTGACTTCGACAGGAAAAATCTTGTATTTCAGCTTACTGTTATTGGAAATCAAAAAGTCGATTTCTATATCGTTCCGGTGCTTCTCTTCGGAATAATGCGTATAAAAATAAAGCCTGTGCCCCTCTGCGGTCAGCATCTGCGCAATTGCATTTTCATAAAGCATTCCCTCATTCAGAGACAGACTGTCATTCAGGATCTGATCATATACCGCGCTCTCCAATAATTCGTTCTCGTCAAAGGCGTGGCTGAGCAATAGCCCCGTGTCCCCAAAATAGCATTTCACATAGGTACGTTCTTCGTTGACGGAAAGGCCGACGCCGGGATCATTCGTTAAAAAGCATTCATTGCATATCATGGAGTCCGCAAGCCAAAAAAAGGAATCTGTATATTGATCCGCGTAACTGCCCTCCCGGATCTCCTTGAAAACCACACGTTTTTCATGTTTTGAAAGCAAGCCCGGAATCTGATCAAAAATGGCCAGCACTTTACTTCTGTATCCGGCCCTGATCTTCATGATGTCATTTCGATAGAGTTTCAGAATATCCCGCTTTTCGATATCCGCCGGGCCAAAATCCTTTCCGCTCTCCAGGAATACTACAACCGGCTTTGGCATCCCGCCGACAAGCATGTACTGCTTAAACAACAGCATGGCCTGATTGTGAAGACCTCTCTCAGGAGCCTCCTTTGCCTCAAAGCATTTCCTGATATATTCTATCAGTTGTTCCTCTCCGCACGCCCACGCAAACTCTTCAAAATCAAGCGGATTCATACGCAGGCTTCGTTCTTCTGAAGGTATTACAATCTCCCGTACGTTTTCTCTTATGGATATCAGTGAGCCGGTTTCGATATAATCATATCTTCCGTCCGCAACCAGGTATTTGATTGCTTCACGCGCTCTTGGGAATTGCTGAACTTCATCAAAAATAATCAGGGTATCTCTTGGTATCAGTTTGATACCGCAGTGTGTCCCGAGAAGCATAAAAAAGGTGTCCAGATCATTCATATGATGCTGAAAGTATCTTTCTATTACTGCATCCTTTTTTGCAAAATCTATGATGAGGCAGGCAGCGTATTCATTCCTGCCAAACACCTCACAGATGGTTGATTTTCCGGTTCTCCTTGCGCCTTCTATCAGAAGAGCCTTCGTTCCGTTACATTCCTTCTTCCATTCCAGAAGCTTTTGGTAAATCTTGCGTCTTAAAATCATTTTAGGCGGCCTCCGTTATTCTAATAACAGATTATACGCATGTTTTAGGTTTGGGTAACACGAGATTATGCGCATATTATATCACAATGCCTGATTATGCGCAACTATTAAATTACGCAATCTGTGATAATACGCAATATAGACAGTTTCCGTGTAAGACTCTTTCACATACTGATTGTTTACAAACACCCTTGACAACACGTGCATGACTACACAGGACGTGTGTCCATGAACATACCGGCATCTCATGACGAACACGGATGTGAGGAATGCCGGTATGTGAAGGAGATCACAGGACGTGTGTCCATGAACATACCGGCTTCTCATGACGAACATGGATGTGAGGAATGCCGGTATGTCATGGACTGCACAGGACGAAGAGATTATAATGGCGTGTGGGCTATGACGAGAAAACGCGGTTCCGTGAGGTTCGTTATGGGTAAAACTCCGATACACAGAAACATGGGAAAGTGTTTACACGTCACCTGTTTGTCACTTTGATCTGGTAAGGTGAAAAGAAAAAAGATCGGAGGGACATAAAATGGAACTGCTTCGCGTAGAACATCTGAGCAAGGTATACGGAAAGGGGAATACAGAAGTTCACGCCGTTAATCATGTGTCATTTACGGTGGAAAGGGGGGAATTTGTCGCAATCGTAGGCGCTTCCGGAAGCGGGAAATCCACGCTCCTGCACATGATCGGCGGCGTAGACAGACCGACAGAGGGAAGCATATGGATTGACGGTGTTGATATTTGCGGGCTGGATGCGGACCGGATGGCAATCTTTCGGCGCAGACAGATCGGTGTCATCTACCAGTTTTATAATCTGATTCCCACGTTGAATGTAAAAGAGAACATCACACTTCCCTGTGAGCTGGACGGGCAGAAGGTGGACGAACCGTGGTTGAAAGATCTGATGGAGATACTGGGGCTTTCAGAGCGCGCTTCATTTTTGCCGAACGAGTTGTCCGGAGGGCAGCAGCAGCGTGTTGCCATCGGACGTGCAATGATGAACCGTCCCGCATTGATCCTTGCGGATGAGCCGACGGGCAATCTCGATTCAAAGATGGGGGAAGAGATCGTCGCGCTTTTGCGTGTGTCGAACCGGCAGTTCAGGCAGACGTTTCTGATGATCACCCACGACATGGAAATCGCGGCGCAGGCTGACCGCGTGATCGGAATCGCGGACGGGAGGATTGTGGCATGCTGACGAAAGTGATAAAAAAACTGACAATTCAGAACATCAGACAGAATAAAAAGCGCTCCGTTGCCACGATCATTGGAATCATGCTCTCCTGTGCGCTGATCTGCGCGGTGGCAGGAAGTGTGTCGAGCGCACAGGCGACTCTCATACAGCATGAAAAGGAAACCGACGGCGACTATCATGCGCTTTTTATGAACATTCCAGTTAAGGAAACAGAAACCGTGCGGGCATATGAAAATGCAGGACGCGTCGACACCGCGCGTGTCGAAGGATATGCGCATCTTTCCGAAGGCATCAATCCGGACAAGCCCTATCTGCATATCTTAAGCGTTTCGGAAAAAACGGCGGAGGTTCTTCCATTTCGCATCATGGAAGGGCGGTTTCCGGAAAATGGCAGCGAGCTTATGATCGCGGATCACATCCGTACAAACGGCGGTATGAACTGGGAGATTGGCGATCAGATCACACTACATATCGGCAGCCGGCAGACCGTGGAGGATGCGGTTCCTCTTTTTCAGAACAATCCCTATGACCCGGAATCATATGAGGAAACAATCGTTGATATGCAGAAAAAAGCGTATACGATTGTCGGCATTATGGACAGACCTGGAACAGGCTTTGAGGGTTTTACGGCACCGGGCTATACGGCCGTCACAGGAGGAGCTTTCGATGAAAATGAAACGGATGCTAACGCAATGTGCTATGTAACGGTTACCTTTTCCCCCGTTTCAAAGGCGTTTGAAAGCGCGGACGCATTGTATCGGAAG
>JAFSLV010000029.1 GCA_017448245.1 Lachnospiraceae bacterium | reverse complement strand
AATTATGATGCAGAGGATAGGGAAATCTTCCCTTTTTCGTTCTATTTTATTCTTTCAATATCGGATCGCTTTCTCGTTTTGATTTAAGGATAAAGCAAGGGGCCTGGGGATTCTCCCCAGACCCGCTTTGTCTTCAGTCTGGCATGTCTTATGCTATGATAAGACATGTATATCAACCCGTCACATACACTCAGGAACCCGCGCTGCCGATGATGTTTGATCTGTATCTGATTATCTACGGACTGCTTTCGCTTTCTTTTCTGGATCGCTATCCCTATATCCATTCCGACGAATGCTGGCTGGCTTCCCTGTCGCGTGACATGATGCGGGCGCACTCGCTGTCCGTGACGGAGAGTGTTTTCAATGCCAAGGTCCGCTATCCGCATGCGATCAAATCCTTTTTTCACCTGCTGCAGCAGGCAATGATCGCGCTGTTTGGCTATCGCCCGTTTTCGGTACGGCTTTTGTCCCTTCTGTGCGCGCTGGTATTCCTGCGGATCTTTTACGCGCTCTTGCGGCGTCTGACGGGAAGCAAAAAAACCGCAGCCGTTCTGACGATCCTGCTCAGTCTCGAGCCCTGGTTTGTCATGATCTCGCATACCGCAAGGCAGGAGGCTCCGCTGACGGTGCTGCTCGTCCTCGTACTGTATGTACTTTTGCCGGAGCCCGATGCCGCGGCACATCCGCGCATTTCCCTGCGTCCCGCCGTGACGGCGGCGCTTCTGACCGGGATCGCGATCGGGTTTCATCCGAACAGCTTTCTTCTGGCCTCGGTGAGCGGCGCGATCCTGATCCTCCGTGCTGCGCAAGACCGCGCCGGACGCGCCGTTTCCTTCCCGGCCGCCCTGCGGCCGCTCCTTGTCTATACCGGTATCACGGCTCTCTTTGCCGCGGTCTTTGTCGCTGTCAGTGAATCCTTTACTCCCGGGTTTTTATCCAAATACTTTGCCTACGGCGCGGAGGATTTCGGCCTCGATGCGCCGCCGGCACAACGGCTTGCGGAGCTGGGCGGTTTTTTTGCCAGACTCTTCCTGCGCAGAAGCGGTACCTACGATCTGCCGGAAACCCGTATCTTTATGATATCCGGCGTACTGTTGACCGCCGGCATAACGTTTTTTGCCATACGCAAAAGGGACCGCACGACCGCACGGATCCTTGCGGGGCTCCTCGGACTTACCGCGGGACAATACGTGATCGGCCGCTTCAACCAGATGGGATTCATTTTCTTTTTCCCTTTTATCTATCTGCTCGGTGCCCGCGCCGTGTGCGCACTCAAAGAACACGGCGGATTGTACCGGCGGATTGCGGGACCGGCCTGTATTCTTCTCATCTCCGCCATGTGCCTCCTGTGCGCGACGCATACGGTTCCGTGGCTTTCGCGACCGTCCTACCGCGATTTTGAAGAGCGGCTTTCCGCACTCGTTCCGGCGGACGAAATGACGATCGCCAATCTCAATACCGGTTTTTATTTTGCGCAGGGCAAGCTTCTCGACTACCGCAACCTTCCCTTTGTCACGGGAGACGCGCAGGGTGAGACCGCGGACAAGACATCGCGCTACGAGCGGATCGCGGCATACATCCGTGAAAACAACGTGCACTACATCCTCTTTACCGCGGAGCTGGATTACTTATATGAACACCGCCCGTATTACAATGTCATCTACGGAAACGTGATGTTTATTCCGGCGCTGAAGGAATTTTGCGAAACACACTGCGATGTCGCGGGACGCTTTACGGACACCGTCTACGGTGCGCGCGTCATCGCGCTCACGGGACAGGAGGCATACGGAGAGATCATTGTCTACCGCGTGCGCGATTAATTTCGACTTCTTTTCCGTTTTGTGATATAATGATTGTTTTAAAGGAGGTAACGTATGAAAAAGTTTTCCGGATGGGTCAGTCTGTTTGCCGTGTGCGCGCTTCTTGCGGCGACATTTGCCGGTTGCAGCACACATGAATACGCCTTTACATCCCCTTCCATCGTCATCGATGCCGCGATGCTTTCAGGGTATATCGGCGCGGAAAATGTCGTGATCGTCGATATGCAGGAGCCGGAGGCTTATGCGTCCGCCCATCTCGAAGGAGCGGTCAATATCCCCTCTTCCGAAATCGTCATCAACGTGCCGGTTCCCAACATGCTCACCTCCTCCAAAAAAATCGAAAACGTGATGGGGGAGCACGGGATCTCCAATAACTGTCTGGTCATCGCCTATGATACGGACAGGATGAGCGCTTCGCGCCTGCTCTGGACGCTGTTCATGTACGGCTTTGAAAACGTCGCGGTCGTAAGCGGCGGATTTGACGCCATTCAGGCGGCGGGACTTCCCGTTACGGACAAGGTGCCCGACATCCGTCCTGCGACCTTTACCGCGGGAGAGCCTTCCTCCGAATGGTGCGTGGACATGGCACGCGTGAGAGAGCAGGTCGACACACCCTCTGACGGTGTCATCCTTCTGGATGTGCGCTCCGAGGAGGAGTATCTGAGCGAGGGCAAGATCCCCACCGCCGTGATGCGCGACTATCTGGACAATTACCGTGAGGACGGCACGCTCTATTCGCGGGATATGACACGCATCATGTACCGGGAAGACGGCATCTTTCCGGAGGACGAGATCATCATCTACTGCCGCTCGTCATTCCGTGCCGCACCGGTTTTCGTGCAGCTCTATGAAGCCGGCTACCGTAACATCAAGCTTTATGACGGCGCTTTTCTGGAATGGACATCCTTCACGGACAATCCGGTGGAGATGCCCGCCGGTGCAGTGGCACCGACACCGAAAGACGCCTCTTAAAACACATCATTTCTTTTAAAGAAGGGAGAACGATTATGAAAAAAGCACTTGCACTGACACTCTCGCTGGTACTGGCCATGAGCCTGCTTGCGGCCTGCTCGTCTTCCGCACCCGCGGCACCTGCGGCGCCTGCGGCCAATGCCTCCTCCGAAGAGGCGCCCGCGGAAGAACCCGCCGAAGAAGAGCCTGCCGAAGAGCCTGCGGAAGAAGAGAATACGGACGCGGATCCGGTAGCGGTCGCTGCCATGGAGTATTTTGCCACGTTCCCGAAGATGGCCGAATACAACAACAACGCCATCTCCTCCGCGGACCTCTTTGCCAAGATCGATGCGGAAGAAGACATGCTCATCATTGACATCCGTCAGGCGGACGCCTATGCGGAGGGCCACTTAAAGGGCGCGGTCAATATCCCGTATCAGGATATCCCCGCCAATCTGGACAAAATCCCGGATGACAAGCCGGTATTTATCAACTGCTACACGGGACAGACCTCTTCCCAGACGGTCGCGCTCTTAAACATCGCCGGCAAGTATGCCGTCAATATCCAGAGCGGCTGGAACAGGGGCATTTCCCAGGCGGAAGGCTTTGAAGCGTATACCGAGACCGAGGAAAACACGCTTGAGGACGGTAGCTATCCGGTGGATCCCGACATCGCGCAGGCGATCACGGATTATTACAAGGAAGCCGACGGCCATAACTACAAATACTTCAACTTCCCGGTGGACGATCTCAAGGAGCTGGTCGACGCGGAAGCGGATACCTATACGATCCTCTCCGTGCGTCAGGCCAAGGACTATGACGAAGGCCACATCGCCGGCGCGATGAACATCCCGTTCGGCAAGGACATGCAGACCGCTTTCCCGGAGATTCCGACCGACAAGCCGGTCGTTGTCTACTGCTACACCGGCCAGACGGCCTCCCAGGTCATGGCGGTTCTCAGAATGCTCGGCTTTGAAGCCTATAACCTCAACGGCGGTATGGGCAACGAGAACTTCGGCTGGCTCGAAAACGATTATCCGGTCGTGACCGACTGATATCGTCTTTGACACACACGCATACGTAAAAGGGGGGACGGTTTCTGTCCCCCTTTTTTTATACTTCCCAGCGGTCGAGCGCTGCCCTCTCAAGAAACCGGAACAGACCGTTCTCCACGAGGATCCCGATCATAACGATGACCAGAATACCGGCAAAGAGACCTGCCGTATCCATAAATGTGCGCTTGACCATGATGTAGGTGCCAAGCCCCCCGTGCAGACCGATCGCGCCGAATACCATCTCCGCGCTGATCAGCGCACGCCAGGCTCTGGCCCATCCGGTTTTTAAACCGGCAATCACATACGGCAGCGCATACGGCAAACGGATTCTGAAAAAGATACCGCTCTTTGACATCGAGAGCATGCTGGCCGTTTCCGTATAGACGGCGGGCACGGCGAGCGTGCCGGCGTTCAGATTTAAAAGAAGCGGCCACACCGCGGCATGCACGATGACGGCAAAGACCGCACCGTCACCGACACCGAACCACAAAAGGATCAGCGGCATGAGCGCAAGCCCCGGCAAAGGATGCGCGATATCCGTCACCGTGCCGATGAAACCGTTCAGGGCGGGATGCATCTGGGAAAGATACGCGAGGATCAGCGAAAGCACAAAGGAAACGGCGATGCCGCCCGCGATCATGCCGACGGAAAGCGCGCTCTGCCGGATCAGATCCCCCTGTGTAAGATCGCGCGCGAGCGCACGGAGCACATCCTCAACGGCAGGTACGAGGAGCGGTGAAACACCGCTGATTTTGACGGCGGCTTCCCAAAAAAGAATCAGCAGGAGATACCAGGGCAGTTTTTTCACGGCATCTCCTTTTTGACATTGTCAAAGACGATCTCGTCATACGGAGGCACTTCCGAGATAAAGCCGCATTGTGCCATCGCCCGCGCCATCTCCGGCACACCCGCAAGCGACGTGGAATAGATGGTGCCGTTGTAGGTCATCTGCGCATACAGGGCGTCCGGAGAGATCTCATAGACGTCCGCGAGCGCGTCACAGGCCTCCTCCATATGTTCATTGATATAGTCGACGGCTTCTCCCAGGGCCTCCAGGAACAGCTCATAGGTCGTCCCGTTTTCCCGTACGTAGTCCGTCATCGCGACACCGCAGATAAAGGTAAAGGGCCTTCCCATGATCTCCTCGCCGTCCGCAATCACTTTCATCCCCTGTGCGAGCTCTTCTTCGATATACGGAGGCGTCGCCATGTGCGCCGCGATTTCGGTTCCGCTCATCAGCGCGTTCATCGCGTCCGGATGTGTCATGGACACGAGCTGCCCGTCGAGCGCTTTGGCGTCGCCGAGCTCGCGCGCGGCAAGCACGGACAAAAGCACATGCTGCGTGCAGCCCGGAGACAGAATGGCGATCCGGTCATACGGTCCAAAGTCCGCAAGGCTGTCGATGTCCTCCCGGCAGCTCACCAGCGCGACACGGTTGGCGCTGATGCCGCACATGTATTTCCACGGCATGCCGTGATCCACGCCGATCAGCACCGGGGATATCCCCATAAAACCAAAGGTGATGCTTCCGTTGAGCATCCCCTCCCGGATCGGCGTCGGGCCTCCCATCTGGCGCCACTCGATGTCCGCCTCCGGCAGCCTCTTTTCCAGGAGCCCCTGCATCTTCATGATCTCGAGCGGGGCATAGGCGACGCCAAACTGGTAGCCGATGATGATTTTCGTCTTTGCGGGATGTGCCGCGCACCCGGCGACACCGGATATCATCAGAAAAAGCGCAAAGAGCAGCACACACGCTGCCCGGGTGCGGTTGCGTATTCTTTTTTTGCGGGGGGATATCTTTTGCATCCTCACATTATAGCACAGCCCTGTGCGTGCGGCAAAAAGAGGAGATTTTCCCCGTCTCCGTTTTCCACGCGCAGCGTTTCAAACAGGCGCCTCACACGGACCGGGAGCGTGTCGTCATCGCCGAATACGACGGCGTGCCCGAAGCGCGCCGTCGCGTTTTGCATCACGGGAATCATATCACCCGCTTGATAATTGTAGCCGCAGTCCGCGACGCCCGCGAGCGAAAGAATCTCCTCCGCGGGCGTGATCGAGCGGATCCTGCCCGGCCTGCAGAAAATAAGTGCAACGAAACATTTCTCCCGCGCCGTGTCGTCATGACATGCCGTCTTTGGAAACGGACTCCTCCCGATCCCCAGTGACAGATCGATCGCCGCGTCCAGAATGTCAAATCCCGTCAGCTGCGGAATCGTGATATCCTCGAAGGCGCCGCCGATGCGACAGGCGATCTCTCCGGCAAAGAGTGTGCCCTGCGGTGTGCGCAGTATCTGAAAATAGAACGGTCCCTCCCGCAGCGCAAAGGCCTCCGTGATGCGGCGGCTGAGCGCGATGATCTCTTCCTTCTGCGCGATGTAACGCGAAGGATACCGGTGTCCCGTGCAGACACCGATATGTACATCGTCCGGATAATGCAGGCGGTCGACAATGGTCAGGGGATGCAGGACGCCGCCTTCGACCCATCCGCTCACCGTCATCTCGTCGCTTTCGATGTATTCCTCGACGATACAGATCTCTTCTTTGGAAAAAGAAAGCGTCTCCGGAAGACGGCGCAGCAGCGCTTCCTTTGAAGACACCCTGAACACACCGCGCTGCCCCTGCGCATCCGCCGGCTTGATGACATACGGAGGATTGAGAGAGAGTGCGGCTTCTTTTCCGGACGCGTCAAGGAATACGCCCTTCGCATTCAGATACATATATGACGGCGACGGGATGTCCTGTGTCTGATAGACGTCCTTCATCTCACGTTTATTGGTCACCCTGAGCGCCTGATTGCCTGTCAGCGCCGAAGGCAGCCTAAGCGCCTCCGCGACCAGCGCCGCCGTATACACGGGCTGGTCGGTACCGACGGCAAGCACGCCGTCGATGTGCGCCTCCCGGGCTGCTTTGATACAGGCATCATGGTCAAAGGTACTGACCGGGATATGCACATCCGCATATTCCTTTCCCGGCGGATGATCCGTATAATCGATCAGAACGGTTTCGATGCCCCGCTCCCTTGCGCGCCTGAGCGCATGCAGCTGGCAATTGGAACCGCCCAGTATCATCAGTTTACTCATGCTTTTGTACCACGTCCTTCACCACATACTGCGGTGCGTCATTGATGTTGCCGTAGATACGCCCGACGTATTCGCCGATGAGTCCGAGCATCAGCAGTATCATACCTCCGGTGAACAGAAGAACCGACATCAGGGAGCTCCAGCCCGCCGGCTGCGACGGGTCGACCAGAAGGTGCTTGACGATCGTCCACAGGCCGTAGAAGAATCCCGCCACCGCCAAAAAAGCGCCGACCCCCGTTGCGATGCGCAGCGGTTTGATCGAAAAGGAAGTAAGGGCATTCATCCACAACCCAAACAGGGAGGATACCGTATAACCGCTTTTCCCCGTATGCCGCCTTTCGTGATCGACCGGTACGTTGGCGATATTCTTTGTTGTGCGCAGAATCAGTCCCGCGAGATACGGATATGCTTTTTGGTAACGGATCATCTCGTCGACGACAAAACGGCGTACCGCAAAGTAACTGGATGTTCTGAGACCCTTTGGCTTTCCGAGCGTGCCGCGTGCCATCCACGCGTTCAGGCGGCTGAGCGCATTACGGACACCGGAGTGCTTCTTATGCGCGTAAGCGGCATAGACCGCGTCGTATCCTGCTTCGAGTTTGTCCAGCAGACGGCCGCACTGTGAGGCGGGCGTCTGTCCGTCATCGTCGAGACAGATGCAGCAGTCTCCCTTCGCGTGCCGGAGTCCCGCCATGACCGCCGCGTGCTGTCCGAAATTCCGCGCCAGATCAATTCCCGTGATCTCTTCGTGGCGCGCGCACAGCGAGCGGATGACATCAAAGGTATCATCGGGCGATCCGTCACATACCAAAATGATTTCATACGTGTATCTTGTAAGAAAGCGCTCCGTGCGCATCACGGCGCAGATCTCCTCCACCACCTGCGGCAGACTGCCGGCCGAGCGGTAACAGGGAATGACAAAGCTGATGGTACGGATCATCAGCGGCCGGTGAGTATGCGGCTGACATCCTCATAGGAGGAGCCGCGCGGGATGAGCTTGGCGCCCGTCGAGATATAACGGTCCCTGCCGTTCTGGATCAGATAATTGTTAAACGCGTTGGCGTTGTCGATGACGCCCGCCGTCTCGAGCAGTGTGCAGATCTCCTCGCTGCTCGAGGCATCGGGGATGGTGACCACGATCGAACCGGTTACGGGTGTGTTTTCCTGTGATGCACCCTGTACGTTCTGAGCATTTGCATTGCCCGCATTGCCCTGTGCAGGGACTGTCTGCGTGCCTCCATCCGTCCGGGCATCCGTTCCAGTGTCCGTGCCGTTTGCAGGCTGCGCCGGAGTCTGTGCCGCATTCTGCGTCGCGGTTTCTCTTTCCTGTCCCTGTGTACCCGCGCCGTCAGCGGAGGTTCCTTCCCCGCCGGATGTATCTGCCTGTGATCCTGTCTCCTGCTGCGCGGCGGCAGCTTCCGTGTCGTCTTCTTCTCCCGTGATGACCAGGGATGACGCAGTGCTTTGATCCGCCGGCGCCATGACCGCAGTGTTTTCAGCCGTTGTATCCACCGTTTCATTTTGCGTAAGGAGGTACGTGGTGTTTCCATTGTCCGGTGTCTCCGTCAGTCTCCCCGCCTCGACCATCCCGAGCTGTCTGGCTCTGGCGAGGATCTCCTCATCCGTCATTTCCCTGACACGGCCGGAAAGGGCGATCCCCATAATCACCGCTGTCACGATGACGCCCATACCCAGTCCGATTAAATACATTTTGAGTTTCATGCCGTAATGACTCCGCCCGTCGAAAAACCTATGCCCTCTTTACCTTGCGCTGCTTGCCGTACAGATCGATCACGAGCCGTACCTCGCCCACGCCGATCGCAAGCTCTCTCGCGATTGCGACCTGCGACTTGCCCTGCTCGTGCATCGCAAGGATCTGCGCCTGTTTGTCCTGTGTCATCGGCGCGTCCGCCCTTGTCTTGATCTCATGCCACTGCTGTCCCGTGGTGATCGGAACGACCTTGGCCTGCAATTCCTTTGCGACCAGCTCCGCCGCCTGCGCCGAAGCCTCTTCCTCTTCGCTCGGCGCCGTGCTCTGCAGCACCCTGTGCGTGCCGTACTCGTCCGTCACATGCGGGAACTCCTGCGTGATCGGTGCAAAGCGGTTGTCGTCGAGACGCATCATGCCGGGCAGTGCCGCCTCCGCATGCGCGGCCGCCGCGTCGTCCGCCTCGTGGCGCGCGCGGATCAGCAGCGCCTCGAGCTCTTCCCTGGCCTGGCGGATCTGGTCCATCGTCGCCTGCGCCGTCCGGAACGCCTCCTGTGCCGTCAGCTCCGCATCGAGCACGGTCTGTTTCGATTCGGAGGCGCTGTTCTGCACGTCGCTCACCAGATTGGTGAGATTCTTATGCTTGTCATTGAGCATATCATACATGAACACGACCTCGTCGTGATTCTTGCGGATGTCTCCGAGTACCGAATCCGCATAATCACTGATTGCGTTCATCTGCTCATTGGTGATGCGCTCCATGCCGCGCTCGGACTTGACCATCGTCTCCTCGAGCGTATCCTCGATGCGGTCGCGGATCTCGAGTCTCGCATCCTCGAGCGAACGCTGCACCATATCCTCCATGTGTTTTCTTGCTTCCTCGGGCGTGAGCTCGTCACCGGCCCCCGTTAAGGATGCCGGCATCACATATCCCACGATGACCGCGATAAAACCGATGATGATCAGAATGATTTCCGTGATGCTCATAGTACTCCCCCGTCACAACCTTCCCGTTCTCACGGATACGGTAACAAGCGCTTCGTCCCGTCTCCGGCATAACGCCTATATCTTAAAATCAAAACTGGAACCGTAGATCTTCTTTCCGACCGGGCGTCCGTGCATGTCGATCACGCCGCCGTCGTCATCGCTGTCCTTATCCTTGTCCTTGTCTTCCTGTTTCTTGCGGCGCTGGTACTCGTTGGAGCCCTTTTCACGCGCGTCAAATTTGGGCTGTTCCTCCTGGGTCTCGTCCGAGGCCTGCACGCTCTTTAAGTCGCGTTCTTTTTCCTTTTCAAACTGGATCTGGAACGCGTTCTGGTCCGCCTGCGGTCTCGCGTCCTCCGACGCCTTCATCGCCCCTATATCGCTCGTGCGGGCAAACGCCCCCTGGAAGTCGATCCTGTTTATGGACACGGTAAAACTCCTTCCCGGCTCCTCCTGCGGACAAAAACCACAAGATGTAGTTGCCACTTCCGGCTACACCACTATTTTAACATCTTCATGCGTATAAATAAAGAACTTTTTTAATAGAACGTACGTATGCCCAACAGACGGTCCCGCTCGTTGTCATAGACCATAAAGGACAGTCCGTCGACCGGGGAAAGCGTCCCCTCCGCAAGATTGGTCTGATGGACAGAGCGACCGTCGTCCGTTGTGATCTCCACGATCTGCGCGGTATGATACCGGTCACAATCGACGAGAATCTCTCTTCCCGTTCCGGGCGGCGCATACGCAAGGACCTGCCCGTCCTTCCATATCAGGGTGCCGCCCCTGTCATAGAACTCCTCCGGCAGCCCCAGGCTGCGCACCGCTTCTTCCAGGGGCTCATCGGACGAGCGGTAGTCGCCCTCGAGCGCAACCACCACGGTCACTTCCCGCAGGGTGCTCATCAGGCGGGCGATCTCTGTGAGCTCCATCGCCTGGAAGAACTCCTCCAGTTCGACATGGCGGTTAAAGTCCGCGCTCCTCTCCCAGAACTCATACGCGGGATCACCCCTGTGGTCCGCAAGCGCGTATTGTCCGGACAGAACCTCCCCCAGAAAGCGCGACGTCTTTTCCGCACCGTAAATATTGAGATGCGAAGCGTCCAGAAAATCCCGCGTATAGTCATAGCCGATCTCCTCCCGGTATTCATTGAGATCGAGCACCGTCGCACCGAGGTCTGCCCCGTAAGAAAAGATCCCGTTGAACATCATCCGCTCCTCAAGCGACATCTCGTACGGAAGCAGCATCAGCACGAGTTCAAAATCATGCTCCTTTGACAGGGCACACAGCTCCTCCACCCATCTGCGCTGTCCTTCGTCGAGGGCGGTCTTCGTCCGGTTCAGACAGACCGAAGGGTTATGCGTCACTTCCGTAATCCCGTAACGGATGCAGAAGCCCCTGCCGAAGACGCTCGGCACATACGGGACAAAATCATATTTGTTGAGCTCCTTATAGCGCGTATGCACGATCGGAAATCCGAGCAGATAATCCGCACGTTCCCCTGCGGGGATATTTTCGCAGATCAGCTCATATGCATTGTATGAGGGGCGCAGCGCAAACATATTGCGGTAGACATTGGCCTGCACATGGTTCCGCTCAAAGGCCGCCGCGTAGATATCGACCATCACCACCCGCGGGCTCTGCGTTTTCAGTACCTCTTTGAGATGATGCACGCAGCTGTTCCTGTCCTGTCCGGAGACCGCCATGTTAAAGCAGGCGTAGCCGTATTCCTCCCAGATCACATCCGGATTGACCCCTCCGTAGACGTGAGAGGTCCCCATAAAGACCGCGTCGATGAGCCCCCGCGGCGTCGCATACAGCTGCTGCATACTCGATTCATAAGCGCCCATCGTATCCTTCCAGCGCAGCACATCGTAGACGCGCAGCAGCACCGCCGCAAGGAGTATAAGGAAGATCACCGGTCTTATAACGGACAGAATTTTCTTTTTGTTCACGCTCTTTTCCCCGTCAGATAACATGCTTTGTCTGCATCATCCAAAAGTATTATAGCCTGTAGGGACCTCGCTTTCCCGGTGTCTGTTTTTGATTCTTGGTCAAATGAGCCAGGCTGGTACATACCAGTTTGTTTCATCCACAGGGCGCAAATCATTTGCCATACATATTACGCTCCCTGTTCCGATTTCCACTTTTAGAGTTTCTAATCCGTCAAACGACCCATCCTGCGAGACAGGCTCCAAAACGTGAAAGTTCTTAATTGCGATCCTTCCCGGTGACGATGCTTTTTTTATTTCTACCGGTGACAACACACCGTTCTGATAGAGCAACAGATCGATTTCCTTTTGGTCTTTATCCCTGTAATAGAAGATCGGAGGTTCTTTTCCGGCGTTCAAAAAGCTCTTATATATTTCCGAAAACACATAGCTCTCAAAGAACGCTCCGGACATAGCGCCCTTCTCCAGCGCCTCAGGATTTCCCCATTTCAGAAGATACGCAGCGAGACCGGTATCTAAGAAATGGACCAGCGGCATCTTCACAACACGTTTTAACGCATTATTATGGTAGGGTCTGACAAGCGCAACAATATGGGACGACACCAGGATAGACAGCCATTTTTTAGCTGTAGGAGACGAAATACCGGCAGCGCTTGCCAAATCTGCATAGACAACCGGCTTTGAAGTATGCGCTGCCACAATCGCCATAAAATTGTAAAACTGCATTTCATCCGCAACCTGAGCCAAATCCCGGATATCCCGCTGCAGGCATGTGTCAACGTAGGAACGGTAATACAATTCTGGGTCCACATTCTCGTCTGCATATAGCTCCGGCATAGAGCCTTTGAAAATCCGCTGGTATATTTCATTTAACCCCTTAGGTTTTCTGACTGCTAAACGCTTCATCAGATGCGCCGGATCTGTTTGATATGGCTCGCTTGGCTCCTGATAAATCTCTGCATCCGACAAGCCCAACAGGTTTACAATCCCAACGCGCCCGGCAAGACTCTCACTTACATTGTTCATAAGACGGAAGACCTGCGAACCCGTGATCCAAAAATCGCCTTTCTTCTTTGATCTGTCCACGCTCATTTTGATATAGGGAAGCAGTTCCGTTGCGTACTGGATTTCATCAATGAGCACAGGCGGGGAATATCTTTGCAAAAAGAGCGCCGGATCGTTCTTAGCTAAATATCTTGCATCCGGGTCATCCAGCGTTACATACTTTCGATCCACACCTTCGCTTTTCTGCATATCCGAGAGCCTTTGCAGCAAAGTCGTTTTACCAACCTGTCTGGGACCGGTTACCAGCAGCACCGGAAGCATTTTTGATGCTTGTGCAATGGTATCTTCAGCCGCTCTTTTAATATATGCCATGAGATTCTCTCCCTTCGGCTATCGTATGTGCCATTTTCAAGGACGATATCCGTCCAAAATAAATCGCAATTTTATTATGGCCGTAAGAAGGGTGGTTTGTCAAACTTCTTCCGTCTTTGGGATGGTGTAAGCTCACTGTCAGTTGGATAAAACGAGAATTCTCCCTTGAGAATGGCTTTGAACTGTTGCCGCATTCATCTTATCCAGTTTTTCTGTTCCCGTCAAATATTGCCGATCTGCTCCCGGATGGCCAGTGTTTT
>JAFSLV010000028.1 GCA_017448245.1 Lachnospiraceae bacterium | reverse complement strand
GTGTAGTGCGCCGTTTTTCAAGGTTCAGCCACCAAACGAGGTGGTAATGCAAGGAAATATCGAGGCTTTCCAGCCTCATAACGTAAAAAATTATTTACATGGTGCCATTGCCAACGTATGCTGAATTAATCAGCGTTTCCCCAGATTTCTGTTTTCCGATTCGTAGAAGGGCAGATGTACCGATGAAGGGTCGAGAAACGGCTCCCCCTTCAAAAGGATGCCGGGATGGAACATCAGCTCCAGATGCTTTTCCTCCTTTGCCGCCTGTTTTTCATAAAAGGGCAGCAGCGCACGGACGCGCTCCGAAGTCATCTCTCCCGCGCACATCATGCCGAAAAAAACGGCGCGCGCGGGTTCCTTCCACCGTCCGTACAGCCTCCGGTTGAGGAAAGAAAGCGCTGAGAGCACGAGATTCTTGACGATGTCGAGAGGCCTTGTATGGCGCAGCAGACGCGGATGCAGGAGAAAAATACGCCACGGGTCGCGCGGGATGCGCACATAGGCGGTTTTCCTGCCCGTTTTTTGCGCCGCCATATAGACCGCCTCAAAGACGGCGGGGATCATGTGATAGTGCCGGTGTCCGTCGATGCGCAGCGCATAGTCATCCGGCAAAAATGAAAGAACCTTGCGGATCTGTGCGGAGCACTCGATGGCGAGCTGCCTGCGCACCTCGCGGTGACGGGTAAAAGAAAGCACAAGCATCTGCGCAAAAGACCGGCAGAAGTATCCTCTTTTGTCAACGAGCAGAGGGATGCGCGCGGGATCCGCCACGCAGGGGCCCTCGCAAAAATTGAGATGGATGCTGACGGCAAGATCCCCGGGAAGAATCTCCATCGCTTCCGCAAGACACGCGCTGTTGGCGAGGATGCTGACGCTGTTCAAGGCGCCCTTGTCGCGACAGGACAGAATCCTGCGTGCATGATCGATGTTAAAAGCATAATCATCCGAGTGATAATAAATCAAAAATGTCATCCCCCTTTTTCGCCGTGCGGAATCATACCGATTATAGCACGACGCAAGAGGATTGCCAAAACAAAACCGGGCAAAGGAGGGACAGCGGCATAACGCGGGGTCACGGATGACAGTGCGGCCTCTTTTGTGTTAAAATCTACATTATGGATCAGACACGCGCACATCATCCGGTTTTATATCTGGTGATCCCCTGCTACAACGAGGAGCAGGGGTTAGGCGTGTGCGCGGAAACGCTGCGCGAGTACTTTCGCACGACCCTGCGGGAGCTGGTCAGTCCGGACAGCCGGGTCCTTTTTGTCGACGACGGTTCGACGGACAATACCTGGGGCATTTTGCAGGCATTGCATGCGGGAGACACGCTCTTTGAGGCGGTGCGTCTTTCGCGCAACCGCGGACACCAGATGGCACTCTATGCGGGGATGATGGAGGCAAAGGATAAGGCGGACTGTGTGATCACGATCGATGCCGACCTGCAGCAGGACATCCGCGTGATGCCGCAGTTCCTTGCGCAATACAGCGAGGGATGCGATGTGGTCTACGGCATCCGCAACTCACGTAAGACCGACGGGTTTTTCAAACGCTGGTCGGCAACCCTGTACTACAAAATGATGCGGTTTCTGGGCGTCGATCTGGTGGAGCAGAGTGCGGATTACCGGCTGCTGAGCGCACAGGCACTCGAAGAGCTCGCCGAATACCGCGAGAGCAATCTCTTTATCCGGGGCATTGTGCCGACGCTCGGTCTGAAATCGGGTGCGGTGCATTTCGATGTCAGGGAGCGCACACTCGGCACATCCAAATACACGCTGCGCAAGATGACGGGACTCGCCGCGGACGGTATCACGTCCTTCAGCATCCGGCCGTTGCGCATCATCATGGTGCTGGGGATTCTGATCTCGGTTGCGTCCCTGATCAAAATCATCCATGCCGTATGGGAAGCGTATTTCGGCACGCCGATCTCCGGCTGGGCTTCGCTGACGGTCAGTATCTGGTTTCTGGGCGGTGTCAATTTTATCGCGCTGGGCATCATCGGCGAGTACATCGGCCGTACCTACATGGAATCCAAAAAAAGACCGCGTTACTTTATCTCCGACACGCTGCTGCATGCGGGCGGAGAGTCCGTGACGCACGACTCCGCAGGGGACAATGCGCAAAAAGACGCTGTCCCGGAGAAGGAGAGCTGATCCATGCGCATCCCAAAGGAGCATCTGCGTCTGTATCTGGTCTGTCTGGTCACGGGATTTGCGTGTTACGTTTCTCTTTTTTCCAACGCACTGGTCAATCAGTATGACGGATTGTATGTGCCCTCGCACTTTCTTGCCGGTGCCGGCAATGACTGGCATGAGGTACTGATCGGCCGGTGGTTCTGGCCCTTCCTTGACCGCATCCGCTACGGCTATGCGGGAGATCCGTTTCAGTCCTATCTGTCACTTGCGATACTGTCTGTCGGTCATGTGCTGTTTGCGGAGTTTTTCTCCGTTGCCGGAAAGAAAAGAGCGTATGCGGTCTGCGTGTTCTTACAGACGAGCACGGTGGTCTGTGTCTTTTTATCCTACCGCTACATGTCGCCGACATTTGCGTTGTCCTATACGCTCGCGCTCGCTTCGGCATACCTGAGTACCAAAGAGGGAAAGGACCGGAGAGGCATGATCTTCTTTGCCGCGCTGAGTACCCTGTGCTGCGTCCTTTCGCTCGGACTCTTCCAGGCGCATCTGGGATGCACGTGTCTGATGATGGCGGCGTGGATTGTGCATCTGTGTCTGGAGAAGGACACCGGACTCCGTCAGATATTTACATACATTGCGAGGTGTGCGGTGATTCTGGTATGCGGCATGATCATCTACAAGGTGATCTGGGATATTTCGCTCCGCGTGACGGGGACACAGCTCACGAGTTATGAGGGAGTCGATACCGTGACCGTCTCCAATATCGTGACGAGTCTGCCGCGGGGAATCGTTGAATGCTACCGGATGTGCGGAATGTATTTCCTCGGTAATACAATCAAATACAGCGCATTCCAGCCCGGGCGCATCCATCAGGCGATGATGGTGCTGACGGTGCTGCTCTTTGTGTGGCTGATCGCAAAGCTCTTTATGCGTGACGCGAAAAAGGGGCTGGTGGTTTTGTGCATTCTTCCTTTGATCGCACCGGCACTGTCCGTATACAATCTGCTCGCGCCCGATTACGGCATGATGCTCATCCACATGACGGCCCCCTTTATGATGCTGTTTCCCGTGATCTTACTGACGGTGATGGACGCCGGATGGTGTCCTTCCGTGTGGGCAGGACGCATCTGCGTATTGCTGCTCGCCATGGGGATCTACGGCAATATCTATCAGACCGCCTGCGATCTCACGGTCATGCAGGAGAGCACTAAGGCGAGTGAGACGCTGATGGCGGACATGGTACATACGCTGATCGATCAGGGAATCTATACGAGAGAAAGGGAAATCACCTATGCTTTTGTGGGACGCCCTTCCGACAATCCGATGTATCAGAAGTCGGGCTTGTGGAACGGCGCCAATGATTATGCGCGGGTCGGCGAGTTCTGGATCTCGACGGAGGGGCTGGCGATGGATACGGTCACGGACTGCATCCGCATGGATTATTACGGATTGCTGCGCAACCTGGGAATCGAGCTGACGATCTGCCCGGATCCGGTCTACGACGAGCTCAAGTTGATGGAGGAGGTACAGGCGATGCCGCTGTATCCCGCCGAAGGATCGATCCGGAGAGTCGGCGATGTATATGTCATCAAGGTCTCCCACGCGTTTGACGAAGAGCCTTAGGAACGGGGGAGAGTAAGCGTTCTTTTTTCATGAAGACCAACACGGGAATTTCTTTATTACGCATATGGATGTGCTTTGAGGTGATCACGTCCCACTTCTTCTACGACGACAGGATCTGGGGCGGGTCGCTGTATCCGCTCGCGCTGTTCATCGACCGCTTCCGGTATGTGCATGTGGGCATCTTTATGGTGCTTGCGTTTTATTTTACGGACATGTCTGCGGCGTGGAAGGGCGGCACCAGGGCAAAGAAGCGGTTTGCGCGGCTTCTTGTGCCGTATCTCTTCTGGGCGGTGGTATATTTTGTGATCTTTTGGATCGGCGACCGGATCAAAAAAGGCGAGCCCTACGAGCACGGGTTCACGGATCTTGTGTGGCAGATTCTCTTCGGGCACAGCATCAACGAGACACTGTGGTTTCACTGGGATCTGCTGGCGATTACGTTTTTGTTTTTCCTGATGTTCCGGCTGTTAAAAAAAGAAACGGCCGTATGGGCGGCGGTGCTGCTCGGTGCGGGATGCGTCGTACTGCAGTATACGGGCGTGCATGCGCATCTGTTTGACTCTGTGACCTGGCCGCCGACGGTACTGGGCGGATACTTCCGGCCTTCGTATGTGACGGTGCCGCTCGGAAGGTTTTTTGAGATGCTGCCGTACGCGGCGGCGGGGGTACTGCTGTATCACATACGGATATTTGAGAAGATACAAAAAATATCGGTGATTGCATGTCTGCTCGGCGGGGCGGGCGCATATCTCCTTGCCTTTGTCGTGCCGATTGCACGGCCCGAAGGGTACGGATACCAGGGACTCTGGGCCTTTGCGCTTGCGCTGTGCACGATTGTCTTTGCGTACTTTTTGCCGATGGACCTGTTTGCGGAAAAGGTCACGGGACGGATCAATGCGATCGCGCCCTATACGATGGGCGTCTATTTTGCGCACCGGCTCATCGATGTATTTCTGGACAAATTCCGGATCTACGCTCTGTTGCGGACCGGTGCGGGGACACTGGCGCAAAGCGCTCTATTGTTTCTCGTCACGTATCTGTGTGTGTGGCTGCTTGCCAAAGCGCCCGTGCGGATCGTACGGGATTCCTGCAGATAGCGGGAGGCGTCGGTATGCGGAAATCAGGAGCGACTGAGCGGGATGCAGGCGGCAGGCGTGACATATCAGGGTATGGTATCATAGAATCATGAACAGAACACGGCTCTTTATCTTCATATCGCTTGCCGTGACCGCATCAACACTGGCGGTTTTTTTGCTGACGGGACTCTCCCCCTTTTCCGATTCCTTTTATACAAAAGAGATTCCTTACAGTGATTATTTCTATCAGGTACTCGTGAGCTCCGACGGATCTCAGGCATATCCGGTCGGCAAGGACACGGCCTTTCCGGCGTTTTCCTATCTGCTCTATCGTATATTTTATGTGGCGGGCGGTGCGTGGAACGGCGCGATCTCCGATTTCCGCGGATACATGCATACGCCGCGCGCGATGGCGGTCTTTTATCTGTACAACGCGCTGCTCGTGCTTGCGCTGTATCTGGTCGTGCGCGCCTTTTTGCACACGCGCGGCCGGAAGTGTTTTCTCCCCGCGGCATGTGCCGTTTTGCTGTCCTATCCGTTTCTTGCAACGAGCATGCAGCGTGGAAACAGCGTGGCATTTGCTGCGATCTTTCTTGCGATGGCGTGTCTGTGGATGACGGATGAAGCGCCAAAGAAAAAAGAAGGCGCGATCGCATGGATCGCCGCGGCGGCAGGATTAAAGATCATACCCGCGGTATACGGACTGATGTATGTCAAAAGGCGCGAATGGAAGAGAGGTATGCGGCTGCTCGTCCTCGGGCTCATCGTCTTCTTCGTGCCGTTTCTCTTCTTCGGAGGCTCAGAGGGGCTCGGGATTCTTGCGGACCGTTATCTGCACATGGAATCGGAGCGGTCGGAGCTGATCAGCGCCAAAGGATTTTTGTCCTATCTTTTCCGTGTGCTCTTCGGAAGGGGCGGTGAAAACGCACAGGCCCTGTTTTCCGTTTTGGCGATCGTATTTTGCGTACTCATGCTTTTGTGTTTTTTCCTCGCGCGCACAAGATGGCAGGAGGCGCTGTTCTTAAGCGGTCTCATGATCGCCGCGTTAAAGAGTAATCACGGCTATGTGAGCGTGTATCTGCTGGTACCGCTTCTTTTGTATCTGCGCGGCGAAGAACAGGGAGAGGATGATGAGGGGTGGCGCGTATATGTCAATACGATTCTGTTTGCCGTGATCTTTTCCGTGCCGTGGTTTTTCTCCCGGCTGCCCGCCGGGGATACTTACGGCGGCATCCATGCGGGCGTTGCGGCATGCATCTATGCGCTGCTTCTGTTTAATGCGCTGGATGTGGTGCTTGCGCGGTTTCGTCCGGCGGAGGAAAAAACATCATGAGCCGCGTTTGGAAGCTGATCGTCAGATGTCAGGATCATCCGGAGGCGGTCGCGTTTTTTGCGATGCTGGTTGCGGGACTTACATTGATGTTCCTGATTCCCGTCTGGAATATCAATGATTTTTTCTTTCATCATTCGGTGGTATATTCCGTATCCAACCGTTTCAACGGCGTCGGGAGCGCGGACGAGGCGATGCTGACGATGCGCGTGTCGGACAATGCCTTTTTACTTGAGGAAGGGATTGACGACAATTATGAATACTATTCGCCGACGGCGCAGAGTATCCGTGCGGCGACGCGGGGGATTTTTTCCCGCTGTGAGGATACGACGCTGATCGGGAGTGCGTTTCCTTCGCCGCGCACGCTCGGGATGGATTTCTACAGTGTATGGAATTATCTGCCGTTTATTGCGGTCTTTACGATCGGAAAGGGGGCAGGTCTTTCACTGACCGGTATCTTTTTCTTTTCGCGGATCTGTGCGTTGCTTGTCCATACGCTGCTCACCTGTTATGCGATCAAAAAGATGCCGCTGGTGCGCGGCAAGTGGCTGATCGCGGCGCTCGCCATGATCCCCGTCAACGTCATGAATCTGACGGCGCTCTCCTATGACGGCATCCTTCTTGCGGTGGTATACAATCTGTTTGCGAGTGTACTGCGCATACGTTATGAGGGACACTGCGATGCGAAACGCGCGGCGGAGCTTCTCGTATGGTGTTTCCTTCTGGGCGCGGTCAAGGGCGGCGGCAATGCGTTTTTGATCGTTGCGGTATGCATGCTCTGTGAGCGGCCGCTGAAACAGACAAAGAATCTTTTGCCGGTTGCGGCGGTTCTTGTGTGTGTGCTGAGCGTTTTGTATTTTGATATATGGTCACAACCGTCGGAGTCATCGTATTTCCAGTTTGCCGCACAGGCCGAAAACAACTGGTCCGTCGGCTATGCGACGCGTCATCCCGGACGCTATCTCCTTGTATGGTGCCATACGATGATCGACCGCTTTACGTATCTGTTTCATTCGACCTTCGGAGGAAGGCTCGGATGGGACGAGCAGGTCACGTCGTTTTTGATGACGGTACTGTTTTTTATCATGGTGCTGATGATCGCGCTTCCGGGAGGCGGAGGAGCAGGGAAACACAAGGCGGAGATGCCGGACGCGGTTGTGCGGGACAGCACCCCTGCGGAGGCGGATCGGCGCAGGCTCCGGTACCGGCTGTGGGAGCGCATATGGCTCTTTATCCCCGCGCAGCTCCTCGTGCTGGCGATTCCGATGGCGGTCTTTTCGATGGTGCCGCTCGATTCCGTGAGCTTTTACGGCATCCAGGGGAGGTATTACCAGCCGGCGCTGTTGCCGTTTTTGCTGATGCTCTTTGCGGGGGACGCGGCGGTGCCGCAAGACAAGGCGTTGGTGCGGGACGAGGAAGAGGCGCCGGGGTACAAGGCGCCGGCACGGGACGAGGAAGAGGATACCGCGGGTCATCCCGGGGAGCGCAGAGGAATCCGCCATGCGGCATACCGCGTGGCGGGATGGATGTATATGATTCTTCTGTATGTGATTCTCGTGCGGCAGATGCTGGGGTTATACATGTCCCGGTGAGATCTGTCCCTTTTGACCGGAAACAAGCCAATGAGAACCGTCCCCCCTGACCGGAAACAAGCCAATGAGAACCGTCCCCCTTGACCGGATTAGCGGCGGAAGACGGCGCGGTATTTTCTTTTTTGTAATTCCCACCAGGAAATGACACGGCGGTTATAGAGGACGAGATCGGCCTCGAGGCCGGCGTCGATCGTATCGGAGATGCCGCCCAGACGCATCGAGGCGAGGCGTTCTTTGACGGGCGTGAAGGTTACTTTTTTGCCGAGATAGTAGCCGAGCATCAGGTCCTGGTCGGCCGCATAGCGGTACTGGATGTTATAGGTGCCCAGATCGCGGTAGGCATCGAGCGTGACAAAGTTGGTGGGATGCCCGATCATCATCTTGTCGAGATCCTCGTGACGTGAAAAATGCGTCTGGCGCAGCGTGCCGTCCGGATTATAGAGATCGAGCATGCCGTAGATGACCTCGTAGCGGTTTCCCTGATAGGCGTTTTGTACCTTTTCGAGCGTATCCTTTTCGTACCAGTCGTCGGAGTTGATGATGCCGACGAGCTTCCCCTTTGCGTAAGAGATGCCTTTGTTCATCGCGTCGTAGACGCCGTTGTCGGGTTCGGAGACGACGGTCAGGGAGTCTTTCGGAAGCCGGTCTTCATAAGAGCGCACGATGTCGAGCGTCGCGTCGGAGGATCCGCCGTCGATGATGAGATACTCAAAATCGCGCACGGTCTGTGCGGCGACCGATTCGAGCGTGTCGCGGATGGTCTTTTCGCTGTTATAGCAGACGGTGATGATGGAGAAAAAGGGAGCCTGCGTTGCGGAAGCTGCGCTCATTACGAATCGTCACCCCGCTTGTTGTGTTCGTGTCCGCCGACACGGTGTGCTTTTTCCATGTCGCCGTCGAGGATATGCTGCACCATCGTCATACGGAAGCCCGCGTCGATAAAATCACAGTGTTTGCAGAAGGCATAGTGTTGTCTGCCCGCGGCGATCGCCTCTCTTGCCGCGCGCATCTTGTCCGAGTTCCAGGCTTCCTTTACCGGCGTTTCGTTTAAATCCGCGAGTGTGGTTTTTTCAAAATTGTCGCAGCAGCATAAGCCCACGCGTCCGTCGGGCGTGATCCACATGTCGGTGAAGGGCAAAAGACACGTCTCCGTGATGACCTTTTCCGTTGCCTGCTTATTGGGAGAAGATCCCGCACGGTTGGTGAGGACCTCCTTGAGATAACGCATCTGAATCTGGATCTCGAGATCCTGATACTCGTCGGGATGCGCTTTTACATGGTCGTAGACCTTTTGCACGCCGGGATGGAGCTTATATTCGAGCGCATAGTTGTTGATGATGAGCTGGTCGATGTAGGGCTTGATGAGATCGAGCTTTTCGACATTCAGCAACAATCCGTTGGTCGACATGAAGATAAAGCTCTCCGGCAGTTTTTCGCGTGCGTACTTGTGCAGCTCGATGATCCGTTTGTCGAGCCACGGCTCGTTATTGCCGTAGAGCGTCAGATGTCCCCTGTAGCCCCAGTCGGCGAGCTGGTCGATGATGCTGTGATAGAGCTCGTCCGTCATCTGCTGAAAGGGGCGGCACTCCGCGTGGATATTGGCGGAGCAGAATTCGCAGGTCGAGTTGCAGCGGTTGATCGTTTCGATGTTGACGACGAGCGGCATCGGCACGTCGCCGGAGGCGGCTTTTTCGAGAAACAGTTTGGTAAAAGCGGCCTGCTGCTTATGACGTTTGGCAAATTGCAATTTCAGATAGGCGTCCGCGGACAGCAGCGGAAAGCGCTGCCTCGCCCAGAAGCCGAATTTTCCCAGAAACGAATTGATGATGACTGACATGGTGCGGTTATGTATCCTTTCTTTAAGAGACGGAGCAATCCGTCTGTCATACACGTTGTTGAACTGTTTTTGCTACCGAAGTCTGAGGATAAGTATAGCACATTTTGACCGGCAGGGGACGATGTCCGCCAGGAAAGGAAAAAGAAAAACGTACGTTCATATACGGTATGGGACGTTGTTCTTACAAAAAAGAATCGCTATAATGAGAGGATGCGGGAAATGAACGAAACGGGAAAAAAAGGACAGGCCGCAGCGGGGGCGGTCCCCGCGGCGATCGGGGGATTTCTTTTGGCGGTCGCCGTGTTTTATGCCGTCCTCGGGGGACGCGCGCAGATCGAGGTGCATGACAATCTCGATCTCTTTCCGCCGCAGTATGCGATCCTCAAAACGACGGGGACGTGGTTTGCGCAGCATGTGACGGTGCCCTTCCTCGGCGGGATCGACCGTGACTATCTGCCGACGGAGCTCTCGCCTGTTGCGCTCGTCTATGCGCTTTTGCCGCTTCAGGCGGCCTATGTGGTGTGTTATCTGCTGAAGGTAGTGATCGCGGTCATGGGTGCGTGGCTTCTTTTGCGCAAGGGGGTATCCGAAGCCAATGCGCCGCTGTACGGACACCTCCGGGACCGTGTGTTGCTGTGCGCCTTTGCCTACGGTGCGCTCCATCTGTTTCCGCATTTCGGCATTGCCTTTGCGTCGCTCCCCCTCTTTGCGTATCTTTTGCTCGGTCTCCTGACAGCAAAGAGCGGCGCGGAGTCTTCGGGTAAAAAACAGAGCGCGTGGCGCGCGACGGCCCGGTGGTATGCGGGGATCTTTCTGTATCCTTTTGTCTCTTATTTTTCCTACATCGGTTTTTTCCTGTTGGCGTATCTGGCTTTTGCGACGCTCGTGTGTCTCATCCGGTTGCCCTTATCGCGCGGGACGGATGAGGAGACCGGCGCACAGAAGCATGCGGCGCTTCGTCTTTTGCTTGCAACGCTTGTGCTTGCGGCAGGGTATTGCGTTTTTGAATACCGGCTGTTCCGGTTGATGCTCTTTTCCGGAACGGAGACGATCCGCTCGCAGATGGGGTCCGGTGCGGGAGGGCTCCCCGCCGCGCTGCGCAGTGCATGGGATGTGTTCTGGTACGGCGACATGCATACGCGCTCGGTGCATCTGTATGTCGTGGCACCTGTCTGTATATTTATTATAACGTTTATAAGTAAACGAAAAATCAATATACCCCGGCTGCGGCTGACGCTTCATGTTATTGCGGGGATGATTCTTTTTAACAGCCTGATGTACGGCATCGATTCCTTTGCGCCGTTCAGGCGTCTGGTCGCCGCGCTCTTTCCCGCGCTCGAAGGATTCCAGTTCGGACGTTTTGTTTTTCTCAATCCCTTTTTGTGGTATCTGCTCTTTACGCTGTGCATCTGCATCCTGCCGCAAAAGGCGGGCACGCTCATCGCGCTCTTTGCCTGTGCCGTCGCGGTATGCATGCCCGTGCCGTACAACGATCTGTATCACTCGGCCCACGGGATCTATTATGCGATGCGTCACGGCGGGGAGACGCCGGACAAAATGAACATCGGCGATTTTTACGCGCAGGATCTTTTTTCGAGGATAAAGGAAGACATCGATTACGACCCAGAGGATTATGCCGTATCCTACGGTCTGTATCCCGCAGTGGCCGAGGTCAACGGCATCTCTACACTCGACGGCTATCTGGGCTATTATCCCGCCGCCTATAAGGAGGCGTTCCGCCGGGTGATTGCACCGGCTCTCGCACGCTCCGAAGCATCCGCCGCGTATTTTGACGGATGGGGTGCCAGGTGTTATCTCGATAACGGAACGGACGAAAGCGCCGGCATGCAGTTTCGCTCACTCCCCGGCATCACGGACGACATACTCCATGCGGATACGGGAGCGCTGAAAGATCTGGGGTGTGTCTATGTCTTTTCCAGGGTCAGATTGTCCAACGCGGAGGCGTTGCAAATGCGCCTGATACGCGCGTATGAGGACGATGCGCAGCCTTTTCATCTGTATGTTTATATGTTAGAATAGCCAAAGAGAAACGGGCGCCGCCGGCCTGCGCAGACAGATACGGCAACAGACGGCGCCAGGAGGATCAGGGATATGAAAACAGCGTTAATCATCGGTGCGGGACCCGCGGGACTGACGGCGGCCTACGAGCTTTTGCGCAAGTCCGACGAATACGAAGTGGTGGTCTTTGAAGAGAGTGAACGCTTCGGCGGCATCTCGCGCACCGTGGAATACAACGGCAACCGCATGGACATGGGCGGTCACCGGTTTTTCTCCAAGATCCCGGAGGTCAACAAATGGTGGTCGGAGATGCTGCCGCTGCAGGGGGCGCCGGCTGCGGACGATCTTTTGCTTGAAAGAGACGTGCGTCTCAACAAGGGCGGCCCCGATCCGGAAAAGACGGACCGCGTGATGCTGCGCAGGGGCAGGGTGTCGCGCATTTTCTTCGACAGAAAGTTTTATGATTATCCGATTTCGTTAAAGCCGGAGACGTTTAAGAATTTCGGTTTCGGCACGACCATGGCGGTCGGATTCAGTTATCTCAAGAGCGTTGCCTTCAAGCGCAAGGAAAAATCGCTCGAGGATTTTTACATCAACCGTTACGGCAAAAAACTCTACTCGATGTTCTTTGAGGACTATACGGAAAATCTCTGGGGCAGACATCCGTCGGAGATCGATCCTTCGTGGGGCGCACAGCGCACCAAGGGCATGTCGATCTCTGTCGTCTTGAAGGACGCGCTGATGCGCATGCTCCACATCAAGGGCAAAAAGGTCGAGACCTCGCTGATCGAGGAATTTACCTATCCCAAGCTCGGACCGGGACAGCTCTGGGACGTGACGGCGGAGGAAATCGAGAAAAAGGGCGGCAGGATCTTAAAGGGCGCACGCGTCACCAAGCTCCACCGCGACGCAAAAGGACAGCTGACGGGTGTCACGTATGTGAGAGACGGAGAGACCAAAGAGATGAACGGCGACCTCGTGATCTCTTCGATGCCGATTAAGGATCTGGTCGAGGGCATGAACGACGTGCCGGAGGAGCCCGCACGCATCGCGAAAGGACTGCCGTACCGCGATTACATGACGCTCGGCGTGCTCATCAAAAAACTCAATCTCGAAAACAGGACCCGCATGAAGACCGTCGGCAACATCGTGCCGGACAACTGGGTCTATGTGCAGGACCGCCATGTGCGCATGGGACGCTTCCAGATCTACAACAACTGGTCGCCGTATATGGTCAAAGACCTTGCGCATACCGTCTGGATGGGGCTCGAGTATTTTTGCAACGAGGGCGACCGGATGTGGAATCTCACCGATGACGATTTTGCCCGTCGCGCGATCCGCGAGATGGTCACGCTCAGGCTCATCGATTCCGAAAAGGACGTGCTCGATTATCATGTCGAGCGGGTAAAGAAGGCATATCCCGCGTATTTTGACACGTATGACGAGATCGACAAGCTCAGGGAATTCCTGGATACGATCGAGAATCTCTACTGTGTCGGACGCAACGGACAGCACCGTTATAACAATATCGACCATTCGATGTGCACGTCCTTTGAGGCGGTGCATAACATCCTCTCCGGAAGCAAGGACAAGCAGAATATCTGGAATGTCAATACCGAGCAGGAATATCACGAGGAAGAGAAAAAAGAAAACGAGGCAGAGATCGACTGACATGCCACAGATCAAAAGAGTCACCAAACAGACAGACAATCGTTACATCAATCTGTACATGGTGGAGGCGACGAGCAAGACCGGCAGGGAAGTGCGCTACAATGTCGCCTCCAGGGGAAAAGACGTGGATACGCTCAAGCTGACGACGCGCTCCGACCGGGAGGACGGCGTCATTATTTATGCGCTGTACGGTGAAAAAAAAGACCGTGTGGTGCTGGTCAGACAGTACCGCTACTCGATCGATGATTTTATCTACGAGCTGCCTGCGGGACTGTGCGAGGCAGGTGAGGATTATCACGCGGCGGCGATCCGGGAGATGCACGAGGAGACGGGGCTTGTCTTTTCTCCGCTCAAGGTGCAGCCGATGTATGAGGCGCCGCGGTTTTCCACGATCGGCATGACGGACGAGTCGGTCGCGATTGTCTACGGCACGGTCTCCGGAGAAGTGAGCACACGCTTCCAGGAGGACACGGAGGAGATGAGTGTGGTCATCGCGGACAGGGATGAGGTCCGCAGGATCCTCAGCAAGGAGCGTGTGGCGATGCCGTGCGCCTACCAGATGATGCACTTTGTGCACGATGCGGATCCGTTTGCTTTTTTGGAGATGGGATGACAAAGTATCATATCACGGGAATGAGCTGCGCCGCCTGTCAGGCGCGTGTGGAAAAAGCGGTATCGGGTGTGCCGGGCGTGACAAGCTGCGCGGTGTCTTTGCTGACGAATTCCATGGGCGTTGAGGGCGATGCGTCCGAGCGGGACGTGATCGCCGCGGTGGAAAAGGCGGGATACGGCGCGGAAAAAGAAGGCGGGGCACAGGGAGGCGCCTCCGGCGGCAAAGGCGCCGCGGCTTTCTCCTCTTCCGGCGGTGCCGATCCGCTCGCCGATCGCGAGACACCCGTTCTGAAGAAACGTCTGATCTGTTCCGTATGCTTTCTCCTCGTCCTCATGTATTTTTCCATGGGACATCATATGTGGGGATGGCCTCTTCCTTCTTTTTTTGAAGGCAACATGATCGCAAACGGCATCGTGCAGATGCTGCTGGCGATGATCGTGATGGTGATCAACCAGAGATTCTTTATCAGCGGTTTCCGCTCCGTGCTGCACGGCGCACCCAATATGGATACGCTGGTCGCGCTCGGTTCCGGTGTTTCTTTTGCCTACAGCGTCGTTGCGCTCCTGTTGATGACGCGCGCACACATCGACGCAGACATGGCGCGTGCGCATGCGCTGATGAATGAGTTTTATTTCGAGTCGGCGGCGATGATCGTGACGCTGATCACGGTCGGAAAGATGCTCGAGGCGATGTCCAAAGGCCGCACGACCGATGCGCTCAAAGCGCTGATGAAGCTCGCGCCGAAGACCGCGGTCGTCGTCAGGGACGGAGAGGAGATCACGATCGGCGTGGAGGAGGTTGTGCGCGGTGATATCTTTGTCGTGCGCCCGGGAGAGCATATCCCGGTCGACGGTATCGTGACCGAAGGGATCAGCGCGGTCAACGAATCCGCACTGACGGGGGAATCGATCCCCGTCGACAAGGAAGCGGGCGCGCAGGTCAGCGCCGGCACGATCAACACGTCGGGATTTTTGCGTTGCGAGGCGCTGCGTGTCGGTCAGGATACGACGCTTTCGCAGATCATACAGATGGTATCGGACGCGGCGGCGACCAAGGCGCCGATTGCGAGGCTCGCGGACAGGGTCAGCGCCGTCTTTGTGCCGGCGGTGATCGTGATCGCACTGGCGACCTTTGCGATCTGGATGATCGTCGGACAGACGACCGGTTTTTCTCTTGCGCGCGCGATCTCCGTGCTCGTCATCAGCTGCCCGTGTGCGCTCGGACTCGCCACGCCCGTCGCGATCATGGTCGGAAACGGGATCGGCGCAAGGAACGGGATTCTGTTTAAAACGAGTGCGGCGCTCGAGCAGGCGGGAAAGACCGCGGCCGTCGCGCTCGACAAGACAGGCACGATCACAAAGGGCGAGCCCGTGGTGACAGACATGATCCCCGCGGAGGGCGTGTCGGAAGAGGTGCTGCTGATCAAGGCCTGCGCACTGGAAGCGCGCAGCGAGCATCCGCTGTCGCGTGCCGTGACGGCCTACGGCGAAGCGTACGCGATGACCGGCAAGGAAGTATCGGGGCTGCAGGTGCTGCCGGGGAACGGACTGACGGGCGTGCTTGAAGGAAGGATGCTGACCGGAGGAAACGCTTCCTTTATCCGTACGCAGTGCAGTGCGTCGGTACTGGAGGATGCGCTTTTTGCTTCTGCCGAAACGCTTGCCGGAGAAGGAAAGACGCCGCTCTTTTTTGCGGAGGACGGCAAGCTCTTAGGGCTGATCGCGGTCGCGGACGTCGTCAAGGAAGACAGCGCACAGGCGATTGAGGAGCTGCGCGGCATGGGCATACATGTCGCGATGCTCACGGGAGACAACGAGGTGACGGCACGCGCGATCGGAGGCGCGGTCGGTGTCGACGAGGTCGTGGCGGGCGTGCTGCCCGACGGCAAGGTCGCCGCACTGGGCGCCTTGTCCGCGCGGTACGGCGCGGTCGCTTTTGTCGGCGACGGCATCAACGACGCACCGGCGCTGACAAAGGCGGATACCGGCATCGCGATCGGCGCGGGCACGGATGTCGCGATCGACGCGGCGGATGTCGTGCTGATGAAGTCGACGCTTGCGGACGCGGCGGTGGCGATCCGGCTCTCCCGCGCAACCGTGCGCAACATCCGGCAGAATCTGTTCTGGGCATTCTTTTACAACGTGATCGGCATTCCGCTGGCGGCAGGTGCGTATATCAGCACGTTCGGATGGACACTCAATCCGATGTTCGGTGCTGCGGCGATGAGTCTTTCGAGTTTCTGTGTCTGCATGAACGCGCTGCGGCTCAATCTGACGGACATCCGTGACGCGGGTCATGACAGAGCCGTGAAGAGAAAGGAGCACAAGATCATGACAAAGACGATGACGATTGAGGGGATGATGTGCGAGCATTGCGAAAATACCGTGAAGAAGGCGCTCGAGGCGATCGACGGCGTGAGCGGCGCCGAGGTGTCGCACGAAAAAGGAGAAGCGGTGGTGACGCTCGCTGCGGACGTCGCGGATGAGATTCTGCAAAAGGCAGTGGAAGACAAGGATTATCAGGTAAAGAGTATCGCGTGAGCTGACAGAAACAAAGATCAGTCGAGCATGTTGAGGACGCCCTGTTCACAGGTAAAGGTCACGTGGTCCGACTTGCGCTTGACTTCGCCGTCGGTATGAACCCACATCGGTTCCGCGACATAGACCTCGAGTTTTTTGGCCAGATAGTGATCGACGCCTTCGATCCCGAAATGTGTGCCCTTCCGCGCCTTGGGCAGTGCGCGGAGAAACTTGGGGACGGTGATGTTGCCGGCAATGCACAGATCAAAGCGTCCGTCGGAAGCGTCGGCGTCCGGCGCAAACATAAAGCCGCCGCCTTCGTAGCGATGGATCATCGTGGCCGTCAACATCATGGAATTGAGATGAATCTTTTTTTCATCATCGAGGATGAGATCGCAGGAGAGCCGCGGCGTGCCGAAGATGATCCCCAGTGCGATCAGCAGATAGGACAAAGGTGCGAGCCCGACAAGGCCGAGCACTTTTTTCAATTTGGAGCGGTTGACGCCTTCGCAGACCGCGGCGCCAAAGCCGATGTCGGAGCTGACCGCAAAGCGGCGTGAGGTCTGATCGTCGGCGTAGGTGAGCGTGCCGATGTCGAGACGGCGCACGATCTCGTCTCTCAGAATCGTGTCCAGCAAAACGAGAGGTTCTTTGGACATGCCGAGATCCCTTGCAAAATCGTCGCCCGAGCCCGTCGGAATGAGACCGAAGCGCACGTTCCGGAAATCCGAGATGCTGTCGACGACCTCGTTGAGCGTGCCGTCCCCGCCGAGCACCACCAGACGTATGTCCGGCTGTGTCGTCAATTGGCCGACATATTCGCGGATGTGTTCGGACGAGCGGGAGAGTGTCTTTTCATAGGAGACACCGCGCCGGACCAGCTCCGACTCCACCTTCTTCCAGATATCCGCACCTTTTCCGCCCCGCGACGCGGGGTTGATGAGAAAATGATACATGTAGATATCATACCACATCCGGGGGTTTCCTGCATTTTTATGATGATTGCGGTTTGATTTTCGCACCGATCCGTTTTACACTGGTTAGTGATGAACGCAAGGTGCCATGGGAAAAGTGCATACGGATTACGGCGCACCGGCCTGATGCTGTTGTGTGCGGCCGCGTGCTTTTTTTGCGGATGCGCCGGAGGACGCGCCTCTTCCGGCACGGTGCTGACACGCACGGGATTTTTTTTCAACACGATCGTCGAGGTGACGATCTTTGACAAGAGAGCCGACGCGGCGCTGCTCGACGGCTGCATGGAACTGTGCAACCGCTACGAAGCGCTGTTGTCCGCGCATGTCGAAGGCTCCGACATCGACCGCATCAACCGCGCGCAGGGAGAGGAGGTCGCCGTAGACCGTGAGACGGCGGAGCTGTTGTCCTGCGCACTTTCTTTTACCGAGGAAACGCAGGGTGCGTTTGACGTGACGATCGGTGCGGTAAGCGCCATGTGGAATTTTACCGGGGATCCGCCGGGCCCCGTGCCGGAGGCGGACGAGATCGCACAGGCCCTGACCCATGTCGGGGCAGGGGGATGTATCGTGCGGTTCGGAGACGGACAGGAAGCCGGCGCGCGGGATGCCGGTACGCAGGCACAGGCAGAGGGTGCTTCCGCCGGGGGCGGGTGCAGCGTGCAGCTGGCGGATCCCGCGATGCAACTCGACCCGGGCGCTGTCGCCAAAGGATATATCGCCGACCGCCTGAAGGAGTATCTGGTCGAACACGGGGTGCAAAGCGCCCTGATCAATCTCGGCGGCAACGTCCTGGCTATCGGGGGCAAAGAAGACGGCGGCGCGTTCAACGTCGGGATCCGTGATCCCTTTGGCGGGGTCGCCGATTATGCGGCGGTTGCTGCCGTCACGGACAAAAGCGTCGTCACGAGCGGGAACTATGAACGCTTTTTTGAGGAGGACGGTGTACGATACCACCATATCCTCGATGCCCGCACCGGATATCCGTCAGACCGCGGTGTCGCGGGTGTGACGGTCATCACCGATACGTCACTTGCGGGGGATATTCTTTCCACCGTTCTCTTTCTGACGGGTCCCGAAGAGGGTCTTGCCCTGGCGGAGTTGCTGCCGGATACGGAGGCGCTCTTTATCACGACGGAGGGGGAGATCCTGATGACGGAGAACTTTCCGCTGCGTTAACGGAGGATGGCTCTTCTGATCCGGTCGGCAAAAAGCGCCCGTCAGGAGTCGTAAAAGGCCGAAAAACAGGGGAAAAACCACCATATCTTGGGGTCATTTTCACGATATTTCATAGGAAAATGATTTTTTTTTCAAAAATATACGAAAAAACGCTTGAAAATATCTCTTAAATGAGAGATAATATCGATAGGTGCATGTGGACGTATTTAGTAGAGACCGGTTCGGTCGATACATGATATAGCGTTAAATGGCTTACACATTTGGAAAATACACCTTTCATACCAACGGGGAATATCAGGCGGCGCGCCGCGATGCGCGCAAGATCGCCGGTCTCTCCCGGAGCGGGCGCTCCACGGCAGAGATTGCAAGGCACTACAAACAGCAGATCAGGGACAAGCAGCTGACGTTTGAATCCATAGTGGGGGAGGACTTCGTCGCCGGACTTGACAAGAGTCTTTTTCTGGAACCTGTTTCGCAGCGCAGTACCGGCACACGCACGGAAAGAGTAAAAAAAGAACACCATCTCCCCAGACTGAGACGATTCAGCGCGATTAAGGTCGGCACCATCGCGGCTTTTATCATATCCTTTGTGATTGTCGCGTATGCCCTGGTGGTGCAGGTGTGGACGGACTTCCGCAGCACCGAGGAATTACAGTCGTTATCGAGAATCGCGGACAACGCCCCCGCGGCGGGCCCGCAGATCGTGATGGCAACAGATCCGACCGGAGTGGTCAATGAATCGAATACGGCCGCTTCGGACGAGTCCGAAGAACAGGCCGAGGTACTTCCCGTCCGCCGGGTGATCATGCCCAGGTATCAGGCGCTCTATGAGCGCAACCACGACATGGCGGGGTGGCTGAGGATCCCGGATACGATCATCGATTATCCGGTGATGTACCGGGAGGATGACAACGATTATTATCTCGCCCACAATTTTGACGGGGCGGAAGACGTGAACGGCCTGCTCGTGCTCGACAAGAGATGCGAGAGCGACGCCAGCGGGATCAACAACCTGATCCACGGACACAACATGGACTCGGGCGCGATCTTCGGGACGTTGTATCTGTACCGCGATTACGATTATTACGAGGCGCATTCGAAGATACAGTTTGACACGTTGTATGAGGAACGGACTTACGAGATCATCGCGGTGTTCGTTTCTTCCGTGTATAATTCGAATGCCAATGAATTTGCCTATTACGACTACATCAACATCGAGTCGGAGGAGGATTTTAACGAGTATGTATCGACGGCCAAGGACCTGTCATTGTATGACACGGGCAAAACGGCCGTCTATGGCGACGAGTTGATCACACTCTCTACCTGCGAGTATTCGAGGGCAAACGGCAGGCTGGTCATTCTGGGAAGGAGATTACGGTAATGGCTGCAAAAAGGGGAAGCAAAAAGACAAATCACGCACAGTCGCGCAAGATGTCAAGGGGGACCAAGATCAGGAAGCGGATCTTCGGCGTGACATCTTTGATTCTGGCGGTGCTGGTGGCGAATATACCGACGACGACCAGAGCGGCGTTTGTTGACTATGAAGGTAGTTTTGCCGTTGCCAGAGGAGTGTCTGTTACAGATCCATATAATAAGCTGACAATGGTGATTGATAAAGCCAGCACTATCAATGAGGAGATGAATGTTGTTTCAGGCGGAACGGCATACCACGGATTGGCGGTTACATGGACGCCGGATGTGACACCTGGGACGAAAAACGACGTGGACGATGCACTTACTGCCAGCAGAACAGCTAATGATATCACCGCAGGCTATCAAATCGGCGGTATTTTCACGTTGGATTACAAAGGATACGATAAGACAGGAGGAAATATTTTACCGGATTCTTTTATACGTACTTCCCAGTGGAGAACCACGGATTTAAAAATCGGTCTTCGCGGTGCTCCGGAGGAGGAAGGGTTAAAAGTTATTCTGCCGGATGCCGACAACTGGAACGAACTGAGTCCCTACTCACAAAAGTATGGCATACAACCGCGGCTGTATCGTTTGCAGCCTCCGTCTACTTACCCTTGGGACGATGCGACATCGCATGTCGGTGAAAGTGGCTATACTACAACTTGGCAGCTGGATAAGGATCTGTCAAAATATGGACATGAGTTAGGCGGTGACGGATACTATGGTGCGTGGGGAGGTATCGCAACGGACTTCCGGGTGGGAGCAATCGCTATCGTATACCGCCCGCTCATACAGATGGATACAAACGGATCGGCGACATTGCCGCCGGGCGCTGTGATGGCCTCCTGTGATACACCGGGGTCAAACAAAGATTATTTCATCCAGTTCAATAACGTGGACAACAGCTCCGCATCCAGTTCGATCAAGTCCGCGATCCGCAGGTCAAGGGGAGGCGCCGCGATTGCGGATGAGGATTATTTTGAGTTTAATGCAAGGCTTTTGAAAGCATCCGACGGAAGCGTGACGTTTTTTAACGGAAACGTCGGGCTGTCGATTCCCATGCCGGTCAATATGCCCCGCACCGGCGGATCATATACGCTCTACAGGTATGACAGTTCGAATGATACGCTGAAAGAGTACACACTGGGCACGGATTGCTTTGCGGAACCTCTTACGTCAACCGGTAACTGGGCCATTCAGTTTGAAACGCAGTTCGAAGAGGGAACCATGCTGGATTCAAGCGGAAACACGGTCCCTTCCAATGCGCCAAAACTGGCAGATGGTTATGATTTCGCTATTGTGTATGAACGCGGAAATGTGCCGCCCGGACAGGATGTCACCGTGACGGTTACGGCATCCACAGACGGCGTGGCCGGCAGCGAGAGCGGCGGGCGGATCGTGACCACCGGCGGTAGCGCAGGTCCCGCGACGAGCACGGTGACTTCTGGGAGCAGCGTTACTTTGACTGCTGCCAATAATGCCAACTATACGTTTTCCGGTTGGTATGAGAACGGTGCACAGTTGAGCACTGCTCTGAGTTATACGCTTACATCGGTTACAACGAATCGCAATATTGAGGCCAGGTTTGCATTCCAGCAGGGCGCGCCGAGCAACAATGTGACGTTGACGGTAAAAACGGAGGGTCCCGGAAACACCTATCCTTATGCAGGGTCTCCGGGCGGGATACAACATGATGTTGCACAGGGTGCCAATATCACACTGGAACCGAGGCCTGACAGTGGCGCGGAGTTTACCGGATGGACGTATCGCATCGGGACGGGTAGTGTCGTTTCCTATAATCAGAGCCCGTTGGTGTTTAACAATGTCACGGCAAATATTGAGGTGACGGCAAACTTTAGTCAGATAGTATATACGCTGAATATCAAGGACAACCGTCCGCTCGCAATGTTGTCGGATGTTATCGGTAACGAGTCGATTGCACTTGTTTCCGGACAGCTGTCGGGCAACACAACCGTTACTGTTGAGAGGATTGATCCCTCGCCTCTCGGACCGGACGCTGCAATCGTAAATGCGCTTACGGGACCGTTGGCATCGTTAATGAAGCCGACAGATCCAAACGGATATAATTTTGTGGAGTTGTTTCGCTTATCCTCTGCTCCGACAATGACACCGCCATACTCGGTCACCATTAGTGATTTACGATTGCCAAATTCCATGCCGTTCGAGCAGGGAGATGTAAGTCTGTTTATGATGGACGGAACAACCCTGCGCGCCGTGAACAGTACGACCAACAATAATACCATTACATTTACCACCGACAATGTTAATACGGAATATGTGATGGCATACAAGTATGATCCTACAAAGACCGTGCTGACGGTTGTGGATAACCGCACAAGAAAACCCGCTGACGCGACGGGAAGCGCCATCGGGTTGCCGGAAAGCCGTACGCTGACCATCACGGATGATGCAACCAGAGTTCCGGATATTACAACGGTCAGGAATGACGCAGAGCAGAACTTTTTGCCGCAGACAGACGCAAATGGGGATCCGCTGGTATTGTATGACGGTTTCACGGTTTACAATATGCAACTGTCCGGAAAGGATCCGTATACCGGTGCATACGGCGATCGGGCAGACGTGGATTCCATTACCGTGACGATTCCGATCAAGCCGGATGTGTACAGTGAAGCGATGCGTGTCTTTCGCGTGGATCAGACGAAGAATCCGATGGAGTATCTGGAGATTCCGAAAAACGACGTGAAAGCGGAAGCTGCAACAACAGGAGGCTACACCAACCTGACCTTTACGGTGGACAAACCGGACTATAATTCCAACTTCCTGATTGTTTATACCAGAACACCGTCGTTTGAAGTAGACGAGACCAATCGTATCGACAAGCCCGCGGAACTGTCGTATGCGACGCCGCGCCCGAAGCACGGTGATGATGCCTATCTGATTATTGAGAGCATTCTGTCCGGAGACCGGATCACGGGATTGGTCCACAATTCTGCGGAATACGGTCCGGATTATAATGTCATCCCGTACGATATCCGTTATGTGGACGGACAGGGTAATCCGATTACAAACTTTACCGCAATGACCGTCGGTCTTACCATTCCGGAGGAAGCAAGAGGCAAGTACAATCTGAAACTGGTGTGCATTAACAATAACGCATTGGAAACACCGAAAAACCAAAAGCCCTCAGCAACGGTCGTGGAATTTGTAACGAATCACTTCTCGGAATATGCATTTGTATATCTGGACCAGCAACCCGTACCTGTGGAATACGACATCCAGGTAGGTGTTATCACACCAACCGGCGGTGGTAATACAGGAGGAACGGGTCTGTATGCTGCAGGAGCACCCGTAACACTTACTGCAACCCCCGCAGCAGGATATACCTTCAGCAGATGGACGGATCCTGCGGGTAACACATTGTCGAACAATAATCCGTGGGTATTTACCGCTACAGAGGACAGAATCGTCAATGCCGTCTTCGAACCGACGGGCGGCGGCTCTTCGGGAGGCTCCTCCGGAGGCTCAAGCAGCGGCGGGTCTTCTGACAGCGGCAGCGGATCGACGGGCGGAGGCGGTTCCAGCAGCGGCGGAACCGGAGGCGGTTCATCTTCCGGCGGAACCGGCGGTGGCGGAGATGCCAGCGGTACCGGCTCCTCTTCGGGCGGCGGCACAGCCGGCGGCGGATACGGTACAACAGGGACCGGCGATGCCGGCAAGGGTTCCAACTCCGTGGATATGCCCAAGACCGGCATGGATCACATCGAAGTCTACAAGATGATCGGTGTTGTGCTGCTGGTGATGTTCGGGGTGATCGAGCTCGTGAGCTCGGTGAACGGAAAGAAACGGCGCGTCGTGCCGCAGAATTAAACCGACACTTCATTCAAAGAGCGCGACCGTGTAGCCTTCTCCCGGTTGCGCTCTTTTGAGGTAGAGAGGAAGATACGCAGGGAAATCGCACAACAATCCGATGAAGCAAAAGAATCAGGGAAAACAAAATAAGAGAGTGCTTCCGCGCGGGATAAAGATCCGCAGAAGGATCTTTGGCGTGACGTCGCTGATTCTGGCCGTGCTCATCGCGTCCGTGCCGCTTCCGGGACGCACGCAGGCAGCGGAGAGTACAGACGCTGCATCTGTCGTTGAAACAACCGTTGCGGATGCACGGACAGATGTTACAGGCATACAGGCCGACGCGACAGGTACAAGTGTACAGCATCCCGTTCCCGTCCGCGATCATCGCAGCGGCACCAATGCCGTGACGAAGGGAGAGAAGTATCTGTTTGCGGAAACCGATTCTCCCGATCTGCATACGGAGACGGACGGAGAGGAAGCGGATTATATCCTGCTCTCCGACGTCGAGCGTTTTGCGGGCGTCCTCTATGACGGTGTCAGCCGGATGCGTGAGGAGACGGTGATCGAAGGACGGTATTACGCATTTTCGCTTGCGCTGGCGGAAGGTGCCACCGGAGAGATCACGGTGAGTGACGAAGAGACGTTTCGCCTGTCGGTCACGCTGCCTTCCGACATGGAGCCGGAAGGAGATTACGCACTCTTCCTGCTCTCCTATGATGACGGATATTTCACGACTTCACAGGTCGAAGACATCGCCATCGTCGCAACGGACGAGGACAATACGGCCGTGCAGTTTGACATGCGGTTCCTGACAAAGGACAACAATCCGCTGACGGACGGAGCAGCCATCTACAATCTTGCGGTTGTATACAAGGAAAACGCAGATACAGACAAACAGAACAATACAGACAGCAACAATAATACAGGTTCCAACAACAATACAAACACCAACACCACCGGCAACGACACAAACACAAATACCAACGACAATACAAATACCAACACCGACGCCCGCGATCTCTACGTGGCCAACACGCTCGACGCGGACAATACAAAGGTCGATGACACGATTCATTATTTCACGCCGTCGATCCAGTCCGGAGAGCGCTGGCTGTTTGTGCGGCCGCTGCCGGAGACGGCGTCCATCGTCGACGCGGTGCGCAACGACGAGCGTTACGGCGACAACTGGACGATTGTGCCGCTTGACATCTATTACATGGACATCAACGACGCTTCGCAGGAGGCACGCGCCCTGCACGAGATTACGGACGCAACGGATTTCGGTGACGTGACGATCTATCTGTCGGTGCCGGACGGCGCGCGCAACAAAACGGGGTTGCATGTCGTCTCGCTCAAGGACGGCACGCTCGAGATCGTCAAAGGGGCCGGTACGGCCAATGAAATCGACCAGACCTTTTTTGAGATCATTACCGATCATTTTTCGGAATATGCATTTGTATTTCTCAACCAGCATAAGCTCACGATCAACAGGTCGCCGGAACTCGAGGGGCTGAGCACCACGGGACAGGGTAACTACCCTCCGGGGGCGGTTGCAAGCGGCATCAGCGCCAATTCGACCAGACAGGATTATCGCTTTGATCACTGGGAAGAGGCGGGGCAGGACAACATCACGACCAATCCGCATCCGGAGATCGTCATGAATGCGGATCATACGCTGACGGCCGTTTTTACGCAGGTGAGCACGTCGTCGACCCAGCAGAGCGCCTCCGCCAACAACCAGCAGGCATCCTCCTCCAATCAGCAAGGGACGAACGCCAACCAGCAGAGCGCAAGCCAGAGCCAGCAGAGCGCTTCTTCCGGACAGTCCGGCACGTCCTCCGGTCAGTCGGAGTCATCGGGACAGTCCGGCACGTCGTCCAATCAGTCCGGCACTACCGCGGCATCGTCTTCCGTACAGTCGGGGACCGGACAGGGAGGTACCAATTCTTACAACGGATACGATATGCCCGCCACGGGCCTGAGCCGTGTCCATGTCTACCGGATGATCGGCGTTGTCTTATGCACCCTCTTCGGGATCATTGAGCTGCTCTCGACCTTCGGAGGTAAAAGTAAAAGGCGTATCGTGCCGCAGCACTGACCGCGGGAGGGGGGAGTCATCAAAAAGCGCCTGGAAGAACTGATCGAGGATACCGGCGAGGAACAGTGTGCGCTGTTACTCACGGCATCCGTCACGTGCATTCTGCTGATCCTGATTTTTTTCCGGCTGCGTCTGTATCCCTTCGGCGAGTGCACGCTGTTATTTACCGACGGCGGACAGTATGCGGCGATGTACCGCACGGTGATCAATGCCCTTGCGGAAAAAGAAAGTCTCCTGTATTCCTTTCGGGCAGTTCTCGGAAACGGTCTGTTGCCGACGATCGGCTATTACGCGGCAAGCCCGTTTCACTTTTTATTACTGCTCTTTCCGGACAATCCGGTCGCGGGGATCCATCTGATCGCCGCGGTCAAATGGGTCTGCACGGCGCTGTCTTTTTGCATCCTGCTCAACGCAACCTCTTATGATGCCGTACAGGACGAGATGTCACCGATCGCAAGGGTGGCGATCCGCAGCGCCTTTTCCTCCTGTTACGCCTTTATCAGCTATATGGTCTTCTATTCCTGGAATCTCACCTGGATGGACGGCGTGATGGTGCTTCCGCTCATCGCGCTCGGAATCATCCGCCTGATCGAAAAAAAGAAGGTGCTGCTGTATATTTTTTCTCTTGCCTATGCGCTGATCGCCAATTATTACATCGGCTATATGCTCTGCATCGGTTCGGTGCTGATCTATATTTTTTATCAGCTCTTTCGTGCGGACGCACTGCAGGATGTGCGGCATACACTGAAGGGCAGTTTTGTGCGCTATGCGCTTTCGTCCCTGTGTGCGGGCGCGCTCTCCGCGTTTCTTTTGCTTCCGATCTACCTGGGCCTTCCGGAGGAACGCATTCAGTCCGCGGACGAGGCCTATGAAACGATGCGCGGTATTTTTAATTTTACACATTTCTTTTCCGGACTCTTTACCGGGCGTACCGATGCACAGTCCGACAATCTGCCGCTGATCTATTTCGGTGTGATTCCCGTTGTGCTCATCGTATGCTTTCTGTTCGACAAGTCGGTGACGCTCTACAAAAAACTGGTGTGGTGTGCGCTGGGCGGTGTCTTCTTCCTCTCCTTCTGGAACAGCACCGTCAACATGGTATGGCACGGAATGAGCGTGAATGCGTGGTTCAATTACCGCTATTCTTTCCTTTTTTCGTTTCTGATGCTCTGGTTTGCCTACCGGATGCTTTTGCGTATCGGACAGGCGAGGATATCCTACCGGTATGTGGTGGTTGCCGTGCTCGTCTTTTTTGTCTGGGTCGTCAACGACACGATGGGACTCTTTTTTGCAAAAGAGATCATGTATGACATAGCGCAGATCCTTGTCAGCGTCTGGCTGTTCACCAGGATCAGAAAGTCCACGCTCCCCTATGTGGTAATCGCTGTCATGATGCTCGCCGGCGCGTACATGAATACGATTGCGATTACGTCGCAGCACGTGGCGGGGTCTTTTTGGGCGCAGTCCTTCTTTGATACGGTGAGATCGAGGCAGCAGGTCGTCGAAGCGGTTGAGGAGACGGCGGTGTCGGAGCAAAGTGCGCCGCAGGCACGTGACGCCAAGGGCGCTCCGTTTTACCGGATGGACTTTGCGGAGTTCTATACAAGGAACGATTCGTTTCTTTTGGGATACCGCGGAATCTCCAACTATCTCTCGACCGAGAACCGCCCGCTCCTCGATGCGCTGTGCGAATTCGGACTCGAGCATGACTGGTACTACGGCAATTACAACGCGCACATGCCGCTTGCGATCGAGAGTCTCACCGGGATGCGCTATATCGCATCGGCCCGGCGTATCGAGCACAAGGGATATGTGGAATCGACGCGCGTGAACGGACATACCGTTTATCGCAATGACGCGGCGCTTCCGCTCTTCTTTGCGGTCAGGGATCTCGTGCAGGAGGACGGGACCACGGATCCTTTCACACAGTTGAACCGGTGTTTTTCGGCTTTATCCGAATCCCCTGTCGGGGAAGTGATGACACGGATTCCTTTTACCTATACCGTGGATGCGGATGGCATCTTCCATATCTCTCTTACGGGAGCGGGTGACGTGCCCTATCCGGTCTATCTGCATCTGCCGGAAGGGCGGGGCACGATGGACATCCTGTGTGATACGATGCCGCTCTCTTTTATGGATACGGCACAGGTCACCTATCTCGACATGACCCCGTATACGGAGACGGACGGCTGGGTCTACAAGTCCTCGGTGGAGTTTACCGGCGTGCAGCGTGTCTATTATATAGGTACATTTGCACCCGGCAGCAGTGTCCGGATCGACATCACGAGCGAGGACGAGCTCTTTTCGCCGGACCGGATCCATATCAGCCGCGAGCTGATCGACCGGATCGGCACGGTGGCTTCCGCCGTGCAGGCTGCTCCTTTTACGATGTCGATGGAGAGCGACGCACGGCTGACGGTGACGTACCGTGCGGCGCGCGATACGCATCTCGCATCGACGATTCCTTATGACGAGGCCTGGCGCGTGAGTGTCGACGGACAGGAAACGGAGACGGCGCGCTTTATGGGTCTGTTCCTGAGCATCCCGCTCGAAGAGGGGGAACATACGATTTCCCTGATCTATCGCCCGAAGGGTCTTACCGCGGGGATTACGCTTTCTGTCCTTGCACTGATCTGTGTGCTTGCGTATGCGGTCTCTTCCTTTTATAATAAGCACAGAGGGGATGCATCTTCGGGGGAAGAACTTCCTGTTCAAGAAATTGCATAAGACGTCCGATATATAGAAGGTAAGAAGGAGTTCTTTGCGTGTCCTTCTTATGTTACCACGGACGGAACAGTTTTTTGACACCACCAAGGAGGGTCATATCATGAGCGGCATCAACGAAATCGCAAACAGCGTCAGCAATCTTTTTCCTGCACAGCAGACGGGGAAAGCGCAAAACAGTGCACCGGCCTCCAAGACGCCCATGCCCGGCAAGACAACCAAAAGCGCCAATTACGGCGCAACGATCGGAAAGCCCGAGCTCTCCGAGGAAGGCGCCAAGTATTACGAGGAACTGAAGAATAAATACAAGGACATGGATTTTGTGCTCGTGTCCAAGGATATGATCGATGTCGCCAAGAACCAGGCATCGAGCTATGGCAACAAGAACCGGATGGTCGTCCTGATCGACGAGGAAAAGATCGAGAAGATGGCCTCCGACGAGAGCTTCCGCAACAAGTACGAGAATCTCATCGCGACCGCGCAGTCCAAGATGCCGGTGCTGCAGCAGATGATGGGTGCGAACGGCAACATCAAGACGATCGGCATGCAGGTCGGCAATGACGGCAGAGCCTCCTTCTTTGCGGTGATGGACAAGTCCCAGAAGGATTTCCAGGCGAGGATCGAGCAGAAGCGCGCCGCCAAAAAGGAGGCCGCCAAGGCAGCGGAAAAGAAGGCCGCCAAGGAAAAACAAAAAGAAAAAATCGAGGAAAAACGGGCCGACCGGGCGGAAAAGGCGAAAGAACGTTCGAAAATCGAAGAGGATGAGGAGGATTATGAGATCCTCATGGCCGATTCGATCGAGGAGCTCGTACAGAGGATCGACGCCTGGACCTTTGCCTTCCGGGCGGACAACGTGGAGACGGCAGAGGAACAGATGATCGGACACGCCATCGATTTTAAGGCCTGACAGATGTTTCATCTTTTTACAAAATTGTAAAAACATCCCTAAAGGTTTTGCAGGGGATGCCCGATATATAGAGTGTAATCAGGGGAGAAGTACGTTTACGACAACAAAATGGGGTAGCAGGAAAGGAGTAACCGACAATGCGTATCGAGGCCTACAATCAAGTACAGCAGGTCTACAGTCCGAAGAAGGTGGCACAGGTTGCCTCCGCGCAGAAGGCGTATCAGACGACGGATAATGTCGAGATCAGCTCGATCGGCAAAGACATTCTGACCGCCAAGAACGCCGTAAAGGAAGCGCCGGACGTCAGAACGGAGCTCGTGGAGCCGATTAAGGAGAGAATCCAGAACGGTACCTACGATGTCTCTGTGGACGATTTCGCCGACAAGCTGTTAGCGGCATGGAAGGCGTAATCTTCATACTGTAGCACACAGTGCAGGAGACTTCCCATGGCGAGTTTGATGGAAGACCTGATTGCGACACTGCATCAGGAAACAGAACTGTATGAAACGCTTTTGGGATTGTCGAGCAGAAAAACGTCAGTCATCGTATCGGGCGACTTAAGTGAATTATCGCAGATCACGGATGAGGAGCAGGGTATCGTTGCAAAGATCGCCACACTGGACAAGAAACGCCAGTCGGCGATGAAGGACATCGCAAACGTACTCAACATGGATGTTAATTCGTTAAGGCTGACCGATCTGGTCCAAATGCTGGATAAGAGGCCGGAGGAGCAGAGGCAGCTTGCGGAGGAACGGGACCGGCTGAAGGTGGTCGCCGACAACGTCAAGCGGGTCAATGGCCAGAACCAGGAACTGTTGCAGAGCTCTCTGGAAATGGTACAGTTTGAAATGAACATCCTCCAAACATCGGGACGTGCTCCGGAAACGGCGAATTATACAAGAGCAGCTGGCACATCGGGTGATGTGATCGGATTGGATCAGGGGAAATTTGACGCAAAGCAATGACCCGGCAATCCGATCACAGGAAACGAAAGGCAGGCTGCTTTTTTGATACCTCAAAACCGGCAAGCGACTCTGCAGACGGGGGCTTGCACACCCGGATGAAGGGGCATTTGCCGTTTTGAGAAAACGAGGAATAATACCATGTCTCTTTTTTCAAACTTATACGTCGGTTCCTCGGGACTGAGAACATCACAGAACGCACTGAATACCACGGCGCATAACATGGCCAACATCGGCACCAACGCGTACACAAGGCAGCAGGTGACGCAGGGCACGATGGAGTATAACACCATCAAGGTCGATTACAACATGAACGGCCCGATGCAGAACGGTCTGGGCGTCGTATATAACAATACCAAGCAGGTGAGGGATATCTTCCTCGACAAATCCTACCGCCTCGAAGGCGGCAGGAGTGCTTTTTATGAGGTCTCCTACAATACGATGAAGGAGATCGAAGACCAGCTGCAGGAACTCAACGGTGCGGAATTTGCCGATACCTATAACAATCTCTGGACCGCCATCCAGGAGCTCAGCAAGGATCCGACGGACGCGACCTACCAGGCCCAGTTTGTCAACCGGGCCAATGAATTTCTGGTCAGGGGAAAGGCGGTCTACAAGGGTTTTCAGGATTACCAGAACCGCATGAATAATAACGTCGCAGACATCGTAAGCAAGATCAATGCCTACGGCGACGAGCTCTTGGAGCTGAATAAGGCGATCTCCCGGATCGAGGGCGGCGGTGTCGAGCATGCCAACGACCTGCGTGACCGCCGGAATGAGATTCTGGACGAACTCTCCAAATATGTGGACATTGAATACCAAGAGGATCCGCTCCGTGTCGTGACCGTTTCCATCGAAGGAACGGCCTTTGTCATGACGGATTCCGTGCATCATATCGGTCTCGATACGTCGGACAGCTGCGATCACTTCTATACGCCGTACTGGGAATTTGCGGCCAAGGAAGACCAGAGGCAGGCGACGGACCAGTACGGCAATCTGCAGTGGATTCCGCCGGGTGATCCAACCGGCACACCCGTAATGGAAAAGTATTTGAACATCGACGGCGCGAAGGTCATCGACTTAAGGCTCCAGGTCTCCAGCGCGATGCGCACGGACGTCGGGAGCCTGCGCTCGACCCTCCTTGCCAGAGGTGACCACTACGCCAACTACCACGACATCAAGGACGACGCGTCCAATGCGTTTTATAACGAGAATATCGCACAGTCGATCATCATGAATATGGAAGCGGAATTTGACATGCTCTTCCACAATACGTGCATGGCAATCAACGAGGTCATGCGCAACGCGCAGTCCAATCCCGCGACGATCTCCGGAGAGGGCGATACCGCCGACTGGATCCTCTTTGAGGTCGCGGATCCGACACTGGGACTCGGCTACAAGATCGACGATGAGCATCTGGCGGGCTTAAACCGCATGGGGCTCTCCGTCACCAATACGGTCATCAACGACAAGCTGCAGAAGGATCCGACGCTCTTTTCCTTCCGCACGCTCACGGGTGACCATGACGAGGCGGCGATCGCCGCGATGAAGGAAGCGTTTTCCGCGGAAAACTACGTGCTCAATCCCAATGTCGCCACAAGAAACTCGCTGCGCGGCTACTATAACGCGCTGTGCACGCAGGTCGCAACGAGCGGCTCGATCTACAAGGGCATCATGGAGTTCCAGGAGCTGACGGTGGACGGCATCGCGAGCGCAAGGGAAGAGGTCCACGGCGTCAACCAGGATGAGGAGCTACAGTTCATGATCCAGTTCCAGAACGCCTTTAACGCATCGAGCAGATACATCAACGTGGTGAGCGAGATGCTCGACCATCTGCTGAATAGCCTGGCATAACGTAAAAACCGTCGCTTCGAGCCTGCGGCGCATCGTAATATCCAGATTCGCTCTATCGCGCCGGCATAAAGAAATCGTCTACATCTGCCGATATATTGACAGAATATGTAAACCCGCCAGAACGGATTCTGCAGGGATGTCGGACCCACGGAAGGGCATGCGGCAAGGGTACAGGGAAAGGACCGGATATCATGCCTTCACAATTTTTCGGACTGAACATCGCGGCATCGGGATTGCGTGCGGCAAATGCCGCTCTTCTTGCCACCGGCAACAATATCGCCAACGCCACAACCGACGGATACAGCAGACAAAAGGTCGAACAGGAGGCCTCGGATGCCTTACGCGTCTTTACCAAATACGGATGCGCGGGCGCCGGTGTCGACACGCTGGCGATCGAACGTGTGCGCGATGCCTTTTATGATGAAAGATACCGCACCAACGAGACATCACTGGGTAAATACGAACAGAGAGACTACTACAACGATCTGATCGAGCGTTATTTCCAGGATGACGTGGGTGCCGGTTTCTCGTCTCTGTTCACGCGGATGCAGGCGGATCTGCAGACGTTTCTCACCAACAAGACGGATGATTCCAAGACCAATTATCTCGGCAGCGTACGCTCGCTGACGGAGTATTTTAACAATACCTCCGACAATCTCAAGCAGCTGCAGCAGACGACCAACGACGAGATCAAGCTCGCCTGTGACAACATCAATACGATCGCGTCAAAGATCGTGATCTTAAACCAGCAGATCAACACAATCGAACTGACCGGCGCCAATGCCAACGACCTGCGAGACAAGAGAGACGTGCTGCTCGATGAGCTCTCCGGTTATGTCTCGGTCGAGACAAAGGAAGTCAAGGTCACGGATACCAACGACCCGACGAGAGAAACGGGTCTGACACGCTTTACGATCCATATCGCGGGCGGAGACCTCCTGGTGGATGATACCTCCTACCGGCAGCTCGTATGCATCGCGAGAGAGCCGGATGAGCGCATGAACCAGAGCGACGTGGACGGTCTCTATGATGTCAAGTGGGTGTCGTCCAATTACAAGGACGGTGATACCAATTATCTCGGGACCTTTGATCTCGGCAACCAGCTGATGGGCGGAAAGCTCCAGGGGCTGGTGGATATCCGGGATGGGAATAACGCACAGTATTTTCACGGGAAGGCGGATACGATCGCCACGACGACGACGGGTGGCGGTGTCACGGTGCCGCAGGCGCTGCCTGCCACCGATCCGCACGCGGGACTGTACGAAGTGAAGATTACGGCGGAGTCCATGCCGGCTTACCTGCAGGACATGAATAAGAGCAATGTGGCGGATGAAAGCCGCATCACGATCGGCTCCCGCACTTACTACTATACCGACTGGAATTACAATGCGGACGGCTCCTATTCGTTTTTTGTGAAGCCGCCGGCGGAAGACGGGGACAAGGCGATCCTCGCTTCCGAGATTAACAGCAAAGCGGACGTCCGCATCGGCCGTGCGGTCAACTATCAGGGTATCCCGTACTATATGACCCAGATGAACGAGTGGATCCGCTGCTACGCGGCGGCGGCCAACGAGGTCGTGATGGGCGGCTATACCGCCAATTCCGATGATCCGGTGATGCTGCTGACGGGCGCCAAGCTCCTCGATTCGAGCGCGCAATACAGCTACGAGGAGCTGACGACGACCAACAAGAAATACCAGTATCTCACGGCCTCCAATTTTGAGGTCAACGATGTGCTCTTAAATGATCCGACGAGACTTCCCACCAAGTCCGACAGGAGCGAAGGACCGGAGCAGACGGGCACCGCACAGGCACTCTTTGACATGAGCTCGCAGAAGACGATTTTCCGCAATGCCAAGGCCGGGGAATTCCTCAGCAAGGTGCAGGCGGACATCTCGATGAATAAAAATAATTCCGGCACGATGCTCGCGACGTATTCCTCACTGGAGCTGACAATCGACAACCAGAGACTCTCGGTCTCCGGCGTCGACCGCGATGAGGAAGCGCTTTCGCTCGTGCAGTACCAGAACGCGTATACACTGTCGAGCAAGATGATCCAGACACTGACGGAGATCTACGACAGACTGATTCTGCAGACCGGCGTATAATGTAAGAAAGGAGGTATGAATAAGCCTGCGGATTGCTCCGTGCTGCGCACTCCCGCAATCCTACAAACATTCGGAAATCGCCCCGCTCACACATGTCCGCTTGACGGAGGCTTATTCAAATCACATGCGCATCACCAATAAAATCATGCAAAACAATTCCTTGTACAATATCAACAACAACAAGGTCAAGGAAAATGATATCACGACATCGATCATGACCGGTAAGAAGGTCAACCGCCCGAGCGAGGATCCCGTCATTGCGATCCGCGCGCTCAGGCTGCGCTCCAACGTAACGGAGCTCTCACAGTACTACGAAAAGAACGCCAAGGATGCCGCGGCGTGGCTCGAGGTTACGGAGGGCGCACTGAGCTCGATCAGCGGCGACAGCTCCGTTCTGGTCGATCTCAAAAAACTCGTGACGTCCGGTCCCGACAAATACAAGACCCTCACCGACTGGCAGGCGATCGTCACCCAGATCGAGCAGCTGGCGGATGAGTATTACAATGTCGGCAATGTCGATTACGCGGGACGTTACGCCTTTACCGGCTATCGTACGGACATGTCACTCTCCTTTATGGAGGATACCTCGAAAAAGTATGAGGATATCCAGGATGAGTTCAACGCAAGTCATATCGATACCTCGGACCGCGTGACGAGTATGGGCGAATTTGCGAGCGGGGATGAGCTTACGAATCCGATGTTGGAATCAAATGTCAGCCTGTATACGGTCGGGAGACTGCGCTTGTCGTATGACAAGCTGGATATCACCGGTACCTCGGACATGAATGACTTTACCCTGCAGTTCCGTGAAAACATGGCGATTTCCGCCGCATCGACGGTTTTGCCCGCGGCATCGAATGTCGGTATGGTCAATCTGTCCTTTACGACGGACGACGGCGCAAGCCACACCGTGCATCTTCCGGTGGACGACGGGACGGGAAGCGGTCCGGTCGATATCACGATCAAGAATCCCGACGGCACTGAGGAGACCTATCAGGCAACCTATATTCCGGCATCCGGAACGGATCCGGCAAAGTATGAAGTCACGTATACTGCGGACAAGCAGGGTAACCCCGGCAGCGGCACCTACACCGGAAAAATCTATGTCAACGCCAAGGGTGTCATCTATGACGGTTCCGACCCCGACAAGCCGGTCGATTTTCCCGCTGCGTCACCGGCAGGCTATGATAAGATTTTGGCCGCGACGACGACGGTCACTGAGGCACAGGTGTCCGAGGTCAAGATGACGGCGGAGGCGGGCGGCTCGCAGGAAGTGATCCGGATCCCACTGTCGGATGAGACCAAACAGCCGTATACGATGAAGGTCAATCAGGGGAGCAATGACTATTTCATTACGGTCAATACGGACGGCACGTACACTCTTTCAAGCGAGGACAGGACGGACGCAGACGGCAACGACAAACGCAGCATCGTCCAGTTGAACTCCGGCGGTGCTGTACACTCTTCCTATGTAGAGACGGATCTCCATCCGTATGAGGTGATCGATGCCACCACGCCGGCGGACAGTATCGATGCCGTATACAGAGAACTCCATGACACCTATACGGGAACGAATCCGACATATGAAAAGCAGTTTGTTGTCAATGCCGCAACCGGTGAGATCCTCTTCAGCAAGCAACTCAACGACAAACTGACCTCCTTAAAGGACATCATCAATGCCAATACCCTGAACGCGGTCTACGACAAGACCAACTTCGTCAAGGGCGACACGAGACCGGAAAATCTCTTTGCCTGCACGAATGAAGGAATCAAATACAACATCGGCAACGCCGACCACATCATGCGCTATGACATCGGTTACAACCAGAAGATCGAGGTCAACACGATGGCGAGCGAGGTCTTTACCAATGAGGTCAAGCGCGACGCGCAGGATCTGCGCAGGATCCTTGACCAGATGGCGGATGTGGACAACCGGCTCAATATCCTGAAGCAGGAGCTGGCCAATACGGATGTGCAGACCGACCAGGAAAGTATCCAGAAAGAAATCTACGCCGCCCAGAAAGCCTACGATTATCTGACGGATATCATGAAGGACGAGTTCGGTGCCAAGATCACGGGCGTCACCAAGGCGATCGACATGGCGAACAACGCAGTGACGGTCAACGGCACGCGCTCCAAGCGCCTCGATCTCATTGAGTCGAGACTCATGGACCAGACCGCCACCTTCAAGGAACTGCAGTCCGAAAATGAGGATGTGGATCTCGCGGAGGCCGGCACGATGCTCACGATGGCCAGACTCACGTACGAGTCGAGCCTCCAGGCCACCGGAAAGATCATGACGACATCTTTGATGGATTACATATAAAACACAACATCTTGTAGTTGCACAAAGACGAAAATCTGATATAATTATAACGGAAAATCGTACGCCACAGGGCGACGTGCATATATAAACCCCCAACTCATTTTATGGATGTAAAAAGGAGTGAATCATGAAGATTACGACAAGGATTTTCGGAGAAGTGGACATTGACGACGCACGCATTATCACATTCCCCAAGGGCATCATCGGTTTTCCGGAGATGCAGAAATTTGCGATGATGTATGATCAGGAGCAGGGTCTTGGCGCCATTCACTGGCTGCAGTCGATCGACGAGCCGGCGTTTGCGATGCCGGTCATGGATCCGCTTTACGTCAAGGACGATTACAATCCGCAGGTCGATGACGATGTCCTCGAAGACATCAAGCCGATCAATTCCGAGACGACGCTTGTGCTGGTGACGGTGACGGTACCGCACGAACTCGAGAAGATGACCGTCAACCTCAAGGGGCCGATCGCCATCAATACGGAGACAAAAAAGGCGGCGCAGATCATTCTGGACGAAGACGAGTATCCGGTGAAGTTCCCGATCTACGAGATTCTCAAAGCACAGAAGGACGCCAAAAAAGACGCATAAGGGGAAGAATATATGCTTGCATTATCAAGAAAAAAGAACGAGGCGATCGTGATCAACAACGACGTCGAGATTACCGTGCTCGATATCCGGGGTGATCAGGTCAAGATCGGGATCGCCGCACCCAGAGAGGTGCCGATCTACCGCAAGGAGGTCTACCTGCAGATCCGCGAGGAAAACAAGGTCTCAACCGACATCGGTGACCTGCAGGCGCTGGGAGATCTGATCGGCGGTGCATTGAAGGAAAAAGAGTAAGCAATGAAGGGACGGTCACACCGTCCCTTCTGTCCACAGTAAACAATGAGAGTCTTATATTACACCTGGGACGAATTTAACGCACAGGACGGCATCGACAGCTTCCGGGAGATGGGCTGTGATGTCACGGCCATCCGTTACGAGTGGCAGAATCTCGGGCATGACGATACGTTTGAGCAGGCGCTGCTTGAGGAGCTCCGAAAAAAGGAGAACGGCGCGCCTTACTACGACTTTGTCTTTTCTTACAATTTTTTTCCCGTGGTCTCGATCGCCTGCAAAAAGACGGATACGCCGTATCTGTGCCTGGTGTTTGATTCGCCGTTTCTGCCGCTGACGAGTGTCGAGATCGACAATCCCCGCAACCATATCTATACCTTTGACCGCAAGCAGGCGCAGATGATGCGCGCTCAGGGTCATGAGACGATGCATTATTCGCCGCTCGGGGTCAAGGGAGACCGCGTGCGGAGGATGACGGAGGGGCTCGAAAACAAGCCGTATGCGTATGATATCTGCTTTCTCGGAACGCTCTATGACGACGAATATGATTTTTACGACCAGATCACCTATCTGCCGCCGGATCTGAAGGGTTATTTTGACGGAGTGATCGCTGCACAGGAGCATGTGTTCGGTTATGACATGATCGGCGAAGAATCCGTTGTGAGCGCCGCGCAGATCGCAAGGATGCACGAGTATGTCAATATTCAGCGGACCGAGTATTTCACGATGGATGAAAATATCGTGTTGCGCGACCTTCTGCGCAAGAAGGTGACCAAAAACGAGCGGCCAAAGCTCCTTGCGATGCTGGCAAAGTATTTTCAAGTGGACCTGTATACCAGAAAGGACCAGAAGATCCCCGAGGGGGTGCGGGCGCACGGTTTTGCGGATTATTACCGGGAGATGCCGCGGATCTTTCACCGCGCAAAGATCAATCTCAATCTGACCCTGCGTACGATCATTTCCGGGATTCCTTTGCGGGTCCTCGACGTGATGGCGGCCGGAGGCTTTCTCATCACGACATTCCAGGAGGAGGTCGCTGCCCGGTTTGCGGACGGGGAAGAACTGGTGATCGCCACGACCCCGGAGGATCTGCTCGAAAAATGCGCCTATTATCTCACGCATGACGGGGAACGGGAGCGGATCGCCGCCGCAGGGCGCAAAAAAGTGCTGGAGCATTATGATTACAAACAGATTTTGAAAAACATGCTCGATCAGATCCTCGTTGACCGTCAATAGGCGGGACGATCAAAAAGTGACGTCGATCACAATATCAACATTTTTTTTTAAGGTCAGGCGATTTTAGATTTTTTCTGTAAAGATTCCGATTTTTCAGCCGATATACAATGTGAAAGAATGCATAGAGTCTCTTTATGCGTATCTTTTGATATAGATGAAACAGCGATTACGCATGTACCACAGGGAGGTGGCACGATGGGGAATGCGCACCACACCACATGGAGGTGAACAATTATGGGAATCGGTGCAGTATCAGGTGCAGGCAGTACAATTAACACCCAACAGGTGATCCCGGCACAGCCCGTCGTCGAAAAGCAGGCCGTCGAGGCGCCCGTTGTAGAGATCCAGGAACTGCATAACAGCGTGGAGCCGTCAGCACAGGCCCCGTCGCCGAGAGAAGAGATGCAGGAAGGCGCACAGAAGCGCCAGCAGACCGAACAGGAGATCGAAGCCGAAAACGAGAGGATCCGTAAGGCGGTTTCGACCATCAATAAAAAGCTCGACCAGAACACAGAGGCGGTCTTTGGCGTTCATGAGAAGACCAACCGCGTGACGATCAAGATGGTCGACAAGGAGTCCAAGAAGGTGATCAAGGAATTTCCGCCGGACAAGACCCTCGACATGATCGCCAAGGTCTGGGAGCTGGCAGGTATCCTGGTGGATGAAAAAGGTTGATCCTTTCAGATAAAGGGTAGCAGGAGGCGCCACACAGGGATGTGCGGCAGGAAACGGAAAGTAACATTTTCAGAAGCGGACAGGGACGTCCCTTCAGATCGGAGGAAGTTATGCCTAACAGAGTAACGGGATTGAGTTCGGGACTGGATACAGAGTCGTTGGTCACATCGCTCGTCTCCGGTTATCAGAAAAAGGTCGACAATCTGACCGGCAACCAGAAACGCCTCGAGTGGAAACAGGACGCGTGGAAGTCGATGAACTCGGCTTTTACCAAGTTCTATAACGGCCCGCTCGATACGATGAGCATGAAGTCGTCCTTCATGAAAAAAGTGACGACGGCAACCAACCCGAATGCGGTGAAGATCACGACCAAGGATGCCGCGATGAATGCGACGCAGACGATGAAGGTCAACAAGATCGCGTCGAGTGCGTTTACGACCGGCGACAAGATCGAAGGCGCAACGAGCGGTTCCAAGACGCTCGCGGATCTCGGCCTGACAGACGGCGGAGAGTACGAGCTCAAGATCAATGTCGGCAAATTCAATTATAATGCGGCGGGAGAGTTTGAGAGCCAGGATAACGAGGGCACCATTAGTCTGAAGTTTACCAAGGATTCGACGATTGATGAGGTGATCTCGGCGATCAAGGGCGCAAAGGTCGACGGCTCGAGCGCCAGGTTCAATGCCAATTTTGATGCCAACCAGGGCAGGATCTATATGTCCGCGGCAACGACCGGTAATTTTGCGAACTTTACATTCGAGAACAGCGTCCTTGCCGAAAAGCTGGGCCTTCTCAACGGCACGTACAACGACGGCAGCGATGCCGAAATCGAGCTGAACGGTGTCAAGTATTTTGACGCGGACGGCACCTTTGACATCAACGGACTGCAGATCACGGCCAACGAAGTTACCGACAAGGAATTTACGATCACGACCAAGACGGATACCTCCGGGATCTATGACATGGTCAAGGATCTGCTCAAGCAGTACAACGAGATGATCAAGACGCTCGATACCTCGTACTATGCGGACTCCAGCGCCAAGTTCAAGATGCTCACCGAGGATGAGAAGTACGCGATGAGCGACCGCGAGGTCGAGGAGTGGGAAAAGAAGATCAAGGACGGCCTGCTCAGCAAGGATTCGACACTCGGCGAGATCACGAGCGGATTAAAGAGCCTCATGCAGCAGAAGTTTGAGGTCGTGCTCGGCGACGGCTCCAAGAAGGAGATGACGCTGTCGGATTTCGGTATCAACACCGGTTCTTATCTGACAACGGCCAAGGAAGAAAGAGGCGTGCTGCACATCGACGGGGATAAGGACGATATCGTCAGCAAGTCCGCCGAGGATAAGCTGCAGGCGATGATCGATTCCGATCCGGACGCCGTGGCGGACTTCTTCTCGAAGCTCGCGCAGAAGCTGCGTGATACGATGTTCAACCAGATGAAGGGCACGACGTATTCCTCGTCCTTTACGATCTACGAGGACAAGCTCATGGCACAGCAGTACTCGAGCTACAACACGCAGATCGCGACCGCACAGGAGCGCCTCAACAAAAAGCAGGACGCGTACTACGCCAAGTTTGCCAAGATGGAGACGGCGATGTCCAAGCTCAACCAGGTGCAGCAGAATATGTCAGGATACTTTGGATAATCATGGATTGAGAACAGGTGCACGGATGCGAGTTTACTCGCAGATCCGTGTACCTGTTTGAAAGCAGGCAGACATGAGGAAAAAAGCAGCGCGAAATGCGCAGCATGAGCGATGCGATTTGGTATATGGTATAAGACACAGGATGCAGCGGTAAGGAACACCACTTCTACAGGGGAGAACTACAATGACAGCAACAGCCAACGCATACGCGCAGTATGCAAACAACAAGGTCATGGCGGCATCGCCCGCCGAGTTGACGCTGATGCTCTATGACGGCGCCATCAAGTTCTGTAACATCGCGGAAGCAGCCATCGGAAAAAATGATATGGACAAGGCCCATACCAACATCGTCAAGGCGGAGAAGATCATCGAGTATCTCCGGGCGACGCTGGACATGAGTTACCCCGTGGCGCAGGACTTTGAAAACATGTATTCCTATATCGACCGGCGCCTGGTCGAGGCCAATGTCAAAAAGGACCTCGAGATCGTCAAGGAAGTGAACGGCCACATGCACGCGATTCGCGACAACTGGATCGAGGTAATGAGAAAGAACGGCCTGAAGGTACCGGCATGACGGAAAGCTATCTGGATATGATGGAGGACAGCCTGCAGAAGAAGATCCGCATCCTGCAGGAGCTGGAGCGCATCAGTCTCGAGCAGCGCGATATGTTTGCGCGCGGCAATATTCTGGACGAAGACGCGTTCGATACCTCGGTGGAGCGTAAGGGCGAGCTGATCGAACAGCTGGAGCAGCTGGACGAGGGGTTCGCTTCGCTGTTTGAAAATGTCAAAAAAGAAATCGGTGCCCACAAGGACCGGTATGCCTCACAGATCAGGTCCCTCCAGGAACAGATCCGGACGGTGACGGCGCTGTCTTCGGCCATCGAGGCACAGGAGCAGCGCAATAAGGCGGCGGCGGACAAGTATTTTACGGAGACCCGGGAGGAGCTCCGGAAAGGCAAACAGACGTCCACCGTGGCCTTTTCCTATTATCAGACCATGAACCACACAGAAAATATCGCACCGCAGCATTTTGACAGCAAAAAGTAGAGTTTTGCTGATAATTTTTACAATTTCTTTAGAGAAATCTCTAAACATTCCGGCCCAAAATCCGATATAATTAGTGTAAATCAAAGTATGCCACAGCATGGATGCTGTGCGCGCCACATTCAAGGAGGAAAAAACCATGGTAGTACAACACAACATTACAGCAATGAACAGCAACAGAATGCTCGGCATCACGACCAGCACGCAGGCGAAGTCCACCGAGAAGCTTTCTTCCGGTTACAAAGTCAACCGTGCGGCTGATGACGCGGCAGGGCTCGCGATCAGTGAGAAGATGCGCAGACAGATCCGTGGTCTGACCCAGGCTTCCCTGAACGCACAGGATGGTATCAGCTGCGTGCAGACGGCTGAAGGCGCCCTCGGTGAAGTTCATGACATGTTACAGCGTATGAACGAGCTGATCAACAAAGCGGGTACCGACACGCTGCAGAGCACGGACCGTGACTACATCCAGTCCGAACTTGATGCTCTTACGAGCGAGATCAACCGCGTTTCCGAGACCACGACCTTCAACGAGCAGATGCTGCTGAACGGCACGTTCACCGGCAAGAAGCTCCAGGTTGGTTCCGAGTCCTCTTCCGGCAACCAGATCACGATCGACATCAAATCGATCAGCGCATCGCAGATCGGTGTTGGTTCCATCAAGGTTACCGGCACGCACGGCTCGCTTGCCCGCACGATGATTGACAGTGTCAAGAGAGCTCTGATCTCCGTTTCGAGACAGCGTTCCGACCTCGGTGCTGTGCAGAACCGCTTAGAGCACACCGTCAACAACCTGAACAACGTTGTGGAGAACACGACCGCTGCCGAATCCCAGATCCGCGATACGGATATGGCGACAGAAATGGTCAAGTACTCGAACAACAACATTCTGGCTCAGGCGGGTCAGTCGATGCTGGCACAGGCCAACCAGTCCAACCAGGGCGTGCTGTCCTTGCTCGGATAAGACTAGGATTGTTCGGGTCTTACCTAACAAAACTACCACGAAACGCCGCTGCTTCCGCAGCGGCGTTTCTCTGCATGGCAGAGAAAGCGGCGCGGACAGCCATTCCGAATTGTGCTTCGCACAATGGCTGCGCCGCCGGTAGCACAATTCACCTCGTTTCACGCCCTCAGCAGCGGAGTGCTTCGGGCTGATTACAGATATTTACAGTTGTACAATGCCCGCCTGTCAGTTTTTATCGGCTATGCAATACCCGGTGCTTCGGGCTGATTGGATTACAAGCATTTTGCGTGCCAAAAATCATAGATTCACGTGGTTATGCAAAAAAAATGCGTGAAGGGTATAAAGTTTGATTGATAGCGTCCGATATATAGAGTGCAAGAGCAAAACAACACTTGCAAAACACAATCAGATACAGCTGCAGGTAAGGCGACAAGGATGCCGCAACTACCTAAAACGCATGGAGAGCGATACCGCAGCAAGGGACAGAGCATAGAGTCCCCGTTGCGGTAATTTTATGCTCACGGATTCAGGAAGATGAGGCATCTTCAAGGAGGAAAACAAAATGGTAGTACAACACAATCTCACGGCAATGAACAGCAACAGAATGTTAGGCATCACGACTTCCCAGCAGGCGAAGTCCACCGAGAAGCTTTCTTCCGGTTACAAAGTTAACCGCGCGGCGGACGACGCGGCAGGCCTTGCCATCAGTGAAAAAATGCGCAGACAGATCAGGGGTCTGACCCAGGCTTCCTTAAACGCACAGGACGGTATCTCCTGCGTACAGACGGCGGAAGGCGCGCTCGGTGAAGTCCATGACATGTTACAGCGCATGAATGAGTTGATCAACAAGGCGGGTACCGACACGCTGCAGTCGACGGATCGTGCATACATCCAGTCCGAGATCGATGCCCTGACGAGCGAGATCAACCGCGTATCCGAGACCACGACCTTCAACGAGCAGATGCTGCTGAACGGTACCTTTACCGGCAAGAAACTCCAGGTCGGTGCGGAATCCGCTTCCGGAAACCAGATCACGATCGACATCACCTCGATCGGCGCCACCAAGATCGGTGTCGGCTCCATCAAGGTCACCGGCACACACGGTTCCCTTGCCCGTACGATGATCGACAGTGTCAAGAGAGCACTGATCTCCGTTTCGAAACAGCGCTCCGATCTCGGTGCCGTACAGAACAGATTAGAGCACACGATCGCCAACCTCGACAACGTCGTTGAAAATACGACCGCAGCCGAAAGCCAGATCAGGGATACGGACATGGCGACAGAAATGGTTCGCTACTCCAACAACAACATCCTGGCGCAGGCGGGCCAGTCGATGCTGGCACAGGCCAACCAGTCCAACCAGGGTGTGCTCTCCCTCCTCGGCTAATCAAAAAGATAAAAAACCTCTTCATCATAAGACCCTCCTTTTACGGGGCACTGCAGGCGGCAGTGCCCCGGTTTTTTTGTGGCATTACGGCGGTGCCGTGGTATAATGGACATATGAAGAAGATGATCTTTACGACGGGGATTCTTCCCGCACTCGATTATTTCACGGACAGTCTGATGTCAGCCTGTGAGCGGAACGGCTGGCCTTATACGGTGGCACGGATGGGTGAGGAGCTGACGGGACAGCAGTTTGCCACGTGGGTGACGTCCGGCGAGGACTGTGCGGTCGTGATGTTTAACAATGTGGGACTCGGCCTCACCATGGGAGAGCGTAATTTCTGGGAGGCACATCATGTGCCGGTGCATGATATCCTCGTCGATCATCCGCGTGCGTTCTATAAGTATCTCGACGCACCGATTGCGGGATTGCGTTTCTACTGCATCGACCGCAATCATGTGTCCTTTGTACGGAGATTTTATCCCCGGGCGGAGGTTTCTTTTCTGCCGCACGGCGGAGACCAGGCGGGCGGGGAGATTCCGTGGGAGGAGAGACCCTGCGACGTGCTGCTCGTCTCCTCCTGCCAGGGGAGGCAGCAGTTTTTCCATATCGAGCGCCTGCCGGACAAGGGCGCTTCCTTTTATGCGATGCTGATCCCCGCGCTGATCGAGCAGGATACGGTGACGACCGAAGCCGCGATCCGTTCCTATCTGGCACAGGAAGGACTTAGCGATGACGCGCTCGAAAAGCATCTCAACGAGGAGTATGCGTTTGCCGTGGAGAGCCGCGTGCGCAGGGAGTATAAGAAGCCTTTGATGCGTGCGATGTCTGATGCGCGGATCCGCATGGAGGTCTACGGCGGCAACTGGGACGATGAAGGAGAGCAATACTTTGAAGGCATACATCTGCACGAGCGGATCTCCGCCAGAGAATGCAATCTGCTGATGTCCGGGGCAAAGTTTGCCCTCAATGCGATGCCGTGGTTCAAGGACGGCTCACACGAGCGCATCTACAACGCAATGTGCAACGGCGCGATCGCCGTGACGGACCGCAGCGTATATCTGGACGAGACGCTTACAGACGGAGAAAATGTGATCTTCTATGACAGAAAGCATCCGGAGGAAGCGGCACAGCGGATCCGGTATCTGTTGTCTCATCCGGAGGAGGCGGCGCAGATCGCGGAGCGCGGACGGCAGTATGCGCAAAAAGAAGGGACGTGGGAGAAGCGTCTTCTGCAGATCATTTATGATCAGAGTGTGCCGTACTGAACGACGATCTTTTCTTCCCAAAGCGCCCTTGTATCCTCACCCGCAAGCTCCGTGAGCGTGTCGACATACAGACGTCGCATCCCTATCGAATCCACCACCACCTCATCCGAAAAGACAACCGCCGGCTGTTCGATCAGCGTGCGCAGAGCGATTCTGGAGATCTTGTCTTCCGCGGCGGGCGCCTTGAGCTGATGACAGGGCACATAGATCAGACGGTCCGTGAAATTACGCAGATGATATGTGCAGCAGGAGGGATCGATCGTGATCTCCCGATGCGCCGTGTCATACGGAAAGCAGGTTATAATGATATGCGGCCTATAAGAGGCGATGTCATAGTCTTCCGGCATCGTCAGCGGCAGATCCGCGGGGAGGAGGCCACGCTCGTCGTGACGTGAGCCGTTCGAACCGTCCGCGTGCTTCTCATACCACGGAACGGGAATCACAAGCACGCGCATATCGGGGAGCGCAAGTGCCCTTTCGTACAGAGGAGCAAGCGCCTGCCACCAGGAGGCGCGGGGGATCATAAAGACGATGTCCTTTTGTCCCGTGAGCAGCAGATCCAGTCTGTCCGCAAGTGTCTGTACACCGGAGGCAAGTTTGGCAGCGTTTTCGGTATCGCTCGCGGCAAGACAGTGCTCCATCGTGCGCCGTGACTGCCGCAGGACCTCTGTCAGATGTGCGATCTCCGCCTGCGGGGCGGAACTCCTTTTGCTGAACACATCCTGAGCGGTCAGTGTATAGCGGTAGGGATTGCAGCCAATTTCATCCTTCAGGAGTTCCTCCTGCCGTGAAAAGGAGGGATAGTCGTGTCCCGCACCGCCCCGCACGGGGGACATATAGTCCGCGCCGTATACGGTGGTTAGGATGCGGTCAGGTGAGCAGGGCGCGGGAAGCAACATGCCCTCAAAGGATACCTGTTCAGGTGTACCAAACCAGTCCGGATCGTAGATCAGCATATCCGTCATGCCAAAGAACTCACAGACCGCATCAGACCCTTCATCCGGAACCTCGCTGAAGAGCATCGCCTGCATCCGCAGGAGCTGGTTAAAGAGCGGAAGTGAGGGATCGAACCGCATGTCGTTTTCTTTTTCGATCTTTTCAATCAGCGCCTTACACTCTTTCGTATCTTCGGAATATCCCTTGACGAAGCCCGCCGCCACATAGAGATCGGCAAGACGAAGTCTCCGTTCGGTCTCGGCCTCCGCGTCCGGATAGACGCCGTCCAGGGCAAAGACATCGATGCCGACGGTGTAGGGGCAGCCAAAATACCTCTCCATGCGCGCGGGCGTCGTATCCAGCACGGTGTTGTTGAGGACGCGTGCATGCGTGTTGTCGTAACTCAGATCCGTCCGGATATCACAGACAACATATCCCGTCGGGAGTTCCGCCGGAGCGACGGAAAGGAAATGCTGCAGATCATGCCGGAACATCACGATATCGACATCGTCATCCCAGGGGATGAAGCCCTTATGACGTACGGCGCCAAGGAGGGTCCCGCCGTCGATGTACCATGGGATGTCATGCTTTTGACAGACACGGTCGATCTCCGCCAGGACGGCGAGCTGCGCCGCCCAGTAGTGCTTCATCATACTGCTGACAAAGAATCCGTCCCGCACCTCGTCTTCAAAGAACGAAGGGGGAAAGAGGGAGCGATGATTATTTTCGATGAGCGTGTCAAGGGTTAGCGGCATATTCAAGGATTCTCCTGTGCAAGTCGTATATCTCCTCACAATAGCTTTCCAGCAGGTGGACGGTTTCACGGTTTTCTCTCGATCTCTCCAGAAGATTACCCGCCGAGACGGCGATCTGCCGGCATTGCGCAAGCAGTTGCAGAGCCTCTTCCCTGCGCCCTGCGACAAGAGCCGACTTACACAGTGTATGTAACCGCTCCAGCAGATGAAGGGATTCCGAGACGGTTGACTGCACATCAGACGCCATACTTTTGCTGTGTATCAGATCCTCCTCGGAGTAGGTATAGCGATATATCCATTTTTTTCCAAATGTCTGATGCACCACCTCTTCATAATAGCCGAAAAAAGGATAACCGTGTATATCATAGTTTTTTACGGGAATCATATAATCGCCAAAGCATTCCCGGAGCACCGCGTCATAATCCGCAGGGCCGTAAAAGGATTCTGTTTCAAATGGTATAGGCGCTCTCTTGCCCCAGTATACCGCATGGAGCTCGCGTTCGGTTCCCCGCAGATAGTGTAGCAGTACGGAACCTGTATCGGATAACTCACTGCTGTCTGTATACGGATAATCACACAGCTTATGCAGGATATGAAAGAGGCGGTCTATTTGGGTATCTGCCGGGTCAGCCTGAATGTGAAGGTGTTTTTCCGAAATACGGAGTATACCCTCAATTGCTTCTTTTTCTGTATCATCAGGATCTTCATCTATCAGTGTCTTCAAACATGAAACCGCGGCAGATGCCATTTCTTCGCGTGCTGATTGTTTTTCTTTATCATGCAAAAACAAGTCAAAAGCAAAAACATCCATTAGGATCGGAAAAGGAAATCCGTGAAACTTTTTCAGCCTGACAGGATCCCGGTCAAACTGCTCAAAATCCTCCTGGTTGGTCAGCTTCATGGTAAGACACAAATTGGAGGTTTTTTCGGGACGGAGCAAATACATATGTTCGGGATGGAAGGTATTTACATGCTTCAAAAAGCGGTTATAATCTTCCCGAAACATCAACACGTCGATATCGTCATCCCACGGAATGAAGCCGCCGTGCCGGATGGCGCCCAATAATGTGCCGGCATATATACAATACGGGAGATCGTGTGCCTCACAGAATCCGTCAAAAATCGACAGCAGTTCCAGGCTGGCCGCCCAGGAGCGCTTCATGATGGACGGGACATAAAAACCCTCTATTACTTCGTCTTCCATAAAGGAATCGGCAAAATCCATGTGAACCTCCGCCTATTTCAAGTCTTCTTTGATCCGTTGCCATAAGGGAGAAACGGGAATTTCCTCATATCCTTCTCCGTTTCTCCGGTCAAAGAGCGGTGAACCGTATCCGCGGACCTTTTCTTCCCAGACGGAACGCCTGTCTTCCCCGCTCATACCGGTCAGAATCTCTATATAGGCATGCCGCATCTGTTCCGACTGGACAATCACCAGATCCGAATGCACCACGCCCGGCACGGTGACATAGTAACGCATGTTGAACAGCATCTTATTGTTTTCGTCGGAATCATAGTCTATCTCATCCGTAACAAACCACGGAATATAGATCAGATTGCGCGTGCATTTTTTGAGGATTCTTGCGTAATAGTTCGGCTCTACGGTGGTTGCATAATTGCATTCATCGTACGGATTATGTATCACGATTGCATGAGGATAAGACTCGGCAATCGAATAGTCATGATAATCAACTGTCGGTACATAATCCGGGAACAGCTCCCGTTCATATTGCAACGTATCCCTTGGATTCAACAGTTCATCACGGTATCGCCAGGGGACGGGCATGACAGTTGCCTCATAATCCGGATCCTCATTGACCGCCTTCCAGAGGCTCTCCATGGAGTTCCAGCATGATGCCTTACAGGGAAGAAACAGGATCTCTTTTTTCTTTGCGCCCAGGCTTTCCCGGATCTGTCGCAGACTTTCATCCAAACTGGAGATGAGATCACGAGGGCCATGAAGCTGCTCTTTGACAGAGTCATGATCTGTGCAGACGTTGAAATCCTCCTTCTGTCCATAAGCCTCCAGAAAGATCTTGCGATAGTGATTATAGTGATAGAGGCTCAACACCCGGCCGTCGTCGTGGACACACCAGGGATGCCGCATATCGGGGACGACCACGCGCAGGCCCGCCCTGCGCATCTCATAGCACAGCGAGACATCATAAAAGTCAAAACCGTCAAAGAGATCCTCTCTCCACGGGATATCCGCACGGGTGACCATACAGAAGCCGTCGACGGAGGCGACCTCCGTCAGCGCCGGTGCGGAGGTGTATTCTTCTTCGGTCAGCGGATCATCGGTCACGGTATAGAGACAGCCGACCCCTTCCCCGTTCCACCAGACGCCACTCGGATGCATCTGTGGCGTGCCCGCCATGCCGATCAGACCGATGTCCGGATGTGACTGGAGGATCATCAGCAGATTGTGCAGGAAGAAACGGTTGATGAGATATACATCCTGATGCAGATAGATCCTGACCGGAACATCTTCCGTGCGCGGCGGATCGTCGGGGTGCATGACAGCCGCACGGTTATAGCCTTCGCACATGCTCTTTGCGTCCGTGATCACCGTGACCTCGATACGCCATCCTTCGGGCACAAAGAGGCGGTCGATATAGCGTCTGCACTCGTCCATCAGGAGGGTGTTGTTGGAGCAGGCGATGAAATGAAAGATCCGCTTCATGCGCTTCCTCCTCCCGTCAGTGCGTCCTGTAATTCATTTTTTAAGGCGACGGTATCCGGCGACGGCTGCTCGATGACATTGAGAAAACCATATGCGTCGAGAAACGCCCCGTGATCCATTGCGTCCTCCGCGATGCGCAGGAGGACATGCTCACGGTGTCCTGTCGAGGAGATCATGTTGTAGAGAACGGCGGAGACACAATAGGGTGATATCCGGTGTTCACGCAGGTATGTAAGCGCTTCTTCATCGAGCGGCGCAAGATCCAGCTCGATCCGGCGCAGCATCAGATTGATCTCGTCGTATCGTGTCAGTAATGCGTCACAGGAATCGATATCCCGGATCAGCAACGGAAGCCCCAGAGCCTGTTCATTGCGGACGGCGGTGATCAGATAGCGGAGCTTGAGCAGCTCCGCTGAGCGGGCGAGAATCGTGCGCGCGGGTTCCTCTGAAAAGAGAGATTCCATGGCAAGTAAGGCCTCCGTGCCGGAGGAAGACAGGGCTTCGTCTGTTTTTTGTCGCACCATATCGATGAACGCAAGGTCGCGGGATTCATTGCGTTCCATCTCTTCAAGCAGTGCGATATATTCTTCCGGTGTTTTTCCCTTCAGCATCGATTATTTTTTGATGAGGATGCAGCTGCCCTTGATGAAGCTGACCAGCTCTGTTCCGGACGCCACTGATTCGATCTCCGGTGCTAGGAGAGCGGCTTCCGGCCGCAAGGTACGTGTATCGAGGAACTCTCCTCCGGTCACGACGGTGGCGATGAGGCGGCAAAAATCATAGGCACTGACCGGCGCGTCGTTATAATTCTGAAAACGATAAGCCGAAAAGCTCGTTTCCAGATCTTCCAGGATAAAGACACCGCCGTGCGGAAGCACCGGAAAGAGCGTGACGAGCGATTTGATCTGATGGCTCCAGATATGGGAGGCATCGTCGATGATGATCTCCGGCTTATACTTTTTGAGAGATTCCAGCGTCGAAAGAAGAGAGAGATCGGCGATCACGACCTCCTTTCGGCCGCCGCCCATCTGCGCACAGCGCTCGTCAAAGTCGACGCCGACGATATGCGCCTGTGGAAAGAACTGCTCCCACATCCGGAGCGAGGCGCCGTCAAAGATCCCGAGTTCGAGAAGCGTAAAAGACCTGTCCTTCCACGGCATCAGGAAATGCTCGTATTTGTTGAGATAGTTATGCGTCCCGTGCGCTTTGTCGGTGCCGGTCTGTGTGCCGATCGCATCGAGCGCGGTATATCCCGCAAAGTATCCTTCCGGTGCGTCGTTTCCCGTGTAGCCTGTCCGGACACTGCTGAGATCCGATTCCATCTCGGTATACTGTCCGTAGATCCCCTGCTGGTATATCTGTGCGGGAAGGACACCCATCGCGCGGAGCTTTTGTACGACAAAGCCCTGCATCCAGGCTTCCGAAGTGATGACGATGCCGTCTTCCGGACGAAAGCGCACTTCGGACAAGGGTACGACCGGACGGTCAAACCAGACGCTGCCGGTCTGTGCCGCGTCCTCGTCGGTCATGATAAAGTCCGCGACATCAATCTGCTCGTCTGTGAGATAACGGAACATAAGAATCGCCGGATCCCCCGAACCGAACAGACGGATACGGCCGTGACGCGAACAAAACCGCAGGATGCTGTCGCGGTCTTTATGCAGTTTCTGTGAAAGAGAAAGATCCATCCTCAACTCCCGGCGGATTTTGACCGTCCATCTCTTTTATTGTAGAATAAAAATAATGTAAAAACAACCTTTTTGGAGGCTGTATTTCATGGAAAAACAACATTATGATACATTGATCATGAAGACGCCGGACGATTTCCGGAGGCTTGCTCATCTGCACACCCGGATTGCGGATAATATCCCGCACGGACGTCTGATCTTTATCGGCAATGCCGAGGTGGTGCGGCTTGCGGAAGAAAGCGAAGACAACAGAATCACCGCGATCGACGAGGATACGATCCTGCCGTTTGCGGACGTACACGCCTGCATGAAACGGCAGATGGAGCCGGTCCTGCAGGGAAGGGAACTGCCCAGAGGCATCACCGGATGGTACTATCAGCAATTTCTGAAATGGGAATATGCCAGACAATGTAAGGACGAATACTATCTGGTCTGGGACGGAGATACGATTCCCTGTCGTCCTTTGTCGATGTTTCAGGAAGGCAGCGGCAAGCCCTATTTTGATTTAAAGCACGAGCATCACGAGGCCTATTTCCGGACGCTTGAAAGGATCCTTCCCGGGATGACCAAGGTCATCGGACGTTCCTTTATCTCCGAACACATGCTGATCAACCGGGAGATCTGCCTGCAGTTGATGAAAGACATCGAAGCAAACGACGCGATCGAGGGCACCCGTTTCTGGGAAAAGATCATCCACGCAATCGACGCGCAGGAGATCCAGGACTCGGCTTTCAGTGAGTTTGAGACCTACGGTACGTACGTGGCACTCAAAAGGAGCAGTGCCTACATGCTGCGCGACTGGCACAGCTTCCGCCTCGGGGGGGAATTCTTCGATCCGCTCACGATCAGCGAGAGAGACTTTGCGTGGCTTGCGAAAGACTTTGACGCGATTTCTTTTGAAAAGGGCATGAGTGTCCGCGAGGATCACCGCAATCTCTTTGACAATCCCAAATACCAGGAAAAGCTCACACCCCGCCAGATGCTTGAAGCCGCACAGCAGGAATTTGAAGACGGTTACATCGAAGTATGGGGGGAACAGTCCGCGCAAAGCCAGGTGAATGTCACCAAAGAAGGATTTGCACCGGACGACAGATATAATGAAAAAACCAGATATCTCGATAAGGACGAATATCAGACCTATGAACGGCTCGGTGACAGCCTGAGGGAGCGCAATCCCGACCAGGCCTTCCTGTGCTACGAAAATGCGGCATTCCTGTGTGAAGCCGGCAGAGAAGAAAAGGAACGGCTGCAAAGGAAAGCAGAGGAACTGAAAGGAACGGGAAATGTAAGCGTCAAGCCTGTGGGCATCGTAATCCTGTCGTACAACAATACCTATCTGATGCAGCAGTGCCTCGAAAGCATCCGTACGCATTGCAACCCCGCTTCCTGCGGTGTCGTCGTGCTCGATAACGCCTCGACCGACGGCGTGGCGGAGTGGCTGAAAGAGCAGGAGGATATTTCACTGCTCCTGAGTGACGAAAATATGGGATTTCCCGCCGGCTGCAACGAGGCGATCCGGACGGTATCGGAAGAGTATGATATCCTGTTACTCAACAACGATACGCGCATGGCTCCCAATGCGCTCTTCTGGCTGCGCATGGCACTCTATTCGTCAGAGGACACGGGCGCCGCGGGCAGCGTCTCCAATTATACCGATCCGTCCCAGCGCATCGATGTGGAATTTGCGTTTCCAGGCGAATATGTTTTTTACGGTGCAAAACACAATGCGCCGCCGGAAGGAGATGTCTCGGCGGCCTTCGAGAAGCGCGACAAGCTCAGCGGCTTCTGCATGCTGATCAAAAGAGAGGTGCTGGACAAAACGGGACTGTTTGACGAACGGTTTTCCCCGGGATACTTTGAGGATACGGATCTGTGCATCCGCATCCGCAGGGAGGGATATAAGCTGTTGCTGTGTAAGAACAGCTTTATCTATCATGCAGGCTCGCAGAGCTTTATGTCCAGGGAAGATCTGGAGGCGATCTTTGCGAGAAATTATCAGTATATCTGCAGCAAGTGGGGCGAGGGGACGGTGGAACCGTTGCTTCCAGAAGACAAGGACGGACAGGAGGATGAAGATAAACAGGAAAAAATGCCCCTGTCGGCGGATGATATCAAGCTCATCGTCTGGGATATGGACGATACCTTCTGGGAAGGCATCATCAGCGAGGGAAGCGTGACGCTGCGTCCCGAAGCCGTGGCGCTTGTGCGGCGCGCGGTCGACATGGGGATCATGAATGCGATCTGTTCAAAGAATGATTATGCGGTCATAGAAGAAGCGTTGAAGAACAGCGCCGAAGGCGATCTCCGGCAGTACTTTGTCTTTCCCTCGATCGACTGGACGGCAAAGGCGCCGCGCCTGAAGCAGCTGATCGAAGATATGCAGCTGCGTCCCGCAAACGTCCTGTTTCTGGATGACAGCGCGTTCAATCTCAGAGAAGCTGCCTACTATCTGCCGGAAATGCAGACGGCGGGCCCCGACATCATCGGACAGCTTTTACAGGAGTTGTCTCAGGGAGAAGCAAAGGACCCGTCCCACAAGAGGCTCGAACAGTACCGGGTGCTGGAGCGCAAAAGAGAAGACCGCGGACATGCCACATCCAATGAGCAGTTCCTTGCGGATTCCGATATCCGTATCAGTGTGGACCACCAGTGCATGGCGCATCTCGACCGCATTGCGGAGCTGGTTGCACGCACCAATCAGCTCAACTATACCAAGATCCGTGCATCCAAAGAGGAACTGCAGGCATTGATCGCGTCCGACGAGATCACTGCGGCGGTTATCCATGCAAGAGACCGCTACGGCGATTACGGGATCGTCGGCTTCTATGCGCTCGATCTGTTACAGGACCGTCTGATTCACTTTCTTTTTTCCTGCCGGGCACTCGGCATGGGGGTCGAGCAGTATGTCTACCAGACGCTCGGATATCCCGCACTGGAGGTGACGGGAGAGATCGCATCCCCGCTCGTCAAAGAAGAAAAGGTCACATGGATCCGGGAGGAAAAGGCGGCGGTTCCTCAACAGACGCAGCCGGCATCACAGACACAGAAGACCTCACCGTTACCACAGACAAAACAGGCGCAACAGACACAGGATATCTTTATCAAAGGCCCCTGCGATATGGACCAGATCGTCGATTATCTCAAGCAGGGCACGTCGACCCCTCTGTATCTCGAGACCAATTATGTGGATGAGAGGGGCGTGATCGTCGCGGGCTTTAACAATCTGCTGCATCTCAGGGAAGCGCGGGACTATACCGAAGGAGAGATTCTTGCCAACCTGCAGACGGCACCCTTCCTCTCCATGGACGATTTTGTTACGGATATGTTTGATCCGCGCCACCGGATCGTGTTCTTCAGCATGCTGTCCGAGACCCATGCGGGCGTCTATCGTCATAAGGAGACGGGCTTTCGCGTCTGCTTTTCCGGATGCAATTTTGATCTGACGGATGAGAAGCAGTGGGACGCGTTCATCAGCGGAGCATATGCCAATCACAATTTTGCGTTTACCAAAGAGGTACTGGAGGCTTTCCGCGAGTCCTATACCTTTGAGGGAAGTCTTGGCGCGGAGGAAACCGCAGATCTCGTGCAATGGCTGCGCGACACGCTTCCTGAGAGCACGAGGCTGATCCTCCTTTTGGGGAGCGAGATCGAGGCGGAGCCGAACACGGAGGAATTTGCGGATCATGCGGCAAAATACAGGGCGGTCAACGCGCAGCTGCGAAAAAGGTTCGGTGGTCGCACAGATATCGGCATGATCCCTGTCACGGACTTTATCACGGGTCAGGATTGCTTTGCCGGATGTACCAATCATTTTCACCGGAAGGTCTACTATGATCTCACCATCCGGTTTGCGCAGATGGTCAATTCGTGAGGTGCACGTATCCATGGAGCGGAAGCTGATTCTTTATCACGGGATCGTCCCCACACTGGATGATTTTACGGAGCAGATCTGTCGTGCGGCTACGGACATGCGGATCCCGTTTCTCCTGCTGGATGTGCATGAAAAGGGTGAGGTGCAGCTGCGGCGGCTGCAAGCCTTTGTGGCGGACGGTGACTGCGCGGCGGTACTCTTTAACAATATCGGACTGAATCTGACGGTCGGCGGCGCCAGTTTCTGGGAGGCACATCATATCCCCGTCTGCGACATCCTGATGGATCATCCGAGAAATTATGACGCGGTGTTGCGCATGCCGCTGAAGGATCTGCATTTTTTTGTGGTCGATGAGAACCACATTCCGTTTTGTGAGGAATTTTTTCCGGAGGCTGCGCAGGTGCATTTTCTTCCTCACGGAGGAAACATCGCCGTGGATGAAGGAGATATCATGCCGTGGGAGGGGCGTCCGACGGATGTGCTGCTGGTGAGCAGCTGCCAGAAGCCGCTTGCGTATCCCGCGATTCCTTTTTTTGATGACGGGGGACGATCGTATTATGAGACAGTCATCGGTACGCTCGTACAGAATCCATCGCTGACCACCGAGGAGGCCATTGAACTCTTTCTGACACAGCACGGTATACGACTGACGGGCGATGACAGATATACACTGATGATGGAATACGCGATCTATGCGGAGTATACGGTACGGCGACTCTTCAAGCTGGAGATCATGAAGCGGCTGACGCAGGCCGGCATCCGTACGGATATCTACGGAGCCGACTGGACAGAACCCGGTTACGGCACGCACGGCAGCATGACGTATCATGAAGCGGTGACACCGGCCGCGTGTAACGCGCTGGCGGGTCAGGCAAAGATCGCGTTGAATGTGCAGCCGTGGTTCAAGAAGGGGGCGCATGACCGGATCTTCAGCGCCATGCTGCAGGGCGCGGTCAGTGTGACGGATACGAGCCTCTATCTGTCGGAGCGTTTTACGGACGGGGAAGAGCTGGTGTTTTACGATCTGCATGATCTGTCCGCACTGCCCGGAAAGATCCGTGCGGTTTTGAATGATACGGAACGCGGAAAGGCAATCGCGGAAAAGGGCAGGCGGCGCGCGCTTTCGGAGGATACGTGGGCATGCAGACTGCGCACGATGATGGAGACGATCGGGCAGCAGACAGCTGATTGACGCGTCAGATGCGGGTGCCGATGTAGGAACGCCAGGGCCTGTCCGGATCAAAAAAGGCGCCTGCGTGGTAATTACCGACCTGCCGGGGAGTCATATAGTCACCGTAGTCACCCGACAGAATCTCGTGATAATGAGACGGCGCGGAGATGCTTGTATTCTCGTAAGGAAGCATCACTGTTTTTTCAAAATAACGGATATCGCGTGACGGGAAATCAAAATTGGTTGCTTTGTCAAAGGAAAAACGATTGACCTTCTTTGCCTGATCAAAGGCCTGCGCCAGCATCCCGTCCAGGAGCTGCAGCTTGGAGGCAAGGGGCATGGCAACGATCCCGGAGATCATATCGGCGGAGATCTCCGGACGATAGCCGTTCTTCATCTTATGCAGCAGATACTCCGGATTGCTGACCGCAAGCCACGTGTCATCGAGCATCCGGTCAAGCGCAGAGGGGTGCGCATCGTCTGCCGCGGCATAATCCAATACAAAGACATCCAGAAAGATCCCGTGATGATAGCCCGGCGGGAGTTCTCTTGTTTCGATGCAGGTCGTGTCGTCATTGATCAGCTTGCTTAATCCCCATAATGAACCCGGGGTATTGTAACAATGCTGGAAAAAGTACGGTGGTTTGAAATAAGACTCCGCAAGCGAAAGAAGCCGGTCATAATCGGGGCGCATCATGGAAACGTCGATATCGTCATCCCAGGGGATGAAACCCCGGTGACGGACTGCCCCCAGCAGCGTTCCGTAATCCGCATAATAGGTCAGATCAAAGGTCTTGCAGAACCGGTCAAACTGTTCCAGGAGATCCAGTTCCACGGTCCATATTTTTTTGAGCGTTTCGTTATCCGCATCCATAGAATCATCATAGCACAATCTTGTTGAAACCGATATCTTTTGTTACACTGTTTCTATGGAGAAAGTGATTGTCTTTGACCGATATAAGAATGAATCCCTGCTCGCTTTTTACCGGCAGACCGGTGACGTCGTCGCGTTTATCGCGGAAGAAGGGGAAGCCGTCGCAGGAAAAGGAGGCGATCCGGATGGCCCCAGGATCGGAGAGGTGCCCGTGGTCTCCCTGCAGGAGGCGGTAAATCTCTCCTTTGACAAGGCCGTGATCCTGCAGGCATCAGACTTTGAAGAGAAAAAAAAGGCGCTTCGGGAAGCCGGCGTGCCGGAAGGAAAAATCGTCTACGGCGGCGCATTCTTTGAGATGCATGCCACGGGACAGCTCCTGCAGGCGATGCTTGCGGACGCGGCGGAGAGAGGGTATGACACGCTGGTTGATCTCGGTTGTCATCTGGCAGATGAGCATGTCCTGGTATCCGGCGGAGTGCCCGTGTGCGAGCGCGCCTGCGTGCGCATCGCAGGCTGTCTGCTCGAGGGAGCGGGAGGAGAACCGTCCGCCATATCCCGCAATCTGTATGAAGAGGTCTATGAAGATCTGGAAGCGGTTCCCGCGCAGAAACGGTCGCAGTGCGCCTATCTCGGCGCGGTCTACCGCTATCTTCCGATGAACAGTGCCATGGAGCTTGCGGTGATGCTGCTCGATGTCTTTCAGAGCATCTATCTGCGGATCCCTTTTCCGGATACGCAGGACCACCGTGCCTGGCAGTTGCTCAAAGGAATAAAACAGATTACGCTCAGGGAGTGGGTCGGCGACGGCGATACGCTCGTGCGTATCGAAAAGAAGACGCCGGATACAAAGACCGCAATCTACGTGGCGATGCATAAGGAGTGCGCGTTTTATCGGAGCGATACATATCTGCCGCTCTGGCTGTCTGCTCCGGAGAGCAATCCGTACGGTTTTACGCTCGGTGCTCCGGAACCGGAGATCGACGCGTTGAATCCGCGCATCAACGAATGTACCGGCCTGTACCGGATCTGGCGGCATGATACATCGGAGGTGAAGGGACTCGCCCATTACGGCAGATATCTTGCAAGTGAATGGAGCAAGGTGCAGGTACCGATGGAGCGGGAGGAGATCCTGCATTTTCTGCAACGCTATGATATCCTCGTCCCGCAGGAGAGATATGTGAGCTTTCCGGTGCGTGTGCAGATCGCGGAGATCCTGGATGTCCGGATCGCACATCGCGCGTATGAGGTATATGAGCGTCTCATTGCAGAGAGGCAGCCCGATGATCTGGAGAGCTTCCGGCGCGTGATGGACGGTCACGGCTTCTACATCTGCAATGTATTCATTACGAGGAAAGAGATCTTTGACCGTTACTGCGGCTGGCTCTTCAGCTTTCTGACCGATGCGGCAAAGGAGCTGGATTATGATGAGAGGACGGATATGAACCGACGTGTCGCCGGTTATATGGCGGAGCGGATGCTGACGGTGTGGCTCATGCGGCAGGATCTGAGGATCAAGGAGGCGCGTCTGATCACCGATTACGGTGCGGATCAGGGTGTCCTGCGGACATAGAGATCCGTCTTTCCCGGCAGGAAGTGCTGCGGCAAGAGTGTGAGTCCTGCACAAGCCTCTATCTTACACAGAAAGTCATACAGGGTCGCTTCCGGATGATAGGGAGCGGCCTGTTCTTTGCAGCGTCTTGCCATCTCAGGTGTAAAACGTTCTGTTGAGAGCCTGTCAAGCACCGCGGTGAGCGCATCCGGTTTGCCAAAGGGCACGAGATAGCCGCAACCGGAATCACCGATGGCTTCCTCTGCAATGCCGACCGGCGTAGAGATCACCTGCATACCGCCTGCCAGCGCTTCAATCAGGGACAGAGGTGCACCCTCATAGATGCTTGATACCACATGTGCGCGGCAGTCTGTCACGGCTGCCCACGGATCCGATTGCCATCCGAGAAAGTGCACCCGTTTTTGCAGATGCAGTTCATGTGTCAGTGCGCGAAGCGCTTCCTCATCTTCACCGTCGCCTGCAAGTATCAATTCCCATGGCAGCTTTGTCTTTTCCAATGCATACAGAATGATCGGGATGACCTTCTTTTCGGAAAGACGACCCACACAGGCGATCTTTAAAGTGTCGCGGTTTTCGCTGTAACGGATCATTGCCGGATTAAAACAGTTATTGATGCGATAGACTACCTTTTCCGGAAAGGCCCGGAAGACATCTTCCGCAATCTTTTGATTAATCGCAAGACTCATGTCCGCAAATTGAAACATCGAGATATCGCCGCTGCCGCCCTCGGCATAATAATCCAGATCGTCGTGCGGCCAGGCGCAGACGGGAACAGGCAGTCCCGCATCGGAAGCGGCACCCTTGGCGACATAGATTACATAGGGCCAGCCGGTGGCGAGGATCAGTGAAGGTTTTTGCGTATCTTCTGACAGCAATGATGCATATTGTTTTCTGGCTTCGTCAAAATCAAAGTGCTCTTTATCCATGTCGAGACAGACATATGCCGCATCGTCTGTCGCCCAGTCGATGCCGGAGGAGACGAGCTGGATGTAGCGGACAGAGAAGCCGTGTGACACAAGGTAAGAGGAGGTCTGGTTGACGATGTTTTCAAAGCCGCCGTGACCGCCGCTGACCAGGAGTACATCGATATGCAGATGTGCACCGGTGCTGCTCATGAGGTAATCGCTCCTTCATCTGCGGAGTGAACGATGATCTTATCTTCCCACACAGTGCGGTTTTCTTCTCCCGTGATGATACACAGTATCTCGATATAGAAGACCCGCATCAGTTCCGACGATACGAGGATATGGTCGGCAAACATGACCGCCGGCTGTTCTATCAACACTTCGAGTGCCGCGGCAAGTGCGGGGTCCGTCGGGGACGGGTCATCCGTGAGATAGGGGGGAATATAGACGAGTCTTTCACAATGTGACCGGAGCGCCGATGAAAAGAAACCCTCCGGAACAGACATCGTCGAGTTGGTACCATCATAAGGAAACTGGATGAAGATCATGTCATAATGTGCGGAACATATATCAACGGTACGGACATCGACCAGCGGCAGATCCTGCGGAAAACCCGACAGGTCGCTGCGGAGACCTTCATGATCAGCGGTATCTTCAAGAAGCCGGAACGGAACAGGCGCCACCGTGATATGTATCTGCTCCTGTGCGCGCAGCGTATGATACGCGGAATGCATGGCCGGCCACCAGGCTGATCGCACCGGCAGAAAAAGAATGTCTTTCGCTTGTTCCTGTATGATACGCGACCTTTGCAGATGTGATGCGTCATAGGTATAACGGAACGGATTGTGACCGAGGAAATCCCGGAACTGTTCTTCATACAGCGCATAACAGGGGTAGATATGAGAGGACTCATCGCGCACGCCGGTCATGTAGTTGTGGTATCTGGTCGTCAGGACCATATCGTAATCGGAGGGTACGGGAAGGTGACGGTCTTCAAATAAAAGTGTTGATTCAGGCTCAAACCATTGTTTTTGAAACACATGAATCGTACCCTCATGACTGAAGAAGGTGACTTCCCGCGCCTCATCGAAGGGGCATGCGGTATACGCGGACTCACGCTGAGATTCCAATTCCTCACGTCGCGCGGCATCCTCTTCGGTCTGTAACATTGCCGTAATCTCGCGGATGCGGCTCCTTCTGTCTTCTTCTTTCGCAGGGTCAGGGTATTTTGCATCCAGGGGAAAGATGTCGATACTGTAAGGATAGGGGAAGCCGTGATGAGATGACAGGTATTCATTGGTAAAAATGATTTCATCTCCGCCGGATATCTTGCTGACACGCCGGTGCATATTGGGTTCGAGGACGTGGCTTACATGAAACGGCGCGGGCAATACGTCGTCTGCCATGGCAAAGAAGCGATCAAAATCGGGGCGCATCATATAGAGATCGATATCATCGTCCCACGGGATATATCCCCGATGCCGGACGGCGCCGAGCAGCGTACCTTCTCCGAGAAAATAGCGGATGCGATGCTCCTTGCATACGCGGTCGATGATCTCCAGCAGATCCAGCCGGGTCATCCAGTTGCGCTTCATCATATTGGTGATGAAAAAACCGTCACGTACCTCATCCAGTCTATTGATCATAAGGGCTCCCTTTTTACACGGCAATGGAAAAATGGTATCATAATTGTAGCACAGAAGTGTACGGAAATGAAAGGCTTCCCGATGACAGACAACAGACAGACATCTCCATTCCCATACCATATACCACCGACCGCCGCTCAGACGGAGGAGGAACTGGAATACGCGATTCTGTTCAGGGATTATATTCATGAACTTTTGAAAGAACTCTCCTTCCGATATGCAAAGGACGACCTGTTTGATGTGTATCCTGCGAAGTACCGGCCTCGTGGTTTTCGGGACAAAACCCCGGTATGGCTTATCTGGTGGCAGGGAGAAGACAAGATGCCGGATTTGGTGAAGCTGTGCGTCAACAGTATACGGCATGCAATTCCGGGAGATCTTGCGGAGATATACTTTATCACAGAGGCTAATTTTCGGGACTATGTGCATTTCCCGCCCCGCATACTGGAACTTTTTCAAAAAGGCAGTATTACGATCACGCATCTGACGGACCTGATTCGGGCGGAATTATTATATCGCTACGGAGGGTTCTACATTGACGCGACATTTCTTGTACGGCAACCGATGCCAAAACAGTGGTTTTTGCCCGATGCTTTTTACACGCCAAAGCTGGATCCTCCGGATCCGCAATTTGTGTCTCAGGGATTATGGTTTGGTAATTTTATAAAAACGGGTGCGGGAGATATTCTTCCGCGTTATCTGATCAATGCTTTTTATCTGTACTGGTCGGAGCAGGAGATTCTTGCGGATTATTTTCTGATCGATATCATCATTGCGGAGGCGGTGCGCAGCGTGCCCGCCATTGCGGACAAGATTCTGGGTAATCCTCCGTCGATGCCGCATATCGAGCATCTGGTACACAACCTCAACGACCCGTATGATGAAGCGGTCGACCGTATCTTACAGGAGGATACCTTTGTATACAAACTGACCTGGAAGCTTCCGTTTGAAAAGCAGACACCTGACGGGAGAGAAACGCTGTACGGTCACATCTGCAGGGAAATCGAAAAAAACGGTGATATCGTGGCTCACGGTAGAGAGGAATAAAGCATGCAATTGATGTTGAAAAACACCGTAATCATGGATGTGGAAGAAAACGGTGCCTGTCATGTGCGGCATCCAGATCTTATCCCGTTTTTTCTGAGGGGACGGAAGATCACCTATCCGGATTTTGTCGAGTGGGCAGCCAATCGTACACTCTCTGTCGGACGCTGCTTTGCAAAGGAGATACTCAACCTGCTCAGACTGTCACAGAATAACCGCTTTGCGGTCAGTCTGGCCTGCCGGGGATTGAGTCTTTCGGATGCATACTGGATCCGGCAGGAGGGAGACGATGCCGTGTGGGAAGAGATCAACCTCTTCACACATCCGTTATCACTCTTTGTATCAGAGGTATCATTGTCCGGCGGTAATATACGGTTTGTTACGGAATCGTATCAGCAGGGAGCGGTACACACACCGGAACTGACGACCCTTGGCGTCAATGCCAAGGCATGGATCCGCCAACAAGACGGATTGCATCTGCATAAAGTCGGGAAATATGAGATCCCTGCCTGCCGCATTCTGGAAGCACTCGGTATTACGCACATTTCTTATGAAGTCTCTGATGCGGAGGTGTTGTCACCTTATCTGTCTGACGAACGGAGGGAGTGGATCGGGAGCGTCGGCGAGCAGATGGTATGCTCCAAACTGTTTACGTCAGAGGATCGCGGGCTCGTCACCTTTGAAGACTTTGAGGTGTATTGCCATACACAGGGAAAGGATGCGTACCACGAGGCAGCAAAGGTGGATCAAAAAGCATATCACGAAATGCTGCTTGCGGACGGTATTCTGAATAACGTGGATCGTCATAAACAGAATTGGGGATTTTTCATGGATCATGCGACAGGTGCTCTGACCGGCTTTTGTCCGTTATTTGATCATGACCAGTCGTTTTCCTCTTATACCAATGCGCATGCACAGACAGTTTCGGAAGAGATGTCTTTGATGGAAGCAGCGCTGATCGCAGGGAACACACTGCAGACAGATGTGAGCCGGGTGTTGGAGATGGAGATACCGCCGTATCTGAGTGAGGCACAGTGGCAGCATGTAAGGGAGAGGGTAAAAATACTGCAAGGGTAGATGATATATAGCGTTTATCTTGTATAGAAGTCGCATATTTGATAGAATTGAACAGATGGTGTAGTTGTATCTTTATCTTCAGATTACGGCGGATCGGCAGATGAACAAAACAGACGTTCCCGGCATGTATTATCTGAAATGGGATGAGACGGTGATCGGAACCGTTGCGCCGGATCTCTCCGTATCTTTCGTGCGGCCGGATTTCAATACGGTAGTGCATACCTATACACATGGAAAGAACACATGGACACGCGAGGAACTGATCTCGTTTCTGTCTGAGCGCATTGTAAGCAGGGATCGCAGGGATATCGAAAAGATCCTCTTCCGGTGCGGACTCTCATCCTACGATGTCTGGAAGATCGCAAGAATCACCCGGGCCATCCACCCGAAGGATCTGCTCTGGATTGCAGAGGAAGCAGATGAACGGATGGGGGATGCGGTCACGGATGTCTTTGACGCAGTGTTTCACCGCAGAACGGATCTGACCGGCGACAGCATTGACACCCCGGAAGGTTGTAACATCAAGCGCTACGGCGTCTATAACGGGCAGTACGGCATCTATAAAAGGCGGATCAATCCGCTGGTAACGGATGCGGAGTCCGAGATAGCCGTATATATGCTGGCGGAAAAACTGGGCGTTCCGTGTTGTCCGACGTATCGTATCGATGAAGATACCATTTTCTCCGCATTTCAATATGATTATTCCGGAGAATATCTGGTGCATTTCCGTCGCCTGTTTGACGGAGAGCGATCCGACAATGAGTACAGGAATCTGATACAGGTACGCCCGCAGTACGCAGAGGACATCGCCCGCATGATACTGCTGGATTTTATTACCAGGCAGGATGACCGGCATCTGTCCAATATTGCGGTCAAGGTGTCCGCACAGGGCGAATGCTTTTATCCTCTGTATGATAACGGGCGGAGTCTGTTTTATGAGGACACGGAAGAAACGGTACAGAAGGCGGTACAGGACATCCCCGGATATGCAACGACCTTTGGCCCTGTCGGCAGCTATTATGATCATGTGACGGACATGGTATCAGAGGGTATCCGGCCGGAAGCGCTTTTGCATCTGGATATGCAGTAGTTGTGTCGCTGTTGACACAGGCCGGTTTTAACGGCTACCGGCTGGATGGTGCATGCGGATGGATCATGGGTGCGATTGCCATATTGAAGGAGATGATTAGCGTCGAGCGGAAGAAAGGCTGAACGCATTATACTTGAAATTATTATAATACAAAGTATAATCATGTACAGGAGGAAGTATCGGTATTGGTATGAAGCAATTTATAGACAGACAAACCGAATTAGCTGTCCTGGAGGCAGAGTATAAAAGAAAAGGCGCTTCGCTTGTGATATTGTATGGGCGCAGACGTGTCGGTAAGACGGCACTGATTTCGCATTTTATCAGAAATAAGAATGCGTTATTTTTTCTTGCAAGTGAGGAATCAGAGTCTCAAAACCGGAATGTGTTTAAGGATATTGCTGCAACATTTATTGACAGTACACTTCTGCGGGAGTCTTCTGTTTCCGGGTGGGACGTGATTTTCCAAACTGTCATGGAGATGCCGTTCAGGTCGAAACCTGTGATCGTTATTGACGAGTTTCAATATATCGGAAAATCTAACCCGGCATTTCCTTCCGTGTTTCAGCGGATATGGGAAACGATCCTGAAGGACAAATCCGTTATGGTGATTCTTTGCGGCTCACTGATTTCTATGATGGAGTCTCAGACACTCTCCTATCACAGCCCCCTCTACGGAAGACGAACCGCACAGATCAGGCTGCAACAAATCCCTTTCCGCCACTATAGAGGTTTTTTTCCGAAAGTTCAAAAAGAGACGCTGGTCGCATTTTATGCACTGACAGGCGGTGTTCCAAAATACATCAGGACCGTGAACGCGGAAAAGGATGTTTATGCAGCAATAGATCATCATGTTTTGAATATGTCCGGGTTTTTGTACCAGGAGCCGGATTTTTTGCTGCAGCAGGAGGTGGCCGAAATTGGCAGTTACTTCTCCATCATCAAGGTCATTGCCGCGGGGAACCGGAAATTGTCTGCCATGTCAGGGATGTTGGGAATAAAGTCGACAGGTCTGACAAAGTATCTGCGGACGCTGATCGACCTGGATATATTGGAGCGTGAGGTTCCGGTAACCGAGTCAAACCCGGATAAGAGCAAAAAGGGGCTGTACAGGATAAAGGATCATTTTCTGCGCTTTTGGTTTTTGTTTGTTTTTCCGAACAGGGGACTGTTGGAGAGCGGTAACCGGCTTCATGTGCAACGGATCATCAGGAGAGATTTCGTCAGCGCCCATGTCGCGTATGTGTATGAGGATATTTGCCGCGAGAAAATGTGGGAATTAAATGACGCAGACATCTGGCCGTTTCATTTTACCAAAGTAGGGCGCTGGTGGGATGCGCACATGGAGATCGACATTGTTGCGCTTGACGAAGAGAATAAAAAGATGATATTGGGAGAATGTAAGTACCGGAACAAGCCGGTCGGAACGGACATATTGCGCGAGCTGGAAGAAAAAGGGCAACTGATTCCATGGAACAGGGAGGAGAGAGAGGTGTGGTATATATTGTTCAGTATCAGCGGGTTTACAACCGAACTGGAAGATATTGCGAGGGAACGAAAAAACCTGGTATTGCGACAATAATATGAGCGTCGATGAGTCCGTCAATGAGCGAAAGATTTCGGATTTACGGGTTATACGTATTATTTTGAGATATAGCGTTTTGTTTAGTGGACAAAAATCCGGATATTCGGAAAGTGCTTTACATCTTGAAGGGGCATTCTGTATGGGTAACAATGGGAAACAACCGAGAGTAGCGTTTTTCATGTGTTGTTACAATCATGAAAAGTATGTCGGAGATGCAATTGAGTCGATTCTAAATCAGACCTATCCACATTGGGAACTCTTTATCGCGAACGATGGATCTACGGATCGTAGCGGTGAGGTCATTGCGTCATACAAGGATCCGCGTATTCATTTCCATGATCTGAAAGAAAATACACAGCTGGTTGGCGCGCAAAAGATGCTGACTGATCTGATTGAACCGATGGATTTTGACTATATTCAGATGATGAACTCCGATGATCTGATTGATAAGGAAAAAATAGAAAAGCAGATCAGGTTTTTCGAAGCGCACCCGGAATATGCGGCGTGTTTTACGATGGATGAGGTGATTTTTTCGGAAGGATCAACGGATTATCCGGCAGATTATTCCGTGATGCACAACCGTTCCAGATACCAGTGGATGGATCAATACTTTCAGTTTGGAAACTGTATGAACGGCGTTTCCGCACTCATCAGAAAAGATGTGTTCTACGAGCTGGATACGATTAATCAGAGATTTATCGTTCTGGCAGACTTCAGGCACTGGTATATGATTGCCTGCAAGTATCCGATCTATCTGTTGCAGGAAAAACTGACCTACTACAGACGACACGCAACAAATCTAAGCAGCCATACAATGGGTAGTGCCATTTGCTTTTTTTTGGAATCAGCGAGAGTGCTTAGAGACGTGATTTTGCCAATGGATAAAAAGTCATTCCGCAGGGCACATTATGCGAGACTGGTATACAAACAATGCGAGTCCGACGAAGATCTGTGGGCTGAGAAGTTTATTGTCCTGGTAAACGGGATTACGTGCGATAAGACGCAGGTCGCCATTGATTGGTATTACGACCATTGTAAAAGCGACCGCTTTATTGAAATACTGAGAGAAAAGTACGGATTTGGAAACAGAGACTTTACCAATCTAAAAGAAAACGGCGGGCTGGCTTATGCAGCCAATGACATCGCTATGCGCAGTAATCGGGATCCCTACCTGCCTCAGAAGATGGTCAACTCATATCATGCCTGGCAGATTCTGATAGATGCGTTTCAAAACGACAGATTCAACATAGACACGTTTGGCAATTTCACCTATGTGGCAATGCAACAGTTGAGCGAGGTGAGAAATGCGGGGGAGGAGTTTCTTGGCATTTTTACGACTGCAAAGATGTTATGTGAAAAACTAAGAGAGGCATGGAGAGTACGCAAAAAGAATCGGAATATTTTATTTATCGTGGCATCTGATTCTGACTGGCGCTTGAACAAAGATAATACACCTGTACCGGAAGGAAAGAACACGAGATTTTATGTCTCTTATGTTAATACGATGGATATTCTGCAGTCAACGGATGTATCTGCTCTGATAGAAGAGGACAGGCAGACGGGGACGGATATCGCAGAAGTCCATTATATTGATTTGTTTGATGAGAAGAATCAGAGTCTTTTGTTTGCGGATGAAGTGGTCCCGGAGCTGACGGATATATGTTATGTTGACTGCATGAAGGATGTGTATGAGACTTATCAGATGGTGCTGGGATATTCGCTGTCTGTAAGCCAGACCTGCATAATGGATCAAGCCGATTATAACGCTATGCTAAAAAATGACAGTGACAGGCTGCAGATATTTGACGGTGTCTACTATTATTGAAAATGGGAGATGGTATCCATTGAAGAGCGAATATCCTAAAATTGCGATTTTTATGTCCTGCTATAATCATGAAAAATATGTCGGAGAAGCGATTGATTGTATTATCCGGCAGACCTATCCGCATTGGGAATTGTTTGTCGCAAATGACGGATCCACGGATCGCTCGGCGGAAGTGATTGCGTCTTATCATGATGCACGTATACATTTCTACGATTTAAAAAAGAATACGAAATATGCCGGTGCCAGCGAGATGCTTTATGATATTATCAAGCCGCTGGACTTTGACTATGTACAATCCATGTCTTCCGATGATTTACTTGACATTCATAAACTGGAAAAACAAATCACCTTTTTTAAAGAGCATCCGCAGTATGTGGCATGCTTTACATGGGACAAATTGCTGTTTGATGATGGCGCGGGCGATTATCCGGAGGATTATTCACATGTCAAGAATCGTTCGAGATATAACTGGTTGAACCGATTTTACAGTTTTGGCAATTGTCTGAATTCCGACTCCGCATTGATCCGAAAAGATGTGTTTTATGAAATGGACACGCTAAACCAAAGATATTACGGTATTGCGGATTTCAGATTGTGGTGCATGATTGCGGCGAAATATCCGATTTATCTTATACAGGAAGAGTTATGTGTCTATAGAAGACATGCATCCAATATCAGCAGTATTGATCTGGGCGGGATTATGAATTATTATCAGGAAAAAGCCAGATTGCTTACGGATTTGATCGGCGGGATGAGCAGAGAGACTTTTGTCAGATCATTTTACCCGCATCTCGCGTATAAACAGTATCGCAATGCATGTGATATAGCAGCGGCAAAAGTCTTCATGCTGGCGGGTGGGAATATCCCTGAAAGACAACAAGCGGCAATCAATTTGTATTTTGAATACTGTTCAGATCGTTCCGTGACAGGAGTGCTGGAAGAAAAATACGGTTTTACCAATGACGATTTTAATCATCTCAAGGAAAATGGTGGCCTGACATATGCTGCTAATATGGTCATGTCAGAGGAGGAGGGAGAAGATTATATCCCGCATAAAGCGATGCGTGCCTATCATCCGGGGCGGATTCTCCTCGATGCGATAAAGAATAAAACGATAGGTTTTGCGTCTGTTGGTGATTATACATATGCTACGTTGTGGTCTTTGAATATGCTATACGATAAAGGTGAAGGTTATGCCACACAGTTCCAAAATGCAAAGATGTTTCTTCAGAAACTTCGATGCCTATGGAGGGAGTCTCTTGCGGAAAGAAAGGTGCTGTTTATTGTGTCCTCAGAAAGCAAGTGGCACTTGAATCGCAAAAACACGCCAATTCTACCTGATAAAAAAACACGGTTTTATATTACGTATGTAAATCCCGAGGAGGTGCTTCGTACAAAAGAGTTACAGGGTCTCGTGGAAAGGGATAAAAATGAAATAACCGATATTGCGTTGGAGTCGCATATAAGCCTGTCTGACCCTGCGAATCAGAGTCTTCTATTTGCTGACGAAGTGATTTCTAATTTGACAGATGTGTGCTACGTGGATTGTCTAAATGGGGATTACGAGTGTTATGATATGGTATTGGGTTTTTCTTTACGATGCTCACAGATAGCAATTATGGATAAAAAAACATACGAGTATATGGCGGGAGATGATCCGGACATGCTGAGAATGATGGACAGTATATACTGCTATTAAAACGGAGGGATGGGAATGAACATTGAAAAATTTCCGGAGTATGTGGAACAGATTATTAACGGCGTGGATCAGGGGCATTTTGATGACGTGGAACGGATTCCGGATGATTATACATATGAGCATCTGTTTGCGTTATGTTTTGCAGCGAGGATGCTAGACGGAGGTGTCGAACTGTATAGAAAGATGCACCACATCGCAGAGCGGTGCGCAATCGCAAACTTGAGAAGAAAAGTAAGCGGGGAGGAAAAAATCAAAGTTCTGTTTTGGGCGTATTCTGCGGCAGAATGGCAGGCAGAGAGTGTATATAGAAAAATGCTGGAAGACGAGCGGTTCGATGTCGGAATTATAGTAATGCCGGCCATGATGAGGTCGTACGAGGCAAGAAGAAAATCCTATAAAGACTCGTATGATTATTTCTCGGCTCGTGGATATCAGCTAATAGATGTTTACGATGAGCCGTCTGACAAATCGATCGGGTGGGACGATGTGGGGTTTTTACCGGATATTGTTTTTAACCTGAATGCATATGTTGAGGAAATACCGGATTCGATGGACATTATGAAGTTACCCTTGCATTGTTTGCAGATATATATACCCTATTGCATGTATCTTCCGGATAATAAGGAAAGGACATATTTAAGAGAGGCGGTGTACACAAAAGCAGTTTTTAACATCATGCATCGTATATATATGGAGTCAGAAAGCCACAAAAAAGGGTTTCAAGACTTTAACTTGTTGAAGGGGAGCAATGTAAGATACAGCGGGTTTCCTAAAATGGATTACTTTTATGAAAAACATGAGTTTCCGGAGTCAAGAATCAGGGATATTTGGAAGTTGCCGAGTATTATTCCTACTACAAAGATGAAAAGGGTTATCATTGCACCACATCATTCTATGTCACCGGAACACATTATACGATTCAGCACATTTATGAATAATGCATTCTTTTTATTATATCTCGCACAGAAGTACTGCGATGAAATCTCATTTATTTTTAAGCCCCACCCAAATGTCAGAATGAGTGCTGTGAAAACAGGACTGTTTAGAAGTTATGAAGAATATGATGCTTATGTGGCTCAATGGGATAGATTGCCAAACGCGAAAGTTGTAACAGAGGAAAACTATCTGGATATCTTTGCCACCTCAGATGCAATGATTATGGATAGCGGATCCTTTATTGGAGAGTATCTTTATGTAAATAAACCGTTGTTGTTTCTGACCAGGGACGGGCAGGCGTTTAGCTTTCTTGGCGAAAAACTGATGACAGCTTATTATCAGTCACCTGGTACGGATTATGCTACAATCGAAGAATTCTTGCGAAATGTAGTTATAGGTGGAAATGACACAAAGGAAGAAATCCGGAAAAAGGTGTTTGAAGAGGAACTGGACTATGTATCCATACATGGATGTACGGCAGGTGAGACAATCTATCGTGACATGATATCGATGCTTGGAGATGAGTGAAAAATGATCGAAGCAGACAATGCCCTCATTCTTGCCGCAGGCAGATCAAAAAGGATGGGACAGCTTTCTGATGACAAGCCAAAAGGACTGTTTGTCGTCGGAGGGGAGGTGCTGATCGAGCGCCAGATCCGACAACTCCTGGAGGCGGGGGTGCCTGCTATCTATATTACGACAGGATACCGGTCGGAACAGTTTGCGTATCTGGAGAAAAAATGGGAGCAGGTACATCTGATTCATAATCCGGAATGGGAAGTGCGCAATAATCACTCTTCCATATGGGTTGCGCGGGAGATTCTTGGAAACAGTTATGTGTGCTCATCGGATAATTACTTTACCGTCAATCCGTTTGAACGCTGCGTGAGTGAGTCTTATTATTCCGCGATTCATGCGGACGGTGCCACCGGGGAGTGGTGTATGGAAGAGGATGAGGAAGGATATGTCTATTCCGTAACAATCGGTGGTTATGATGCATGGTATATGCTTGGACATACCTTTTGGTCGAAAGACTTCAGCCGAACATTTTTGAAAATACTGGAACGGGAATATGATCTGCCTCAGACGAAGGATAAGCTGTGGGAGAGTATCTTTGCGGAGCATCTGGATGTTTTAAAAATGCGGATCAGAAGGTATGACAAAAGCGTGATCAGTGAGTTTGATACGCCGGAAGAGCTGAGGATGTTTGATCAGAACAATAAGGAACAAAAAGGAATCCGGGCGGAAAGCAATGAATGAAGTGCGTAGCAATAGAATAAAAACGGATGAATGTATCCGTATCCTGTCGGGTATCCTGCAGTGTGGCAAAACAGAAATCCGGGATCTGCAGCTGATCAAGGGAGGTATGACCAATCATTCGTATGTGTTTGGCTTCCGGGATGAAAGGTATCTGTTCCGCCTGCCGGGCGAAGGAACACAGGAACTCATCAACAGACATCAGGAAGTCGAAGTTCATCATGCGATCAAAGGATACGGCCTGTGTGACGATCCGGTGTATATTGATGCGGAAAACGGTTATAAGATTACCCGGTTTTATGAAAACGCGAGATGCTGTGACCCGTATAATGAGACGGAAATCCGCGCCTGCATGGATAAATTGAAATCCCTTCACCGTATGCGGCTGGAGGTAAGACATTCATTTGACTTATACGGAGAGATCCTTCGCTATGAGTCCTTGTGCGCGGGGCATAAAGAACGGTTTCCGGATTATGAAGAGACAAAAGACCATGTTATGGAGTTAAAGCGTTACGTGGACGGTTGCAAAAGGGAACGGGTTCTGTCACATATCGACGCGGTGCCCGATAATTTTCTGATTCTCGATGCCGGGGCCGAAGGAATCATACATCTGACAGACTGGGAGTATGCCGGTATGCAGGATCCGCATCTCGATATTGCGATGTTTGCGGTATACAGCAATTACAGCAAAGAGCAGGCGGATCATCTGATCGATCTGTATTTTGAAGACGAAGGAGGATGTGACAAAACGACCAGAGTCAAGATCTATTGCTATATTGCGGCCGCCGGTCTGTTATGGAGTAACTGGACGGGATATAAAGAAAAACACGGGATAGAATACGGTGCGTACGGCGAGGAACAGTACCGGTATGCCAGGGATTATTGCCGCTATGCCGTAATGAGAATGGACGACCAAAGGGATCATTGAATAATACGATGAGCGCCGGATCTATAAAGGGCAATACGCAATGAATGATATCGCTGTGGGATACCTGGAACAACTGGAGAAAATCGACCGCAGGCGGGACAGTGATCTGCAGTTTCTTGAGCATATGAAGGAGGCTGTGGACATGGCGCTGGATGCGGAAGATATGTATGCGTTTCTTCTGGTTTCAAAATTATTTGATTCTCCGGACGGCAAGAGGATCTTAGCGGATAACTGTGAACCCCTGAGGTTGTATTATCTGATGGATGCCGTGCAGAAGGAAGAGGCTGCCGGGTATCCGCTGTTTATCCGCGGTGTGTCATCTTATGACGAATTGATGGACAGATATATAGCTTGCGACCTGTATCTGCGCCGTATTGAGCTTGGTATCACGCCGGGCGCGGAGGAAGCGACGGGTTTTTTACGCGCGCAGCAGATCTCTCCATATGCAGTACATGCCGTGCTGTATCATCCGACATCCTATCTCGGCCACAGGGAGCAGATCTTATTGCGCCTTGCGGAGGATGCGCTTACCGGCAGACAGTACCGGACGGCGTATGATTATCTGTCCGTAATCGAGGAGGCAAGCGCGGGGACACTGGCATTGAAGGAAAAACTCGGTGCGCTGATCGGAAGAGGTGCGGGATGAACCGTCAGACGTTTCATTTTATCATGTGCGTCAACCGGGAACGAATGGCAAGGGAGTGTGCGTTTTATATCAGCCGTCTGTATGTACCGGAAGGTTATGATGTCGAGATTACGACGATCACGGACGCGAAGAGTATGTGCGAAGGATATAATCGCGCGATCCGCATGAAACCGGGCGATGACGTACGCACATCAGATGTTCCGTACCGGATCTATCTGCATCAGGATGTATATATCATGAACCGCTGGTTTTTGCATCATCTGCTGGCGATATTTGCAAGCGATGCGCAGATCGGCCTCGTCGGGATGGTGGGCACAAAAGAGCTCGATGAAACAGGCATCATGTGGGCGGGACAGTCCGTGGGCATGAATCTGCAGCCTTCTGACGATCCTTATGAAGAAGAACCCGTATCGGACAGGATATCCGTGGAAGACATGGTCAGTGCCGACGGCTTTTTGCTGGCGACATCCGCGGATGTGCCCTGGAGAGAAGATCTGTTTGACGGATTTGATTTTTATGACGTGTCGCAGTGTTTTGAAATGCGCAGGCGCGGATATCGTGTCGTGGTGCCGCTGCAAACAGCGCCCTGGTGTCTGCATGACGACGGTAAGCTTCTGAGTATGTGGAACTATAATGAGTATCGTAAAATACTACTGGAGAACTATGAAAAGGAGTGGTTTCATCTCTGAGTTATGAAAAAAGTCAGCATCATTGTTCCCGTTCATAACGCGCAGGAAACGCTTGCCGCACTGCTTGGCAATCTCGTACACTAGACACATAATAACCGGGAGGGCTCTGCCTCCAAAAAGGAGGGTAATCCCTTTTCCTATCATACCAATATCACGCAGGCGATGCGTGCGGTCTATGACCGCGTGCATGATCTGCCCGGATACGAAGGCATCCGCGATGCCGTGGAATATGAAATCCTGCAGATGTATTCCTACGGCATCAATAACTGCGTGCAGGCAGGGCAGCAGCGCGCCGTCAGTCAGCAGGAGCGGGACAGGATGCTTGCGGAGCTTAAGGATATCCGGATGCAGACCGTACGGATCCGGGACTACCGGGACAATCCGTATGTGATGCGGAAAATCCCGGAAGCGGACCGCAGACAGATGCGGGAGAACGACAGGTAACGTGATTTTCGGGACGCATCCACACAGAACGGAAGGAAAAGGCACATGAATATCCTCCTCTTTGACATCGGTTCCTATTTCCAGCCCGACTGGGTGCTCGTGCTCGAGCGCATGGGGCATCACTGCCGCAATGTCTATTACAGCTTTCGCGAGCAGGACGTGTATCATAACGAGGCTTTCGAAGCGCTCTTTGAACGGGAATGGAAGGAAGGCGATTATGATGTTGTACTGTCGAGCAATTTCTTTCCCGTGATCGGCAAATGCTGCACGGCACACAACGTCCGATACATTGCCTGGTGCTGCGACTCGCCGCTCAATCTGGAGACGTATGACGGATATGACCATCCGGCCAATGCCGTATTCTTTTTTGACAGGGAGCAGTATCTCGAGCATAAAAGGGCGGGGATAGACAATGTCTACCATCTGCCGCTTGCCGTCAACTGCGACCGTCTCGCCTCCGTGCAAAAGGATCCCGCGCTCTCCTGTGACGTCTCGATGCTGGGCGTCCTCTACGCATCGACGCTGCCCGTTCTGACTTCCAAAATGACGGACTATGACAGAGGATATATCGATGCGATCGTGAAAGCGCAGTCTGACCTCTACGGCGCGTGGCTCGTGGACGATATGCTGACACGCGAACTGATCGACAGGATCAACGCGCATTATAAGGAGCTGTCCGATAAGGCCATGCAGATCACGGACAAGCAGCTCTCCTATTCGATCGCGACGCACATCACACACCGGGACCGGCTGTCTCTCCTGAAACTGTTATCCGCACGGCATGACGTGATGCTGTGCACGGACAAGGAAAAGATGTCCGAAACGGAGCTCAGACTCCTTCCGCAGGTGCGCATCCACGGCCGGCTCGATTATATCCGGGAAATGCCCCGTCTCTTTAAGACGAGTAAGATCAATCTCAACGCGACGCTGCGCTGCATCCGCTCCGGGATCCCTCTGCGCGCGCTCGATATCATGGGCTGCAGAGGATTTCTGCTCTCCAATTATCAGCCGGAGCTGCAGGAATATCTCGTTCCGGGAGAAGAATGCGTGCTTTATGAATCGATCCCGGATGCCGTGGAAAAGGCGGCCTATTATCTCGCGCATGACGGGGAGAGAGAACGGATTGCCCGTGCGGGACTCGCCCGCATGCAACAGGACTTTCGTTATGAGGACCGGATCGCGGTGATGTTTGAGACCGCCGGCGTGGAGGGATGAGAGGATGAAGCAAAAGAAAAAGGCATATCGCATAAAGCCCCTGACCGTTCTTTATTTTGAACAGGCAGAAATCACCGATGCCGATATGATCTGGGGTTTTCTCGAATCCGGCTATGAGGATGTGCGTATAGCGGAGCTGCGCGTGCCGGACGCGGAGTACACGGAGGAGGATCTTTCGGCGGTGCTTGCGGAGATTCTGCGCACAGAGGAAGAGATCCTGCCGGGCGGCCCACAGGTGCCGCATGCAGACCGGAAGGGAGAGCTTCTTGTCATCACCAGGGACTTTTCCGCCGTGGTTGCGGAAGCCTGTCATCGTACTGCGCATACCTATCTGTCCTGGGTGCATGACGCGCCGCAACGCGGACTCTATCTGAAGGAAGCGCTGTACGACACGAACCGGGTCTTTGTCTTTGACAAAGAGCAGCTCGCAAGGATGCGGGCGCGGGGAATCCCCCATGTCTTTTACCGGCCGCTCGCAACAAATGTCACGCGCGTATCCATGCCGGAGATGATGGCAAAAGACCTCTCACCTTATCGTGCGGATATCTCCTTTGTCGGCAATCTCTACGAGAATCCCGCGCGGGATGCCTTTTTTGCAAAACTCGCCCCGGAAGCCAAAAAAGAATGTGACGATCTGCTGGACAGGGCCATCGGGCACCGGGGAGAGGGAGGTTCGGTCTATGAAATGCTTTCGAGAGAGACATACAACGGGATGCGCGCACACTTCAGCACGGAACACAAGGAACTCTATGCGGAAGAGGACTGGGAGTATCTGATGGTGACGGCGACGCTCGCGCAGGAATGCGCGCACAGGGAGAGGATCCGTGCGCTCACCGCGCTCTCTGCGCTTGCCGCACCGGAAGGAGATCAAAGCATTCGTCTCTATACGACATATCCCGAAGAAGCAAAAAAGATGCTTCCGGCGTCGCTCGACATCCGCGGCGCCGTCAGCTACGAAGAGGAGATGCCCCTGGTATTCCGTGCCTCAAAGATCAATCTCCATCTGACGCCCCCCTCGATCGAGTCGGGTGTTTCGTTGCGCGTTTTTGATATCCTCGGGGCGGGAGGATTTGCGCTCACCGACGCGCAGCCGGAGATCCGGGAGCTCTTTACGGACGGAAAAGAACTCGTGACATTTTCCTCCTTTGATGAGATGATGGAAAAGGCGGCGTACTATCTGTCACATGAAGACGAGAGAAAGAAAATCGCACAGGCGGGTCACCGCAGGGTACGGGAGTGTTATACCTGTCCGCAGGCGGTGCGGCACATGATGAAGGAGGCAGGCATATGAAGGCATTGATCCTGAACAGCGGTACGGGTACACGCATGGGAATACTGACGAGCGAGCATCCCAAATGCATGACGGAGATTTCTTTCGGAGAGACGATTCTCTCCAGACAGCTGAAACAGCTTACGGAAGCCGGCATCCGGGACATCGTCATCACGACGGGCCCCTTCGAAGAGATCTTAAAGGAATATGTGGATACGCTGGGGACAGATGCCGATGTGACCTTTGTGCATAACGCGGAATACAGGGAAACCAACTATATCTGGTCCATCGAATGCGCAAAGGAGTTTCTGGACGACGATCTGTTGCTGTTGCACGGAGATCTTGTATTTGAAAACGAGGTGCTGGATCTGGTGGTACAGTCCGGGCACAGCGTGATGACCGTATCCTCGACGCTGCCGCTTCCGGAAAAGGATTTTAAAGCGCGTATCAAAGACGGCAGGGTCACGGAGGTCGGCGTGCATGTCGAGCGTGACGCGATGGCCGCGCAGCCCTTTTATAAGCTGCTACAAAAAGACAAAAAAGTATGGTTCGACGAGATCACATCCTTTTGCAAGGACGGAAACCGCGGCTGTTATGCGGAGGATGCTTTTAATAAAGTATCCGGGGATTGTGAGATCCGCGCGCTCGATGTAAAAAATCTCCTCTGTAGCGAGATCGACAATGCCGAAGATCTGCAGGAGGTCGCAAAGCGGGCGGAAGAGGTCAGAAACCGTATCGTCTACATGGTCTTTTCCACGGACATCATCCACGGCGGACATATCGATCTCATACGAAGGGGGGCACGTTACGGAAAGCTCGTTATCGGGATTCTTACGGACGAGGCGGTCGCGGCCTACAAGCGTTATCCGCTTGTTCCCTTTGAGGAACGAAAGGTCATGTTTGAAAATATCCGTGACGTCGCCCGGGTCGTAGCGCAGAATTCCCTGAGTTACAAAGAAAATATCGAAGCGCTGCATCCCGCGATCGTCGTCCACGGCGATGACTGGGTCACCGGCTTCCAAAAGCCGGTACGCGACGAAGTGGTATCGCTGCTTGCCAGTTACGGCGGCCGTCTCATCGAGTATCCGTATCACGGAGACGCCAAATACCGCGACCTGCAAAACCGTACACGAGCGGAACTGTCGCTGCCGGATGCCAGAAGAGGACGCTTAAAGAGGCTCATCGAAATGAAGGGACTCGTCACGGCCATGGAGGCGCACAGCGGCATCACCGGCCTCATCGTCGAAAATACCGTGGTCTATCAGGACGGTGCCGCCAGACAGTTTGACGCCATGTGGATTTCCTCTCTGTGCGATTCGACGGCCAAGGGAAAACCTGACATCGAGCTGGTCGACATGACGAGCCGTTTCCGCACGATTGACGATATCTGCGAGGTCACGACCAAACCGATCATCTTTGACGGAGACACGGGCGGACTCACGGAGCATTTTGTCTATACGGTGCGCAGCCTCGAGCGTATGGGCGTCTCGATGATCATCATCGAGGACAAGGCGGGCTTAAAGAAAAACTCGCTCTTCGGCACGGAGGTCGCGCAGACACAGGATACGATCGAACACTTTGCGGAAAAGATCGCAGCGGGGAAGCGTGCGCAAAAGACCAAAGACTTTATGATCTGTGCGCGTATCGAGTCCCTGATCCTGGAGCAGGGGATGGAGGACGCGCTCGCGCGCGCGGAGGCTTTTGTCGCGGCCGGTGCGGACGCGATCATGATCCACAGTCGTAAAAAGGATCCGGAGGAGATCTTTGTCTTCCTGGAGCGCTTCCGCAAAAAGGATGCGACGACACCGGTGGTGCTGGTGCCGACGTCCTTTAACGGCGTGACGGAGGAGGAATTCAAAGAGCGGGGTGCCAATGTCGTCATCTATGCCAACCAGCTGACAAGGACCGGTTTTCCCGCCATGCAAAATGCCGCAAAATCGATTCTTACGCATCACCGGGCCAAAGAGTGTGACGAGACCTGTATGCCGATCAAGGAGATCATCACACTGATTCCGGAGGAAGTATAACCAGACGGGGGTAGGGATATGCAGGCAAAAGAACTGATCGAACTGAGCGGTGCGTCTTTTTTTGCGGGGGTGCCCGATTCACAGCTGAAGGCGCTCTGTGATACGCTGTATGAGATGTACGGCACGGATCCCGCGCATCACGTGATCTGTGCCAATGAAGGAAATGCCTGTGCGCTGGCGGCGGGTTGTCATCTGGCGACGGGGCAGGTGCCCGTCGTCTATATGCAAAACTCCGGCGAGGGCAATATCATCAATCCCGCGGCCTCGCTCCTCAGTGACCGCGTCTACGGGATTCCCGTGCTTTTTATCGTCGGCTGGAGAGGGGAGCCCGGGGTCCATGACGAGCCGCAGCACATCTTTCAGGGAGAGGTGACCGTAAAGCTCCTGGAGGATATGGAGATCGCGTCCTTTGTCATCGGCAAGGAAACAACGACAGAGCAGGCAGCGGAGGTGATGACGGGCTTCCGGACACTCTTTGAAAAGGGAAAGAGTGCGGCCTTTGTCGTACGCAAGGGTGCACTCAGTGCCGATGCCGCCGTGGGATATACCAATACGCATACGCTGCTGCGGGAGGATGCGATCCGCACGATTCTTGCGGAAACGGGAGACGATGCGGTGATCGCGACCACCGGAAAAGCCGGCAGAGAGGTCTATGAGCTCCGGGATGCCGCGGGGCAGACGCACGCGCATGATTTTCTGACGGTCGGCTCAATGGGGCATTGCTCCTCGGTCGCACTGGGACTTGCGATCGCAAAGCCCGAAAAGAGATTCTGGTGTATCGACGGTGACGGAGCGGCTCTCATGCACCTGGGTGCGCTGCCTGTCATCGCGTCCTGTCATCCGGACAATCTCATCCATATCGTGATCAATAACGGAGCACATGAATCCGTCGGCGGACAGCCGACGGTGATGGGAGGGCGTTCCGTTGCGGAGATCGCAGCAGCCTGCGGTTATCCGAAGACCGTCCGTGTCGCGGACGAGGAAGCGCTGGCGGATGCCGTAAGAAAGGCAAAGGAGGCACATACACTGACGCTCATAGAGGTGTGCTGTGCCATCGGATCGCGCGCGGATCTCGGAAGACCGAAGACAAGCGCCATGGAGAATAAACACGCATTTATGGAGATGCTTTGATGGCAGATGATTCTCAGGAGAACAACATCGGGATCAAGGATATCCGGAATCCGTCCTGTTTCTGTCCCGAATCGCGCGAGGGCTTCTACGTCTCCGAGATGATGAAGCGATACTGGGCGGCGCAGCTGCGGGTGCTTTCGGAGATCGACGCGATCTGCGCAAGGCACGACATCCCGTGGTATGCGGACAACGGGTCGTTGCTCGGCGCCGTGCGCCATGGAGGCTATATCCCGTGGGATGATGATCTGGACATCGTGATGATGCGCCATGACATGAACCGTTTCCTGCAGATCGCCAAAAAAGAGCTGCCGTCCGGCTACTGCGTGCTCGATCTTTCCGGAGAAAAAGAATATACCAATTATCTGCCGCGTATCACCAATGCGCGTGTCATCGATTACAGCGAAGAACATCTGGCCGCCTTTTACGGCTGTCCCTTTACGGTCGGCGTCGACCTCTTTCCTCTGGACGGACTCTATGAGGACAACGAAGCGGAAGAGGAGCGCGCTCAAAAAGCGTACCGGTCGATGAAGGAGGCGGAGGCCGCGGCAAAAAAGGGCGACGCAAAAACCTGCAGGGCCAAGATGCTCGAAACGGAACGTCTCTTTGCGGCCCGTGATTCCGCGACGGCTACGCATGTGGCGCTCATGCCCTTCTGGGTGGAAAAAAGAAATCACCGCTATGACAAGGCATGGTATGCGCACCGCGTGTATCTGCCCTTTGAACATGTACGTCTGCCCGTTCCCGCACGGTATGACGAGGTACTGAAAACCGAATACGGCGATTACATGCGCATCGTCAAAAGCGGCGGCATCCACGAGTATCCGGTTTATGATGTACAGGAGGAGGCCTTCCGGCGTGCGACCGGAAAAAACGCCTGGCGCTATACCTGGGATAAAGGCGCGCCCCTTCCTCCGGTACGTTCCGTGCCGGAAAAGAGGGACGGAGAAAAAAAAGAAATCGTCTTTCTTCCCGTTCGTGCGGACTGGTGGAAGACCATGGAACCGTATTACCGGGAGGCATCCGCGGACAGAGACTGTCATGTCGTCGTGATCGTGCCTCCCTACATCGCCTACGGACCGGACGGGAGCGATCCGCAGATTGTCAAAGAGGCGGATCTTTTTTCGGAAGATATCCCGCTGACCGATGCCGCAGCCTATGATTTCGGCGCGCACCGGCCGGACATGATCTTTATCCAGGATCCGTATGATACGGATTGCAATGCCGTGACGCTGCCGGACTTTTTTGTGTCATCACGCCTGAGGCAGCTTGCGGGGCAGCTCGTCTGTATCCCCTGCCATGATCTCTATACACCGGAGGAGGGGGACGGCAAGGCGTTGTCTGCGCTCTCCGTCCTGATCGAACAGCCGGCATCCGCACAGGCAGACCGGATCCTTCTGCCCGATGAAACGATGCGCGGGATCTATATCGATACGCTGACAAGGCTTGCGGGAGAAGAGACCCGTGCGCGCTGGGAGGAGGTCTGTGTCTGTACGACACCGGAGGCGTTTTTTGCGACCGCAAAGGAGCAGCCGGATGCGGAAGCCGGGGACCGGCAGCCGGAAGATGCGCGGCCGCCCCGCAGGAAAACACTGCTGTGGCATCTGACGATTGCCTTTCTTCTGGCAAACGGCACACGGGCTATCGACAAATATCTCGATACGATCGACATCTTCCGTGCGCACGCGGACCGCATCCGTGTCCTCCTTGTGCCGCATCCTGCCCTGCGGGAGCTTGACAGGATGGACGGGGCGCTCGCCGCGTCCTTTGCGTCCGTCAGGGAGCAGTTCCAAAAAGCGGATATCGGAGAGATCATTGAAACAAAAGACCTGCCGCCGGACCTGTCCGGAATCGATGCCTTCTACGGGGACGCCTCCGTTCTCGCACATCGCTGCAGACTGCAAAAAATACCCGTCATGATCGAGGCGGTTCTGTAGAAACACGCCGGCTTTCCCGGAGAATTCCCGATCCTTATCTCCTTCTTGACAATGTTCAAAAACGTAGTATAATGATACGCATATTGAACATCGCGCCATGCGACGTATCCGGCCGGGACGCGCGGCGTGCGATGTGACAATGCGGAGGATCCATGCAAGGGACGCTGACAAGAAAACAATTTGATGTGCTCGAAGCCATGACGCAGGCGGATGCGCCGCTCACCCAGCGGGATCTCGAAAAGAAGCTTTCGCTTTCTCTCGGGACGATCAACCGCACGGTGAAGGAGCTGACGGACCTGCACTATGTGCAAAAAGGCACGATCACCGGGGAAGGGCTCGCGGCACTCGAGCCGTACCGGGCCAAACGCGCGGTCTTTATCGCGGCGGGCTTTGGAACGAGACTCGTGCCGATTACCTTTAATACGCCAAAGCCCCTGGTGCGCGTACACGGAGAGCGCATCATCGACGGTCTGCTCGACGCGGTGCTCGCCGCGGGGATCGGAGAGATCTACATCGTCCGCGGGTATCTTGCGGAGCAGTTTGACCAGCTCCTCTACAAGTATCCGATGATCCGTTTTCTGGAGAATCCGCTCTACAATGAGGCCAATAATATCGCAAGCGCGATGGTCGCGAGGTATATGCTGTCCGATGCGTATGTGCTGGAGGCGGACTTTGTGATATCCAATCCGAGGGTTATCCGCAAATACCAGTATGCTTCCAATTATCTCGGCATAGCAAGAGACAGAACGGACGACTGGTGCGTCAAAACCAAAAACGGCATCATTGTGGAGGAATCGGTCGGCGGTACGGGGCCGGATCTCTTCCAGATGGTAGGGATCTCTTACTGGAACGAGGCGGACGGACACCGGCTGAGCGCGGACATTGCGGAGGTATATGCCTCGCCCGGCGGCAAAGAACGCTATTGGGAGCAGGTGCCGCTCGTGTACCGCAAGGATCATTACAATGTGGAGATCCGCACATGCACGGATGAGGATCTGATAGAGATCGACACATTCCGTGAATTGAAAGCAATTGATAAAACATACGATGTATAACAAAGGAGCCCTTACAGGACAACGGATGTCCTTAAGGAACGGACAAAGACAAAGGAGCCGATATGAAAAAGAATCGTATAGCACGTGTGCTTTTACTGTTGATGACGGCGGGACTGCTGGCGGGTTGTTCACAGGGTGCCACAGGCAGCGGTGCGGGAGCGTCGCAGGGAAGTGCATCCGCCGGAGAAAATACGGATATCATCATCTGGACGAGCGGTGAGGATTATAAGAACGAGACCTATCTGAACAGCCTGCGTGAGAAGTTTCCGGAGTATAACATCACACTTGAATACATGAGTTCCTCCTCGATGGCAGCCAAGGTCTCCGAGGAAGGCGACAGTGCACAGGTGGATATCATCTGCTCGGAGGAGTACGGCTATCTTTACATGATGGAGGATCATCTGGCAACACTCGATGATTTTGATTTCTCGCAGTTTCTGGATGATATCGTGCCGGACAATCATAAATTCACGCCCGAGGTCAAAAACGGAGGCTGCATCATCATCAATCCGCAGGTGCTTGCGGACAGGGGACTGCCGGTACCTGTGTCCTATGAGGACCTGCTTGATCCGCAGTACAAAGGCCTGATCTCCATGCCTTCTCCGGCGTCGAGCGGCACGGGATATATGTTTTTGAAACAGCTCGTCAACGAATGGGGAGAGGAGGAAGCGTTTGCGTATTTTGAACAGCTCACCGAAAACATCCTCCAGTACACCTCCTCCGGTTCCGGCCCCGTCAATGCACTCGTGCAGGGGGAAGTCGCGATCGGACTCGGCATGACGAGCCAGGCGGTGGTCGAGATCTCACAGGGAGTCGATCTCGAGATTCTCTTCTTTGAGGAAGGTTCGCCCTTCAGCATGTACGGCAACGCGATGATGGCGAAAAGTGCGGACCGTCCGGCAGTACGCGAGGTTTTCGAATATCTTGCAACAGACCTGTGCAGACAGAACAATGAAATGTATTTTCCGGACCAGATCTTCAAGGATTTTGCACCGGAGGTCGAGGGCTTCCCGAAAAACATCGACTACGGTGACATGTCCGGAGACACGCGTGAAGAAAAAGAAAGACTCCTTGCCCGATGGACGTTCTCGTAAACGGGAAGAAAACAAAATTACAGGCGCGGGACATCTCCAAACAGTTTGATGCGCACGGTGTCCTGCGGCAGGTCAGCTTTGAAGTGGCCGACGGGGAATTCTTGTCCCTGCTCGGCCCTTCGGGTTGCGGGAAGACGACGCTGTTGCGCATCCTGATCGGGCTCCTTGCGCCCGATACGGGGACGATCGAAAAGGACGGCAGGGACATCACGCACGCACCGCCCGACAAACGCGGCATGGGCATCGTCTTCCAGAACTACGCACTCTTTGAAAATATGAACGTGTTCGACAACGTCGCCTATGCCCTGCGCAGAAAAAAGGAAACCAGGGACAGGGCGGACGACATCGCGCAGCAGATGCTCGAAGCGGTCGGATTAAAGGAGTATATGAAGCGTATGCCGGCCAGGCTCTCCGGCGGGCAGCAGCAGCGTGTCGCGATCGCGAGGACGCTTGCCTTACAGCCTGACATCGTGCTCTTTGACGAGCCGATGAGCGCACTCGACGCGGCGACGAGGCTCAGCATGCGCGCGGAGCTCAAGCGCCTGCAGGAACGATTCGGCACCACGATGATCTATGTCACGCATGATCAGGAGGAGGCTTTTGCGCTTTCGGACCGCATCATGATCCTTGACGAGGGACGCATCGCGCAGATCGACACGCCGGAAGAGATCTGTGCACATCCGGCGGACGAATACGTGCAGACCTTTGTGCTCGACAATCTCAAGGCCAAGATCGATTCGCTCTCGCGCTTTGAAAAAGTGATCGCGCACGCCGCTCCTTACGCAAAGGATGCGACATGAGCGCATATCGCAGGGAAAAGAATATCGCGCAGCGCGTGATACAGATCTCGATCGCCCTGTTTTTTCTGACCGGTGTCGCATTTCCGATTCTGCGCATGTTTGCGCGCATCACGCCGGAAAAAGTCTCGTCGCTGGCTGCCTCTCCGCAATTTTCACAGGCACTTGTCAATTCGCTCGTCACCTCCTTTCTCGCAACCGTCGTGACGATGGCGCTGTCGATGGCGGCGGCGTTTGCCCTGGAGCGCACGGCGATGAAGGGAAAGGCGTTCTTCCGGATGCTCCTCGTCGTGCCGATGCTCATCCCCTCGATCTCACACGCATTCGGCCTGGTCGCGCTCTTTGGCACCAACGGTCTGGTCACGAGACTCCTCGGGCTGCGCAGCGGGATCTACGGTTATGCGGGGATCATCGCGGGTTCCGTGATGTACGCGTTTCCGGTGGCGCTGTTGATGTTTACGGGAATACTGCGCTACGAGGACGCTTCGCCGTATCAGGCGGCGAAGGTGCTCGGGATCTCCGGAAGAGACAGGTTTTTTGCGATCACGCTGCCCTTTTTGCGAAAGACCATGATCTCCGTGTTCTTTGCGGTCTTCAGCATGATCATGACGGACTACGGCGTACCGCTCCTCATCGGCGGAAAGGAGATCACGCTCTCCGTCCTCATGTACAACCGTGCGGTCGGTATGCTCGATTACGGGCAGGGCAGCGCAATCGGCGTACTGCTTCTGATTCCCGCGGTCATCGCCTTTGTCGTGGACGTGCTGCATCCGGAGGACGCGCAGAGCGCCTTTGTGACAACACCCGTCATACCCGAAAAGCAGGGCGGCAGGGATCTGCTCGCTTTTTGCTTTTGCTCCCTGCTCGGGGTCTTTGTCATCGCGCCGATCGTATCCTTCTGCCTGATGGTCTTTGCGACCAAGTATCCGGTCAATCCGGCCTTTACGCTCTATCACATCGAAAAGACGATCAACCGGGGCGCGCTCACGTATCTGAAAAACTCTCTGCTCTATGCGGTACTCACCGGACTCCTCGGGACGCTGGTCGCCTTTGTGTGTGCCTATATGACCGCACGCGTCAGGAGCCGTTTTTCGCGGGCACTGCATCTGCTTTCGATGTCCGCGATGGCGATTCCCGGTCTGGTTCTCGGTCTTTCCTACGTGATCTTTTTTTCGGGACGCGTCATCTACGGCACGGTCGTGCTCATCCTCATGGTCAACACGGTCCACTTTTTTGCCTCGCCCTATCTGATGATGTACAACTCCCTCGTCAAGGTCAACGAGCATCTCGAAGCAGTGGGAAGGAGCCTCGGAATCGCCAGGCTGCGGATCATCTGCGACGTGATTGTGCCCAAGGTACGCATGACGTTACTCGAGATGTTCGCGTTTTTCTTTGTCAATTCGATGATGACGATTTCCGCGGTATCGTTTCTCGCACCGCCCTCGCCAAAGCCCGTCGCGCTCATGATCACGCAGTTTGAGGCGCAGCTGCTCATGGAGAGTGCGGCCTTTGTCTCCGTCATGATTCTGCTGGTCAATCTGGTCTTAAAAGCGGCGGTTACGGCCGTCACATCACACAAATAAACGTTCGATTTCCTCCCCCTTTTCGGGATGTATAAAATAAGGTATTTATGTTATAATAGTCGCCATGGAACCGCTCATTTCGGTAATCGTACCCGTTTATAACGCACAGGATGTCATTACGGAGACCTTTGGCAATCTGGTCTACCAGTCTTTTTTTGAACGCTACGGCGAGGAGGTGATGGAGCTCATCCTCGTCGACGACTGCTCGACGGACGGAACCGGGGCGCTGCTGGACTCCTTTTATGCGCAGTTTCCGGGACGCATCCGCGTCATCCACCTCGAAGAGCACGCGGGGCCGGGCGGGGCCAGAAATGCCGGCATGGATGCCGCAAGGGGCGCCTATATCGGCTTTGCGGACTGTGACGACATCGTGGATGTCACGTTCTACGAGAGGCTGTACGAAAAGGCGACGGAGGGAGGCGTATTCTACGATATCGTCGATTCGCCCCTGTATTACGAGGACACGCAGCAGGCGGTGCTCGCAACGCCCGAACCGTATGCGGGTACGCTCGATGCCGGAAAAAAACAGGATCTGCTCACGGAGATCGGAGTTCTCTTCACGAGGCTCATCAAAAGAGACCTGATCGAGGATCCCAGGGTGCGCACAAGGGAGCATGTCACGAGCGAGGACGAGGATTTCCTCGCGGAGCTCATCTGCCGCGCACAGAGCGTCAATGTGCTGATGCAGCCGCTCTATGTACGCAAGGAAAACCGCAAGAAAAAGCTCGGCGCCGATGTCGGCGACATGATGAAGCCGTTCGGGATTTTTGTTTCCTGCGCGATTTCGGCCTTCGGGCGCCTGAGCGCGCTCGAGGATTACGAGGCGCTGCGTCTGGGCGCGGAGGCCTTTTATTACAAGCGCCTGTCCAAGGCGCTGCAGCTGTATGCGGTCTATCATAAGGCGGGGCTTTTGTCCGAAGACATGGACGCGCAGATCCTTTCGACGCTGCACCGTACGGCGGAAACGGTGGCGCGCACACCGTATACGGACAATCCGTACGTGATGCACGCGTTTTCCGAAAAAGAACTCAGGCGCATGGAGCGCTATTTATAGGGGGCGCCCGCAGGCGGCGGGCGGGAAAAAGGGAGTGACATGGCTGAAAAAAAGAAAGCGCTGATTACGGGAATCACCGGGCAGGACGGTTCGTATCTGGCCGAATTTCTGCTCGAAAAGGAGTATGAGGTACACGGACTCATCCGCAGGACGTCGCTGTCCAACACCGGACGCATCGACCATCTGCTGGAGCAAAACAGGATCGTGCTGCATGACGGGGATCTCACGGACGGTACGTCGCTCATCCGCGCGGTCGGGGAGGTGCAGCCGGACGAGATCTACAATCTCGCCGCACAGTCGCACGTACACGTGTCGTTTGAGTCGTCGGAGTACACGGGCGAGGCGGACGCGCTGGGTGTCCTGCGCGTGCTCGAGGCGGTGCGGATCCTCGGACTCACCAAAAAGACCAAGGTCTATCAGGCCTCGACCTCGGAGCTCTACGGACGCGTCGAGGAGGTACCGCAGTCGGAAAAGACGCCCTTTCATCCCTACAGTCCCTATGCTGTCGCCAAGCAGTACGGCTTCTGGATCGTCAAAGAATACCGCGCGGCCTACGGGATGTATGCCTGTAACGGAATCCTCTTCAATCACGAATCGGAGCGCAGGGGCGAGACCTTTGTCACGAGAAAGATCACGCTGGCTGCCGGGCGCATCGCGGAAGGGCTGCAGGAGACACTGGAGCTGGGCAATCTCGATTCCAGGCGCGACTGGGGATATGCCAGAGACTATGTGGAGTGCATGTGGCTCATGCTGCAGCAGGAGGAGCCGGACGATTATGTCGTTGCGACCGGGGAGCAGCATACGGTGCGCGATTTTACGGAGCGTGCCTTTAAGGAAAACGGAATCACGCTCCGCTGGGAAGGCGAAGGCGCTGACGAAAAAGGAATCGATGCCGCGACGGGCCGCGTGATCGTCACCGTCAACGCACAGTGGATGCGGCCGACCGATGTCGACAATCTCTGGGGAGATCCGACAAAGGCAAAAGAAAAACTCGGATGGAATCCGCAGGCCACGAGCTATGAGGAGCTCATCCGCATCATGGCAGCGCATGACCGCAAAAAAGCAAAGCGCGAAAAAGCGGCGCGAGAAGCGGTCTGAGAGGAAGGGATCCTGCGATGGCAAGGAGCGGCTTTGCGGCGGATCATTTCCGCGCATACGGAACGGATACGGGCGTATGGAAGCATACGCTCTTCAGTCACGAGCTGCAGTATCTCCGGTTTTTACGCAAAAGACAACGGGTATCCGGAGGGTTTCTCCGCAGATGGTATGCGCTGCGCCAGATCCGTTTTGACAGAAAGTACGGGTTGACGATTCTGACCGACCGGATCGGCGACGGCCTCTATCTCGGACACGGCCACGGCATCAATGTGGAAGAGGACTGCGTGATCGGGAAAAACTGCAACCTGAGCAAGAACTGTACCCTGGGACGCGTCATGCGCGGAGAAAAAAAGGGATCGCCCGTGCTCGGTGACAATGTCTGGGTCGGCACCGGCGCGATGGTACTGGGACGTATCACGATCGGAGACGACGTGCTGATCGCGCCCAATGCCTGCGTCACGGAGGATGTGCCCGCACACTCGGTGGTGAGCGGCAATCCCTGCGTCATCCGGCACAGGGAAAACGCAACGGAAGGATATATCAATCACACGGTATGATGGAAAAGGATGCAAAAATCTACGTCGCGGGTCACCGCGGCATGGTGGGCAGTGCGATATGGAGGCAGCTGGAAAAGGAAGGCTATACACGGCTGACCGGACGCACGCACACGCAGCTCGATCTGACGGTGCAATCGCAGGTGGACTTATTTTTCGCGGAAGAAAAACCGGACTACGTATTTCTTGCGGCGGCGAGGGTCGGCGGGATCGGCGCCAACAGCGCACAGCTGGCGGACTTTATGTACGAGAACATGATGATCGAGATGAATGTCATCCGCGCGGCCTTTGTGAACGGTGTCAAAAAACTCGAGTTTCTCGGTTCGAGCTGCATCTATCCGCGTCTGGCACCGCAGCCGATGAAGGAGGACTGCCTGCTGACAAGCGCGCTCGAAGAGACCAACGAAGCCTATGCGCTCGCCAAGATCTCCGGCCTCAAGTATTGCGAATACTTAAACCGCCAGTACGGCACCGACTATATCTCGGTGATGCCGACCAATCTCTACGGCAAAAATGACAATTATCATCCGGCGCATTCGCATGTGCTGCCGGCGCTGATCCGCCGTTTTCACGAAGCAAAGGAACAAGGGAAGGAGTCCGTCACCTGCTGGGGCGACGGTTCGCCGTTGAGGGAGTTTCTCTATGTCGATGATCTGGCGGAGCTTGCCGTCTTTTTGATGAACCGCTATTCCGGCAACGAAACGGTCAACGCCGGTACCGGAAAAGAGATCACGATCCGGGCGCTTGCGGAGATGATCGCCGGTATCGTCGGCTATGAGGGAAAGATTCTTTGGGATACGACAAAGCCCAACGGCACGCCGCGCAAGCTCCTCGATGTGTCCAAGGCCGCATCCCTCGGATGGACCTACAAGACGGAGCTCGAAGACGGAATCCGGCTCGCCTATGAGGATTTCCTTTTGTTAAAAGAAAAGGGAGAGGTGCGCGCGTGAAGGAGAAGCCGATGAACGTGGTTTTATTGTCCGGCGGTTCAGGCAAACGTCTGTGGCCGCTGTCCAATGACATCCGCTCCAAGCAGTTTTTGCAGATCTTCAAGCGCGAAGACGGCGCCTACGAGTCGATGCTGCAGCGCATGGTCCGCAGCATCCAAAAGGCGTCTCCCGCGGCAAAGATCACCATCGCGACCGGACGCGCGCAGGTCTCCGCCTTAAAGAACCAGATCGGGGACGCGGCCGATATCTGCGCGGAGCCCGTCCGCAGGGACACCTTTCCCGCGATTGCCCTTGCCTGTGCGTATCTGCGCGACAAAAGAGAGGTCGGCGCGGACGAGGCGGTGATTGTGTGTCCTGTCGATCCGTATGTGGACGATTCGTATTTTGAAGTATTGCAAAGGATGAGCGCGGCCGCGGCGGAGGGCAGCGCCGCGTTGACCGTGATGGGCATACAGCCGACGTATCCGAGCGAAAAGTACGGATACATTCTGGGAAAGACATTTTGCGAAAAGCCGACGGAAAAAGAAGCCGCGCGGCTGATCAAAGAGGGCGCATTGTGGAACGGCGGCGTCTTTGCTTTCCGGATGCGGTATCTGACGGAGCGCACCGGGGAACTGACGGGCCGTGTATCGTATGAGGATCTGCTTGCGCACTATGACAGTCTGACAAAGATCAGCTTTGACTATGCGGTGGCGGAAAAGGAAACGGACATTCTGACCATCCGTTATGACGGCGCGTGGAAGGATCTCGGTACATGGAACACGCTGACCGAAGCGATGCCGGAGAAGACCGTCGGCAACGTGATGATCGGTGACCGCTGCGAAAATGTCCACGTGATCAACGATCTCGATCTGCCGGTACTGTGCATGGGCTTAAAGGACGTCGTGATCGCGCTTTCTCCCGACGGCGTGATCGTGTCGGACAAGGATCAGTCGTCCTTTATCAAACCCTATGTCGACCGGCTCGACGATACCGCAAGATATGCGGAAAAATCCTGGGGAAGCTTTCAGGTGATCGATGTCGGGGATCACTCGATGACGATCAAGGTAACGCTCAACGCGGGACACAAAATGAATTACCACAGTCACAGCTTTCGTGACGAGACATGGACGATCATCGAGGGGCAGGGAAGAGCCCTGATCGATGATAAGGAAATCAGGGTTTCGCCCGGCGCGGTCGTACGGATGCCGCGCGGCACCAGACATACACTGATCGCCGACACGCAGATCAGGGCGATCGAGGTACAGACGGGCGACGTGATCAGCGTCGAAGACAAGGAGAAATATACACTGCCGCAATGAGAGACACACCCTTACCTTACGGAAAACAATGGATTGACGAGGACGACATCGCGGCGGTGGCCGGTGTGTTGCGTTCGGATTTTGTCACCTGCGGACCAAAGATCACGGAGCTCGAGCGTGTGCTTTGCGACTACACGGGGGCTGCGCATGCGGTGGCGCTCAACAGCGGAACCGCGGCGCTCCATGCGGCGGTCCGTGCGGCAGGCATCGGTGCGGGCGACGAGGTCATCACGACACCGCTGACCTTTATGGCGAGTGCCAACTGTGCGCTCTACGAGGGCGCCGTGCCGGTCTTTGCGGATATCGATGAAGAGACGTATAACATCGATCCCGCGCGCATCGAGGAAAAGATCACGCCGCGCACGAGGGCGGTCGTTGCGGTCGACTACGCGGGCGAGGTCGTCGACGCGGATGCGATCCGCGCGCTCTGCGACGCACATCGTCTCGTCTTTATCGAGGACGCCGCGCACGCCATCGGATCGAAACACCGCGGGCGGATGACCGGTTCGTATGCGGACCTGACCTGCTTTTCCTTTCATCCGGTCAAAACGGTGACCGCGGGCGAAGGCGGAGCCCTCCTGTGTGATGACGGGGAAAGGGCATACAGAGCGGAGCTCTTCCGCTCCCACGGCATGGAGCATGACGCGTCGCGCATGACACAGATGACCGCAGAGCAGGCAAAAGAAGAGCCCTGGTATTACGAGCAGCAGATGCTCGGCTACAACTACCGGATGCCGGACATCAACGCGGCGCTTCTGATCAGCCAGATGCAAAAGATCGACCGCTTCATCGCGCGCAGAAAAGAGATCGCCGCAAAATACGATGCCGCCTTTTCCGGTATGCGGGGAATCCTTTTGCAAAAGCGCGCCCCGTGGTCGGATGCCGCAAGACATCTCTATGTGATCCGGCTCGATACGCAGGCGCTTTCCTGCACGCGCGGGGAATTTTATCATGCGCTTCGTGACATGCGGATATACAGCCAGATCCATTACGTGCCCGTATATTATTTTCCGGAATACCAAAGGCGCGGTTACGGGCGGGGACTGTGTCCCGTGGCGGAGCGCGTCTATGATTCGATCCTCTCGATTCCTCTCTTCCCGAAGATGGAGGACAGGGACGCGGACGACGTGATCGAAGCCGTGGAAACGCTGTGCAGAAAATACCGGAGATAAAGAGACATGGCATATATCCAGTTGTTCAAGAAAAAAGAATACAAGACCGCACTTCTCGCGACACTGTTTTTTGCGATCCTCGCGCACGGCTATATCTGCCTGCACAAGGTGTCGATCATGGACGATGCGGTATACCAGTTTGACGTCGGGGGGACCTATACATCCGGACGCTGGGCGCTCGGGATTCTGTATAAGCTCACGACCGTTTTCGGAAAGAGCGCTTTCAGCCTGCCGCTGTTTAATTCCGCGCTCGGCTTTATGTTTCTTGCGCTGACGGTCTGTTTTTTCTCCGCGCTCTTCCGTATCAAGGATACGCTCCTGGTGATCGCGGTGAGCGGCATCCTCGTCGTGTATCCCGCGGTGACGGGACTCATGGCATACCAGTATACGGTGCCGTATTACTTTTTCGGGCTGCTTCTTGTGACGGCCGGCGTCTATCTCTTTGAACGCAGGAGCGATCTGCCCTTTGTGGCCTGCGGCATCGTCTTTGTGACCTGCGGCATCGCGATCTACCAGGCCTATCTGACCTTTGCGGTCGCGATCGTGCTGATCCTCGGCATCCTCTATCTGACGGACACGGAGGATTTCCAGAACCGGCGCTTTGTGTGGTATGTCGGCAGGATGCTGCTGCTGATCGTCGCCTCGCTCGTCCTGTATCTGATCATCAACAGGGCCGTTCTTTCCGCCATGCACGCGCAGATGGTCGATTACCGCGGGATGCGTACCTTTGGCGCGACGACGCTGCCCGGATATCTCGCAAGGATCGTTGACGCGTACGTGCTCTTTTTTAAGCCGTCCGGCGTGGCGAGCCATGAGATGTATCCGGCAAGGATGCGGATCTTTTTCTATGCGGCACTCCTCATCGCGATCGTATGCGCGGGGCGCGTGATCGAGATCGTCAAGAGAGAGGGAGGTGCGCGTGTCGTGTGGTTTGTCGTGATGCTCGCACTCTCGCCCTTATGCTTCAATCTGATCTTTGTGATCACCGGTGTCAGCGAGGTGCATTCGCTGATGATGCATACGCAGGTGCTGTTCTTTTTCCTGGTGGCGGCGCTGATCGAGCGGCTGACGGATACACGCAATCTGTTCTACGCATCCTATCTGTGCGTGCTGATCGCGCTCGACCTGTTGCTGGCCCGCTATGCCAACGTGTGTTATCTGGGGGCCGCCTACATGCAGTCGGAGGCCGCCTCCTATTTTCAGAATCTTGCGGGACGGGTGCAGGCGACGGAAGGCTATACACCGGACATGGAGGTCGTCTATATCGGAGAGTATGACAAGGACGGGGACGTGCTGCCCGTCTATGACCAGTTTTCGGTGATACAGACATTTCCGTATCCGCACTCGGCGAAAGAGCTGATCAATTATTACACGTGGAAGGATTTTTGCGCACTCTGGTGCGGCTTTGATCCGCCGCTCGGGGACGCGACCAGGTATGAACACCTGAGACGGGTGAAGGACATGCCGGTCTATCCCGCGGACGGATCGGTACAGATCATCGACGGACGCATCGTCGTCAAATTTGCGGATACGCAGACTGAGTGACAGGGGGAAAAGAGTTATGTGCGGAATCGTTGGCTATATCGGAAAAGAACAGGCGGGACCGATTCTTCTGGACGGTCTTTCCAGACTGGAATACCGCGGCTACGACTCGTCGGGGCTTGCGATCTATTCCACGCAGACGCTCTCGATCGAGGTCGTCAAGGCCAAGGGGAGACTGAGGGAACTCGAGGAAAAGACGGATAACGGACGGGCACTCCCCGGCACCGTCGGCGTCGGACATACGAGATGGGCAACGCACGGCGAACCCTCGATCACCAATGCGCATCCGCAGGCGACGGATGATCATTCCATTGTCCTCGTGCATAACGGCGTCATCGACAATTATCTCGACATCAAACAAAAGCTCACCAAGGCCGGTTACACCTTCCGCTCACAGACCGATACGGAAGCGGCCGTCAAGCTCGTCGATTATTATTACAAGCAGACGGGAACGCCGCTCGAGGCGATCTCCCGCACGATGCTGCGCATCCGCGGTTCCTTTGCCTTTGCGATTCTCTTTCGGGATCATCCGGACAAGCTCTTTGCCGCAAGGAAAGACTCGCCGCTGATCGTCGGCAGGGGAAAGGACGGGCAGTATGTCGCTTCGGACGTGCCGGCGATTCTTGCGCATACCAGACAGGTCGTCTATCTCGGCGATATGGAGATGGCATGCCTGACGGAAAAGGAGTGCATCTTTTACAATATCGACCGCGACACGGTGGAAAAGGAAACGGTCGAGATCAAGTGGGACGCAAAGGCCGCCGAAAAAGCGGGCTATGAGCACTATATGCTCAAGGAGATCCACGAGCAGCCGGCCGCCGTGCGCGATACCTTGTCCGCCTATGTGCATGACGGCAAGATCAAATTCGGCACGACCAAACTCGACTGGAAAAAGCTCGGCGTCGTCACGCGCTTTCATATCGTGGGCTGCGGCAGCGCCTATCACGTGGCGTGCTGCGCCAAGTATCTGATCGAGGACATGACCAACACGCCGGTCGACGTCGACCTCGCCTCGGAATTCCGCTACCGCGATCCGAAACTCGCGGAAGGGTCGATGGTGATCGTGATCTCGCAGTCGGGAGAAACGGCGGATACGCTCGCCGCGCTGCGGCTCGCGAAGGACAAAAACGTACCGGTCATCGGCATCGTCAACGTCGTCGGCTCGAGTGTCGCAAGGGAAGCGGACATCGTGCTGCAGACCTTTGCGGGGCCCGAGATCTCCGTTGCGACGACCAAGGCCTTTTCCGCACAGCTCATCGTCTGCTATCTCATCGCGATGGAGACGGCGCGTGCGCAAAAGAAACTCAACGCGGAGCGTTACCAGGAGATGATCGGGGCGCTCGAGGCGCTGCCCGACCAGATCCAGAAGATCCTGGACGATAAGGAACGCATCCAGTGGTTTGCGACCAAGTATGCCTCCGCGCGTGATATCTTTTTCATCGGACGCGGCATCGATTACGCAATCGCGATGGAGGGTTCGCTCAAGATGAAGGAGATCAGTTACATCCATTCGGAGGCCTATGCGGCGGGAGAACTCAAGCACGGCACGATCTCGCTCGTCGAGGACGGCACTCTCGTCATCGGTGTACTGACCCAGAGACATCTCTTTGAAAAAACGGTAAGCAATCTGGTCGAGGTGAAGAGCCGCGGCGCGTATCTGATGGGACTGACGGCCTACGGTTCGTATGACGCGGAGGACACGGTCGATTTCTGTGTCTACGTACCGAAGACCGACACGCATTTTGCGGCATCGCTCGCGATCATCCCGTTGCAGCTGATGGGATACTACGTGAGCGTCGCCAAGGGACTCGACGTGGACAATCCGAGAAATCTCGCCAAGTCCGTCACGGTGGAGTAAGAAGACATGATACCATTTAACGTACCGCCCGCGGGACCGGGCGCACAGCAGTATATCGCGGAGGCCATCGCGTCGCATACGATCTGCGGCGACGGTGTCTTTACAAAAAAATGCAACGAGTGGATGGAGCAAAAGTTTGGCGCAAAGAAGGTGCTGCTGACGACCTCCGGGTCGACGGCGCTCGACATGGCGATGCTTCTTTGTGATTTCGAAAAAGGCGACGAGGTGATCCTGCCGTCCTATACCTTTTCCTCGACGGCCAACAGCGTCATCCTCGCGGGAGCTACGCCCGTCTTTGTCGACATCCGTCCCGACACGATGAACATCGACGAACAAAAAATAGAGGCGGCGATCACGCCGCACACAAAGGCCGTCTGCGTCGTACACTATGCGGGGGTCGCGTGTGAGATGGACACGATCCTTGCGATCGCAAAAAAGCACGGGCTTAAGGTGATCGAGGACGCGGCGCAGGGCGTGATGTCGACCTACAGGGGAATGGCGCTGGGGACGATCGGCGACTTTGGCTGTTATTCCTTCCACGAAACCAAAAACTATTCGATGGGCGAGGGCGGTGCGATCCTCATCAACGACGAGACGATGATCCTGCGCGCGGAGATCATCCGCGAAAAGGGCACCAACCGTTCGCAGTACAAGCGCGGACAGGTCGATAAATACACCTGGGAGAGCTTTGGCGATTCCTTTCTCCCGAGCGAACTCAATGCCGCCTATCTCTGGGCGCAGCTCACCGTCGCGGATGAGATCAACGAAGACCGCCTGCGCACGTGGGAAGCGTATGATGCGGCGCTTTCGGATCTGGCAGCTGACGGCGTGATCGAACAGCCCCATGTACCGGAAGAATGTGTTCACAACGCGCACATGTATTACATCAAGGTCAGAGACCTCGATACGAGAACCTCACTCTTTGAGCGGATGAAGGAAAAGGGCGTGCTGACCGCCTCCCACTACATCCCCCTGCATTCGGCGCCGGCCGGATTAAAGTACGGGCGATTTGCGGGAGAGGACGTATATACAACAAGAGAAAGCGAACGGCTGCTGAGACTGCCGATGTATTACGGCCTGTCCGGAGAAGACCGTGAGACGGTCATCCGCACCCTGCGGGAGCTGATTGCCTGAAAGGAGTTGGAAGAAAGCAACGATGCAAAAGATCAGTTTTGTGATTCCGTGTTACCGTTCCGCGCAGACCCTGCCGCTTGTGATCGAAGAGATCGGAAACAAAATGCGGCAGGAGGCGCTTGCTAAGCGTTACACCCATGAAGTGATCCTTGTGTGTGACGGCTCGCCCGATGACACCTTTGACGTGATCCGCAGGCTTTCGGAGCAAGACGAAAAGATCACGGGGATCTCTTTTGCAAGAAATTTCGGACAGCATGCGGCACTGATGGCGGGACTCAGGCATGTCTCCGGGGATATCGTGATCTGCCTCGATGATGACGGACAGACGCCCGCCGACGAATGCGATCTGTTGATTGCGGAGATCGAAAAGGGACATGACGCGGTCTATGCGCGTTATGACAGAAAGCAGCACACGGGCTTTCGCAATTTCGGCAGCGCCGTCAACGAACGGATGACGCGCATGATGCTCGGCAAGCCGAAGGAGCTCTATATCTCGAGTTACTTTGCCGTCAAACGATTCATCGCCGACGAGATGGTGCGTTACGAAAATGCCTATCCGTATGTCATCGGTCTTTTGCTGCGCGCGACCACCGACATCGTCAATGTCACGGTGCATCACAGACAGCGCACGTCGGGCACGAGCGGCTATACGCTCAAAAAACTCATGGCGCTGTGGATGAACGGCTTTACCGCGTTTTCGATCAAGCCGCTCAGAATCGCCACGCTCACCGGTGCGTTCTTTGCGTTTGCCGGTTTTATCTACGGAGCCTGGACGATCATCAAGCATCTGTTTGTCAATCCCGACCAGCCGGTCGGCTGGTCCTCGACGATGTCGGTGATGCTCTTCATCGGCGGGATGCTGATGCTGATGCTCGGACTCATCGGCGAATACATCGGCAGGATCTATGTGAGCATGAACGCCGCGCCGCAGTATGTGATCCGCGAGATCGTCAAAAAGGAAGCATAAGAAAAAAAGGGGGATGCGTCATGCGGGAATATACACCGGTCAGGGAAGGAAAGGTACGGGAGATCTACGACATCGGGGAACAGCTCGTGATCGTTGCGACCGACCGCATCTCCGCCTTTGACGTGATTTTGAAAAACGACGTGCCGGACAAGGGAAAGGTACTGACCGGCATGAGCCGTTTCTGGTTTGATTTTACCAAAGACGTGTTGCCCAATCACATGATCAGCACGGATACGCAGGACATGCCGGAGTTTTTCCGGACGGAGTACTTTGAGGGACGCAGCATGCTGTGCAGGAAGCTGACGATGCTGCCGGTCGAGTGCATCGTGCGCGGCTACATCACGGGAAGCGGCTGGGCGTCCTACCAAAAGGACGGCACGGTCTGCGGCATCCGTCTGCCGGAGGGGCTCAAAGAAAGCGACCGTCTGCCGGAGGCGGTCTATACACCGTCCACCAAGGCGGAGCTGGGCGGGCATGACGAGAATATCGATTTTGAAAAAAGCGTTGCGGTACTCGAAAGAGCCTTTCCCGGCAAGGGCGCGGAGTATGCCGCACATATCAGGGACTGCACGATCGCGCTGTATGAAAAGTGCGCGGCTTACGCACTGAAAAAGGGAATCATCATCGCGGATACGAAATTGGAATTCGGTATCGACAAGGAAGGAAGGGTCGTGCTCGGCGACGAGATGCTCACGCCCGATTCTTCGCGCTTCTGGCCCCTTGCGGGTTATGCGCCGGGAGGCGCGCAGCCTTCCTTTGACAAGCAGTATGTGCGCGATTATCTCAAGGCGCATCCCGACTGCGACTACCGTCTGCCGGAGGATGTGATCGCACAGACCGTTGTCAGGTACCATGAGGCGTATACACTGTTGACGGATGAAAAGATCTCCTGAAAAAGCAGGGAAAGGTGTAATTGTCAGCCGCAGCGGCAAGGCCGCGGGTGTGATTATATCCCCTGAAAGACGCGCCCCCGCACGGGCAACAGTGCGGAGATCAGGAGCTGACCGAAGAAGCAGCACGCAATGACCTCTCCCGCACCGACCGTCAGCACGAGCCACAGATGCGCATCCGGTATGCCGTAGGCGTACCGCAGCACAAAGGGAATGATCAGCGCGTTGGAGAGCACGGGCGGTACGGAACACAGAAAGCGTCTTTTGCGCAGCGCATACGTGCCCAGCGCGCCAAGGAGCGTCGCGAGCGTTCCGAAGAGGACATCCGGCAACGGAGAGCCGACGACGATATTGGCGATGAGACAGCCGATCGTGACACCCGGAACGGCCGCGGGCGTAAAGAAGGGAAGGACCGTAAGCGCCTCCGAGAACCGGCACTGGACGGCACCGGAAGCGAGGTCAAATCCCGCCGCAAAGTAGGTGAGTACGACATATAAGGCCGCGATGACGGCGGCATGTGTCAGATGCATGGTTTTGTTCATGAAGAGCATTATAGCACAAGACGGTTTTTCGGGACAATGACGGAATGAGCTTTTTGGATGATATCAGGAAAACCGTTTCCTATGCCAGAAGGAACGGCATTGCCGGTGCGATCTCGGCGGCGAGAGAGCGGATGATGCTCAACCGCATTCCGTATCACTACGAGCCCTGTACACCGGAAGCGCTGAAGGAGCAGCGCGCTTCTTTTTCCCGGCTCGTGATGGAAGCGGGAGAAAGCAGCCTGCCGCACTTTTCCGTTCTGGTGCCGGCCTATAAAACGGACCGCACGTTTCTGGCGGAGATGATCGACTCCGTCAAGCGCCAGACCTACGGTGCGTGGGAGCTGATCATTGCGGACGCGTCACCGGCCGGCGCACGCGTCAGGGAGACGGCGGGAGAGGCCCATGACTCGCGGGTGCGTTATCTGCAGCTGTCACAAAACAGGGGCATTGCCGCCAACACCAATGAGGCGGCGCTGATCGCGACGGGAGATTATCTTTTGTTTCTCGACCATGACGATCTGCTGACGCCCGACGCGCTCTATGAGATGGCCTGTGCGGTGATGGCACAGGAGACACCGCCTTTTCTTGTCTACGGCGACGAGGACAAATTCGAAGACGCGGAAGGGAAGGAGCGCCGGTTTTTCGAGCCGCATTACAAGGGTGCGTTTGATTTTGAAAAGCTCCTTTCCAATAACTATATCTGCCATCCGGCGGCGGTGCGGGCGGATCTCTTCAGAAATCTGATGATGCGTTCCGCCTACGACGGTTCGCAGGATCACGATCTGTTCCTGCGGATAGCCTGTATGGCAATATGGCCGGACGGAAAAGACGGCCGCGCAAGGACGCGAAACGAGGTGCAAAAAAGGATCGTCCATACCGGAAGAGTGCTCTACCACTGGCGTGCGCACGCGCTCTCGACGGCACAGGATCCCGCACACAAGAATTATGCCTTCGGGGCTGCACAGCGTGCGATCCGTGACGTACTGAAGGACTACGGGATGGAGGTCACGGTGGAACCCCTGCCGCATCTGGGGTTTTACCGCACGGTCTACCATCCGGATCTGTTTGAGGCAAGAAAGGATGTCGGCGTCATCGGCGGTTGCATCCGTGACCGGCGGGGTGTCACCGTCGGCGGATGCATGGACGAAGAGGGTCATGTGTTTTATGAAGGCACCGGCGCAAACGAAAGCGGCGGATACCAGCATCCTGCGGTGCTCGTGCAGGAAGCGGACGCGGTGGATCTGCGTGCGGTCAGGGTGCGCGACGAGCTGCTGACACTCTATGCGGCGGTGACCGAAGACCGCACGGCAGCAGACGGCACAGCGCGCGGCATCATCGAGGATTCGCTTTCTTTTTGCAGGTCGGTGCGCGAAGCGGGTTACCGGATCCTGTATGATCCGCAGTTTGTGGTACCGGGGGACGGCGAAGAAGATAAGGAAGACAGGGGACGCGACGAAGAGGAGAATCAACCGGAGGAGGACACAGATGGAAACGAAGGTGACCGTGATCATTCCCAATCATAACGGGGAGGCCTATATCAGGGACTGTCTGGACGCGATGAGGATCCAGACGATGAAGGCAAAGATCATCGTCGTCGATGACGCGTCGACGGACGGCTCCCTTGCCTATCTGATCGAACAGGAGGAAAAGGGTCTGATCGAACTGGTACAGCTGCCGGAAAACAAGGGCTTTGCCGCCGCGGTCAACGCGGGAATCAAAAGGGCACAGACGCGTTACGTCATCCTGCTCAATAACGACACTTCGGCCGACAAGGATTTTGTCCAGGATCTGTATCTGGCCATGCGCAAAAAGAAAAAGACATTTTCCGTGTCCGGTCTCATGCTGCAGATGGACGATCCCGGCATCATCGACGATTGCGGCGATGTCTTCAGCGCGCTCGGCTGGGCCTTTTCTCCGGGCAGGGACAAGCCGCGCACGGACTATATCACGAGGGCCCGCATCTCGAGTGCCTGTGGCGGTGCGGCGATCTATGACCGCAGGATCCTTTTGGAACTGGGACTTTTCGACGAGCAGCATTTTGCCTATCTGGAGGATGTGGACATCGGGCTGCGTGCGCAGCGCAAGGGTTATTACAATTTTTACGAGCCGGATGCCGTTGTCTATCACAAGGCATCCGCCGCAAGCGGAAGCCGTTACAACGCGTTCAAGACAAGGCTCACCACGGCCAATACGATCTATGTCATCTACAAAAACTGGCCGGTCTGGATCATCGTGCTCAATATGCCGCTTCTGGTGGCGGGATTTTTTACCAAGATGGTCTTCTATGCAAGGAAGGGATTTTTCAAGGACTATCTGGCAGGGGTGAAAGAGGGTGCCGCCAAGGTCAGGCACAGCACGTTTCCGCGGCCCGTGACGACGAAAGAAAACATCCGCAGACATCTGCTCTTTGAGGCGGAGCTTCTGGCCAACTGCATCCGCCGCGTGACGGGTTGAACCCGGGAAGGTGTGAGTCGAAAGACGTATGATACGTGATAATCAACGGTATCTGAATATCCTGCATATCGTGCTGGACGGCGTACTGGTCGCCGCGGCCTATATGCTGGCATGGTGGATCCGGTTTGAATCGGTCTTTACCGTCTGGCGCCCGGTCATCGGAACGGCGTTTCCGATGTGGTATTATTTCAGCGCGCTTTATTATCTGGTGCCGTCGTATCTGGCGCTCTATTTTTTCAACGCCCTCTATACGCCCAGGCGCGTGACGCGTTTCCGCCATGAATTCTTCGGTGTGTTCAAGGCCAATGTGGCCGGACTCATCGGATTCTTTGTCGTACTCTACGTCATCAAGCAGCCCGACTTTTCGCGGGCGATGATCTTTATCTTTTTCGTCCTCAACATCCTGTTTTCCGTGATCTTCCGGTGGCTCGTGCGCAAGGTGCTGCGCGCCATGCGCAAGCGCGACCGCAATCTCAAGCATGTGCTGCTGATCGGTTACTCGAGATCCGCGGAAAATTACATCGCGCGTGTCCATGACAATCCCGAGTGGGGATATGTCATCAACGGCGTGCTCGACGACTATGTACCGCTCGGCACAAAGTACCGCGGGATACAGGTCGTAGGCAGGCTCGAAGAGCTGGAACAGCAGCTGGAGGACAACCGCTACGACGAGATCATCATCACGCTGTCACTCGATCATTACGACCGGCTCGAGGAATTTGTCGCCATCTGCGAAAAGTCGGGCGTGCATACCAAGTTTATCCCGGATTATACGTCGCTCATTCCGAGCAATCCGTACACGGAGGACGTGCAGGGACTGCCCGTCATCAGCATCCGCTATGTGCCGCTGACGGGATTCTTTAACCGGCTCGTGAAGCGGCTGACGGACATCATCGGCGCGATCCTCGCGATCATCCTGTTTTCGCCGGCGATGCTCTTTGCCGTGATCGCCGTGCGTCTGTCAGGCAAGGGACCGGTGATCTTTAAACAGGAGCGGGTCGGTCTCCACGGCAAGCCCTTCATGATGTACAAATTCCGCACGATGCAGGTGCAGGAGGAGGGCGAGGAGAAAAAGGCGTGGACGACGAGAAACGATCCGAGGGTCACCGGGATCGGACGGTTTCTGCGTGCGACGTCGATCGACGAGATGCCGCAGTTTTTCAATGTGCTGGCGGGGAAGATGTCGCTGGTGGGTCCGAGACCCGAGCGGCCGCAGTTCGTCGAAAAATTCAAAGAACAGATCCCCCGTTACATGATCAAGCATCAGGTGCGCCCCGGCATCACCGGCTGGGCGCAGGTCAACGGCTACCGCGGCGACACATCGATCCGCAAGCGCATCGAATATGACATTTACTATATCGAGAACTGGACGTACGGCTTTGATCTGCGGATTTTGTTTTCGACGATTTTCCACGGCTTCATCAGCAAAAACGCATACTGAATGCATGTTCGGAACACACGGTTGCCTCTCTTGAATTATGCAGGGTAGTATGATATAACATAGTAGGCTTTTGAAAGCGTAAAAAAATCGTAACATTTAGAGGGGAAGTCATGGCCGTTAAAAAGAAGAAGAAGGGGAAGGCCGCGCACAGAAAGCGGAACATCATCATTCTGTGTACGGAGCTGGTACTTGTGCTTGTTTTGGGCATTGTGCTGCGCACGGTGGCCATGCCCGTGAGTAAGATGGGCAGGATCGATCTGGACGATACGAAACTGCGGTCGCAGATGAACGAGGGCGTCCTCAACAACGAGACGCTGCAGAATTACCATACCTTCGCGCTCTTTGGTGTGGACTCGAGGCAGGAACAGCTCGACCGCGCGACCCTCTCCGACGTCATCATCATCGCCTCGGTCAACAAGACGACCGGCGACATCCGTCTGTGCAGTGTCTACCGTGATACCTACATGGATCTGTGCGACGGTGATTACGGAAAGATCACGGCGGCGTATTCGCTCGGAGGTCCCGAAAAGGCAATCAATGCCCTGAACCGCAATCTCGATCTGAACATCACGGACTTTGTGACGATCGGATTCAAGGGGCTGACCGACGTGATTGACGCCCTCGGCGGCATCGATATCGACGTGTCGGAGGAGGCGTACTTACATTTAAATAACTACCAGATCACGATGGCGCAGGAATTTTACAACCTGCCCACGATCGAGGACGTGATTCCGGGACAGCATTACATCCCGCTCACGCAGGGCGGCTACCAGCACCTCAACGGCCTGCAGGCAACGGCCTACTGCCGTGTGCGCTACCTTTCGGGGGATGACCTGACGAGGTCGCAGCACCAGAGGGAGGTTTTACAGGCGGTCTTTGACAAGGCAAAGACCGCGTCGATCCCGCAGCTGACGGCCATTGCCGACAGCGTGTTTCCGGAGGTCTATACATCGATGGATCTTGCGGAGATCATCCGGCTCGTCTCCGATATCGGCAAGTACAATCTCGTCGGACAGGCGGGCTTTCCGCAGAAGGAGATGCTCTCCTTCGGGATGATCCGTGAGTCCTATGCGGGCTCCTCCATCATCGCGACGGATCTGGCCTCCAATGTGGTCTGGCTGCACCTGGCGCTCTACGGCGTGGAAAATTACCAGCTGACGCCGCAGGCGCAGCAGATCAGTGACACGGTCAGGGACCGCACCTATCCTTACATGCAGTAACGATGATTTTTGACGTGATCATACCGGTCTATCATCCGGATGAAAAACTGGACGAGATTTTAAAGTCGCTGCTGAGGCAGGTGGCAACGCCGCGGCATATTCTGCTGATGCTGACGCTGGACGCGCCGGGAGACGAAAAGGCGCTTTCCGAAACATACCGTGCGCGCGACGCGGAAAAGATCAGGACCTTTGCCGTCACCAAAACGGAGTACGATCACGCGGCGACGAGAAACAAAGGCGTGTCGCTGATGGAAGAGGGGGCGGAGGCGTTTCTCATGATGACGCAGGATGCCGTGCCCGCGGATGACCATATGACGGAGCGTCTGATCGAGGCCTTTGAGGATGCGCAGGTGGCGGCCGCCTATGCGAGACAGCTCACGGGTCTGACCGACTCCGTGGCGGAGAAATGCGCGCGCCGCTTCAATTATCCCGCACAGTCCTGCAAAAAGACGATTGCGGATACGGAGCGCCTCGGCATCAAAGCGTTTTTTTGCTCCAATGTCTGCGCGATGTACCGCAAGGACGTGTTTGAGGAGCTCGGCGGATTTGAGGCGCCGGCGATTTTTAACGAGGATATGGTCTATGCCGCAAGGGCACTGCGTGCGGGATATGCGACCTTTTACCAGGCGGCGGCCTGCGTGACACACGCACACCGCTACAATCTGCGGATGCAGTTCAAGCGCTCCTTTGACAACGGGGCATCGCAGGCGATCCGCGCCGAAGTCTTTGCCGGCGTTCCTCCCGAAAAGGAAGGAAAGCGTTACGTCAAAGAAACGGTAAAGACGCTCAGAGGCGTCAGACAGTCGGGAAAGATCCCGTACTTTTTACTGCAGTGCGCCTGCCGTTACGCGGGATTCCGTTACGGCAGAAACTATAACAAGTTGTCCCCGAAGAAGAGATGTGCCATGTCCATGAACCCTTCGTTCTGGACAAAGTACGACAGCCTGACGGTCGGGGCGGAGTAGAGTACGGTGGAATTAAAAGTCGGAAGCGAATCGGATCTGCGTACCTGGGAAGAAGTCACGCTGGTGTACAGCGCGGCTTTGAAGCAGATCAGCACCAAAATCGATATCCTGATCGACGAGTTCCAGCAGGTCCACCGCTACAACCCGATCGAGCATACAAAGGGAAGACTGAAGAGTCCGGAGTCGATCGTCAAAAAGCTCAAACGGCACGGATACGAAGCGACCATCGAAAACATGGTCAGATATGTCAATGACATCGCGGGCTTCCGTATCATCTGCTCGTTTGCTTCGGACATCTACAAGATCGCGGAGATGGTGAGTAACCAGTCGGACATCAAGGTGATCGCGGTCAAGGATTATATCACGGAGCCGAAGGAAACGGGATACCGCTCGTATCACATGGTGATCGCGGTACCGGTGTATCTGTCCGACAAAATCATCGATGCCAGGATCGAATTGCAGATCCGGACCGTCGCCATGGATTTCTGGGCGTCGCTGGAGCATAAGATCCGGTACAAATTTGAAGGCAGGGCACCGGAGCATATCGGCACGGAACTGAAGGAATGCGCACGCATGGTATCGGAGCTGGACCTGCGCATGATGGAATTGAACAACGAGATCCAGAAGATGATCGTAAACGACGAGGAGAAGGACGCAGATGGACACAATGCATGACAACGCATCGGAAAGAACACTTGCATCCGAACTGATCAAGGCCAACCAGAAGGCGGAGGCCGCGGAGACCGAGCGGCTCAGGATCGAGAGCGAGCGCTTAAAGCAGCAGAGCGAGCACTATCAGGAACAGGTGCGGCTCATGCGCGACCAGACCAATGTCTTAAAGGACCAGGCGGACCGCAACATGGAAGCGATCGCGACGCTCCACGACAAGCTCGACCATGTCGACGAGCATATGTCGGGACACACGCACGAGACGGGCGTGCGCATCTACCGCAATGTCGAGGCGGTCATCCGTGACGAACAGAAGAAACAGACAACGGAACTGAAAAATGTACAGAAGAGACAGTCGGAAGATTTTGATGACAGTCTGAAGCGTCAGACGGATACGCTGACGCAGCAGATGAAACTCTTAAACGAGCGGATCAACAAGGTGGAAAAGGCGGTAGAGGAGAGTAACGAAAAAGACAAGAGCGCACTTTCCATCATCATCCTTGTCGGACTCATTGCCAATCTGATCGTTTCGATTCTGCTGTTTCTGGGGATCACGTTTTAGGCATGTCTTCGAAGCGTTTTTTACTGAGTTTTATCGTGGGTGTGGGCGCGGCCGCAGTGATCTGGCTGCTGGCGATGCCCTCTTATACGCCGGTCACCAATGCGGACGACAATTATTATGTGGTCCGGCTCAATGATGTCGAGGTCGGCGCACTCGAGACGCGCGCGCAGGTGCGCGACTGCCTGCAGGAAGCCAGGCGCAACCTGTCGATGGAATCGACGGACATGATTCTGGCGGATGCGACGCTGTACGTCGAAAGCCGCTACGCGGTGTTCGGCAAGGTCGACGACGAGGACCAGGTCATCGCACGGATGACGCAGGCGCTGACGGACGCAAGAAGGGCGACGCTCAACCGCTCCTATACCGTCAAGATCAACGAATACGCGGTCAACCTCGCGTCGATGGACGAGGTATACGAGCTCGTCTTTGCCTCCAAGCGCAGGATCGACGAGGAGGATGAATACGCGGTCGCGCTGTCACCGGATCCCACGCGGGAGATCAACGTGCTGACCGCCTCGATCGTGGAACGGGAGCACGCAATGGAAGAACTCGGCGAAGGGCTGATGCGTGCGGGATTTGACGCGGCGATGCAGGAGACCTTTAACGCGGCTGAGCCTTCGCCGGAGGAACTGGATTTTGAGGCGTTTGATCTGGGTCTGACCTCGATCAATCTCACCGACAAGGTGGAGATCGTCGAGAGCTGGCTGCCGGCGGAGGAACTCACCCCCGTCGATCAGGCGATCAGCGAGGTGACCAAGGATACGGAGACCAACAAGATCTACGAGGTGGTGCGCGGGGATACGCTCTCCGTCATCGCCGACAATTTTGATCTCACGGTCGAGGATCTGGTCGCGATGAATCCGATGCTGACCGGAGCCAATCCGACGATCCGTCCGCAGGACGAGCTGATCGTGACGGTACCGGAGCCCCTGCTTTCGGTGACCTATACACTGGAAGAATATGTCGAGGAAAATTTTAACCTGCCGACCGAGTATGTCGACAACGACGACTGGTATCAGGATGAAACGAGGGTCCTGCGGCAGGGGGTGACGGGACATCGCAGGATCATCGCGCTGACGACCTACGCGGACGGCACGGTGATCAACCGGGAGATCATCAAGGAAGAGGTCGACCGGGAAGCGGTGGCGATGATCGTCGAGCGCGGCACCAAGGTGCGTCCGACCTATGTCAAACCGATCTCGGGAGGCGTACTGACCTCGGGCTTCGGATACCGCGTGCTGTACGGACGCGCGGGGGCGTTCCATGCGGGTGTCGACTGGGGATGCCCGACGGGTACCTCGATCTTTGCTTCCTGCGGCGGCGTGGTTACGCAGGCCGGATGGCTGGGCGGCTACGGATACGCGGTATATATCCGGCATCCGGACGGCAGGGAGACGCGCTACGCGCATATGTCGCGCGTGCTCGTGAGCGTGGGCGACTATGTCAACCAGCTCGACCGTATCGGATTGTCCGGTTCGACCGGCGATTCCACGGGACCGCACGTGCACTTTGAGATCCGCATCGGCGGGCAGGCGGTCAATCCGCTCGATATCATCGAATGGTAGCGGCCCGGAGGCCCGGATTGACAAAATAACGTACATTTGTTATCATAAAAATCACAAGATATTGATAAAAAAACGGGGAAGAGGATAGATATAGTGAATATGGAACAGTATGTGATCAAAGGGGGCGTGCCGCTGTCGGGGGAAGTCACGATCGGCGGAGCCAAAAACGCGGCGCTGCCGATTCTGGCGGCTTCCGTGATGACGGATGAGACAGTCGAGATCGAAAACGTGCCGGATGTGCGTGATACGCAGGTACTCATGCAGGCCATCGAATCGATCGGCGTGACGGTGGTAAGGACCGGCACCAATACCGTCAAGATCAACGCCGCGCGGGCCAGAAACCATTCCATCGAAAACGAGTCGATCAAAAAGATCCGGGCGTCCTATTATCTGATCGGCGCACTGCTGGGCAAGTACAAGAGTGCGGGCGTCCCGCTTCCCGGCGGATGCAATATCGGTCTGCGCCCGATCGACCAGCATATCAAGGGATTTTCCGCACTGGGAGCGGATGTCGATATCAATCACGGCATTTTTACCGCACGGGCGGACCGGCTCTCGGGCGCACATATCTATCTCGACGTCGTGTCGGTCGGCGCCACGATCAATGTCATGATGGCGGCCGCGATGGCGGAGGGAAAGACGACGATCGAAAACGCGGCGAGAGAGCCGCATGTCGTCGATCTGGCCAACTTCCTCAACAGCATGGGAGCGAGCATCCGCGGCGCGGGTACCGACGTGATCCGCATCAAGGGTGTACAGAAGCTGCACGGCACGCGTTACGCGATCATTCCCGACCAGATCGAGGCGGGGACCTTTATGATGGCGGCGGCCGCCACGCACGGCGATATCACGATCAAAAACGTGATCCCCAAGCATCTTGAATCCATCAGTGCCAAGCTGGCGGAAATCGGCTGCCAGATCCGCGAATCGGATGACATGGTGCGCGTGTCGGCGACCAAGCGTCTCAATGCGACCCATGTAAAGACCCTGCCGTATCCCGGTTTTCCGACCGATCTGCAGCCGCAGATCACGACGGCGCTGTCGCTTGCGAGCGGCATCTCGATCGTCACGGAATCCATTTTTGAAAACCGTTTCAAATACGTCGACGAGCTCACCAAGATGGGAGCGGTGATCAAGGTCGAGGGTTCGACCGCGATCGTCTCGGGACGCGAGCAGCTCACCGGGGCACAGATCGTGGCGCCGGACCTGCGTGCGGGCGCGGCCCTCGTCATCGCCGGACTCATGGCGGAAGGGATCTCGACGGTCTCCAATATCAATTATGTGGAACGCGGCTATGAAGACTTTCCCGGCAAGCTCCGTGCGCTCGGCGCACAGATCGAGAAGGTCGAAGAAGAGCGCGAACTGCAAAAATTCCGTCTCAAATACGCGTGATCTTTATTTTCTCGCAAACGATGCGGTGACGACGGTCAGGATGCCGAACAGCGCAAACTGCGCACCGGTCTGCAGCGCGGTCAGGCCGCCCTTTGCAAAGAGGACGTACGACGAGACCACGTAACTGCCCCAGACGATGAACAGGGCACCGGCAAGGCCGAGCAGGAGCAGCGGCAGTCTGAGCGACATTCTTTTGCGGCGCGAAAAGTGCGAGGACGTCACCAGCAGTACGATGCAGGAGACGATGAGAACCGTGCATCTGGCGCCCACGAGCCGTCCCGGCGCAAAGAAAAACAGGGACAGGGCGATGCCGCCGAACGCAATGCCAAAGATAACGGTGTTGACCAGGTTGATCAATGCCTTGATGGTGGTGGCTTTTCTCAATGTTCCGGGCATAACGGATCCCTCCCCTCTTCAGATTTGATGAAATCAGTCTTCCCTACAGTCTTCCCGAACTGCCTTTTATATCGGCGGCGGGAGCTGTTTTAACGAGGGGGGATTTTTTGATACTTTAGATGATGGTCTCGATATGCAGATCGGGCGTTTTTACGAGGTCGACATATTCCCCGTCGATGCGGACGGTGGGCCTGGCAAAATGGTCGCGGTTGATATAGATGATATCTCCTTCGGAACCGTCGTTTAAGCGCACGCGGTTAAAGAGATAGACGTTGACGACGTTGGACAAAAAGGTCATGATCGCCTGCGTGTCGTATTTTTGCAGGCCTTCGCTCTCCATCAGCTCGATCGCGACAAAGGGGCACAAAGGGCCGCGGTAGACCCTGGCGGACGTGATTGCGTCATAGACATCCGCAATCGCCACGTATTTGGCAAAGGGATCGATCCGGGCGGCCTGCAGATGGGCGGGATAACCCGTGCCGTCGCAGCGCTCGTGATGCATGAGGATCGCCGCCTTGATGCGGGGGTCGATTTTTTTATCCCTGACCAGCTCGTAGCCCTTGGCCGCGTGCTGCTGGATCGTGCGGTATTCCTCGTCGGTGAGCCTGGACGGCTTGCCGATGATGTCCTGCGGCACGACGAGCTTGCCGATGTCATGCAAAAGACCCGCCTGTGTCAGCACCGTGAGGTCTTTTTCCGGGAGTTTCAGCCACTGCCCGATGGCATTGGCGATCAGCGCGACATTGACGGAGTGCGCATAGGTCTCGTCCGAATATTGCCTCAGCGAATGCAGCATATCAAAGAGACCGCTCGGCCCCGTCGTGCTGTCGATCAGATTCATGACGGGCTCGGTGATCTCTTCCGGATGCAGGTCCTCATTGCCGGTGATGACATCGTTGATGCGGTTGCCGAAATCGGAAAAGGTCTCCTCGAAATCCCTGCGAAACTGTTTGAATTCGGGCGTCGCGCGCAGTTTTTCCGCATGGGAGGGCTCCCTGCCGTCCGCGTGCGCCTCTTCGAGGAGCTCCTCGGTGTCGTCCGTGATATCATCGTCCTCGATGCGCACGGCAATCGCGGTCTGCAGGAGCAGCTTGGAAATCAGTTTTTCGTCCAGCACCGATCCCTTGGGGATGACGAGCTCCTCGTTGTCCATCGAGAAGATGGCCTCGCCGAGGACCATGCCGGGGCGGAGCTGTTTGGTCAAAAGTCGTCGCATATATCTATCATATCACAAAACGCCGGGGTGCGCGAAGGCCGCCTGCTGAGGTGCTGCATATGCTCACCGGACGGCATGACAACCACCTTGCGCGGAAGTCTTTACGCCTCTTGACAAGCCGCGACACGTGATGTAATATAGGCATATGCATGATGTAGTAATAAAAACCACATAAAGGAGTATACAATATGCCATGGAATATTACGATACGTGAACCCGGCAGTGCACTGACGCATTTTATCGCGCTTTTGATGGCGCAGATCGCGTCGGTGCCGTTGCTCATCCGCGCGGTGGGAAAGAGTCATGCCGCGGTATGGGCCATGGCGGTCTTTATCTTTAGCATGATGCTGCTCTACGGCGCCTCGACAGCCTACCACTCGGTCAATCTCCGGGGAAGGGCGCTCCGGATCTTTCGAAAGATCGATCACATGATGATCTTTGTGCTGATCGCGGGGACCTATACCCCGGTGACGCTGCTGGTCCTGCCGCGCACAAGCGGTGTGCCGCTGTTCATTGCGGTATGGAGTGTCGCGCTGGGCGGCATGCTGTTAAAAATGTGCTGGGTGACCTGCCCCAAATGGTTTTCTTCCATTATCTATATCGCGCTCGGCTGGTTTTGCGTGCCCGTCATCGGGGAGCTCTACCGGACGCTTCCCGCGGCGGCCTTTTTGTGGCTTCTGGCCGGCGGCATCGTCTATACGATCGGCGGCGTCGTCTACGCACTGAAGCTGCCTCTGTTTAACGCGCGGCATAAGAATTTCGGCTCGCACGAGATCTTTCATCTCTTCGTCATGGGCGGCAGCATCTGCCATTTTATCGTGATGTTTGTGTACGTCCTGGGCTGACGTGCGCGTTTTTGTCTGCTTTTACCCCTCCGCACATGCATTGTAAAATCATGTTATAATAGAAGAACCTGTTCTTTGCGGTTACGGAGCAGGTTTTTCGTGAGAGGGGGGAAAGCATGACGGAACAGAATATGCAGGAATATCCGCCGATCCTGGAGTGCCATACGCTGCGCAAGGTATACGACGCACAGCCGGCGCTGCAGGGCATCAGCTTTGCGGTGGCGCAGGGGCGGATTCTGGGGCTCTTAGGGCCCAACGGATCGGGAAAAACAACGCTGATCAAGCTCGCGGCGGGACTGCTCAAGCCCACAGCGGGCGAGATCCTGATCGGCGGGCGAAAGCCCGGGCTCGATTCCAAGCGGGTCGTATCGTATCTGCCGGATCGGAATTTTCTGGACGGTGACATGACGTTTCATGACGCCTGCCGGATGTTTCGTTCTTTTTTTGAGGACTTTGACGAGGCGCGCGCACAGCGCATGCTCTCGGACCTCGGCATCGATCCGAAAAAAAGATTCAAGACACTGTCCAAGGGCAATCGCGAAAAGGTGCAGCTGATCCTCGTCATGAGCCGTCAGTCCTGGCTCTATCTGCTGGATGAGCCGATCGCCGGCGTCGATCCCGCGACACGCGATTATATCCTCAATACCATCATCCAGAACCGCAATCCGCAGGCGACCGTCATCATCTCGACGCATCTGATTGCCGATGTCGAGCAGGTGCTCGATGACGTGCTCTTTTTAAAGGACGGGATGGTCGCGTTGTACAACAGCGCGGAGGCGGTCCGCAAAGAAAACGGAAAGAGCGTGGATGAAGTGTTCCGCGAGATCTATGCCTATCATCCGCAGATGAATATGCCGTATGCGTAAGGGGGGAGACAAGCATGTTTGGAAAAATACTGGTACAGCAGATTCGTAACAGCTGGCGCATCCCCCTGATCATGGCGGGTGTCGCAATTGTACTGACACTGATTGCCGCACTGCAGGTCAGGGTATTGATGAGCGAGAGCACCATGCGTTTTACGGCGCCGACGATCGTCCGCATCTTTATCGTGATCTTTCTGGTGCTGTATGTGATCTATATGGTTGCCGCCAATACGGTGATGACCATCATCATGCCGGTGCGGTTTTACAGGGAGTCCTTCAGCGACCAGGGATATCTCTATCACTCGCTGCCGGTGACAAAGAATCAGTTCTTTGCGTCGCATGTGATTGTGAGCGGAGTCTGGATCCTTCTCTTTTATCTCGTGGACTATCTGTGCGTCATGATTGTGGTCAGCAATATCACGGATCTGAGCAGCCTGTTCCGATCCGCCATCGACATGCTGACCAGGGAGATGCGCTATCTGTTTTCCGGCGCACAGGGAACGGTAAACGGTATGATGATCGTTGCGCTCATCACGTTTCTGGTCTCACCCTTTGCAAGCGTCATCCGTCTCAACTGTGCGGTGACGCTCGGACAGCTCTTTAAAAAGCACCGCGTCATCGGCGCGATCGTCATGTATTTTGCGCTGAATTTCGCGGTCGGCATGATCAACCAGGTGACCTCTGTCGTATCGATGATCGGAAAAGACATGACCTCGGTGCAGCAGGGTCTCGGCATGATGCTCATGACATCCGTCCTCGCACTGGTCATGACGATTGCGGAGAGTGCCGTATTCTGGTGGCTGTCCGTGCATCGAATGGAAAAGGATCTCGATCTCGAATAAGATGGAATACGTGACAAAAAACGAAGAAGAAACCTTTGCACTGGGAAAAAGGGCCGGCGCCGCCGCGCGGGCAGGGACCGTGTTTGCGCTTACGGGAGATCTGGGCGCGGGCAAAAGCGTCTTTGCCAGGGGCGTGGCAAGAGGTCTCGGCATCGAAGGCATCGTCAGCAGTCCGACATTTACGATCCTGCAGGTATATGACGAAGGAAGGCTTCCCTTTTATCATTTTGATGTATACCGGATCGGCGACGGTTCGGAGATGGACGAGACGGGCTTTGACGAATACATCGAGGGAGATGGCGTTGTGCTCATCGAATGGGCGGAGCTGATCGAAGAACTGTTGCCACCGTCTGCGGTGCGCATCCGGATCGACCGCACGGAAAACGCGGATCCCGATGTGCGAAAAATCACGGTGGACGGAACGGACATCCCATGACGGATAAGGGAACGAAAAAAACAGCATGCACGATTCTGGGCATCGACACTTCGGGTCCCGTTGCGTCCTGCGCACTTGCTAAAAGAGAGGACGGGCAAAACCCCCGGCTCATCGCGGGCTTCCGCCTGCAGTCGGGACTGACGCATTCGGAGACGCTGATGCCGATGCTGGATGCGATGTGTCATCTTTCGCGTGTCGGGATCGAAGAAGCGGATTATATTGCGGTGACTTCGGGACCGGGTTCTTTTACGGGGCTGAGGATCGGCGCCTCGTGCGCAAAGGGACTTGCCTTTGCACAGGATAAGCCGTTGATCGCCGTGCCGACGCTTGCAGCGATCGCGTACCGGATGGAGGGCGCGGACGGCCTTGTGTGTCCGATGATGGATGCGAGGCGCACTCAGGTATATGCCGCGGCGTATGTGTTTGAAGAAAACGGAATGCGCGAGGTCGTACCGGCGGGTGCGTATGACGTAAAGGAATATCTGGATCTGTGCGGACAACAGGCAGCATCCGCAAGGAGCGCGGACGGGCGTCTTTTCAGGATGCAGTTTCTCGGGGACGGCGTGCCGGTGTATGAGGAGCTGATCCGCACACATTGCAAAACGCCGTTCCGGATCGTGCCCTTTCACATGGACCTTCAGAGCGCGGAGAGCGTGTGCGCGCTGGCCTTTTTGTATGCGGACGAGGGGCGCGTGACAAACGCAAGGGATTTTGCGCCGGACTATCTGCGCAAGAGCCAGGCGGAACGCATGAGAGAAAAAAAAGAAAAAGAAACAACATGACCGTCAAAGAGGGGGAGATCACCGGAATCCGTCCGGTTCGGGAAGAGGATCTGGCGGTGATCGAAACAATCGAAAAAGCATGCTTTCCCGGGGATCCCTGGTCGTACCGGGTGCTCTTCGACGCGTCCGTGCATCCCGACACCGTTTTTCTTGTGGCACGCGGGAGCGCGCGGCCGATATCCGGGACAACGGAAGATAGGAAGGATACGGAAGACGCATCCGCGATTGCGGGATATATCGTGCTCACAACCGTCGCGGGCGAGGGCAGTATCGACAATATCTGCGTGGAACCCGCGTACCGCGGGCAGGGGATCGCGCGCGCGCTGATCGAAGAGGCCATGCGCCTTGCGTATGAACAACACGATGCATCGGAATATACACTGGAGGTCCGGATTTCCAACACGGCGGCGCGTATGCTGTATGAAGCGCTCGGATTTGAAAACGAGGGAATCCGTCCGCGTTATTATACCGGGCCGGCGGAGGATGCCGTCATCTACCGGAAAAAAGAATTGAAAGAGGATGTTTCATGATTGATGTATGTCTGCTCGGCACGGGCGGAATGATGCCTCTGCCGAACCGTTTTCTGACCTCGCTGATGCTGCGCTATCACGGGTCGGCGATCCTGACAGACTGCGGCGAGGCCACACAGATCGCGATGAAAAAACGCGGCTGGTCTCCCGCACAGATCGCTGTTATCTGTATCACGCATTTTCACGCGGATCATATTTCCGGTCTGCCCGGCATGCTGCTGTCGATGGGCAACGCCGACCGCACGGAGCCCGTTTTGATGATCGGACCAAAGGGGCTCAAAAGAGTCGTGGAGTCGCTCACCGTCATCACGCCGCGCCTTCCTTTTGAGTTACATTTTCATGAGCTTACAGATGCGCAGGAAACGATCATGATGGATAAGGAGATCATGCCGCTGCTGGCCGTGACAGCATTTAAGGTGCGGCACAACATGACCTGCTACGGATATCGTTTTGATCTTGCGCGCATCGGACGCTTTGACGTGGATGCCGCGAGGGCGCTCGGCATTGAGCAGCGGCTGTGGAACAGACTCCAGAAGGGAGAGACGGTGACGGACACAGAAGGACGTTCCTTTACACCCGACATGGTGCTCGGAAAGCCCAGGAAGGGACTGCGCATCACCTACACGACGGACACGAGGCCCTGCGATTCCATCACGGAAAACGCGAAGGGGGCGGATCTTTTTATCTGCGAAGGGATGTACGGCGAGGAAGAAAAGAAAGCAAAGGCCAAAGAGCACATGCACATGATGATGTCGGAGGCCGCGCAGATCGCAAAGAAGGCGCAGCCGAAGGAGATGTGGCTGACGCACTATTCGCCCTCGATGGCCAACCCGTCGGAATTTTTCCCCGCGGTAAAAAAGATCTTTCCGCGCACGGTCACGGCAAGGGACTTACGGACCCTGACACTCAGATATGAAGACGACGAGGCATAACGGATGACGGATTTTTTGTTGCGCACATTGATCGGGAATACAGAGGAGACAACAAATCCCGCCGTGCGCACCGCCGTCGGCAAGCTCGCCGGCGTCGTCGGGATCGTATGCAATCTGCTGCTCTTTGCCATGAAGCTCGTGATCGGCATTGTGTCGCGTTCCGTTTCGATCACCGCGGATGCGTTTAACAATCTGTCGGATATCGCGTCGGGCGTGATCGCGCTCGCGGGTTTTGCGATCGCCGCCAAGCCCCCGGACAAGGAGCATCCGTACGGTCACGCGAGATTCGAATACATCTCCGGACTTGCGGTGGCGGGTCTGATTCTGGTGGTCGGCTCCCAATTTGCGATGACGAGTCTCCGCAAGATTCTCGTGCCGCAGGAGACCTCCTTCGGGATGCTGATGGTGCCGGTGCTGTTGTTGTCCATGGCGGTAAAGATGTGGCTCTTCTTCTTTTATAAAAAGACGGGAGACAGGATTGCCTCTACATCGCTCAGGGCCGCGGGTAAGGATGCGCGCAACGACGTGCTGACGACGGGGGCGGTATTGGCTGCCGCACTCATCGAGTATATGACCGGTGTGTATATCGACGGCTTTGCGGGTCTGCTCGTTTCGGTGCTGATCATTCTGAGCTGTATCCAGATCGCGCGCGAAACGATCTCGCCCCTGCTCGGCGAAAACGCCGATCCGGAAACCGTGCATCTTTTATCGGAAAAGATCCTGAAGAGCGATCCGCGCGTGCTGGGGATCCATGATCTGATGGTGCATGATTACGGACCGGGACAGCGCTTTGCGACCGTGCATGTCGAGACCGACGCGAGGGAGGACGCACTGGCCGCCCATGAGCTGATCGACAGAATCGAGCGCAGGATCCGCGAGGAGGATCATATCCAGCTGCTCATCCACCACGACCCTGTGGTCACCGACGACCCGGAGCAGAATCATCTGCACCGGATGATCGACAAGCTCCTTTCCCGGATGGATGCGCGCATGCAGCTCCATGATTTCCGGATCGGACGAAACGGCGAAACGACGCGCATTTCTTTTGATCTGGTGCGCCCCGCGGACTGCCGCGTGACGGAAGAGGAGATTGAAAAGAGTCTGCAGCAGGTGCTCGATCGCGAGGATGCGAAATACGTGCTGGATATTGTATTTGATACACAGAGCTTTAACGAATTCTGAAACGCGCCGCAGGGACACGCGGATCAGACAGGTGAGGACATCATGAGGGAAGAATATCAGGCGCTGGTTGCCGAAATCCGCCGTCACATGAAAAAATACTACGATGAGGACGAGCCCGAGATCAGCGATTACGAGTATGACCGTTTGATGTTGCGCTTAAAGGAAATCGAGCGCGCGCATCCCGAATGGGTGAGTGCGGACTCTCCGACGCGGATCGTCGGGGCTTCCGCGCGTGTCACGCCCGCGGCGCAGGAAGAAGAAGCGGATACGGAACGGAAAAAGAAACGAACGGCGGGCGTGACGGTTACGCATGATGTGCCGATGCTGTCCATCGAGGACGTTTTTACCAGGGAGGAAGTTGCGGACTGGGTGCACGAAGTGCTGACAAAGCATCCGGATGCCGTCTTTTGCGTCGAGGAAAAAATCGACGGTCTGTCCATGAGTCTGCGGTATGAAAAAGGAAAGCTTGTGATGGCGGAAACGCGCGGCGACGGTTTTACGGGAGAGGATGTGACCGTGAACGCCAGGGTCGTTTCCGGCGTTCCGCTGTCCCTGAAGAAAGCGTATGACAGTCTCGAGGTGCGCGGCGAGGTCTATATGACGCACGAGGATTTTGAAAGGACCAATGCCCTGCAGGAAGCGCGAGGCAAAAAGATCTTTGCCAATCCGCGCAACTGTGCGGCGGGGACGCTCAGGATCCTGGACTCCGCGGTGACCGGGGAACGCGGACTGTCCTTTTTCGTGCACAATGTGCAGCGTGCGTCGGACGATACGCTGATGCGCTCGCATGCGCAGGCGCTCACGCTTTTGGCCGGGGAGGAGGGCTTTCGCATCGCGCCGCATATCGTGTGCAACACGGCGGATGAGGTGCTGCATGCCATCGATACCATCGGTGCGCGCAGGGGGGAGCTTCCTTATGATATCGACGGTGCGGTGGTCAAAATCGACCGGGTGTCCTACCGCGCCGATTTTCCCGCGGGTTCGAAATACAGCGCGGGCCATATCGCGTACAAGTATCCGCCGGAGGAAAAGGAAGCTCGGATCACCGGCATCGAGCTGACGGTCGGCATGACGGGACGCATCAATCCGACCGCGGTCTTTACGCCGATCCGTCTGTGCGGAACAACCGTCTCCCGCGCGACGCTGCATAATCAGGACTTTATCGACCGGCTCGGCATCGGCATCGGAAAGACGGTGCTGGTCTATAAGTCCGGCGAGATCATTCCCAAGATCAGGGGAACGGTGACGGACGGCAACGTAAGGACGGAGGAGGAAGGCATTGCAGAGATCGCCGCGCACGCGTCGCGGATGGAGGCGTATCGCAAGGAACACGGGATCTTCCGGATCCCTTCCGCCTGCCCCGTCTGCGGAGGCGCGGTACAAAACGAAAAGGACGGCGTCGATCTGTACTGTTCCAATCCGGACTGCCCCGCCAAACTCGTGCGCCGCATCATCCACTTTGTCTCCCGTGACGCGATGGACATCAAGGGCTTTGGCGCGGAGTACGTGACGGCGCTGATCAAAGAGGGTTATATACGCAATATCGCAGATATATATACGTTATATAGGTATAGAGACGAGCTGGTGGAAAAGGGGCTGATCGGCAAGGATAAAAATACGGACAAGCTTCTGAAGATGATCGAAGCGTCCGCGCAAAACGAGCCGTGGCGGCTGCTGTGCGGGCTTGCGATTGCCAATGTCGGCAGGACAAGCGCAAGGACCCTGATGCGTCATTTCCGTTCGATCGACGCGCTCTCAACCGCATCCGTTCAGGAGCTTACACAGGTGGAGGACATCGGGGAGATCACGGCAGGGGCGATCGCCGCGTATTTTCGCGACGCGGCGCACAGAGAGATGCTCGATGCGCTCCGGGCGGCCGGCGTGCGGATGGAGACGGCGGGCGCGGAGGGACAGGGCGGCGTCCCGACGGAGGGGGTGTACGTACCCGGAGAAGGCACATCAGGCGCACCGTCGGACCCTCTGTCCGGGCGGACCTATGTCGTGACGGGCGATCTGAGGCATTTTAAAAACCGCGAAGAGCTGGTCGATTTGATCGAGGCGCACGGGGGAAAGGTCGCGGGGAGCGTGTCGAAAAAAACGACGGCGCTGATCAACAACGACGCAGCCTCGACATCGGGCAAGAATAAAAAAGCAAAGGAACTCGGGATTCCGGTGATCACGGAAGAAGAGTTTTTATCCGCGGCACATTTTCTTCGCATAGGTGAAGATTCATAACATTTTTCACGTTGTTGTCAGTTTTTTTCTAATAATTCACACAAATTGCTAAACAATATCACACGGGGCGCCGATATACATAGCGATTGCCGGTCAACCCGGTCACTTATGCTCGCACATTTTTTTGGCAGGACATCGGTAAGGAGGATGCACAGCTATGGCAAAGGAAAAGAAAGCAAAGAGATCCATCGGTCAGAATGTCAACCCCAACAGTTCGTTTCTCGGACTCAGCCTCGCAAAGCTCAAGCACATGGATGTGGAGAAGAAATTTACCTTCACCTTTATGCGTCTGCTTATCATCATGGGCATCGCGGCGGTAGCGATGTTTGTGATCATCGCCATGGAGTTCATCGGTATGCGGACGATGCACGCACAGTATCTCGAATCGGTCGAGCAGGCCGGCGAGGTGCGCTTCCATTCCGTGCAGGTACAGGCGGAGGTGCTGTGGGCGATCGCCGAGGAGCACCAGGAGGACAAGGCGGAGCATACACAGCTCGCCTCCGATAACATGTCGGAAGCGGACGAGCACATGGAAAATCTGGCGGCCGTTTATACCGACAAGGAGGATCTGGAGAATCTGCGCAGACTCTCCGATGAGGTGCACAATGTCGGACGGCCCATGATCACGCTGATCACCGAGGGCGTTGCCGACGAACACGAAATCTATCAGTATTTTGAAGAGACCTTTGAACCGGTGATGAGCTCCTATATCGCTCTGGTGGAAGACATTTCCGAGGAGAGCGTGCAGATGGCGGACGATATGTGGGTGCTGGCGCGTAATATCACCGTACTGCTGATCATCGTTGCGGTCTTTGTGGCGGCACTGGCGATCACCTTCTTAATCCGTGCGGCGATCATGCTGACCGCCTCCGTCAAGCAGCCGGTCACCGAGATCAGCGCGGCGGCTGACGAGATGGCCAAGGGCAATCTCCACGTCGATATCGAGTATACCTCGGATGATGAGCTTGGCAGCATGGCAAACAGCATGCGCAATATGTCCTCGACCCTCGCGGGTATCGTCGAAGACCTGCAGGATGTCATGTCGAGACTCGGCGGCGGCGATCTCATACACGGGTCCCGCAATCCCGACTGCTACATCGGAGACTTCCTTCCGGTCGCGCAGGAGATCCGCAAATTCCGTGCTTCGCTTGCAGGAACGATGGGCAATATCAAAAACGCTTCGACCCAGGTTAACGAGGGTGCGACCAATATGTCACGCGGCGCACAGGACCTTGCGGAAGGCGCGACCGACCAGTCCGCTTCCGTGCAGGAGCTGACGGCTTCCGTGACGACGGTTGTCGAACAGACCAAGCTCCTTTCCGAATCGGTGGAGAACGGCGCGCGTGTCGCAAGAGAAGTCAAGGCATCGACGGACGAGGGCGCCGAGCACATGGCGCACGTGATTGACGCCATGGCCAAGATCACGGAGGCATCCT
>JAFSLV010000027.1 GCA_017448245.1 Lachnospiraceae bacterium | reverse complement strand
TGCGCTGAACGGCGAAAGAAATCTCGATCAGGCAAGAGACTGTTTTGAACAGGCGGCAGCCGGCGGTGTTGCGGATGCCTGGTACTACTATGGTGTGCTGTGTGAACAGGACTACGAATACGACCGTGCAGCAGAAGCTTACGAGACGGGACATGCCGCGGGCAGTGCGCTGTGCACGTATGCACTGGGCAATGTGTACCGCACAGGGATCACCGGCGTATATGATTTTGCAAAGGCGCAGGAATACTACAATCAGGCAATCGACTCAGGCCTCATCGAAGCGAATCTGGGGCTCGGGATGATGTATGGATACGGTCTGGGCGTGGAAGCGGATATCGAAAAGGCGACGGCGTGCTTGGAAGAAGCGCTCACAGGGGAAGAGCCTGTTCTTCTGGCGTCTGCCTATGCCCGGATCGGCGATTTCTACACAACGGATGCGTTTGGTATCGATAAAGATAATGACAAGGCGATCGAATACTATCAGAAAGCGCACGAGATCGCACAGGATTGGAGTGGTGGGTATGCGCGTTCTGTTGCGCAGCGTTATGAAAACATGGAGGACGATGCGTCCGCAGAAGAGTGGAACAAAAAGGCGCTGGAGTTTTATCGTACGCAGGCGGAAGCCGGTGATAAAACTGCGATGTATACCTATGCCGACTACTGTTATGAAGGCATCGGAACGGAAAAAGACTATGTAACGGCATGGGATTGGATTAACAAGTCCGCCGATGCCGGATATGCACCTGCGGTGTATGACATCGGCTCCATTTATTGGCATACCAATGCGGATGCGCTTGAGGCAATCGGCATTGAACAGGATTTCGATACGGCATTTACCTACTTGGAAAAATCCGCCAACATGGGATATCCGAACGGCATGATCAATACCGCTTATCAGTATCGGGATGGTTACGGGAGAGAGAAAGACGGCACAAAAGCGATGGAATGGTTTGAAAAAGCTGCGGCAGCGGGCAGTCCGCAGGGATGGTCCGAGATCGGCACCATGTATCGATCCGGGACGGCCGTGGAGGAGAACGGGCAAAAAGCCCTGGAATATTACACGAAGGCGATGGAGGCGGGAGATACAGGTGCTTATAGTGAACTGGGATATCTGTACCGCTCCGGAACAAAAGACCTGGAGCCGGATTATGCGCTTGCCAAAGAATATCTGGAACAGGGCGCCTTTTTCGGAGATACAGATTGTATGCTTCAAATGGGTATTTTATATGAATACGGTTACGGTGTCGCACAGGATACACAAAAAGCATTTGAGTGGTATGAAAAGGGCGCCGATGCCGGAAATATGACCGGCTACACGAACATTGCCTATATGTACAAAAACGGAAAAGAAGTCGCACAGGATTACGGGAAAGCGATGGAGTATTTCCAAAAAGCGGCGGATAAAGATAACGGGAATGCCATGAACCAGATCGGTCTGTTCTATCAGAACGGATGGGGCGTTGCGGCAGATATCAACGAAGCGCTTGCCTGGTACGAAAAGGCAGGAAATAACAGCTACGCATACGGATACGTCAATCTCGGATATAACTATCTTAACGGCGCCGGCAACGTAGCAGCAGACTACGAACAGGCAATGAATTGGTTTCAGAAAGCCGCCGCGATGGGCAATGGGGAAGCCATGAACCAAATCGGCCGCCTCTATGATTTCGGGTTTGGCGTGGAAACGGACTACTCCAAGGCGCTGGAGTGGTATATCAAGGCCGGTGACAATGGTTTCGCGATGGGATATACCAATGCAGGGGACATCTATCATTTCGAACAAGCGGCGGAGTATGATCTTGAAAAAGCCTTGGAGTATTACGAAAAGGGAGCTGAGATGAACGAACCAAGTGCCATGTACAGGCTGGGTCGGATGTACTACAACGGCGAAGGCACCGGTGTGGATTATGAAAAAGCGCTCGAATGGTTTGACAAATGCATCGAGGCCGGTGGCTATGAAAATGTGCAGGAATGGCGCGACGCCGCCGCGGGGCAGCTGGGTCAATAACACCCACCGGTAAATCAACCTGTGCACCACACAATCATCCCGCCCGATTCCCATGTCGGGCGGGATTTTCAACATGAATTTGAATATTGGTAAGTCCGGTTTGTTATGAGGCAGGACGTGCGCTGGGACGCTGGTCCTCAGGTTTCTGATGTGAATCCGTACGGAGTATGCGGTCGAAAAAGCGGTGAAAAAAGACGAGGCGGCAGCAGACGCGTGCCTTGCCCTCTTTGAAAAGGCGGCAAGAGCCTATCCGAATCCGGCGGACATCGCCTCCGAACGGGAGTTGATGGCACTTGTTTAAGACAATGCTTCCGTCAGAGCCGCGGCGTCCATGCGGCGCACGGCCCTGCGGACGCGGTCAAACCGCTCCTTTTCGTGATCCGGCATACGATAGCCGGCAAGCGTCTCCATGATATAGTCCGCACTGTCAAAATCATTGGCATCCGCAAATTCCCGCAGCGCCTCATACGCGTCCGCAAGCTCGTCGTCGGGAATCAGTTCCTTTTCGTCATCGTCCTCCGGCTGTTTCAGTACCGGCGCGAGATATGTGCGATAGGCACGGTAGTCGTCAAGGAGCTTTGGTGTCTTTTCCAAAATCTCCGTCTCATTTTCCGCATTGCCGAGACCTTCCAGAAAACGCGCATCCCCTGACAATTCCTTTGCGCCGATCAGTCTGGCGACACTCTTTAAGGCATGCACCCTGATCGTATAATTTTTCCAGTCGCGCGCTTCGCAATACGCTTCGATCAGTGCGGACTCCTCATCGATCGCTTCCGCAAAATCGACCATGGTCGAGCGCAGGAGCGCGGGAGTCGTGCAAAGGTAAAGCGCTTCCTCCAGATCCACATGGGTGACCCTGCGCAGCACCTCCATGTCTGCTGCATCCTTTGTGTCTCCCGCAAGCTCCTGCATGGCCTGTTCCTGTTGCCATGCCGCAAGCAGATCCGTATATCGCGCATCGGAATCCGTCACGAGCTTTTCCTTTGGCAGATATTTGATCATGGCGTCCTCTAACTGGATGGACTCGACGGGTTTGCTCAGATAATCGTCAAAGCCCTCCGCCAGATACATCTCCCTCGCACCGGCGATGGCGTTGGCGGTCAGCACGAGAATCTTTGTTTTTTCCGCATCAAAGCCTTCTGTCGCACGGATTTTGTGCAGCGTTTCGATGCCGTCCATGCCGGGCATCATGTGATCGAGGAGGACCACGTCATACGCACGGCTGTGCAGCATGGACAGCGCCGCCTCTCCGCTCAGACACGTGTCCACGTGTATCATGGTCTGTCTGAGCAGATGCTCCACGACGCGAAGATTGCTCTGGGTGTCATCCACCGCAAGCACATGCGCTTCCGGTGCAAAGAAGCGCCTCGATTCTCCGGCCTTCTCCAGGTGTTTTGTCTGTGCGTAGGAGGCCAGCGTCTGCGTGCCCGTGATTTCCTGCGGCAGCGTCACCGAAAAGACGCTTCCCCTGCCGTATTCGCTCTTTACGTCGATCTCGCCGCCCATCAGGTGCACCAGGTTGTGCGTGATCGTAAGTCCCAGTCCCGTGCCCTCGACACCGCGGTTTTTCTCGGCGTCCAGACGCTCGTAAGACTGAAAGAGTCTGGGCAGATCCTCTTCTTTGATGCCGATGCCGGTATCCTCGATATCAAAGCGCAGCGTCACATTTTTTTCCGTACGCTCCGTTGCGTAAAGACGCAGTGTTACACGCCCCTCACGCGTATACTTGATCGCATTGTTTAAAAGATTGACCAGTACCTGCTGCAGACGCTGGGCGTCTCCCGTAAGCTCGTCGGGCAGCGCATCGTCGATCTCGCTCATGAGGAGGAGGCCTTTATCCGCGGCGCGCAGCTCCATCATGCTACGGACCGTATCCAGCACGTATCCCAGATGATACGGAGCCTCTATGGTTTCGAGCGAGCCCGACTCGATCCTGGAAAAATCCAGAATGTCATTGATGATATTGAGAAGCGAATGCCCCGCATTGCGGATATCGGCGGCATAGGAGAGCACCCGTTCCTCCCGCTCCGTGCGAAGGATCATCTCGTCCATGCCGAGAATCGCGTTTAAGGGAGTGCGGATTTCATGGGACATATTGGTGAGAAACTCGTTTTTGCCATGGTCTTCCTCTGCGGCCTTTGCCTCCGCCTCCTGCGCGCGCACAAGCGCATCCTCCAGATCGGAAAGACGCTGCCTGAGCCGGTCATGCATCGGAAACTCCGTCAGAAAGAAGAACGCATAGGTCAGCACACTCAGATAGCACGATACCGTCAGTACGGCACCGTCCATACAGATCTCGTACAGCACGGCCGCAAGAAGTCCCGGAAGTGCCAGAAAGACAAGCCACTTTTGAGCCCTCGTAAAGACCTGTGTATCCTCCGCGTCACGCATCATGCGCATGTGGGATACAAAGGTCAGCAGATATCCCGCGACCATGCAGGCGGCAAAAAAGTGCGTGAACAGCAGGACCAGGGAGGTGACAAGCATCGCGGTACGGTCCGCCGCGGTCACGCCGTTGTCTGTTGAGAGAATCCCTGCGACCACATCCACGAGACAGGATATGACGAGAAACACGAGTGCCCGCCGCATTCTCTTGTGGTAAAGGGCGATTGAGCGGTGATTGAAACGCATATGGATGAGAAGCGCGAGGTCAAAGAGAATCATGCCGAGGCTGAGCGTCACGTTATACGTCATGGTCACGCCCCCCTTTCAGGGTCGCGGACAGGACCCGCCCGAGCTGCCCGGGTTCCATCGGCTTTGTCAGATAGTCGTCAAAGCCCATGCGGATAAACCGTTCTCTTGCGTCGGAATCATCGAGTGCCGTCAGCGCCACGACACGTGTTTTGTCCGGATGAAACGTATCGGACGCGCGCAGTGCGTGCAGCGTCTCTTCACCGTCCATATCCGGCATCTGATGATCCAGAAAGATAAGGTCAAAGGATTGTTCCGTACAGGCCGCAAGACATGCCTTTCCGGAAGGGGCAAGGCGCGCATCGATTCCGTACGGCTTTAACAGCATGGAGGTAATCCGCAGATTGACGGAATTGTCATCCACCACCAGCACGCGCGCCCCGTGATAGTCGGCAGGCTCTTCGTCCGTTTCTTCCGTTGACGTATGGAGCAGATCATCCGTGACGAATGCGCCGGCGGCATCCGACAGGATCTGTTGTGAAATGCGTATGATAAAGGTGGATCCCGCGCCTTCTGCGCTGCGCACGGTAATATCCCCGTCCATCATCCCGACCAGCCCCTTTGTGATGGCAAGGCCCAGTCCCGTGCCCAGAATGTTGCGGTTGCGTTCGATATTGGCCCGCGAAAAGGAATCAAAGATTTTTTGGAGACTGTCTTTTCCGATCCCGATGCCCGTATCCGTCACTTTAAAAAAAAGCGTCAGGGCCATGTCGCGCCGCACACCGTTGACCGTCAGCTTGACGCTGCCGTGTTCCGTGTATTTGATGGCGTTTTCAATCAGGTTAAAGACGGCCTGAAACAGATGGTCCTCGTCACCGATGAGGGTGTCGGGCAGCGTACGGTCCGCGTCGATCGAGAAGGACAGACCTTTTTCCTGCGCCCCCTCCTTTGCCGCATCAAACAGGCGGTTCAATAAAGAGGACAGACGGTACGTCCCGATACGGATCCCGGTTTTACCCGACTCCATCCGCGAATAGTCCAGAATATCGTTGATCACGTGCAAAAGGTGTTTGCCGGAGCTGCGGATTTCCTCCGCATACATACGGGTTTCGGGACTTTTTGTTTCCCTGAGGATCATGTCGTTCATCCCGATGATCGCGTTCATCGGCGTACGGATTTCGTGTGACATGTTGGATAAAAAGTCGCTCTTTGTGTGCGCCGCCTTCATGGCGGCACGGGTTGCCTCGTCGATTTTTTTTGTTGCGTCCTCCATCTGCCTCTCCGTTTCGAGCAGCAGATTCACGGGTGAGGTTTCCAGCACGAAAAACATCACGACCGCAAAGAGCCCCACGATGAAGTACTCCGTCAGCACATCGGAAAAGTAGATCACCTGGACCGGGTAAAACAAAACCGCAACTGCCGTTACGATCCCGAAGGCAAAGATCACTTTTTTATTAAACTGCTTAAAGTGCAGCACGGCGAGGACCGCGATGGCGATGATAAAATAAAACGGAAGAATATACGAGGCTGTTTCGTACAAAGGCCCCGGCACATAGTATCCGTCAGAGTTGTAGCGGACGACATGCCCGGTCGCATAGTTGGCAAGCAGCATCACACCTTCCGCTGCAATGACGGCATACCGTATCACCGTAAAGAGGCGCCGCTCGATTTTCGGCACCGCAAGAAACTGTACAAAGTACAGATACAGGGAGCAGGTGGCCATCATACCCATGAAAATATCCAGTTCATACAGGGATTGATAAAAAATGCCGGGCATGGAATAATGGATATTGGCGAGAGCGGAATAGACGATTTCGATCAGGCAGGCAAAGGCCGACAGTGTGACAAAACGACGGAACGGAACAAACCGGAGATTTTCCCACGTGCTTTTGCTCCAGAGATAGACGGTCAGTATCAGCAACACACATTCCGTTGCGCACAGAATGCCGACGGAATATTGATCTGTAATCATAAATAAACCTCGCGTACAGATAACAACAGTTTATAATAACAGGTAGTTTATTTCAAGCACGGAGAACCGCGGCGCATGAAAAAACAATCCGGATTTTTGATCAAGATACTGACGGCAGTGGCCGTTGCGATCATTGCACTGACGGTATTTGTGACGACTTTTACGATTCTGCGCGTACACCGTTCCCTCCTGGATTCCATGTACAATCAGCTGAATAAGGCCTATAACGGGACATCCTATCTGTTTGACATCTACAAGCGCAACGCGCTCGGCTTTGCCAAAGACATCGCTGTCAACCCCGATCTCGTCGCCGCGGCAAAGGCAAGGGATCATGAAGCGCTCTTTGCTATCACGACACCGCTCGTCGAAAACGCGGGACTGGAATATATGGTGATTACGGACGATGAGGGCTTTGTTATCATCCGCACCCACCAGCCGGGCGTGATCCCGGCACCGGACGACTCGATTGCCAACCAGATGAACATACAGCATGCGCTGAAAGGCGAGCCTTACGTGACGGTCGAACAGGGAAAGGTCGTCTTTTTGTCCGTACGCGCGGGGGCGCCGATCCGCGATGAAAACGGCACGATCATCGGGGCCTGTTCCACGGGGTATGTGCTCTCGGAGGATACCATCGCCTACGACATCAAAAACACCTTTGACATCGAATGCACCCTTTACCTGGAGGATGCCATCGTCGCGTCCACCTTTGACCTTGAAGACGGCAGCAGCCTTTCCGACTATACGGATGAGGCCGAATCGCTTTACACGCGCGTTAAGGCGGGAGAAACCGTCAATGCCATTACCTACATCGGGGAAGAAAGCTATCTGACGGCGATCGGGCCTTTGTACGGGGCCGGCGACGAGGTGGTCGGCATGATCGAAGTGGCGATGAATGAACGCATGCTTACGTCGGAAATCAACGCGATGGTGATGCGCCTCGTCTTCGGCGCGGTGGCGATCGCGGCAGTCATCCTTTTGATTACACTGGGCGTATTTCACCGGCTTCTGGCACCCGTTTCGGAAATCGGCCGTCGTCTGATCGAGGTGGCGGGCGGCGATCTGTCGGGCGAGGCGCTGACGGTCAAAAGCAATGACGAAATCGGCGCGCTCTCCCGCGCCGGCAACGAGATGCAGGAAAAGCTGCGCAGTCTGGTCGCCGATGTGGTCATGACGGCCTCACGCGTGGCGACCGCGTCGGAGGAGCTGGACGCAAGCGCACAGCAGATGGAACAGCGCACCTGGGATATCACCGCAAAAATCCGTGAGATTTCATCGGAGGTAGATAAGATTACCTCGGAGGGCGGGGATTACGGGAAGGTAAGCACCTCCCTCAATGACACAAAAGAAACCTTCCTGATCATGAGCGAGACCATGACGGAGATTTCACGCGCGGCCAACGAGCTGTCCGTTCTTGCCGGTGAATTAAACGATTCCACACAAAGCTTCAAGCTCTGACGGTTTTTCCCGGAAACATCTTTTTTTCTGGACAGAATCCCGCTCTTCCTTTATACTATGTTACATTAAAGCGTTAAAGAACCAAAAAGGCAGGAGGTACGTAATTATGAAAAAGTGGAAGGTACTGGCGGCGGCATGCTGCATGGCACTGCTGGCGGCGGCATGCTCCGGCGCGGGTGGCAGTGCGTCGGGAGGGAGCGCATCCTCCGCGGCCGCAGGAGGAAGCTCGCAGGAAGCGGCCGCGCCGGACAGCACGGAGACAGGCGGGGGTGAGGACGCGGCGTTTGAGACCGTCACGCCCGGTAAGCTCACGATGAGCACCAATGCGGCGTTTCCGCCCTATGAGATGACCGAAGACGACGGCTCTTTTTCCGGGATTGACGTCGAGATCGCCGAAGCGATTGCCGCAGAGCTCGGACTCGAGCTGCAGATCGACGACATGGATTTTGACGCGGCGCTCCTTGCGGTACAGCAGGGCAAGAGCGACATGGTCATGGCGGGCGTTACCGTCAACGAAGAGCGCATGCAGGTCATGGACTTTTCCGATTCGTATTCAACGGGCGTGCAGGTGATCATCGTGCCGGAAGGGTCGGACATCGCTTCGGTCGAGGATCTTGCGGGGCATATGATCGGTACGCAGAGAGGCACGACCGGCAACATCTACTGCACGGATGAGTTTGGCGAAGACCATGTCGTCGCCTACGACAACGGTCTGACCGCCACCCAGGCGCTCTTAAACGGACAGATCGACTGCATCGTCATCGATTCCGCGCCGGCGGCGGAGTTTGTCAAAGCCAATCCCGGTCTTACGATTCTCGATACGGAGTATGCCGTGGAGGACTATGCGATCGGCCTGAATAAAGAGAATCCCGCATTAAAGGATGCCGTCAACGTGGTGCTCAACAGGCTCATCGCGAACGGCACCGTACAGTCGATTGTCGACAAATACATCAACGCACAATAATGTCCGCGGCTGAGAAATTTACCCAGGCATTTCTGTATAATGACCGCTGGATGCAGTATCTGAGGGGCGTGGGCACCACGCTCCTCGTTACCGTGATCGCACTGCTGATCGGCGTAGTACTCGGCACGGCGGTGGCGCTTTTGCGCACCGCGCATGACCAGCGGAGAGGAAAGAGTAATCCTTTTTTGTGGCTGCTCAACGGTTTTTTGCATATATATGTCACCGTCATCCGCGGGACCCCCATGATGGTACAACTCCTCATCATGGCGATGGTGATCTTTGCCTCGAGCCGCAATTTTACGCTGGTAGGCGCGCTGACCCTGGGTATCAATTCCGGTGCGTACGTTTCCGAAATCGTGCGCGGCGGTCTCATGAGCGTCGATATCGGACAGATGGAAGCCGGCAGGAGCCTCGGCTTAAACTACATGCAGACGATGCGTTTTGTCATCATTCCGCAGGCGATCAAGGCGGTGCTGCCCGCGCTCGGCAACGAGTTTATCATCCTCTTAAAGGACACCTCGCTCATCACCTTCATCGGCGGAAAGGAGCTTCTGTATGCCGCACAGGGCATCATGAACCGGACGTATGAGGCGATGTTTCCGCTGTTGATCGTTGCCGCGATGTATCTCATTCTGGTCATGATCTTTACCCGGATGCTGGGCATTCTGGAAAGGAAACTCAGACAAAGTGATCGACGTTAAGGGACTGAAAAAAACATTTGACGATCAGGTGGTGCTCGACGGCATCGACCTGAATGTGGAGAAGGGCGACGTGATCTGCATCGTCGGCCCCTCCGGCTGCGGTAAATCGACGTTTCTCAGGTGCCTGACGAGGCTCGAGGAGCCGACCGGAGGGCAGGTGCTGCTGGACGGGGAGGAGGTCACGGAAAAGGGGATCGATGACATCCGTGCGAGGATGGGCATGGTTTTCCAGCATTTTAATCTCTTTCCCAATATGACGGTAAAAAGAAACATCACGCTCGCGCCCGTGGAACGCGGTCTCATGACACAAAAGGAGGCGGATGCGCGTGCCATGGAGCTGCTCGAGAGGATCGGTCTCGCGGACAAGGCGGATGTTTATCCCGCGATGCTCTCCGGCGGGCAAAAGCAGCGTATCGCCATCGTGCGGGCTCTTGCGATGGATCCCGAAGTTCTGCTCTTTGACGAGCCGACGAGCGCGCTCGACCCGGAGATGGTCGGGGAGGTCTTACAGCTCATGCAGGATCTCGCACGCGAGGGCATGACGATGGTTGTCGTGACGCATGAGATGGGCTTTGCGAGAGAGGTGGCGAGCCGCGTGATCTTTATCGACGAGGGCAGGATCAAAGAGGAGAAGCCCCCGGCGGAGTTTTTTGACCATCCGGAGCATCCGCGTCTGAAGGATTTTCTGTCAAAGGTGTTGTGACGTTCTTTTTGCTGTCCCTTGCTTCGAGAAGATTGGCGCCGACGATGGCCGCAAGCATCAGCACGCATCCCGCACCTTCTCTTGCGGTCATGCGTTCCCCGAGTACCAAAAAGGCGGCAATGACCGCAAAGACGGACTCCGAACACAAAAGGAGCGAGGCGACGACCGCCTCTGTTCTTGCCTGTCCGAGGATCTGAAAGGTATAGGCGATGCCGCTGCTGAAGACCCCTGCATACAAAAGCGCGCCCCTTGCTTCAAAAATCGCGCCGGGAGAAGGGGATTCAAAGAAAAACGCGAGAATCAGGGAGATCATCCCCGAGACAAAAAACTGCGTGCAGGAAAGAAACAGACCCTCCGCAACGGAGGTATACGTTTCGATCATCAGGATGTGGATGGCAAAAAACACGGCACAGATCAGTGCAAGCAGATCCCCTTTGTTGACCGAAAGGCTCTCGCCGCCTTTCATGCACAGAAAATACAGACTGACAAAGCCCAGAGCAATACAACCCCACATCGGGGCAGGTACGCGTTTGCCGAGGAAGACTCCGATCAGCGGCACAAACAGGATATAGAGCGCCGTGAGAAAGGCGATTTTGCCCGCCGTCGAATCGTAAAAGGCAAACTGCTGGAAATTGGCGGCGATACAAAAAATGATACCGAGACGCACGCCGCAGGAGATCCCGTCCGTCAGCGCGCGTTTTGCCGCCGCACGGGAGGTCTTTTTTTTGATATGCATAAGCCTTGCCGCAACGAAGGGCAAAAGAACCGTCCCCCCCAGAAAATTGCGGACGGCATTGAAGGTAAAGGCTTCGATGCGCTCCATGCCGATGCTCTGCGCGATAAATCCGGTTCCCCAGATCAAGGCACAAAGGGAGAGCATCAGGATGCCCGGCAAGGTTGTTTTTTTGGTCGTTGCGTCATTCATCCTGTCCATCATAAGGGAAAAAGAAGAAAAAGAAAAGAAGGCGTCCCGCGGGCGTCTTTGTTGCGAAAAAGAAAAAAGAGACTTATAATGTAAAAGTATTTATTCATTTTTAAAGAAGAGGAGGAAAAATTATGAGGAAGAAACTGTTATCCATGTTGCTGACGGGCGCACTTCTCAGCGTCGTGCTTGCCGCCTGCTCCGGCGGCGGAGGAGCCGGCGGCGCGGCTTCGAGTGCGGCTCCCGCGGCTTCGAGCGAAGCGTCACAAGCCCCCGCGGAGAGCAGTGCGGAGGGCGGTGAAGAAACGGGCGCCACCGAAATGGACGCGTTGATTGCCGCGGCACAGGAAGAGGGCGAGCTCGTCGTCTACGGTTCCTGCGAGGAAGAATACCTCACGGCAGCCTGCCAGCACTTTGAAGAGCTCTATGGCATCAAGGTCACCTACCAGCGCCTGTCCACCGGTGAGGTCCAGGCCAAGATCGAGGAGGAAGCGGGCAACCCTTCCGCGGATGTCTGGTTTGGCGGCACGACGGACCCCTATAACGAGGCGGCGCGTGACGGTCTCTTAGAGCCCTATGAGGCAATGAACGCGGTCAACTTAAGCGATCCGATGTATCGCGACGCGGACGGCAACTGGTACGGCATCTACAAGGGCATTCTCGGCTTTATGGTCAATACAGAGGAACTGGATCGCCTTGGGCTCGATGCGCCCGCGGACTGGCAGGATCTGCTCGATCCCCAGTATGAGGGACTGATCTGGCTGTCCAACTACAACACGGCCGGCACGGCCAAGCTCGTCGTCAACACGATGATCCAGAAATACGGACATGACGAGGGCATCCAGTATCTGGTCGACCTCGACAAGAATATCCAGGTGTATACCAAGTCCGGTTCCGGCCCCTCCAAGAATGTCGGTACGGGCGAGTGTGTCATCGGCATCGGCTTCCTGCATGACGGCATCACGCAGATCGTGGACAACGGCTATGACAATGTCGCGCTGGTAATCCCGTCCTCCGGCACCTCCTTTGAGGTCGGAGCGACCGCAATCTTTGCGGGCTGCGCACATCCCAACGCGGCCAAACTCTGGATCGAATATGCGCTTTCTCCCGAGTGCGTGGAGCTTGCGGCACAGTACAAGTCCTATCAGTTCCTGGTGCTGTCCAACGCCGAGCAGCCTGCGGCAGCGGCAGAGTTTGGACTCGATCCCGACAACGTCATGGACTATGACTTCGAGGACGCCAAGGAAAATACCACCACGTATGTGGAAGAGGTAATGGCGGCGCTCGACGGCGGTGACGACCGCTTCCAGACAGAGTAACACGTCCGGAAAAACGGGTTTTTCACCGGTAATTCGGAATGTCTTTTACGGGCGGGAGCTTCATACCTCCCGCCTGTATTTCTTTCAGGGAGGTCATAATGGCAAAAACCCAAAGCGCTGCGCTTGAGAGAAAAAAGCTGATGGCGGATCCGATCATGGTGACGACGATTGTCGTACTGATCACCTTTTTGACCCTGTTTATCCTGTATCCGTTAGCGATTCTTTTAGTGGACAGTTTTATCCGGGACGGCGCGCCGACGCTTGCGATTTTCAGAGAGATTCTTGCGCTCGGCAGTTTTCGCAAGGCGATCACCAATACCTTAAAGGTCGGGTTTCTGGTCGGTATCGTTTCCACGCTCGTGGGACTGCTCTTTGCTTATGTGGAGGTCTATGTTCAGCTTCATACAAAGATGATGAGCGGTCTCTTCAAGGTGGTATCGATGCTGCCGGTGGTATCTCCTCCCTTTGTGCTGTCCCTGTCCATGATCATGCTGTTCGGCAGGGCCGGCATCATCACGAGACACATTTTGGGGATTTATGACAACAACATCTACGGCTTCTGGGGCATCGCCATCGTGCAGACCCTGACCTTTTTCCCGGTCTGCTACATGATGCTCAAGGGCCTTTTGAAAAATATCGATCCGTCCCTCGAGGAGGCGGCGCGCGACATGGGAGCGACCAGATGGAAGGTCTTTACGACCGTGACGCTTCCGCTGATGCTGCCGGGACTCGGCAATGCCTTTCTCGTTACATTCATCGAGTCGATCGCGGACTTCGCCAATCCCATGATCATCGGCGGCTCCTACGACACGCTGGCAACGACGATCTATCTGCGCATCACGGGCGCCTACGACAAGCAGGGCGCGGCCGCGATGGCGGTGGTGCTGCTGTGCATCACGCTCGCGATGTTTGCGGTGCAAAAATATTATCTCGAAGCGAAATCCACGGCAACCCTCTCCGGCAAGGCCTCGAGAGAGCGGATGCTGATCACGGACAACAGCGTGCGCGTCCCGCTGACGGTGATGTGCTTTATCCTCGCGCTGTTTGTGATGCTGATGTATATCTGCGTGCCGTTCGGTGCTCTCTTCCGCACGTGGGGGAGAGACTTTACGCTGACGCTGCGCTGGTTTAAGGAAGTGTTCGGCGTCTACAAGGGATTCCGCGTCTTCCGCGACTCCTTTATCCTGTCGCTGATCTCCTCCCCGATTACGGCGCTTTTGTCCATGATCATTTCCTATCTCGTGGTCAAGCGCAGGTTTAAGGCCAAGGGGTTTATCGAGGCGGTATCGATGCTCGCGATGGCGGTTCCCGGGACGGTGCTCGGTGTCGGTTATATCAGGGGTTTTGCCAACGGCCTGTTCCGGACGGGTGTTTTAAAAGGACTCTACGGCACGGGCGCGATCCTGGTCATCGTCTTTATCGTCCGTTCGCTTCCGACGGGGACGCGCTCCGGCATATCGGCACTGCGCCAGATCGACAAGTCGATCGAGGAGAGCGCCTATGACATGGGCGCCAATTCCTTCAAGGTCTTTATGACGGTGACACTGCCGCTCATCAAGGATTCGTTCCTAAGCGGCCTGGTCACCAGCTTTGTCAGGTCGATCACCGCAATCAGCGCGATCATCCTGTTGGTTACGCCTTCGTATCTGCTCATTACGGTGCAGATCAACGAGTTTGCGGAAAAAGGATCCTACGGCCTTGCCTGCGCCTTTGCGACGATTCTGATCGCGATCACGTACGGCAGTGTCGTGCTGATGAATATCATCATCAAATACTTCGGAACGAGCCGGAAGGTGAAGTCTTCGGAAGAATAAGAATCATCGCCCGCCGGGCATTAAAGGAGGAAACATGTCAAAAGAAAAAAAAGGCGTACGCCTCGAACACATTTCAAAGATCTATAAGGATCCGAAGACGGGCAATGATTTTTATGCGGTGCAGGACGCCGACCTGGAGATCAGCCCCGGCACCTTCGTGACGCTGCTTGGGCCCTCGGGCTGCGGCAAGACGACGACCCTGCGCATGATCGCGGGATTTGAGTCGCCGGACGAGGGAGAGATCTACTTAGGCGGAGAGCCGATCAATGAGCTCACCCCCAACAAGCGCGATACGGCGATGGTTTTCCAGAGCTATGCGCTGCTTCCGCACTACAATATCTTTGACAATGTCGCCTACGGCTTAAAGCTGCGCAAGCTGGATCAGGCAACGATCAGGCAAAAGGTCACCGACATCCTTGCGCTTGTCGGCCTCGAGGGCATGGAAAACCGCATGACCAACCAGCTCTCCGGCGGACAGCAGCAGCGTGTTGCTCTCGCAAGAGCGCTGGTCCTTGAGCCCGGCGTTCTCCTTTTCGATGAACCGCTCTCCAACCTCGACGCCAAGCTGCGCGTTTCGATGCGTACGGAAATCCGCCGCATCCAGCAGGAAGCGGGCATCACAGCGATCTATGTCACGCATGACCAGTCAGAGGCAATGGCCATTTCCGACGAGATCATCATCATGGAAAAGGGCGTGGTCGCGCAGATCGGCGCACCCTCCGAGATCTACTACCATCCGCAGTCGCGGTTTGTGGCGGACTTTATCGGCGAGGCCAATTTCCTCGAGGCCAGGGTCACATCCGGCGGGGAAAAGGCTGCGATCGAGGTGCTCGGCAAAAGCATCAGTGTCGGCAATCATACGGGTATCGCCGCGGGCGAGGAGGCGCTTCTTGTCATCCGTCCGGAGGCGGCGAGGCTCTCCGACGACGGTGTATTAAAGGGCACGGTCACGCTTTCCACCTTTATGGGCGCGTACCAGTATTACCGCATCAGACTCGAGGGCGACGAAAGAGAGATACAGATCACGGATTACAACCCGATCGGCCGCAAGACCTATCACGAGGGCGACGCGGCATATCTTGATTTCGGCGCGGAATCGGTCTACATCATTCCGGCATAACGCACAGGGAGGTTTTTCATGTATAAGAAGGTAGCCGCCGACATGAAATTTGTCGGACGGGAAAAGGAAGTCGAGCAATTCTGGAAGGAGCATGACATCTTTAACAAGAGTGTTTCGCTCCGCGAGGGGAAGCCCGTGTACATGTTTTACGACGGGCCGCCGACCGCCAACGGCAAGCCCCATATCGGCCATGTCTTAACGCGCGCGATCAAGGACATGATCCCGAGATACCATACGATGAAGGGCGAGCAGGTACCGCGCAAGGCGGGCTGGGACACGCACGGACTGCCCGTCGAGCTCGAGGTCGAAAAGGAGATCGGTATTTCCGGCAAGGACCAGATCGAGGATTACGGGATCGAGCCCTTTATCAAAAAGTGCCGCGAGAGCGTCTGGAAGTACAAGGAAATGTGGGAGGATTTTTCCGGCACCGTCGGCTTCTGGGCGGACATGGATCACCCCTACATCACCTATGAGGATGACTATATCGAGTCCGAGTGGTGGGCCTTAAACGAGATCTGGAAAAAGGGTCTGCTCTACAAGGGCTTTAAGGTCGTGCCGTACTGTCCGAGGTGCGGAACGCCCCTTTCTTCGCACGAGGTGGCGCAGGGCTACAAAACGGTCAAGGAGCGGAGCGCGATCGTGCGCTTTAAGGTAAAGGATGAGGACGCGTACTTCCTTGCCTGGACCACCACGCCCTGGACGCTTTTGTCCAATGTCGGGTTGTGCGTCAATCCGGACGAAACCTATGCAAAGGTGAAGGCCGTGGACGGAAACACGTATATTCTCGCAAAAGCGCTGCTCGATACGGTGCTCGGGACACTCGCGGGGGAAGGAAAGGAAGCTTCCTCCGCGTATGAGATCCTTGCGGAGATGAAAGGAAAAGACCTCGAATACAGGGAATACGAGCCGCTGTATGCGTGTACAGCAGATGCCGCCGCAAAGCGCAAGGGGGAAAAGGCTTTCTTTGTCCAGTGCGATTCCTACGTCACCATGACGGACGGTACCGGTATCGTACATACGGCACCGGCCTTCGGTGAGGACGACGCGAGAGTGGGGCGTGCATATCATATCGCCTTTGTGCAGATGGTCGACGAAGAGGGCCGCATGAAGGAGGAGACGCCTTTTCCGGGCATGCGCTGCAAGCCGACCGAAGAAGAGATGCAGGCGGGAGAAAAGAATGCGGACGAGGAGATTTTAAAGGATCTGGATGCCAGGGGAATGCTCTTTGCCGCACCGAAATTTGAACACGACTATCCGCACTGCTGGCGCTGTTCGACGCCGCTTTTGTATTACGCAAGGGAATCCTGGTTTATCCGCATGACCGAGGTCAGGGACGATCTCATCCGCAACAACAAAATGATCAACTGGGTACCCAAATCGATCGGTGAGGGGCGCTTCGGCGACTGGCTCGAAAACATCCAGGACTGGGGCATCTCCCGCAACCGTTACTGGGGCACTCCCTTAAACATATGGGAATGCGAGGGCTGCGGCCACCAGTTGAGCGTGGCAAGCCGTGCACAGCTTGCGGAACTCTCCGGCGAGGGCAGTGCCTTAAAGGCGGAGCTGCACCGCCCTTATATCGACCGCTATGTGATCAAGTGTCCGGAATGCGGCGCTTCCTGCAGGCGCGTGCCGGAGGTGATCGACTGCTGGTTTGACTCCGGCGCGATGCCCTTTGCGCAGCTCCACTATCCTTTTGAAAATCAGGAGCTCTTTGAGAAATGGTTTCCCGCGGGATTCATTTCCGAGGCGGTCGACCAGACGCGCGGCTGGTTTTATTCTCTGCATGCGATCTCCACACTCCTTTTCAACAGGCCCTGCTTTGAAAATGTCATCGTCATGGGGCTCGTGCAGGATGAAAACGGCCAGAAGATGTCCAAGTCCAAGGGCAACGCAGTGGACCCGTTTGATGCACTCAAAACCTACGGCGCCGACGCGATCCGCTGGTATTTTTACACCAACTCCGCGCCGTGGCTGCCGTCCCGGTTTTCCGGCAGGGCCGTGCAGGAGGGTGAGCGCAAGTTTTTATCGACGCTCTGGAATACCTACGCCTTCTTTGTGCTCTATGCCAACATCGACGGCTTTGACGCCGCGGCATATATCCGGTCGGATGCCGGGGAAAGCGCGTCTTTTGACGCGGCGATCGCGGAGGCGCTCGGGAAGGCCGGGCTCACCGTGATGGACCGGTTTATCCTTTCGAGGCTGCATACGATGATCCGTGATACGGATGAGGCGCTTGCCGCCTACAGGATTCCGGATGCCGGCAAGGCACTCAATACCTTTACGGACGAGTTGTCCAACTGGTATGTGCGCAGATGCCGCGAACGCTTCTGGGCCAGGGGCCTTGAGGAGGACAAGGTCGCCGCGTACCTGACACTCTATACCTGCCTGTATAATCTCTGCAGGGCCGCGGCTCCGATGACGCCCTTTATTACGGAATCGGTCTATCAGAATCTGGTCCGCGAAAGCTTCCGGGAGGCGCCCGAATCGATTCACCTGACGGATTATCCCGTGTCCGATGCGTCTTTCATCGACAAGAAGCTGGAGGATGACATGGAGGAGGTGCTTTCCGTCATCGTTCTCGGACGCGCGGCGCGCAACAATGCGCAGATCAAAAACCGCCAGCCCCTGCAGAGAATGTATGTAAGGGATACGCACGCAGAGGACAGGGAGGCGCTGTCGGATTATTATGTCGACATCATCCGCGAGGAACTCAATGTGAGGGAGGTATTCTTTACTCAGGATGTACGCGATTTTACGAGTTATCTGTTCAAGCCGCAGTTAAAGACCGTCGGTCCCAGATACGGCAAGCAGCTTGCGGGCATCAAAAACCATCTTTCCGGACTCGACGGAAACGCGGCCATGGACACGCTCGGGGAAAAGGGAGTGCTTTCCTTTGAAGTGGACGGCGTACAGGTGGAGCTGACAAAGGATGATCTTCTGATCGAAATGACGCAGAAGGAAGGCTTTATGTCACAGGAAGACCGCGGCGTGACCGTCGTGATCGATACGCACCTGACGGAGGATCTGATCGAGGAAGGCTTTGCCAACGAGGTCGTTTCCAAGGTGCAAAACTCGCGCAAGGACAGCGGATTTGAGGTGACGGACCGGATCCGGCTGTCGGTAAGCGGAAGCAAAAAGGTCGAAGACGTCGTCAGAAAGTGCGAGGAGGCAATCGGTACCAAGGTGCTGGCGGACAACATCCTCTATGACAAAGACCTGCCGGGTGCAAAGGAGTGGGACATCAACGGCGAAAAAGTAAGGATCGGCGTCGAGAAGATCTGATATGTCATACGGCGGACGGACAAGAAAACCGTTTATTGTGCTGTTGGTTTTGTCGGTCATTGCGTTGTGCGCACTGATCGTCATGCTGATATTCCTTTTGCGGGATCTTGCGTCGCTCCGTTCGGACGCCCGCTATTACGGACTGGAAGAGGCGCACTTTCCGCAGGGGACGGCACCGGAAACACAGATCACGCAGGGCGGCATGGCGCAGTATGCCGGCCGCAGCGCGAGCGTGACACAGCGTTACGTTTTGATCGGCGATTCCCGGACAAGAGGATTGAGCACGGCGACCAATATCGTGTCGACGGGATATTTTCACGTTGTCGCGGAACCCAATATGGGATATCACTGGCTGATGAGCACGGCACTGACCGAAGCGTCCTATTATGCGTGCACCAACTACGTATGCCTGCTTGGCGTCAATGATCTGGGCATGATCGACAGTTATCTTGCGGCATATCGCGATCTGGTTGACAGGGGGTTCAATGTCATTCTGGCGACGGTCGGTCCCGTCAACGAAGGAATGGGCGGCTATCATGTCACCAACAACGAGATCCGCGATTTTAACGAGAGGCTCTATGAGGTCGAGGGTGCGCGCGTCATCGATCTGTACAGTTATCTGATCGAACAGGGATTTCAGACCATGGACGGCGTGCATTATGACGACGAGACCTATTTTAAAATCGAGCAGTTTCTTTTGCGGGAACTGGACTGAGCGGCGCAAAGCCGCCGGCCGGGGAAGCGACATCGTTTCTTGAAAATATCACCTGTTTTTGTTATACTGAACATATGAGTGCCAGACGGAATACGTCCGTGACCATCGCGGGCGTGACGTTGAAGAATCCGGTCATGACGGCCTCCGGTACTTTCGGCTCCGGGATTGAGTACAGCACCATGCTGGATCTCAACCGGCTCGGCGCCGTGGTGACGAAGGGGGTGTCTCTGACCCCCTGGGAGGGCAATCCGGTCCCGCGCATCGCGGAGAGCTGCGGCGGCATGCTCAATGCGATCGGACTGCAAAACCCGGGCATTGATGTGTTTATGGAGCGCGATCTGCCGTTTCTTTCCCGGTTTGATACGCGCGTCATCGTCAATATCTGCGGAAAGACGATACCGGAGTATGCGGGCGTCATCGAGCGCTTAAACGGGACGTCGGTCGATATGTATGAGATCAACGTTTCCTGCCCCAACGTCAAAGAAGGCGCAATCGCCTTCGGGCAGGACGCGCGGGCACTGCGCGCCATCACCAGGGAACTGAAGGCGGTGGCCAAAAAACCCCTGATCATGAAGCTCTCGCCCAACGTCACGGACATCACCGAGATGGCAAAGGCGGCGGAGAGCGAGGGAGCGGACGCGATTTCCCTGATCAATACGCTGACCGGCATGAAGATCGATGTCCACACAAGGCGCTTTGTTCTGGCCAACAAAACCGGCGGACTGTCCGGTCCCGCGATCAAGCCCGTTGCCGTGCGCATGGTATGGCAGTGTGCGCAGGCGGTAAAGATTCCGGTCATCGGCATGGGCGGCATCGCAAACGGAGAGGATGCGATCGAGTTTTTGCTTGCGGGTGCCGCGGCGGTGGCGGTCGGTGCCATGACCTTTCACGATCCGGAAACGGTTCTGCATGTCGTCGACGGGATTGGTGATTATATGAAGCGGCACAACATCAGGGACGTCAATACCCTGTGCGGTGCGGTGGAGTAGCATGAGACAGGAAAAGCAAAAGCAAAAGAAAAAAAGACGCCTGAAGAAGGAAGTGCTCTGGATACTGCACGGTGCGTTTTTTGTCGCCGTCGGCATCATCATGGCGAGCCGCTCTTTTGCGGCACCGGTAAAGAGCGAGTATGTGGTCGCTTACGGTGAGACGCTGCCGGATGCGGATGTCTTTTTCACGAGGGAAGCGTCGGAGGCATCCTATGCGACAAAGGAGGAGATAGAAGCCTATCTTGCGCGCACCGGAGAAAAGGAAACGCCGCAGGCGGATACCCGTGTGCTCGGGGCACACCGCGTCTATCTCAGCTATGAAGGCAGCATCTATACGGCAACGCTTCTGGTGGAGGATACGGAGCCTCCCGTGATCGAAGGTGTCACGGAGCAGACGGTGCTCGTGGGAGAAAATATCTCCTACAAAAGAGGGATTAGCGTTTCCGACAATCATGATACATTGGTCACGCTGAGAGTGGACAGCAGCGCGGTCGATCTCTATACGCCCGGCAATTATATCGTGGTATTCAGAGCATCGGATATGGCAGGCAATGAGACAAGCGCCAATATGATGCTGCATGTAGTGGATCCCATGGTGCAGCAGAGCGAAATCCCCACAGAGGAACCGCTGACGGAGGAGGAACGTATCCTTTATGCACATGCGGATGAAATACTCGCTTCGATCATCACCGAAGGAATGACGCCTCTCGAACAGGCCCGGGCGATCTATAACTGGGTACATGATATCGAATACATCCACATGGTTGAAAAACAGACCGATTATGAAAACGCCCTGCAGGGTCTGACCGCAAGGAGAGGTGACTGCCATGTGTATGAGGCGGCGGCACGCGTGCTGTTGCGTCGGATCGGCGCGGAGACGCTGACGGTCACCAATATCGAACCGGCCGTTGCGCATGCCTGGAACCTGATCAACCTGGGAGAGGGATGGCGGCACTTTGACGCGACGAGACGTTACGAGGAGGCGGATCTTTTTTATCTGACGACGCGGGAACTGATGGACTATTCGTCGACGCATGACTACACGCATCTGTTTGACGAATCGCTTTATCCCGCGACGGACTGATACGGCGGAAGGTGCGGCATGGAGTCTGTAAGAGAGGTGCTCAGGGAGATCCTGCAGGAATTGCATCCCGAGATCGATGCGGAGAAAGAGAAGCATCTGGTGGAGGGAGGAATTCTGGATTCCTTTGACCTCATCACACTGCTGACCATGATCCGGGAACGCCTGCATGTGACGATCAGTGCGGACAAGATCGGGCCGGAGCATTTTGACAGTATCGATGCCCTGTGTGCCCTGATCGGTACGTTGGAAAAAGAGACGTAATCTATGCTTTTGACATCTTATGAATATCTGATCTTTATCCTCCTTTTGCTTTGCTTTTATTATCTGGCGCCGAAGAAATGGCAGACGGGCCTCCTTCTTTGTGCGGGTCTGCTTTTTTATCTGCGCGCGGGTGTCTTTTCCCTGCTGTTCGTGCTGTTGTCTTCGGGTGTTACCTTTTTTCTGACAAGGTCCTTCACCAAAAAAGAAAAAAGGGCGGTCTTCGCGGTCGTTGCCTGTAACGTCGCGCTGCTTGTAATCAGCAGATATGTGCCCTTTTTTGCGAGGGAGGGAGTACGCACGATGGGAACGGCCTACTATGTGCTGATGGCGGTCGCCTACGGCATCGATGTGTACAGGGGGAAGTGTACGCCGGAAAAGAATCCGTTCCGGCTTGTTTTGTTTTTATCTTTTTTTCCGACAGCCTCGATGGGGCCGGTTGCGCGTTACGACGCACTCAAAGAGACGCTGTTTCAACCGCATTCGTTCCGGCTGCGTGAGGTGCAAAAGGGGGCGTTGCGGATCCTTTTTGGTTTTTTTAAAAAACTGGTCGTTGCGGACCGCCTGCGTATCGCGGTGCTTGCATTGACCGGCGGGGCGGGATATGACGGTGCGTTCACGCTGCTGCTCATGCTTTTTTACACGGTTCAGCTCTATGCGGATTTTACGGGAGGCATCGATATCGCACTCGGTACGGCGCAGATGTTTGGTATTACGCTTCCGGAAAACTTTGATCTGCCCTACGGCGCAAAGACGCTTGCCTCCTTCTGGAACCGCTGGCACATCACGATGGGCAGGTGGTTTACGGAGTATGTGTTTTATCCGTTTTCGACGAGCGGATGTGCTGCCGCACTGATGCGCCTTCTGAAGAGATGCATGAGCGCACGCAACGCAGGACGCGTGGTCGTGTGGATTTCCACGCTTTTGGTCTGGGCACTGACCGGACTCTGGCACGGTGCGGGTGCGTCCTTCCTTGTATGGGGATTGATGAACGGACTGATACTTCTGGTCTCAAGGGAGCTGACACCGCTCTGCCGCAGGGCGCATGCACGTTTTCCCGGATGGTTTTCCTCTCCCGCGTGGAATGCTTTTTGTGTTTTTCGCACACTCTTTATCGTGTCGTCGCTCCGGCTGTTTGACTGTTACCGGGACGTGCCCCGGGCCTTTCGTTCGTTTGCTTCGATTTTTACGATGCGGGGATTGGGAGATATTTTGTCCGGCAATCTGTCGGCACTCGGACCGGATGCGGCGGATTACGCGGTAGCGGCAGCAGGTGTCCTTTTGATGAGGGCGGTCAGCCGCCTGCACGCAAAGGGCGGCGCACGGCGTGCCGTCTTTGCAAAACCGTATATGGTACGCACACTGCTGGGTACACTGTTACTGCTGGCCGTGCTTATCTTCGGTGTATACGGAAAAGGATACGATGCGGCGGCATTTTTGTATAGCGGGTATTAGTATGAAAGATGTGATAAAAACCGCAGTGACCGCGGGTGTGATCCTCCTGCTGCTTTTCTTTTTGCAGCGTCTGCTCATGCCCAAGTATATGGAGGGCATCACGGAGGGCGCCTTCATCGCGGAGTATTACGGAGAAGAAAAGAATCACGACGTCATAGTTCTCGGGGACTGCGAGGTATATGAAAACATATCGCCCGCGGTGCTATGGAGGGATTTCGGCATCCACGCCTATATCCGCGGCAGTGCGCAGCAGACGATGTGGCAGTCCTATTATCTGCTGCGGGAAACCCTGACATACGAAACGCCAAAGGCGGTGGTGCTGAGCGTATTTGCGATGCAGTATGACACACCGCAAAACGAGGCGTACAACCGCATGACACTCGACGGAATGCGCTGGTCCGCGGACAAGATCGATGCGGTCCGGGCGTCGATGCTGCCGGAAGAGGAATTTATCGAGTATGTCTTTCCCCTGTTGCGTTTTCACGAACGCTGGAAGGAACTGGAGGCACAGGATATCCGGTATCTCTTCCAAAAAAGGAAGGTCACGCACAACGGGTTTGTTCCGCATACCGGGGTGATGCCGTCAGGTGAGCTTCCTGCACCGGCGCAGCTGACAAGGGAGCGCTTCGGAGAAAACGCGATGCTGTATCTGGAACGGATTCGCGTCCTCTGCGAAGAAAACAACATCCCGCTCATTCTGCTCAAGGCGCCGAGCCTCTGGCCGCACTGGTATGACGAATGGGATGCGCAGATTGCGGCATATGCGGATGCGCATGATCTTGCGTATTATAACTTTCTTTCGCTGCAGGAAGAAATCGGACTGGATTTTTCCACGGACACCTATGACGCGGGATTGCATCTCAATGTGTATGGCGCGGAAAAGTGCGCGACATATCTCGGCGGGATTCTGCAACGTGACTTTGGTCTTGCGGACCGTCGGGGAGAGGAGCCGTTGTCTTCCGTGTGGGAAGAAAAACTGGAAGAATATGATCGCGCAACAGAAACGACCCCGTGAGATCCAGACATCTCCGGGGCCGCTTCCGTTTCCTGGTGTATGTTGTTGTGTAGATATACTATCACACCCCCTATCATAAAAACGATCATAAAACGAGTTTTTTTTAAAGTCAGAACATTCGTCGAACTGTCAGAAAAATACACACAAAAGCGCCATTTATCCCTGTATCATACGCGAGACAAAGAGCGAAGGAAAGGTACGCCGCCCTTTCAGAACATGGTAGGCCTTGACGGCATCGCTCTCTGCTTCAAATATGCCGAATACAGAGGGGCCGGAACCGCTCATGCAGGAAGCGATGGCGCCGTAATTGCGCATCAGATCGATCAGTTCCGTGATGGCAGGCACCTGTGCGGCGGTGATGTCTGTCAAAACGTTGCCGACGGCGGCGGCGAGTGCGCGCAGATCCCCGTCATAGAGCGCACGGATCAGTGCGTCCGTGTCGGGATGGTCCGTTGCCGGATCCGCATCGTAGCGCCGGTAGACGGTCTGTGTCGAAACAAAGACATCGGGTTTGACAACCAGAAGCGTACAGGGAGGAGGTGCGGGCAGCGGCGTGAGGATCTCTCCGATGCCCTCCGCCAGGTATGTACCGCCATGCAGACAGTAGGGGATATCCGCGCCGAGTGTCTTACCGAGCGCACACAATTCTTCGGTCGAAAGGCCGAGCGCAAACAGCTCGTTCATCGCATGCATGGCACAGGCGGCGTCCGTACTGCCGCCGGCCATGCCGGCCGCCACGGGAATCTCTTTGGTGAGATCGATATGCACGCCTTCCTTTCTGTCAAAGGTACGGCGCATCAGCTCGACGGCACGTACGACCAGATTGTCCGGACCGGAAGGGATCTTTTCGCTGTCGGTCCGGAGGGAAACCGTGCCCGACGCATTCAGCGAAAAGGAAAGCGTGTCGCAGATATCGACGGTCTGCATGACGGTACGCAGATCATGATAACCGTCCGCACGCCGTCCGGTGATGTCGAGCGCGAGATTGATTTTGGCATACGCCCTGCGTGTTTTTGTATCCATACCATATATTGTAGCGTACCCGGGGCCATCCTACAAGAATAAATAAGATAACACACATTCTTTTTGGAAACCCTCTTTATTTATGACGTTTTACAGCCGAAATAGAGACGAGGAAGTATGTAACTGTCGAAATATCATATGAAGGAGGTGTATGTTCAAATGGATGTGAACAGTGTTTCAAGCGTTGCGGCTACCTATTCGGCCTATGAGTCGACACAGGTAAAGAAGAGCGCGCAGACGGAAGGCGCAAAGGAGAGCGCGCCCGTCAAGGAAGAGCCGGCTGCTGTTTACGAGAAATCCGAAGCGGCAAAGACCTACACGCAGGACACCAAGACCGTGCAGCAGATGCTCGCCGATTCCGAAGAACGCGTACAGCAATTCCGCGAAATGATCAAGAAGATGTTCAGCCAGCAGGCGAAGACATCCTCGATTGCGGATGACATCTGGCAGAAACTGGCGAAGGGCGACTTTACCGTGGATGCGGCCACCAAGGCGCAGGCGCAGGCGGACATCTCGGAGGACGGATACTGGGGTGTCAAGCAGACGTCCGGCAGGATTCTCGACTTTGCAAAAGCGCTGACCGGCGGAGATCCCGAGAAGATGGAAAAGATGCGCGCAGCCTTTGAAAAGGGCTACAAGCAGGCCGAAAAGACCTGGGGCGGCAAGCTTCCCGAGATCTCGCAGCAGACATACGACGCGGTCATGAAGGGCTTTGACGACATGACAAAGACCGACGAAGCGTAACGCACATCAAAAGGCAGGACCTTTTTCGAACAGACGACCCCGCACCAAAAGGCGCGGGGCCGTTTGTTTTGTGTTCCGCATCATGGTATGATGATAACACAGAAAGGACGAAGCGCATGAAAGAAGATGTTATCGTGACCGTGACCGGCATCCACCGCCATCCCGGCGTGAGCGGCGAGGAGACGACCAAAACCGTATCGCAGGGAAAGTACCGTGCGGAAAAGGGCACGCACATCATCGAATACGAAGAGTACATGGATGACGCGGCCGGCACGGGCGACGCGTTTCGGGGCGGCGTCGCCACCTACAATCTGGTCACGATCCGCGGGGACGCGATGGAGGTCACGAGAAAGGGCAGCGTCGAATCGACGCTGTATTTCAAGCAGGGCGTGCCGCACGATGCATCTTACAAGACGCAGTTCGGACAAATGAAATCCCATATCGAGACGACCCGATATGCCATGTACGAAATGGAAAAAGGCCGCCGCGTCATCGCGGAGGCCGAGTATATCGTTTCCATGAACGGACTGCCGATGTCCGAGACCCTGATGCGGATTGATATCACGGAAGAGACCGGCTGAAAAAGCGGTGTCGCAGGCGTGTCACCTGATTGTCACTTTGATCTGGTAAGGTGGAAAGAAAAAAGATCGGAGGGACGAAAAATGGAGCTTCTTCGGGTAGAACACCTCAGCAAAGTATACGGAACAGGCAATACGGAAGTACGTGCCGTGGACGATGTCTCGTTCACGGTGAATAAGGGGGAGTTTGTTGCGATTGTCGGCGCTTCCGGAAGCGGAAAATCCACGCTTCTGCACATGATCGGCGGCGTGGACAAACCGACAGAGGGCAGTATTCAGATTGACGGTGTGGATATTTGCAAGCTGGGTGCGGACCGGATGGCGATCTTCAGACGCAGACAGATCGGTGTCATTTATCAGTTTTATAATCTGATTCCCACATTGAATGTAAAAGAAAATATCACATTGCCGTGCGAACTGGACGGGCAGAAGGTGGACGAGTCGTGGCTGAAGGACCTGATGGAGATACTGGGGCTTTCAGAGCGCGCATCATTTTTGCCGAACGAGTTGTCCGGAGGGCAGCAGCAGCGTGTTGCCATCGGACGTGCAATGATGAACCGTCCCGCATTGATCCTTGCGGACGAGCCGACGGGCAACCTTGATTCAAAGATGGGGGAGGAAATCGTCGCGCTTTTGCGTGTATCGAACCAGCAGTTCAGGCAGACGATTCTGATGATCACCCACGACATGGAAATCGCGGCGCAGGCTGACCGCGTGATCGGAATCGCGGACGGGAGGATTGTGGCATGCTGACGAAAGTGATCAAAAAGCTGACAATGCAGAACATCAGACAGAATAAAAAGCGCTCCGTTGCCACGATCATTGGAATCATGCTCTCCTGTGCACTGATCTGTGCGGTGGCAGGAAGTGTGTCGAGCGCACAGGCGACTCTCATACAGTATGAAAAGGAAACCAACGGCGACTATCATGCGCTTTTTATGAACCTTCCGGTTAAGGAAACAGAAACCGTGCGGGCATACGAAAATGCAGGACGCGTCGACACCGCGCGTGTCATAGGATATGCGCATCTTTCCGAAGGCATCAATCCGGACAAGCCCTATCTGCATATCTTAAGTGTTTCGGAAAAAACGGCGGAGGTTCTTCCGTTTCGCATCATGGAAGGGCGGTTTCCGGAAAATGACAGCGAGCTTATGATCGCGGATCACATCCGTACAAACGGCGGTATGAACTGGGAGATTGGCGATCGGATCACACTACATATCGGCAGCCGGCAGACCGTGGAGGATGCTTCTCCTCTTTTTCAGAACAATCCCTATGACCCGGAGTCATATGAGGAAACAATCGTTGATATACAGACAAAAGCGTATACGATTGTCGGCATTATGGACAGACCCGGAACAGGCTTTGAGGGCTTTACGGCACCGGGCTATACGGCCGTCACAGGAGGAGCTTTCGATGAAAATGAAACGGATGCTAACGCAATGTGCTATGTAACGGTTACCTTTTCCCCCGTTTCAAAGGCGTTTGAAAGCGCGGACGCATTGTATCGGAAG
>JAFSLV010000026.1 GCA_017448245.1 Lachnospiraceae bacterium | reverse complement strand
TCGGAATTCATAAAATTTGTTCCGCGAAAGAGAAGACCCTGTGCGAGCGTGATCATGTTTTCCAGATGCTCTTTTTTCAGTGTCAACATCTCGATCTGTTGCCTGAGCGCCGCGTTCCGGTCATAGTGTTTGCTGTCCAGTATGGATTTGATTTCTTCGAGGGGGAAACCGAGTGTGCGGTAAAGCATGATAAACAGCAGACGTTCCAAAGAGGCGTCGTCGTAAAGACGGTATCCCGCATCCGAGTGCGAGGACGGCCGGAACAGACCGATTTTATCATAGTGATGCAGGGTGCGCACGCTTAAACCGGATATTTTGCTGATTTCACGGACGGTCATCATGATGGGATTCTCCTTTCGGTATCTGGCTGTAAGACCACTATAAACCATGACGTTACGTAATAGTCAACACCTTTTTTCGTTATGATGCTATACATTTTTCGTGTCTACTTTTCTTGACTGGTACAGACGAGATTCAGGAATGCCCGGAGGCGTTGAACTCCTTAAAATACTACAGGGAAAAGGCAAATGAGTATCATGTCATTGCTGCCGGAAGTCTTTTGGGGACGCTGCTATCAAAGTCCAAATCCTATCCGGTGGGGATGGTCAACCTGCTTGACGTTTTCCCGCTCGGCTTTGATGAGTTCAACGGTCCTCGTGGTGACTTTTACAAGAAAATGTTTGCGAAGTGCCCTGCAGGAAGACCGGGGACCGCAGATGAGATGGCAAATATCGCTGAACTGTTGATGAGGGGGAATACATCCATTGTTGCTGAAATGATCGCCGGGGAAACCGGGGCGGATCTGTTTGAGATTTTACCGACCGGTAAACAGCTTGTACCGTTTTCAACGCATACAGATGATCTCAGACGGCAGGTTGTTCCTCATCCTGTTGCGGTTCGCGCGGTTTGACGAGACGTGAGAGCAGGATGCCCGCCTCGTAGAGCACGAGCATCGGGAGTCCCAGCATCACCTGCGAGACCACGTCGGGCGGAGTCAGGATCGCGGCGAGCGTGAAGATGACCAGTACGACGTATTTGCGCGCCTTTGTCAGCAGGCCGGTCGAGACGATACCGAAGCGGGTCAGGATGACGATGACCACCGGCATTTCAAATACGATCCCGAAGGGAACCAGAAACGAAAAGAGAAACGACACATAGTTTTCGAGCGAGAGCATCGGTGTCGCGATGTTTTCTCCCGAAAACACAAGGAAGTTGACGGCGAGCCGAAAGACCATCAGCCAGGCAAAGGAAACTCCCGTCACAAAGAGAAGGAACGCCGCGACCGCAAGAAACGAAAACGCACGGCGTTCTTTTTTGTACAGGGCGGGGCGTATAAATCGCCAGATCGCAAAAAACAAAACGGGAGAAGCACAGACCACCGCAGCGATAAAGCAGAGCTTGATCTGCGTGGTAAAGGCTTCCGAGACATTGGTGTAGATGATTTCGATGCCCATCTCCCGGATGGGATCGGAGACCAGGGCCACCAGCTCCTTTGGCCACATCAGAAAGAAAACGAGGAATACCGCAAACACGAGGAGCATCATAAAAATCAGCAGACGCCGGAGATCCTTCAGGTGTCCCGTCAACGGCTTGGTCTGCAGTGTCTCCTTACCGGGTGCGGTATGCTTGTCGGTTCGCGAAGCGCCGGTCATGAAGCGCCGGTGTTATCTGTGTCCGTGCCGCTCTGATTGACGGTGGTGCCTGAGGCATCGGCGGAAGATGCCGTGTCGTTCTTTTTGTCATCCGATTTGACTTCTTCTTTGAATTCGCGCACGCTTTTGCCCATCGCTTTTCCGAGACCGGCCAGACGCGTGCCCCCGAAGATCAGAATCGCAAGTGCAAGAATCAGTAACAGTTCCGTGGTGCCCAGATGCATGGTGTGCCTCCTTCGTGTTATGAGCGTTTGTGTAACAGCGTTTGGATGTCCGCGGCATCCTTTTTGACATCCTTTAGCGGATCGAGACCGTCGAGTTCCTTTCTGACGACGGAAACCGGATTGGCGTTTTCCAGAATCGTTTTGGTTTCGGACAATTCCTGCCGGAGATCCCGGATCACTTCATCGCCCTCCTTTGGCAGAACGGTATCTTTGGCGCCGGTAAAAAGCGCACGCAGATAACGGATGCCTTTGGCGAGTGTTCTTGCGACCTTGGGCAGGTCGTCCGGACCCACGATGACAAAGGCAATCAGCAGCAGAATGACCAGTTCGCCGAAACCGATGTTAAACAAAATACAATTACCCCGTATTCCCTATCATACAGAAATGGGATTCGGTATGTCAATGACTTCCGTGCGGCATTTCTTTTTTTCGGAAACTGTCATACAATAGATTCCGGAGACACAGCGATCCGGGAGGAAAAACGGATTCCGGAGAAACAGCGATCCGGGAGGAAAAAACGCATGAATGGAAAAAAACACATCTGCCTGAAATCCGCGGTAACAAGGCTGTGCGGTCCGGTGATACTGTGTATGTGTCTCGTATCCTGCGCACGGCAGGCCGCATCACCTGCCCGGCAGGAAAGCGCGACGGCCGTTCGCACGATGTCCGCGCAGGAAGCGGCATCGCTGATGGAAGAGATGACAGACTACATCGTCGTGGATGTCCGCAGGGAAGAGGAATATGCGGAAGGGCATATCCCGGATGCGATCAACGTCCCGCTCGATACGATCGGCGAGTGGGAGATCGCACAGCTTCCGGACAGGCAACAGACTCTCTTTGTATATTGCAGGAGCGGCGTGCGCAGCGAACAGGCTGCGGCGCGCCTTGCGGCGCTGGGCTATACGGATGTGATTGACATGGGCGGCATCACGGACTGGCCCGGGGAAACGGTTTCCGGCATATCCTCCTGGGCGCGGGAAAAAACAGGACTCATCGTGATTGCGGATACGGACACGCTTCCGGAAGAATGGGAGGAGGCTGTTTCCGGAGAATCGCTCACGGAGTACAGAATCGTCCGCGCAAAGGGCACCTCCGCGGAACCGGAAGCGGAAACGGAGGCGGTCAGCATTCTGTATCATAATGACGGGCGCGTGCGCGGCGTACGCGTACAGGGGGCGGACGGTGACACCTACAACGTGCAGTGTGACGCGGTGCTGCTGATGACGGATGCGGATCCTTCCCTGTATGCGGTCTTTCGAAAAGACGATCGGGGGCTTCTTCTTACGGATGCCTACGGCGCACTGGACCGCGCGGACGGCGGGGGAGAGATCGTACCGACGAAATGCGGCGTAAAGCTCAAGGTGCCGGAGCGTGAAAAAGAAGAAATCCCCGAAGAGGATCACTATTCCTACGGCGTCTATGCCTGCGGGGATTTTGCGACCTGCGAAGATGAGGCGGAGGGCGAAGAAGCGTCCGCGGGGCGGACGGATTATACGGCCGCGGCAATTGTGTCCTATATTTACGCCACGGGCGAAATACGGTAAAATCAAGCCATGAATGCGTCGACACTGACCGGACAGATCGCCGGCAAACTCCTCCTGGATCATGCGCCCTCCTTTGAGGAAAAACGCTGCGTGAACCGGATCCAGACAAGGCTCCCCTGCCGGATCTGCGATACGGCCTGTACACGCGGTGCGATCGGAGGAGGGAAAGACCTTTCCCATGTCGCGGAGCATCTGTGCGATGACTGCAACGTCTGTGCCGCACACTGCCCCGGCGGTGCGATCGCCTCGTCAAAGGGCAATACGCAAAAGCTTCTGGAGCTGCTCGAAAAACCGGACGGCGCGGTACGCCTGGGATGCATGGAGACCAGAGAGGATGCGGACTGCAGGATGAGCTGTCTTTCCGCTTATCCCAGGGAGGTGCTTGCGGCACGCGCGTTTTCGGGACCGGTGTCCTTTGTGCACGGGGACTGCGAACACTGTGACATGCAACAGACCATGACGCTCTTTGCGCGTACCATGAAAAACGTGAAAGAGTATCTCGGGGAAGAGAGATTTGCCAAAGCGTTCGGCGACGCGGGACATTCGGCGTTGCAAAAGACACGGCGGGAAGCGTTCCGCACCTTTGCGGAAAAAGGCGCCCGCGGCATGTTTACGCTTTTGCCGGAGTCGCTGACGGGAAAGACGGACGGGGATCTCTGGCGCAGAATCCTGACGGCCTATGCCGCCACGTATCTGCGGGAGCATCCGGACGAAGCGCCCTTTGCGCAGACGGCACCTGTTTTTACCGACCGGTGCCGCGCCTGCGGGATCTGCACGCGCGTCTGTGCGTCAAAGGCGCTGCATGTCGTACGAACGGAAGACGATGTGTTTCACATGGTGCACTTTGCCTGGAAATGCCGTGCCTGCGGTGTCTGCGAGCGCACCTGTCCCTTCGGGGGGATCGACGGCTACGGAAGGATCTCTCTGCGCGAACCGGAAGCGCCGTATCTCTACAGAACCACGGCCGTTCCCTGTCGCGTCTGCGGCGAGAGTGCGCCTCCGGAGGGGATCTGTTTTGTCTGTGCGACGAGATCGATGCACCGTGCGCAGTAAAGGAAGCGGCACCGGCGCATCAAAAAAATTCACAGCCTGTTAAAATGCTCCATCTTTTTTTCGGACACCGCGGCGGGAAGCTCCCCGTGCTGTCCGTATTTTTTTGCGACATCCAGAAACAGCCGGACGGACGAGGGGGGATCCGCGTGGTACCCCAGACCGATGTCGATCGGAATGTCGACGGACAGCCTGAGCGGTACGGGGACCAACGGTAAAAAGTTTTCCGGATATCTGGCGTAGTAGACGAGAAACCATCCGGACAGCTCGCACTTTAAGGGGAGGGAGCGGTCGTAGCTGACCGTATCGATGATATTGACATTTTTGACGTGACGGATCAGATGCTCTCTCAGCGCATTGTCCGCACGGCTCGTTCCCTGCGGGAACATCACGATGCTGCTCCCCGCAAGATCCTTTTCCGTGATGTATTCTTTTTTGGCAAAGGGGTGTTCCGGCGGAATTCCAAGACAGTGCACGTCATGGGCAAGCAGCAGGCCCGCGGAGCCCGGCGTATCGTAGATAAAGCCCAGCGTAAACTCCATCGTGATGTCAAATTTTCTTTCCTGAAAGCTTCTGAAATACCGCTCCAGGGGAAATTCCACAAACTGGACCTGGATGTCCGGGTACAGGGACGAAAACTCCCTGCAGATATTGGGCAGAAAATGCGGCGCGATATTCGGCAGCATACCGATGCGCACGGAACGGCTGCCCTGCATTTCCTGGCAACGCTGGATGGTCCGGTTGGAGACGTAGATCATGCTTTTTGCGGCGGTCAGAAAATGCTCGCCCGCCAGCGTCAGGTTGACGCCCTTGGAATGACGGACAAAGAGCTGGATGCCGGTATGCTCCTCGAGCAGATTGATCTGCTGGATCAGTGCGGCGCGGGAGATAAACATTTGTTCCGCCGCGGCCGAAAAACTGCCGGTTTCCGCAACTTTGATAAAGGATTCCAGGTGCTTGTTATACATGCGACGCGCCTTTCTGCATGGGTGTAAGGCTTACCTTACACCGACGTAAAAAAAATGGATGTTTCGCTCCAAAATATATGTTTGATATCATTTTCACTAAAGACAGTCTATCCAAACGGGGGATTTTTGTAAAGTATTTCTCACTAAACGGGCAGGAACAAAGGAGCCCTTACAGGACAACCGATGCCCTGAGAAACGGGCAGGAACAAAGGAGGTGTTCATGGAGCAGTCAAAAACAGGAGCGGCAGGTGCGGTAGCCCTGACACTCGGCGCCGCGGCGGTTTTGAGCGGCTGTACGACGAATGCCGCCGGAAAAGAGGCGGCTGTCAGCATGCAAAAACCCAAGGTGACGGTACAGGCAGGCGCAACGGAGGAGTATCAGGGTGTGGTAGGCCCCACGCTCAAGGCCGTATATGTGCAGTCCGATGCGGATGAAAAGAAGTACGGGCCGATCATGCAGGACATCATGGAAAACGGACTCGATACGGAACGCGAACTGCAGACGGGTCTGTAAGAGATGGAACGGATCGCACCATGGATGATGCTGTTGCAAAAATACTATCAGGGGTATCTTTGCAAGTATGCGGATCTGCAGTGGGACAGGCTGATCGAGGCGCTGGGTAAGGAAGACACGGACGGTTTTACGACGCTGGCTAAGGGGTATGAGGCACTTGCACACACATCACCCCGCAACCGCAGGGAGATGATGTATGAGTTTAACCGCCTCTTTGTGGGACCCGATGCCCCCAAGGCGCCGCCCTACGAAGCCTGTTACCGCAATCCGGAGCGTACGCTGATGCAGGAGGAAACGCTTGCGGTACGCGCGTTTTACCGCAAAGCGGGTCTGGAGATCAAAAACATCAACACGCAGCCGGATGATTTCATCGCCTTTGAACTGGAGTTTCTCCTCGGGATGCTCGAGGACGGCTCCGGGGAAAAGAAGGCATATGCGGAGGAATTTTTGCGGGAGCATCTGCTGGTGTGGACATTCGACCATGTACGGGAAATACGGGACAATACAAAACAGCCGGTGATTCTGAGTATGGCGACGATACTGCAAGGTATCTCGGAAGCACTCAAAGAAGGATTGGCATAAGGAGGTCCAAGTGAAAAAAGAACACGAAATCACGAGAAGAACCTTTCTCAAGGGCAGCGCGGCAGCAGGTCTGCTTGCGGGAATCGGCGGAGCGACCCTGTCGGATTTTTCCAAAGCGACGGCGCGTGCCGAGGGGGAAACGCAGGAATTTTTCAACGCCTGCCCGCGCAACTGCTATGACACCTGTTCCATCATCACGACGGTGCAGGACGGCGTCATCAAACATGTCAGGGGCAACCCCAATTCGACGTATACAAACGGGCGTCTGTGCGTCAAGGGATACAACTATCCGCGCCGCGTCTATTCGCCCGACCGCATCAAATATCCGATGCGCCAGAGCGCCAAGGGCAGCGGCCAGTGGGAGCAGATCACCTGGGATGAGGCCTTTACGATCATCGCCGAAAAGATCCTGGAGATCAAGAACAAATACGGCAACACACTGCCGATCTGCCTCAACAAGTACAGCGGCAATTTCAACGTGCTCACCTACGGCATCGAGGGCATGATGAGCTCCATCGGCCACACAACGAGATGCCAGGGCACACCGTGCTGGCCCGCCGGTATCGATTCGCAGAACTTTGATATGGGCGCGATCTTAAATGCCGATCCCGAGAGCATGCTGAAGTCCAAGATGATCATCGTCTGGGGCGCAAACCCGGCATGGTGCTCGGTGCATTCCATGCACATCATCCAGAAGGCCAAGGAAAACGGCGCCAAGGTCGTCTTTATCGATCCGATCATGACGGCCTCCGCGTCCAAGGCGGACCAGTTTATCGAGATCAAGTCTTCGACGGACGGGGCGCTGGCGCTGGGCATGTGCAGATACATCCTGGATCACAAGCTGCAGGATGATGCCTGGATGGAGGAAAATTCCATCGGCCACGAAGAGTTTGTCGATTATGTCAAAAAGAATATCACGGTGGAGTGGGCGAGCGAAAAGACCGGCGTCCCCGTGCAGGTAATCGAGAATCTCGCTTACGAGTATGCGACAATGGAGCCCGCGTCCATCTGGATCGGCTACGGCATGCAGCGTCACACCAACGGCGGCGCCAACGTCCGCTGCATCGACGCGCTGGCGGCGCTGTGCGGCAACGTCGGCAAGATGGGGGCCGGAGCCAACTACGCACAGCTCGATTCCTGGCTGTTCAACTACGCGGCCATGACGGGGAACGGCGCCAATACGGACAATGTGGAAGCTGACCGCAATATCAACATCAACAATTTCGGCGCGGATCTTTTATCCCTGACCGACCCGCCGGTAGAGATGCTGTGGGTGGCCTGCCGCAATCCGATGGGACAGGATCCGGAGACGGGTGTCGTACGCAAGGCGTATGAGTCCTGCGATCTGGTTGTGACGGTGGATCAGTTCTTTAACGAGTCCTGCAACATGTCCGATATCGTGCTGCCCTGCTGCACGATCTTTGAGACATGGGGGCTGCACGCAAGCTACTGGCACTACTGGTATCACGGCAATCAGCCGGCGATTGCGCAGATGTATGAGAGCAAGACGGACGTCGAAATCGCGATGGGTCTGTCCGAAAAGCTCAATTCGCTGCAGGCGGGCAGCTGCACGTATCCGACGGACCGCACGATGGAAGAGTGGTGCGCGATGGAGATGACGGACGGCGCCAAGGAGCTGTTTGGCTTCAAGGACTGGAAGGAGATCTTCGAAAAGGGTACGGCCAAGGTCACGGGATACGAGGCGGCCTGGTCCGACGGACAGTTCCGTACACCCTCCGGCAAGTACGAATTTTATTCCGAACAGGCGGCGGCCATGGGCAACCATCTGCTTCCGGTCTACCGCGAGGCGGACGAGACAAAGACGGACGAATACAATGTCCGCCTGATCACGCCGCACTGGAAATACGGACTGCACTCACAGTTCCAGAATCTCGACTGGATGCAGGATATTCACAACGAGCCTTTTGTCGAGATCCATCCGCAGATGGCAAAGGACAGGGGCATCGAGGACGGCGATGCGGTGCGCGTGGAAAACGAAATCGGCTATCTCGTCGTCAAGGCCAAGCTGACGCAGAACGTTCCGCGCGACGAGGCCGTCATCTACGAGGCGTGGTACAAGGACAATCCGTTCAACGTCAACTACGTGGTCAAGGCCATCCCCGCCGACATGGGTGTTTTTGCCACCGGCCAGCCGGGCGTGTCCTTCCATGATTCGTTTGTCAGCATCAAAAAGGCGTAAAGGAGGATTACAGCATGAAAAAAGGATTTGTATCGAATATGGAGCGGTGCATCGGCTGTAATGCCTGCGTCATCGCCTGTAAACAGTATCACGGCTTGGAGCCGGAGATGAAGCGCCGCAAGGTGCGGGAGATGGATGAGAATATCGTCGGCCAGCCCGTGCGCGCGTATCTGTCGGCGTCCTGCCAGCACTGCGACGAACCGGCCTGCATGAAGGCCTGTCCGACCGGCGCGTATTCCAAACGCGAGGACGGTGTCGTGTTGCACAACGCGGAGGTCTGCATCGGCTGCCGGATGTGCCAGTGGGCCTGCCCGTATGAGGCACCGACCTTCAATCCGGTCACCAAAAAGATGGATAAATGTGATTTTTGCAGGGAACGGATCGATGCCGGCGAGCAGCCCTTCTGTGTGGCGGGCTGCCCGATGGAGGCGCTCGAGATGGTCGACATGGATGAGATCAACGAATCCGACTATGTCAGCGAGGTCAAGGGATTTGTGGATCCTTCGATCACGGGTGCCAACCTGCGCGTCAAGTTGCCCGCGGCTGTCAGACAGGTAAGGAGGTAAAATATGGGACACACAAGTCTGATTTTGGGAACTGTCTTCAGCCAGCTGGCCATCGGCACGTTTATCACGGGATATGTGATCGATCAGTGGCTGAAAAAAGCAAATGAGAAAAACGCGTTTATCACGACATGCGTCTCCTTTGTCGCGGGCTGCATCGGCCTTGCTGCCATCATCACGCATCTGGGCGTACCGATGCACGCGTTTAACGCGTTTCTCAATATCGGCTCGAGCTGGCTGTCGAGAGAGACGCTGTTTTCCGCGATCTTTATGCTGCTGCTGTTTGTCTATCTGCTGATTCAGAAAGGGATCATTGCAAAAGAAAGCAAGAGTGCGCTGAAGGGCCTTGGCTGCGTGACCGCGATCTGCGGCCTGTGCCTTGCGTTTGTGACGGCGATGATCTACATGATCCCGGGTGTGCCCGCGTGGAATACGGCGGCGACACCGGTGTCCTTTATGCTCTCGGCATTTTTGACGGGGATTCCCCTGGGCGTGTACTTAAGTGGCTACGACGAGGCAAAGATGCCGGCGCTTTTGACGGGGCTGATTGCGCTGTGTGCGCTGTTTGTGGCGCTGATCCATGTGACGAGTCTGCAGGCGGGGGCCTCCGCACAGGCCGCGAGCGGATATCTGATGAGCTCCAACAGCATGTTTGCCTTCCGCATGGTGCTGCTTGCGCTGGCGGCTGCCTGCGGCCTGTATTTCGGCATCAGGGGCACGAAGCAAAACAGTGAGGGCACGGAGACAAAGACGCAGGGCGGGACGATCTTCCTGCTGCTGTTTCTGGTGCTGATCGTGGCGGAATTTCTCGGACGTTATCTGTTCTTTGGCACGATCGTGAGACTGTAACGGCTTCTTTTCACGCCGGATGGCACGGAAGGCGCAATGTGTGTTAGAATAACCGTATGGAACACAGCGTCGGCCTGGTCATCCTGAGCGGCGGCAGAAGCCGCCGGATGGGACAGCAAAAAGAATTGTTGGATTTTCGGGGGGAAACGTTTCTTGCACGGATCTGCAGGGAACTTTCCCCTTTTTGTGCGGAAAAATATCTCTCCGTGCATGCCGGACAGGACTATGCTTTTGAGGGATATGAGACGCTGTACGATCTGCAGGAGGACATCGGACCGATGGGCGGGATCTGTACGGCGCTTTCGCGCTGCGATGCGGAGGCGCTTCTTGCCGTGGCCTGCGACATGCCCTTTTACGGACTGAAGCAGGCATATCTTACAAGAGAAGCATGGGACGATGACACGGACATCCTGTTGCCGGTGGCGGACGGCAGGGAACAGATGCTTTCGGCCGTCTACGCAAAGAGATGTCTTGCCGTCATGGAAGAGATGATTGCGGCGGGAGATTACCGGCTGCGCACGCTGACGGAGCGCGTCAGGACGAGGCGCTTTTCCTCACCCGATGCGCAACCCTACAGAAACATCAACACCATGCGCGAATACGCAGAGGTACGGAAGGCGTAAGGAGGCGGATGTCTGCACGGACATAAGATCCATGAAGGAAGAACACACACTGCGCGCGGTTCTTTGCGCACTGCAAACAGAAGGAACGGATGAGGAGTCTTTTGAGCGCTCGGTGCGGGAACTGTGCGGGCTCAGTGAGGCATGCGGCGTGGAGGTCTGCACCGTGGTCACGCAGCGTCTAGCCAGTCCCGTGCATGCGACCTATATCGGAAGCGGCAAGCTTGCGGAGCTGAAGGCCGCCTGTGACATGCTCGATGCGGAGCTTGCGGTATTTGACGAGAGTCTCTCCCCTACGCAGATCCGTAATCTTTCCGGGGAACTGTCCGTCGAGGTGATCGACCGTACGGATCTGATTCTCAGGATTTTTTCCGACCGTGCCAAAACCAAAGAAGCAAGACTGCAGGTCGAGTACGCAAGACTCTCCTATATGCTGCCGCGCCTCGTCGGGATGCGCGCACACCTGAGCAGACAGGGCGGCGCGTCCGGCTTTATGAGCGCAAGGGGGGCGGGCGAGACCAGGCTCGAACTCGACAGAAGAAAGATCCTGGACCGCCAGGCCAGGCTGCGAAAGGAATTGAAGAACGTGGAGCGCATCCGGCACACGCAGCGTGCCTCACGGCTCGGTGGCGGCCTGTTGCGCGTCGGACTCGTCGGCTATACCAATGCCGGCAAATCCACGCTCATGAACCGGCTGCTGGCCATGTCTTCCGGAGTAAAAAAAGAAGTCTATACCGAAGACATGCTCTTTGCGACACTCGATACGACGGTGCGCAGGATCGAGGTGTACGGTCACGCGCCGTTTCTTTTGTCGGACACCGTGGGATTTATTTCGCATCTTCCGACGATGCTGATCGACGCGTTCCGCTCGACGCTGGCGGAGGCGGCCGACGCGGATCTGCTGCTTGAGGTCGTGGACTGTACGGACGAAGACCGCGATGCGCAGTCGGAGGTGACGGTGCAGACCTTAAAGGAGATCGGTGCGGGACATATTGCGCGCATCCGTGTGATGAACAAGGCGGACATGGAAGGTGCCCTGCATCCGCCGGGGACGCTTCTTTGCAGACATCCGGAGGGCGAAGCGGACGAGATCTATATCAGTGCCCGGACGGGAGAGGGGGTCGATGCGCTGCTTGCAAGGATCGAAGGACATGCTTGAGCCTCTGGCCATCGGCTCTGTGACGCTTGCACATCGTATTCTGTTCGGGCCGATGGCGGGGATCTCCGATCTGCCCTACAGGCTTCTTTGTCATGAACAGGGTGCGGCGCTGACGTGCACCGAGCTCATCAGCGCCAAGGCAATCACGTATCATAACAAAAACACGCACGCGATGCTTGCCGTGCATGAGGAGGAGCATCCGGTCGCGGTGCAGATCTTCGGACACGAGGAGGAGGTGATGGCCGACGCCGTGCGGATGCTGCCACTCTCCTTTGACATCCTCGATATCAACATGGGCTGTCCCGTGCCCAAGGTCGTCTCAAACGGCGAGGGCAGCGCACTGATGAAGGACCCCGCGCTGATCGAGCGGATCGTGCGCGCGTGTGTGCAGGCTTCCCCGGTGCCCGTGACGGTCAAGATGCGCGCGGGTTTTGATCCGCGGCATGTCAATGCAAAAGAGTGTGCCCTGGCCGCGCAAGCGGGCGGTGCGGCGGCCGTTACCGTGCACGCGAGGACGCGCGACCAGATGTATGCGGGCAGGGCCGATTGGTCCGTGATCCGCGGCGTCAAAGAAAGCGTGCATATTCCCGTGATCGGAAACGGCGATGTGCGCGATGCACGGGATGCACGCAGGATGCGGGAGGAGACCGGCTGTGACGCGGTGATGATTGCGCGGGCCGCACAGGGCAATCCATGGGTCTTTCGTGAGATCCTCCATGAACTGGAGACGGGCGAAAGACTCCCGCGCCCTGACGGGGAGGAGATTCTCGCGATGGTTTTGCGGCATGCAGGACTTCTTGCGGAGCATAAGGGAGAGACGATCGCCGTGCGCGAGATGCGCAAGCACATCGCCTGGTATACGACAGGGCTTACGGGCGCTGCCGCGATGAGGGAGCGTGTCAATACGCTGTCGGACATGGAACAGCTGAAAGCGGCCTGCGAGGCATTCTTTGGAAGCCGGCAAAACGGTTCCCCGCGGTTATAAAAGGAGGACGGCGCCCGTGTCATGCGCATGATACTTCCGTGTGTCATCCGCTTGACAAGTGCCGCAGAGAGGTATAGAATAACCATAATGGTTGTGCACAATAATACAGCGCACAACAACTATTGTTTTTATACTCACGGAGGTGACAGTATGGCGACAAAAAACAACAAAAAGATCCTTGCGGGTCTTCAGACCATCGTAACGGCGCTTTCCCGGCAGGCGGACGGACACGCCATCCAGTCGCGCGTCTTTGCGAGTGAGGGATTTACCAGGCTTTCGGAGAAATACGCGGAGCATGCGGCGGAAGAGCGCGGATATGTAGACAAATGTATCGACAGGATTCTCGATCTCGGCGGCGAAGTCAGACTCGAAGCCGGGCAGGCGGGCAAGGTCATCAAAGACCCCGTGGAATGGGTCAAATATGACTATCAGGTATCCAGGGACGGACTTGCCTGGCTTGCCGCGCTCGTCGAGGAATCCAGAAGCGATTTTGCCACCTATGACATGCTCAAAGACTACTACAAGGATGAAGAAGAAGACATGTACTGGGGCGAGACGCAGCTCGATCTGATCGCGATGATCGGCAAGCAGAACTGGCTCGTACAGCAGCTGTGAAGAGCATGAACCCTGCGGGGCGAGCAAAGTCTGCAAAGACAACACGGACAGGTCAGGCAGGCTGTCATGCGTCACCTGAAGCATCCGGAGCATACGATGTACTGCGCATTGAAAACCAACTCTGTTTTCCGCTGTATGCCTGCGCCAAGGAGGTCGTGCGCAGATACCGCAAGCCGCTCGACGCACTCGGTCTCACCTATACGCAATACATCGTGATGATGGTGCTGTGGCAGTACGGCGGCATGACGGAAGGAGAGCTCGGCAAAAAAGTGCATCTCGATTCCGGGACGCTTGCGCCTCTTTTAAAACGTCTCGAAAAGCAGGGGCTGATTCACCGTGAGCGTCCGGAACATAATGAGAGAAAGCTGTTTTTAACACTGACAAAAAAGGGCGAGGCTCTCAAAAAAAAAGCGGTGCATGTGCCCGGAGCGATGGCGGGATGTATCGAACTGCCGCAGAAGGATCTTTTGCAACTGAAGAAACTGCTGGATAAGGCATTGTTGGCAATGGAGGGATAGACCATGATCTATGATTACACACTCACAAACGGCAAGGGCGAAGAAGTATCCATGAAGGAGTATGAGGGCAAGGTGCTGCTCATCGTCAACACGGCGACGGGCTGCGGTTTCACGCCGCAGTACGAGCCGATCGAAAAGATGTATGAGGAGTATCACGGACAGGGATTTGACGTGATCGATGTTCCCTGCAACCAGTTTGGCGCACAGACGCCGGGCACGGATGAGGAGGTGCATGAGTTTTGCACACTGCATTACAACACGCAGTTTCCGCAGATGAAAAAATCGGATGTCAACGGCGAAAACGAGCTGCCGCTTTTTGCCTGGCTCAAATCGCAAAAGGGGTTTGAGGGATTCGGCAAGGGCCCCAAGGCGCTTGCGATGAGCGCAATGTTAAAAACGATTGACAAGGATTACAAGAACAATCCGGACATCAAGTGGAACTTTACCAAATTTGTTGTCGACCGGGAAGGCAATGTCGTCGCGCGATTCGAGCCGACCGCGGATATGGCGGACGTGGAGGCGTGCGTGAAACAGCTGCTGTAGGAGTCTGCACGGGCCGCGAAGAGTGACACGGAGGCGTGTCCCGGCGTTACAGCGGATGGAATTGCACGCGCCGTCCGGAAAAGGTACAGTATTGGTCAAAGCCCGCTTCTTTTGCAAGGAGGCGGGCTTTTTCAAACGCATCCGCCACATGCGAAGGGTCGTGCGCATCGCTTCCGAAGGTGAGGATGCGTCCGCCGAGTGCGTGGAAGCGGCAAAGGATTGCGTTTGAGGGATTCATCTCGTCGGCCCCCGATTTCCAGAGGAGATTGGTATTGCAGTCGAGGCCTTTTTCTTTTCTAATGAGCAGACGCAGGATATCGTCGATGCGCTCTTTATGATCTTCGTAATCGTAGCGCCAGTTTCCCGTTCCCCAGTAACGGTTGGCGAGATCGAGATGCCCCAGCACGTCAAAGTCATCAAAGAGCGTGAGATTCTCGTACATCGCATCGAGATAAAAGGCCATGGCTCTTTGCTTCGTTCCCATCTGCTCGAGATATTCCCTGTGATACGGATCACGTCCTTTTGCGATATGGACGGAGCCGATGACAAAATCAAAATCATGCGCGCGGACAAACTGCACGTTTTTCTCCGTGCAGGACGGCTGCAGGCCGAGCTCGACACCGAAATACAGATCGATCTGCGACGAAAAGCGCTCACGCATCGAGAGGTATTCGGTGCGGTAGGCTTCCGCGTCGAGATCAAAGGTGCCTTCGGGCTCGTGCGTGACAGGAAAATCAAAATCCTGATGCTCCGTAAAGCACAGCGCACGCAGTCCCCGCGAGATGGCGCTTTCGATCATGGCGTCCATCGCGGCATCGGAGTCGCCGGAGTGATGTGTATGTGTGTGAAAGTCTGCGGTGATCATGTATATAGTATAACACAGTGACGCAATGCTTTTGACACCCAAATCATCATGTGTATAGAGACATGAGGTTGTTTCCTACGCAGTGAAGCATCACCGGCTATGGCCAGGCGAATCTGTGGTATAATACTCACCATGAAATACAAATGCCTGATTTTTGACCATGACGATACCACGGTGAACAGCACCGCGACGATTCACTATCCCGCGTTTGTGGAGTATATGCAGCTTCGCAGGCCGGATGTTTCCTGTACGCTGGATGAATATGTCAGATACAATTTCCATCCGGGCGTCATCGAATTTTTCCGGGATATCTGCGGACTGACAAAGGAGGAATTCGAGGAGGAGGAACGGTTCTGGTCGGCGTATACCAAAAATCACACGGCGCAGGCCTTCCCCGGTATCCGGGAGATCATGGAGCGTCAAAAGGCAGCCGGCGGGATCATCACGGTGGCATCGCATTCCTTTGCGGACAATATCCTCAAGGATTACCGCGCCAATCAGCTGCCAGAACCGGATGCGGTCTTCGGGTGGGAGCAGCCCGCAGACGAAAGAAAGCCCTCGCCCGTGCCGGTACAAAAAATCATGGAACGGTTTTCGCTGGGGAAAGAGGACATCCTCGTCATCGACGATCTGAAGCCCGGCTTTGACATGGCGCGTGCGGCGGGCGTCGATTTTGCGGCGGCGTGCTGGTGCTTTGATATCCCGGAGAATGAAGCCTTTATGCAGGAAAACGCCGACTACTGTTTCCGGCGTGTCGAAGATCTTGCGGCGGTATTGTACGGATCCTCGATCCGTGCGGCGATTCCAAATCAGATACCATGACTACCCGTTTGAGGCATGATGCGGGAGAAAAGAATCGTGCACATCTTTTCTCCGCAATTGCCGATAAGACGAAAACAAGGGGGGAGAGAATGAAAAACAAAGCATTTGAAGAACTGACCATTGTGGACGACTATCTCTTTTACAAGGTGTTGCAGGATCTTACGATCTGCAAACGACTGCTCGGCCATGTGTTGAAGGAGCAGATCGGAGAAATAGCCGATGTCGAGTATCAAAAAACGATACATGTGGAACGCTCTGATACAATTCTTGTATCGGGGCGTTTTTGATTGATTGCGGGGGGGTCGCTCACCACACCGCTGCCGGCAAAGAGTAATGCATTGCATGGTTTTATCCGATATATATACCGTAGACACAAGGAGGTGACTATGGCGAACGTTTCATTCGGAGGCAACCGGTTTTGGCAGGCAGGCGCGGACGGATCCCCATACGGCGACCGGATGCCTTCTTTTGCTGTCGGAAAAACAGGTCAGCAGATACCGGTCGGTGGTACATCCCGGGGAACGGGCCGTGTGGTTGCCGCAGGCGGCATGACGGGGGGAGTGTCCCGCGCAGAGGGCGGGATGCTGTCCGATGTCGCGACACGCTATACACGGGAGGAAACCAACGCCGCCGCGCAGAGGATGCAGGAGATCCGCGATATGCTGCGCGATCTGAAGCAGCAGCAGATACAGCAGCAGACGCAGCAAAAGAACGGCGTGTTTGCGGGTACGCTGCAGCAGACCATGAACGATTTTCTGAGCATGTCCGGTGCGCCCACCGACGATGACGACAAGATGACATCGGCGGACGCCCCTTATAACGGAAAGCAGGTAGAAAACAGAATCCGCAGCGCCAAGACGTCACTCAGTGCCGGGCAGGCCGTTTTGACCGCAAAGCGCAAGGTGCAGGAGCTGAAAAGAAAGCTCAATACGGGTACCGGGGATGCGGAGGATCTGCATATGGCGCTGATCCATGCCGAGCGCATGGAGGCCGTGGCGCGCAAAAAGAAGCATCATCTGGAACTCGAAGAACTGGCAAAGACAATGGTAGAGCGCGACGAGCAAAAAAACCGCGCGGAAGAGAGTGCGGATGCCCTGCGCGGTGTCATGACGCAGCTGACGGAAGAGGAGATCGCGGCAAAAGAAGATGAGATATGGGAAGAGCGCTTAAAGCGTCTCGACGATATCAGGGAACAGGCACGGCAGGGTGCCATATCCGAAGAGACGCAGGAAAAGATGCTCGCAGATCTTGCCTCCTTTGGCGAGGAGATGCTGAAAAATCTGGAAGAGGCCATGGAATTCATGGAGGGCATGGAGGTCATCGATCCGCACATGGATGAAGAGGAACTCAAGGAACTGAAACGCAAGCACCGGAACGCGGAAGAAAAAGCCATGGTCAAGGCGGACATGGATTATCTGAAGGAAATGATCAAACGCCAGTTGCAAAAAGGCGCGGGCGTTCCCGGCATGGGTGGCAGTGCGGCCGCGGGAGGCGTATTGCCGAAGGCGGGAGGCCCCGCGTTTTTCGGTGGATTTTTGGGCAGTACGGCCGCGGCAGGCGGAGGAGGGATGCCTTCGGTGGATCTGCATGCGTAGATTGTACGGGAGCTTCCGGTACACGGGATAACGGATGAACAGGCACGGGGAGCGGTTTCGGGATACCGGGAGCCGCTCCTTTTTCATGCGCGTCCGGAAGTGCGCGAACCGCTCCGCCGGGTTGCTTTTTCCTGAAAAGAGCGGTAAAATAGTAGATGCTGACGCCGTCTGAAGGGCGCCGGCAAGGTGTATGCTGTTTCTATTACCAGGTTCCCACAGCCCGGAGAGTGAACGGGAGTTTCCGGGACGAAAAAAATCAAAGACGGAGGATATTCACATGGCAGACGTAAGAGTTGCAATCAACGGTTTCGGACGTATCGGCAGGCTGGCGTTTCGTCAGATGTTTGAGGCGGAAGGATATGAGATCGTCGCGATCAACGACCTCACTTCTCCCAAGATGCTGGCGCATCTGTTAAAGTACGATTCGACGCAGGGCCGCTACGTGGACGTCGATCATGTCGGCGACATCACCGCCGACGACGATGCCGGTACGATCACCGTAAAGGGTAAGACGATCAAGATCTACAAGGAAGCGGACGCCAAAAATTGTCCGTGGGGCGATCTCAAGGTCGATGTGGTCCTGGAGTGCACGGGCTTCTACACATCCAAAGAAAAATCGCAGGCGCATATCGACGCAGGCGCACGCAAAGTCGTCATCTCCGCACCTGCCGGCAACGATCTGCCGACGATCGTATACAATGTCAACCACAAGACATTAAAGGCGGAGGACACGATCATCTCCGCGGCGAGCTGCACGACCAACTGTCTCGCACCGATGACAAAGGCGTTAAATGATTTTGCGCCGATCGAGACCGGCATCATGTGCACGGTGCACGCCTATACCGGCGACCAGATGATCCTGGACGGTCCGCAGCGGAAGGGAGATTTGAGACGTTCCCGCGCGGGCGCGCTCAATATCGTTCCCAACTCCACGGGTGCCGCCAAGGCGATCGGACTCGTCATCCCGGAACTGTCCGGCAAGCTCATCGGCGCCGCACAGCGCGTGCCGACGGCGACCGGTTCCACGACGCTGCTCTTTGCGGTCGTCAATAAAAAGGTCACGAAGGATGAGATCAACGCGGCGATGAAAAAAGCGGCGGATCCCGAGACCTTCGGCTACAACGAGGACGAGATCGTATCGAGCGACGTGATCGGCATGACGTACGGTTCGCTCTTTGATGCGACGCAGACGATGGTTACGGATGCGGGCGACGGCAAGACACTCGTCGAGGTCGTCTCCTGGTACGACAACGAAAACAGCTACACAAGCCAGATGGTCCGCACGATCAAATACCTGGCGCAGCTTTGAGCCATGCGCGGCTTTCAGGCATCCGGCGGCGTATGCTTGCATACAGACGACGGATAGCGGATGCCGTCAACTGGAAAACGCAAGCGTTTTCGAGTGGGCGCATGGCGTGTGATGTAACAGATCACGGGTCCGGCCCGCACAGGCCGGACCCTTTTATCGGTAAGAAAGGAAATCACATGAGTCTGAACAAAAAATCCATCGACGACTTACAGGTCAAAGGCCGCCGCGTACTGCTGCGCTGCGATTTTAACGTACCGCTCAAGGCGGGCGAGATCACGGACGAGACGCGCATCACAGCGGCGTTGCCGACGATCGAAAAACTCATGAAGGACGGCGCAAAGGTGATTCTTTGCTCGCACCTGGGCAAGGTCAAAAACGGCCCAAACGAAGGCGAGAGCCTCGCGCCCGTCGCAAAGCGCCTCGGTGAAAAACTCGGGAAGGAAGTAAAGTTTGTCGCGATCGACACCGTGACGGGTCCCGAAGCCACGGCTGCAGCCGACGCGATGGTGGAAGGTGATGTCATTCTTTTACAAAACACGCGCTTCCGTCCGGAGGAGACCAAAAACGGCGAAGCGTTTTCCAAAGAACTCGCGGATCTCTGCGACGACTATGTCTGTGACGCGTTCGGTTCTTCGCACCGCGCGCACTGCTCGGTGGAGGGCGTGACAAAATTTGTGCGGGAAAAAGGCGGAAGCTGCGCGGTCGGTTATCTCATGCAAAAGGAAATCGAGTTCCTGGGCAACGCCGTCGAAAATCCGGTGCGCCCGTTTGTCGCGATCCTTGGAGGCGCCAAGGTCGCGGACAAGCTCAACGTCATCAGCAATCTGCTCGAGAAGTGCGACACGCTCATCATCGGCGGAGGCATGGCATATACGTTTTTGAAAGCGCAGGGCAAGGAAGTCGGTCAGTCTCTCGTCGACGACACCAAGATCGATTACTGCAAAGAGATGATCGAAAAGGCTGGGGCAAAAGGCAAGCAGCTCCTGCTCCCGGTCGATACCGTGATCGCAAAGAGCTTTCCGGATCCGATCGACGACGCAGGGATCGAAGTGCGGACCGTCGACGCGGACGCGATTCCCGCAGACATGCAGGGACTCGACATCGGGGAAAAGACGCGTACGCTCTATGCGGACGCGGTGAAGAACGCGAAGACCGTCGTCTGGAACGGACCGATGGGCGTGTTTGAAAATCCGGTGCTTGCCGCGGGTACCGGGGCCATCGCGCAGGCGCTCGCGGATACCGGTGCGACGACGATCATCGGCGGCGGGGACTCCGCTGCGGCCGTCAACCAGATGGGATTTGCGGACAGGATGAGCCACATCTCCACCGGCGGCGGCGCCTCCCTCGAGTTCTTGGAGGGCAAGGCATTGCCCGGCGTGGAAGCCGCGGACACATTGAGCGCTTAATGAGATCAAGCGCAGCGCAGAAGAACTACCTTATGAAAAGGAGAACAGTAAATGAGCAGAAGAAAAATCGTCGCAGGTAACTGGAAGATGAACATGACGCCCTCGGAGGCCGTCAAACTGATCGACACCTTAAAGCCGCTCGTTGCAAGTGACGACGTCGACGTGGTCTTTTGCGTGCCGGCGATCGACATCCTCCCGGCGGTCGAAGCGGTCAAAGGGACAAAGATCGCGATCGGCGCGGAAAATATGTACTTTGAAGACAAGGGCGCTTTTACCGGAGAGATCAGCCCCGCCATGTTAAAGGAAGCGGGGGTTACGTATGTCATCATCGGTCATTCCGAGCGCAGGGAGTATTTTGCCGAGACGGACGAAACCGTCAACAAAAAAGTCTTAAAGGCATTTGAGACGGGCATCACACCGATCGTGTGCTGTGGCGAGACCCTCACGCAGAGAGAGCAGGGGATCACGATCGACTGGATCCGCCAGCAGATCCGCATCGCGTTTCTCAATGTCACGGCGGATCAGGCCAAGGAAGCCGTCATCGCCTACGAACCGATCTGGGCGATCGGCACCGGCAAAACCGCAACGAGCGACCAGGCCGAGGAGGTCTGTGCGGCGATCCGCACCCTCATCCGCGAGATCTATGACGACGCGACCGCGGATGCCATCCGCATCCAGTACGGCGGCTCCGTCAACGGCGGCAACGCCGCGGAACTCTTTGGCAAGCCCGACATCGACGGCGGCCTCGTCGGCGGCGCTTCCCTGAAAGAAGAGTTCGGACAGATTGTCAACTACAAATAAGCCAAAGGGGACGGTTCTCAGTGACCGAAAACAAGCCACTGAGAACCGTCCCTTCCGGCACATTATTGAAACGGCGTGCCGAGCAGGCCGTCGCGCTCTAACATCATCTTCAGCATACTGATATCTGAATTGATTTCAAATTCCGCATCAGACAAAAGATCCTCCGTCAGCTGTCTCAGTGCGTGGTTAAAAAGATGCACCGCGTCGATGATTTGCGCGCGGATCCGCTCCGCCTTTCGGCTTGCGTTGCCGAAACGGTAGAGACGCTGGTAGGATTTCAGGAGCTTTTCGAGCGGCGGCAGATATCTGGTCGTCACGACATTGAGCTTGTGATCCTGTGCCGGCATGTTTCCCACGGTGTCGGCGACGAGCACAAGGAGTTCTTCCGTTTCATCGAGCGCATCGGAGATTTCTTTGTCGGGCAGCGCGTCGTTGTAAGCGCGGACGAGGTTTGTAAAACGGTGCACGCTTTTGGTTGCGGCGCGGTCGTCCGCGGCCTTTATCGCAACCGCGGAAGCGGATGCCGGTGTCCCCGCGTTTTTTGCCGTGACGCCTGCGTTTGCCGGCACCGTCGCAGCGTCATTTGTCGTGACGCCTGCGTTTGCCGGCGCAGTCGCCGCATCTTTTTCCGTGACGAACGCGTCCGCGGACGCACTGTCTTTTTCCCGGAGCAGCTTTCGGTAATAATCACCTGGACGCACGACTTCATAGCCGCGCGCGTCGATCGTATACTCGACGAAGCGGTCGTTGCGGGCCTCCGTACTCAGATATACAAATCCGTACGAATCATCAATGGCACTCTGGGGAAAAAGCCCGAGCGCGCGCATCTCGCGCAGATTTTTCAACACGTCGCCCCTGGTCGAACGCGCCTTTTGCGCAAGCCACGACACGCTGAAGCTGATCGCGTCCTCCGCGATCCGTCCATAGTTGAGATAGCGGTGGATCAGGAAAGATCCTTCGCCGCCGGAGAGCGCGGCCTGCAGTTCTTTTTTCGCTTGAGGCGCAAGATGACGCTGCCGGCACCTGAAATAAGGTGTATCCGGCAGCGGCAGTGTCTGCCCGTCTTGTTTTATTGTCACGCTTTCACTCATGGTCAATAGATTTCATGTACGTCGGCTTCGTCCGTCACGAGGGTAAAGGTGACACCGTCCGTCGTGACATAGAAGGCATCCGTGCTTCCCAGATGGGTCATTACGATGAGGCCCATCCGTGAATTGCCCCCGATGTAATACACGTCTCCTTCGATTTCGGTGAGCTCCTCCGGCGTACCGCCCGATATGGAGCGCATGGCCGCACCGTCCTCGATAAACAGGAGCGTGTCGGTCCCGGTGATATATCCGTACGCAAATGTAAACTCGGCGCTCGAGCTGAAGGTATACGTATCCAGACCGTTTCTGCCCGTCAGCGCAACCGCCTCTCCTCCGTTCTTTCCCATGTAGAAGAGAACGCCGTCAGGATCCACATAAAAGGTAATGTCGTTTGTCAGATTGTAGCTTGCGCTGGAAATCTCATCCTCATCCAGCGCTACGATGAGGCGTTCCTCCGATTCGCTTTTTGCGTCCGGGGAGATCGAATAGATGCCGTCGTCCCGGCGGTAGAGCATCGTCTTTGCGTCCGGGCTCAGGGAAGGCAGGTTGACATGACGCAAAAATCTCTCCGACCGAAATTCCTTATCGAATCTGTATACAGTGTAGTCGGAGTCGGAGTATTCCTCCCGGTAAAATGTTCCCGCAAAGGTGGGGATACCGTAGATAAAACGCGTGCCCCGGGTCAGGTCCTGGGCGACCGACGCGGTGGTGGCCGGAGAGATGGGCATAAAGGAGTCTGCGCCTGACAGTTCCGTGAGTTGACCCGTCCGGTCCATATGATACCAGACCTCTTCCTCCAGGTCGTAAAAGATCATCTCCGTGCAATCCTTGTTGAAGCACACCCAGAAGCTCGGAAGCATGCCGAAGACCTGTCCGAGGTAGGTGTCCTTTTTGCCGTCCGTCCTATAGAGATCCGTCGGATCGGAATAAGAGTCGCCGCTTTCGCCATAGACGATCATGGACGCGTCGTCGGTCACGGAAACGGCAACGAGCTCGCGGGAAGAATCGGTGAACTCCTCCCATTCACCGTTTTTTACATCATACAGCGTCAGAACATACTCCTCTTCGCCCGTCATTTCGCAGAACAGCAGATATGCGCCGTTTGCGGAAAACACCGCCTCTCCGATACAATCATCGGAAACGGAGGTGCCCTTTTCGTCTCCCGGATGCCACAGGAAGAGCGGCCCTCCCTCATAAAAGCGGCTGTTCCCCTTGCAGTAGGCGAGCGCGGAGCCGTCTATGCTCATCCATACACCGTAGACGTCGTCATCGATTTCGGTCGCTTCGCCGTCCGCCACATAATACAGGATCATGTCCTCACCGGTGATGAGGGCAGCCTTTGTATTGTCGAGGCTGGTCGCCATGCTGACATACGACGCAGGCTCCCCTCCGTCCAGCGTGACAATGCCGCTGTGAAAACCAAAGAGCATCGTTTCATCATCGCTGTTCACACGGCTGAGCATGTCTTGGCGCGCCACATAGCCGGCCGGCAGAGTGTCTGCTTTTGCGCGGCCCGGGAAGCCGCCCTTCAGCAGCAGCACCGCCGCCACGATCAGGAGCAGCACCGCCGCGGCGCATCCCGCAAGGATGAGGGGAAGTTTATTCTTTTGAGAGGGGGCGCTTTGCCATGTCTGAGCGCCGGGTTGTGTCGTTGCCTGTTGCGCGCTTTCCGTGACCGCCTGCCCGCACGCCGGGCAAAACGCCACGCCCTGAGGGATTTCCTTTCCGCAATTGGTGCAAAACATCGGGTTTTCCTCCGTTCAAATACTGACTTTTTCTGCGGATAAAGTCCCGCAGACACAAGAAAGGTTGCATGTGCCGCTGAGAACCGTCCCCTTTGACCGAAAACAAGCCAAGGAGAACCGTCCCCTTTGGCACATATAAAAAAGTTATAAACTGATTTGTTTTTATAATATCCTTTCCCCGTGTTGCCGATATAAATATGAATAAGGAACACATGGTGTAAACCCGGGCAAAACGAGGAGTGCGGTATGGGAAAAAAGTTTGCAGGTTCCGCCTTGCATAAAGGCGGGAAAACGGGACACGGAAAAAGACGTCATACAAGACATGCGTGGACACAGGTCATAGCGATCTGGCTGGTGATACTGGTTTCGTTCCACACACTGCCGGTGCATACGCTGGCGGATGAGGTGCTGCCGGGGCTGAGCCCCGTGATGCAGCCGAAGGAGTCGCCGCCGCAGGAGGGCGCACAGCCGGCCCCGTCCGTGGACGGTTCCGTGTCTGCAGCCCCGGAGACGACAGCCACGCAGGAAACATCCGCCGATCCCGGCACAACCGAGACCCCCTCTGGTCCCGAAACACCCGCCACGCAGGAATCCCCTGCGGATCCCGGCACGACACACACGACTGCGCCCGAACCGTCCGCCAATCCCGAACCGTCCGCCAGTCCCGAAACCACGCCCGATCCGGGCACAACTGCGCCCGAAGCATCCTCTAATCCCGAAACGCCATCCAATCCCGAAAATCCGGCAAACCCCGCATCCCCCGAACAACCGACGGGGTGGGGTGACACAGATGTCACTTCCGATCCGCAATCCACAGAAGAAGACGATAACGGGCAGCCGGTTGACCAGACCGGTACCGATACAGAGACGCAGGAATCACCTGCCGTCACATATCCCGCACAGGTATTTGAAGACAAGACCTCCCTGCTGCACGTGCTTGTGCGCACGGACGAAGGGACCTTCCCCGAAGGCACCGTGATGCATCTGTCCGCCGTGCCCAGGCAAAAGGCGATCGAGGCGGCACAGGAAGCCATTGACAGGGATCCCGACCGCGACGAGGAAGTCGTCGACGTGCTCGCGGTCGATATCACCTTTTACAACGAAGAGCACGAGGAGCTGCAGCCGGCCGTTGAAAACGGCGTGCATGTGACGCTGACGGCCCTGCGCACACTCAAGGGTGAGACGCAGGACGTCGCCCATATGGAGCATCTGCTCGATGAAAGGCAAAAGACCGTGACGACGATCCTGGAATCCCACGAGACCGAGATCACCGCCCGGGTCACGGAAAACCGTGACGGCGAAACCGTCGCACAGAATGTCACGGCGACCTTTGACGCACCGCACTTCAGCGTCTTTGCGATCATCGGAACGAACGGACCGCAAGCCGGGGACACCGTGCGGCGCATCTACAGATTCTGGGCGCCGGTCGAAGGCGGCGGCTGGCATATCTGGGAAACACATATCTACAAAAACGGCGATACGATGAGCGCCCCCTCCATTCCGAGCTATGGCGGGCAGTTCTTTACCGGCTGGTATACCGGGGACGGTGCGGATCACGACAATCCCTCCTACACGGGCACGCACGAGCGATTGCCTGAGGGCGGACAGATCACGGATATCGACGAAAGTGCGCAGCAGGATGAAGTGGTCGACTATCATGCGCATTTTGCGACGGAAGTCATGGTTCGTCTCTATAACGCGCGATTTGCGGATGTCATCGACCTCATGGAGGGAGAGCCGGGCGACAGGATCTCGCTTGCGGGACCGGAACCCCAGCTGACGAGTTCGCAGCGGCACGTGGGATGGCTTGCGGTCAACAGCGCGGGCGAACCGGTCGCGGCGATCGGCGACGAGACGCCGCTTTCGGGCGTCAGCGCACAGGATCTCTTTACCGCGCAGGGCGTCTTTACCGGCTCCCTGACGGACGCGAGACTTGCCATCTTTGCGCCGGATGATACGATCACGCTCGGAACAAAAAAGATCTATCTGCGCGCGCTCATCCGCGAATCCGACAAGCTGGAATTCTATGAAAATGTAAGGGACACCGATCCGACGGTTGCGGATTATACGGAGCCGGTCTATGTCCTGCAGGGAAATACCGCGGCTTCGGTGATGCCCGCTCCGCCAAAGCGTGCGGGCTATACCTTTGACGGCTGGTATCTGGATGAGGCATGCGAAAGACCCTTCAGCGAAACGCAGGTCGTGCATACCGCCTATGCGTCAGATATCGAGGAGAACATACTCAAGCTGTATGCCAAATGGACGCCCGCGACGGCCGGCTATGATGTCTATATCTGGCGCGAGGTGTTGATCAACGGAGATCCCGCGAAATCAGAATATGAGCTGGTCGTGACCTATTCCGGCAGATACAGCGGAATGCCGGGAGATTATGCGTCATGGGATCAGCAGAAGATTACCGCCTTCCAGAACTCCGCCGATGCCACGAGCGACCGCGAAGATACGGACGCCTTTGACTACCGTTATTATGATCTGAATGAAACCAAATCCGCCGACGTCATGATCCGCGGCGACGGCTCCACCATCCTGCAGGTCTATTATGATCTCAAGACCTTCCGGATGACCTTTTCCTCGAGAGGCAGCACATCGGGCGGCACGACGGTCACCGGTGTACGGATCACCGATCCGTCCAATACGTCGAATGTCAGCAGCAACGATCTGAGCTTTGACGTCAAGCTCGGCCAGTCCCTGGCAGGCGTATGGCCGACCACCGTGCAGGCGCCCTCGAGCGGCACATACAGGAATTACATGTTTTATGCCTAATTTGATGGAATAACTACGATTCTGTTTTGAGCGGTTTCAGATACCGCCTGTAGATTTGAATGCTGTCGTCCGCCGCTGCGCTTGATATGCGCTTTCAGATTCCGGCTTCAGCCTGCTTTCCTACCGGCGGCGCAGGTGTTGAAACCTGCGCCCGTGAATACCGGTGAATTCTTGAAATTGAAATAAATCTCGATTGTAATGTCCCTGTTGCCGTCATCGTCGATCTGTTCGTCTACGTCGATCCTCTTCACCAGGCGGTGAAGCGTCGCACGATCCAGTTCCTTGATGTCGGCATAGTCGCTGATCGTGGCAAGCCAGTCCTTTGTCTCATCCGTGACACCGCCGGTGTTTGCAAGACGTTCCTCATCCTCCGCGATCTGTGATCTTAACGCATCCTGCTCGTCCTGCGCTTTCTTCACAAGTGCGCTGCAGTTGCCGTCGCTGATCTTTCCGGCGATCATGTCCTCGTAGAGTTTTCCGATCATCTTCTCAAGGACGCCGAGCCTGTCGGTCGCTTTGGCGATGTTTCTCCGGAGCCTGTCACGCTGCGCTTCCGCCTCCTGTTCATCCGCCGTGCTGATGCGTTTCAGGATATCCTTTCTGTCTTTCAACGCCGCCTTTGCCGCCTTGCGGATGGTGTCGAGTGTCATATCGCAGAGCCTGTCGTACTCCACACGGTGCTGGGTGCAGTGCTCCTTTCCGTATCGGTTGTAAGTGACGCATCCGTAAATCCGGATCGGATTCTTCGCGTTCGTATCGCGGATGGTAAGCGCCTTGCCGCACTGCTTGCACTTGATGAGACCGGAGAAGAGACTGTACTCTTTTTTCCCTGTCGGATGCTGCCGCTGCTTGATCTTGTCCTGTACCGCCATAAACAGGTGCTTCTCAATGATCGGTTCGTGGCATCCCTCAACGATGATCCACTCTTTCGGAGTCTTTTCGCCGATTACACCGACCTTGAAGCGGTACTTCTTTTTTTGTGACGCGATCGCACCGTAGTACACCGGGTTTTGCAGGATGTCCTCGATCACGGAGAAGTCCCACATAAACCGTCCGTTCTCCGGGTCTTCTTTTTCCCACCGTGTGTAGGAATTCCGAAGTCCTTTCTGCCTGTTCCACCATGTCGGGCAGGGCACCTTCCCCCTCTCCAGCTGTCTGCGGATATAGTTCGCGCCTTTACCTTCCATCGCGTAATCGAACAGGGCTTTCACGATCCAAGCCGTGTCCTCGTCGATGATGAGGTGATACTTGTCCTCCGGGTCCTTCATATAACCCAGAGGCGCAAGACAGCCGGTGAACTTCCCTTTGCGCGCCTGTACGACGTAAGACGAATGCACCTTCTTTGAAATATCCTTCGAATACATCTCGTTCAGGACGTTTTTGAACGGTGCGATCTCGTTGTTGTCATACAGCGTGTCGATGCTGTCATTTACCGCGATATACCGGACGCCGTTCTTCGGGAAGAAGTAGTCCTCCAGATATCCGGTGTCAAGGTAGTTTCGCCCCAGACGAGAGGAATCTTTGGTCAGAACCAGGTTAATCTTACCCCTTTCCGCATCCGCAAGCATCCGCTGTAGATCAGGCCGGTTCATGTTCAGACCCGTATAGCCGTCATCCTGATATACCTGCACCACCTGCCATCCCTGTGAAGCACAGTAGGATTCAAGATACTCTCTCTGGTGGGCGATGCT
>JAFSLV010000025.1 GCA_017448245.1 Lachnospiraceae bacterium | reverse complement strand
TTACAAACATTTTTGGCTCGTTTCAGCAGGCGATTCAAGAGTACGAGGAGTTGCAGGAAAAGCAGGCCAAGCGTAGGAAGAAACGTGCGTCCTGACTGCTATCGGAAGCCAAAAAAGGGGTTATTTAGCAAACTCTATGTACCGGAGACCCCCGTACACAAGGGAACGGTTGTCAAGGCGCGCGTGATCGTACCGGATACGGGCGAGATGAGCCCGGTGGTCTCTGCGGTGTACTTTGTCGGAATGGAAGAATGGGAGGGATACGGAGACCTGCCCGTGATGTCTCTGACGATCGACCCAAAGGATCTGTTTGACGACACGCACGGTATCTATGTGACGGGCGACGTCTACCGCAACTATCTGGCGCGCACGGATGCCGACCACATGTGGGAGCCGTATGTGTTGCCGGCCAATTTCACGAGAGAGGGGAGAGGCTGGGAGAGACCCGTCATCATGGATTATTTTTCTCCCTCGCACGAACATCTTCTGACGCAGTCTGCGGGAATCCGCATCCATGGCGGATGGAGCACGGCCTTCAATCAAAAGAGCTTCAATCTCTATGCAAGAGAAGAGTATGACGGAAGTGCGGTATTCCGGTATCCGTTCTTCGGACGCACGTATTCCAAGCTGATGCTCAGAAACGGCGGGGTGCGGGACATCTATGCGACCAAGCTGCGCGACGTTTTTTTGCAGAGCCTCATGAGTGACCGCGCCTGTGACATCCAGGAGGGAGAGCCCTGTATTGTATTTATCAACGGCGAGTACTGGGGACTCTACAACCTGCAGGAGCCGGTCGGTGACCGCTACATCGAAACCCGCTACGGAATTCCGAGGGAGGATGTGATCTTTTTAAAAACGGAAGAGAGCAATACGGGTCTTCCGCAGGATATGGAGATGTATGACGATCTGGTCGCCTATGCCGCGCTGCATGATATGGCGGACGAGGAGGCGTATGCATATATTGCCAACCGGATCGATATAGACAGCTATATCGACTACTTCTGTTTTCTGATCTATGTCGCGGACTGCGATTCGGTGGGCAATAACTTTGCCAGATGGCGCGCGCGGACGGCATCCGGGGGGATCGCGGACGGCCGCTGGAGATATGTTCTCTATGACACGGACGATTCCGCGGGGATACAGTCGCTTCTGACGCGGTATCACGTGGATTCCTTTGCCGCGGGGATGCACGGGGTGAGTCCGATGGACGACCCCCTGTTTGCGGCACTCCTGCGAAATGACGCATATAAAGAAAAGTTTGTGACGACCTTTATGGATCTGGCCAATTACAATTTTTCTTACGATATCGTACATGAAAAGCTTGCGGAGACGGCTGCGGTCTATAAGGACCAGGTCGTGCTCTCGCAGCAGCGCTTCCGCGGATATTTTACAATGGATGACGTTGTTGAGGGGCTGCCCTATACGGGGAACTATACACCGGAGCATTTCGACGCGGATGTCGCGATCATCGATGAGTTTTTTGCCAACCGCAAGGAGTATATTGTGTCGCACATGATACAAAGCTTACGTCTTGCCTCCGGTCCGGTGACGATCACATTGCGTGCCCACGCACAGGCGGATATCGTTCTCAACACACTGACGCTGTCCGCGACCGGTCAGGACTGGCAGGGGGAGTACTTTCCGCAGTATCCCGTGACACTCACCTGTATACCGCGGGAAGGAGCGGCCTTTGATCACTGGGAAGTCAACGGCGTGGCGGTCTCTTATGAGGAGACCTTTGAAACGCGGGTATCTGCGGGCATGGTGATCCGTTGTGTGATAAAATAGAAGAAGAGAAAGAAGGAACGATCATTGCGCGTTTGGAATATCTACATCGATCCCGGTACGGGAAGTATGATCTTTACGTTGCTGCTCGGCGTCACGACGACGCTGGTCTTTTTTGCGCAGCAATGGAAGGTGCGTCTCACACAGCGCATCCGCGGGGGCAGGGCGGAGACCGCCTCATCGGAGAGGATACCCTATGTGATCTTTTCCGATGACAAGCGATACTGGAATGTCTTTGAGCCCATCTGTGCGCAGTTTGAAAAGCATCAGACCCCGCTGACCTACTGGACCTGTTCGGAGGATGACCCCGCGCTTTCCGGGGAGTACAAGTATATTCATGCGGAATACATCGGCGGTATCAACCGTGCGGCGGCGCGGCTCAATACGATGCATGCCGGTACCTGTATCTCGACGACACCGGGACTCGATGTCTTCCAGTGGAAGCGTTCCGCCGCGACGGACCGCTATGTACATGTCCTGCACAGCGCCTGGGACATCACGAGCTACCGGATGTTCGGGATCGATCACTATGACGCGATTATCGTGAACGGGCACTTTCTGACGAAGCAGGTGCGTGCGCTCGAAGCGGTGCGCCACCAGCCGCCAAAGGACGTGGCGGAGCTCGGACTCACCTACATGGACGCGATGGAGGAGCGGCTGCGCGCGATGCCGCAGGATACTGTAAAAGACGGTAAAAAGACGGTGCTGCTCGCTCCCTCCTGGGGTCCGTCAAGTATCCTCAGCCGGTACGGCGAAGAGATGATCGAAGCGCTTCTTGCGACCGGCTACCGGGTCGTCATTCGTCCGCATCCGCAGTCCGCGTCCTCGGAAAAAGAACTGCTCGACCGCCTCATGACAAAGTATCCGGATTCCGACCGTCTGCAATGGAATTTTGATACCGACAACTTTGAAGCGTTGCGGCAATCCGACATCATGATCTCTGATTTCTCCGGCGTTGCGCTCGACTATACGCTCGTCTTTGACAAACCGCTCATCTATGCGGACACATCCTTTGACAAGGCGCCGTATGATGCCGCGTGGCTGGATGAGCCGATGTGGATCTTTGAGACGCTGCCAAAGATCGGGAGGCAGCTGCAACGGGAGATGCTGCCGGATCTGCAACGGATTCTGGATGAGAGCATTGCGGACGAAACGATGTACCGCGCAAGGGAAGAGGTGCGCAGGGAGGCCTGGTGCTGCCGGGGAGAAAGCGCACAGAAAATATATGCGTATCTGACGGGGGAGGGGACGGATGCTTGACGCGTTATATACCGTACTGATCGGTCCCGTCTATCTGTTGATCGAGGTGATCTTTGTTCTTACCTGCCGCGTGGTCACCAATCCCGGCTGGGCACTGGTCGCGGTCTCCCTCCTGGTCAATCTGCTGATCCTGCCTCTGTACCGGCGGGCGGATGCACTGCAGGAAGAGGAGCGGAAAAAGCAAAAAGAAATGTCGCGGTGGGTGACACATATAAAAAAGACCTTCAACGGCGACATGCGCTACATGATTCTCTCGGAATACTACAGGCAGTGTGATTATAAGCCGTATTATGTGCTGCGCAGCTCGCTGTCGATCGTTCTGCAGGTGCCGTTTTTTATCGCGGCATACCGGTTTCTCTCGACGGTGCCGGCTTTTCAGGGCGTGGCTTTTCTGGGCATCAACAATCTCGGCGCACCGGATGCGCTGCTTGCGATCGGCGAAACGAGGGTCAATCTGTTGCCCGTACTGATGACGCTGATCAATCTGTGCTCCGGCGCCGTCTATCTGAAGGAGGCGCCGGCAAGGGAAAAGGTACAGGTCGTGGGACTTGCGGCACTCTTCCTCGTATTGTTGTACGGCTCGCCTGCGTGTCTGGTCATCTACTGGACCTGTAACAATCTCTTTTCATTGGTAAAAAATGTTGTGACGGCGTTGTTGCGGAAGCGTCGCTCAGGGGCTGTGACCGGCACACGCGCCTTACACGGCAGCTATGTGTTGTTCTGTGTCGCGCTGACACTGCTGACCGGTCTCATGATCCCCGCGGCGCTGATCGATGTCTCTCCGGCGGATTTTGTAGATCTCAATAACTACGCGGATCCGCTGCGTCTGTATCTGCCGCACACATGCTTCATCGCATGCGGGTGCTTTCTGGTATGGGCACAGCTCATCTGGTCCTTTGCGTCTGCGCGCACAAGGAAGATCCTCGTGCCGACCGCGGCGGTGCTTGCGGTCTTTGGCGTGCTGACGTGGATGTTCTTTGGCAGAGGCTACGGATGGATTTCCAACGCACTCGTCTATGACAAACCGCCCGTACCGACAGCGGTGCAGATCACAGCCAATATGATCCTGCTGGCCGCGGTGATCGCCATGATCGTATGGATTGCGCGTAAGAAACACACGTTGCTTTCGATGATCGCAGTGGTGTTATGTGTCAGTACCGGTGCACTCGGCATCTATCACGTGTATCGCACCGCCTCCTACCTGCGGGAGCATGTCGACATGGAGAGGATTGCTTCGCTCGAAGAGTACCGCGACCAGAAAATATTTTCCCTGTCGACGACGCAAAAGAACGTCGTCGTCATCATGCCGGACCGTGCGATCGGCGCACTGGTACCGTATATCTTTGCGGAGTTTCCGGAATTAAAGGAACGCTATGACGGATTTACCTTTTATCCGAATACCGTCTCACACGGACCGAGTACACTGTGGGGTGCGGCGGGTCTCTATGGCGGTTATGAGTATACACCGGAGGGGATGGCTACCCGTGCGGACGTGTCGATGCATGACAAATACAACGAAGCGCTCGCCCTGATGCCGGTTATGTTCCGGGATGCCGGCTATCGCGTAATGGTCTGTGACCAGCCCTTTGGCAATTACCAGAGTGTCAGTGATCTGTCCTTTTACGCGGATCTGGGAGGAATCGGCGCCGTGACGACGGAAGGACTCTACACGCCGAAGGAGCTGCTCTCCTTACAGAGAGAACGGACGCGCCGCAATTTCTTCTTTTACAGTCTGTTCCGTACGATGCCTCTGTGTCTGCAGGGCGCGGTGTATGACGGCGGTGCGTATCTGTCATCGGATGCGTCGACGCAGCTGCCGCATCACGATTTTATCATCAGCTATCCGTTGATGGAGAGGCTTTCGGATCTGACGGTTACGGGCGATGACAGGCCGCCCGGTTTTCTCATCATCGATACGCAGGTGACGCACGGAGAGAGTATCCTGCAGATGCCCGATTACAGTGTCAATCTTTCTCCGCATAATGAGGGATACAATACATCCTACCGCATCGATGAAGAAAGCAACCGGTATGAATTTACCGCGGAATTCAGCCTGGCACACTATTGTGTGGACGCGTTCTTTTTCCTGCGTCTGGCGGACTGGCTGGATACGTTGCGTGCACAGGGGGTGTATGACAACACAAGAATCATCATCGTCGCGGACCACGGTTTTGAGATCGATCTGATTCCTTCCGTGGAAAAGGTGGAGGCTGATTTTTACAATCCGCTGTTTATGGTCAAGGATTTTGACGCGAGCGGCTGGACGGTGGATGAGACCTTTATGACCAATGCCGATACGCCGTACCTTGCAACGCAGGGACTGATGTCACAGATCAATCCTTTCCTCGGGACGGCGCTGAGAATGGCGGCTCCCGGGGAAGTACAGTATATCAAGCTCAGTGAGGACCGTAATTTCCCGGACGACAATCCGGGCAATGTCTATGCCATCGCGCCCGACGACTGGGGCACGGTGCATGACGATATCTTTGATGACGACTGCTGGGAGATCTCGGGACCGCCGGAAGGGTACTGAGGGGATTCACTCCGTCCTGGAAAAACGGATCTCTTCGACGCGGATATCCGCCTCTTCTTCGGGGACAACCAGAAACTGCACACCGCGCTCGTCACCGATCGTAATCTCCGTAACATCCTCATATCCGCCGTTCCGGTCAAACGCGTCCGCCGGAAGAGGCACGTCAAAGAGCACCACTTCTCCGTAGTAACTCGTCATCCTCAGATGACAGAGGATGTCCCGCGCATCCGCTGAGGAAAGAGTGTCTTTACCGGCGGACAGACGGAATCGTACCTGATAGACGCCGCCGTGCAGCTCGTAAGATGCGGTATCCCGCACGATGCGCTCCCTGCTGAAGAAGGGATGGTATTCGATGCCTGCTTCGTCGAGTGCACGCAGGACGCCCGCGTCGTTGGTATAGAGCGCATGCGTCCCGGAGATCTCCGCATAGGAAAATCCCCTGTGCATCAGCGCCAGCGAATCATGGTCCGCATCGGTCAGCACACTCGTGTGGTCATAACGGGCCAGATCATCCGCCGTGAACATCGTCTGTTGCATCGTTCCATAACGTGCATGGTAATAATAAGGCAGCACCGACGAGTATACCGCACCCTCCGCTTCCTCAAGCACCGCATCCAGAACCTGCGCATCTTCCTCCACAATCGCCGTATGTGCATCCGCGGCGCGCATGAGGAGGACCGAGCCCGCGATATGACAGGCAATCAAACAGACCGCACCGGCGATCGTGACGACAAGGGGGCGGGACAGGATGTTTCTTTCGGAGAGAATATGACGCAGCGCACAGGCGGAGGAGACCAGCGTCACGACGACTATCACCAAGGTCAACAACAATACAGCAATCACCGGAACCCCTGCCGCGCGTCCGCCGGTCCATCCGAGCACTTCCCAGATCGTATGAAGGTGCGTGATCCATGCGGGCATCATAAGAAAGCCCAAGAGGAGGAGCAGTGCCGGTGCCAAAAGCGCGGGAAGCGGCATACGTTTTTTGTTGTCCGGGTCTCGTACGTCCGTCGGACGTAATGTATCCGCTGCACCGGCTGCCGTCCTTGCCGCATCCGACAATACCGTAAAGGGCAGCAGCAGAAAGATGTTGTTGACGAGCTCCATGAACTGCGGCTCCACCAGGGCATGTATGCTCACAAGCACCGCGACACAGAGAAGGCGCCGGTTGCCCGCGCGTGCGGCACGATACAGGCCGAGCGTCCACAGTACCGTCACGATGAGGAGCGCGAAGATCCCGTAGCGCAGAAGCAGATACATGTAGGAGCTGTCGATGTAGGCATAATCTCTTGCGTAAAAAGTAGAGCCCGCAGCGCCCCGCATGTCAAAGGATGTACCAAACCACGTATATCCGTAACGGTCGACAAATACGGATGCGAGATAGAGCCGTGCACCGATCATGGCATTGAGCCGTTGTGCCCATGCGGCCCCCGTGCGGAACGCGTGGACCGCATATACGGAGAGCGCGGCAAGGACGGGAAAAGCAAGTATACAGAGCGAGTCCGTGACGCGAAACAGGATACTTTCCTGCACGATCAGATCGGCCGCCATCAAAAAGAGCAGCAGTACGATACACAAAAAGGAGGTCCGGCTGTGCGCAAAGCGCAGGGTAATCATGCAGGCAAGGAGCGCCGCCGCGACGGCAAGGATCCGTTTGATGCGCCCGCCGCAGACCCACAGGGCCGCCGTCCCGAAGAAGAGATACGCAGACAGCGTATTGGGATGGGCAAGCCCCCAGGAGCTCTCGACATTGCCCCGTTCAAAATACACGAGATTGGTGATGGCACCGCTCAGAGCCGCAATCATCGTAATCACATAAAAACTTCCCACGCTGATCAGATACGTATACAGCACTCTGCGATAAGAGATTCCCGCACAGCCGATCAGAAAGAGCGCGATAAAGAGCATGATCCTGCGCGGATGCGCTTCGACATCATCGATGTGAAAGAAGCGATTGTTAAACGTCCTTGAAAGAACCACCGCAACGGCACCTGCGGCAAGGGAGATCAGGGGCGCGATGCGCGTACGCCCGGGGAACCGCATCGCATGCAGCGTCAGGCGAAATGTCACGGCAAAGCTCACAAGATAAAAGAGCCTGCGCGAAACACGTTCCAGATCATAGAGCAGAGTAAAGGTACTGCTCTTCTCAAAAAGTATGAGCAGATAGTATCCGAGAAGTGCAAGCACCAGGACTTCCGCGATACGTTCCGCGGATGTATGATTTTGGATCCTCTCACGCAGGTGTGATCTCATTCGGAAAACCTCATCAGGACGATGCCGTCGATCAGCTGTACCGACCCTTGTGCGGGCCATACATCGAGTGTGTCTGCGACCTCGCCGATCCGGGCAGCGACGTCCTCCTCCGGTGCCGGATGCCGTATGCCAAGCGTATGCATAAAAAAGATGATCCGCTGGCTGTTCCAGTAGCCCTTCGGCACCGCGTTATAATCCCATGCAAAGATCGAAGCGCCAAACATCTCCCCCCGGACAGGATACGCATCCTGCGCCGATTCAAAGGCGCCGAAGAAATAGACGGGAACCGTCTCATCGCCGCCGGTGAGCTGTGTAATCCGCTCTTCCACCGCAAAGGCCGTGTTTCGATCCTGTGCATAGCGCATGCCATCCGTCACGCTCAGACGATGTGCGGCATAAGCGTCCTCGCAAAAAGCAATGAGGCAAAAAAGCGTCGCACAGAGCAGGGGGACGGATATCCCACCGGCGTCCGGCCGGCTCCCGGACGTAGCATCTTTCCGCCGCATCATCCGCTGTGCGAGCTGTGTGGCAAAGCATCCGAGCACCGCCAGTAAAAGCGAAAACGGAAACATCGAGCGCAGGGGCATGCGCGCGCCGGCGAGGATTTCGATCAGAAAGGGGGATGCGAGGAGCAGCACGTATGCCGCAATCAACAGCGCCCTTTCCGCGGGGGATGTCCCCGTATCCCGCGATATCCCGCGGCTTCCGGTACGTAGCAACAGCAGCACCGATACATATACCGCAAGCAGCGGAAATGCAACGGTAAAAAAGAGCCCCTGCCCGGTAAAGATCTCTGTGCCGTGATACAGGATGTCCTTGAGGCATTCCTTAAAGGGCTGCGTGCCCCAGTGGATGCCGCCGCCCGCATAATACGGATCGACGCCGCAGACAAAACGCGTGATGACTTCGTTGAGCGCATAGCCTGCGAGAAAGACCAGGATAAAACGGAAGATCATCCGCAGATCCTGCGGCGTATCTTTTTGCGCGGAATCGTCCGGATTCTTCCTGTCGAGGCAGGTCTTTTGTATCAGATACATCATCACCGCGCCAAGGATAAACACCTCCGCAAATGCCTGATAGCAGCTGATCAGAAAGGTCAGCAGCAGTGCGGAAGCGACTCCGCAGACGCGTGCGCGCGCGGGTACCGGTTGCCTGCGCACGCCGGAGCCCCGGCCTGCCCCGGCCGTTGCGAAAACAAAAGCAAGCCATACACTGACCGCACTGAGACACAGGCACAGACAGATCTCCTGCACCTGCAGCTTGAAGTATAATTGCTCCGACAGCACGGGAGACGTGACGAGGAGCAAAGAAAACGAAAGACAGGACAGACGGGAGATGTCCGCGCCCGCCGCCTTCCACAGAAAGGTCCAGAGAACGCAGGCGCACACGAGAAAAAGGATCGCGAGGATACCGCTGCGCATCACCGAAAAGCCGAAGGGATTGAGCAGCCTGCTGAGGAATATCAGACAGTATCTGCCGCTGATATACCAGATATGATAATCGAGGCTGCGGTCATAGAGCATCAGCTCCGTATCGATGCCAACGGAGCCCGTCAGCAAAAAACGCTGCGTCAGTGCCGCCGCTATCAGCGTCAGGAGCCACACCGGCCACTGCCGGCGGATATGGGTGGACAGCTTGTCGAACATACGGTCTTCTCCATCGGAATCTACCGGTAAAGTATAACGAAACACGGCGTTTTATGCAATGGGAGGAGAGGAAATGGCAAAAGAGTGGGCGGTGGCACCCGGTCACGACGGCTATGTGAACCGCTATGAGATCGATATGACGGGACTGCGCGTGACAGATCTCAACCGGCAGGGGACGCTGTGCTGGCTTGCGGTATTATTGCAACACCGTACCTTCAATACGACGGGCCCGCTTGCCGCGGAAGCAAAGGCGCCGATCGGAAGGAGGTATCAGTCAGGGACAGCTGGCACTTTTATCCGGCGTTCCGGTACGCTCCATCCAGCAGTACGAGCAACGGGCAAAGGATATCAACCGCGCGGGCGCAGATACGCTGCGTGCGCTTGCGCGTGCGCTTTTGTGCCGGATGGAGGATCTGATGGAGCCTTGCTGAGGTCAGGGGATGTCCGATATCTTGATGACAACATAACCGTCGATTCTGCGGATGGAACCCTCCGCGGGGTAGAGCGGCATTTTTTGTACCTCTTCCAGGGAAGTGACATATATGTATTCATCGTACCAGTAGGCAGCGTTCATGTGATAGCCGAGATTTTTGAGTACACCCTGATAGGAAAGCCGCATGCTTTCATCCACCCAGAATTCGCCGTAACGCGCCTCGTCATTAGCACCGTTCCAGAGTGCGGGCTTTTGAAACATCGGATTATCGCCCGGTCTTCCGACAAAGAAATAGCAGGTGCCATCATCGATATCCTCCGGCTGATAGTAACCGTCCGAAATCAACGTATGTACCGCCGAACCGATCAGTGTCTCCGTGGCTTTTTGCCCCTCCATCATGACCGTCAGGTCGCCTGCAGTCTGGTAGATCCTTCCATAGATGATCAGCACGGAAAGGGCATAGACCATATAACGCAGAATTTGTTCCCGGGGAATCAGTCGCAGCGCATCGTCCGTCAGCAGCAGCGCCAGAAAGACGGGCGCCATGACCATCACCGGTGTCGTCATATGGATCAGCAATTCACCGGCATCCGGCGTGATGATATAGACGACAAAGACCGCTGCCGGAACAAGGAATAACAAAACGATACAAAGAAGCCCTCTGCGGAGATCGTTTTGTATGAGACGGATCATAAGGAAACACAACATGGCGATTACAAGAAAGATCATCGCCTGGTAGATTTTACCGGGTTGAAACATGGAAAACCGCACGGATGTGGTATGCAGGAGTCCGAAAAATGTCTTGTAGACGAGGATCACTGCCCCGGGCAGACCGGAAAGGATCCCGCCGACACTCACGTTGCCGCCGCCTTTATAGGCGGAGATCTCAAGGCCTGTAATGCGCAGTACGGCATCCCAGATGATCTTGTAGATGACCATGCCGGCCGCCGTAAAAACGACGCTCTTTGTAAAAAAGATGCCGGTATCCCTGTAAGAGCGGCCGGCGAGCAGCATCCGTATCAAACAGATCACAACCAGAAAGCAGGTGATGCCGAGGTTCATCTGGTACATACCCAGAGACAAGGTGACAGCGACGGTCATCCCCGCACAACAGAGCCTGCGCGTACGAACGGAGCCGTCAATACGAAAGACGAGCCATACCGCAAGGATTGAAAGTGCGTAAGACAACGCATAGGAGGAGGAGGCAAACCGGTAAGAGAGAACGCTCAAAACCGTGGAGCAGACCATGACACAACTGCCAAGAAGCCATGAGATCCTTTTTTGTACAACGTCCATAAGATCCATCAGCAGCACCGTTCCGGCAGCAAAGAAGATAAGCGCCAGATAAGAACTGAACGGATCGCCGGCGTAGCCGTAGCGTAGCCGGTCCATGAAGGGCAACATCCAGCGCCCCGACGGAAGCTCGATGTCCCATGAAATGTAGAAGGAAAAAATCCACAGACCGTCATACTGGTTGGTCAGCATGTTGGCAAAGAAGGATACATAGCAGACGAACCCGACGATCAGGTACACGATGAAGTTTTTCAGATAAGTGCGCAAGTGTATCATCCTGCAGTTTTCCCGATATCTGTTTAAGAACTGCTTTTAAAACAATATAAAAACCATAGCACCAACGCACTATGATTCAATCCATCTGATACTCCCGGAACAGACGCGCTCTTACATCCTTATCCGTGCTGGCGGCTTTGACATCGTCCAGGCGATTGTCAGCCATCAGTGCCTGTATCAGGCGGCCCAGGTGATCCTCGCCCTGTCGCATTCCTTGTTGCAGTCCTTCTTCCCTGCCTTCTATCCTTCCTTCTTTCCTTCCTTCTTCCCTGCCTTCTTTCCTTC
>JAFSLV010000024.1 GCA_017448245.1 Lachnospiraceae bacterium | reverse complement strand
ATTATGATGCAGAGGATAGGGAAATCTTCCCTTTTTCGTTCTATTTTATTCTTTCAATATCGGATCGCTTTCTCGTTTTGATTTAAGGATAAAGCAAGGGGCCTGGGGATTCTCCCCAGACCCGCTTTGTCTTCAGTCTGAACCGGAAGGCTTGTTCCTTCCGGTTCTTTTTTGATACAATAGGGCGTATGAAAGAACACAGAATCAGCCATGTGGAACAAGGATCGATCGCCGAAGAGACGGGGATCGAAGCAGGCGACGTCCTCCTTTCGGTCAACGGAAAGGAAGTCGGCGATATTTTTGATTACCGTCTTTTCTGCCAGGAGGAGCAGCTGACCGTTCTGATCCGCAAGGGAGATACGAGTAAAGATGCCGGCGAGGAATGGGAGATCGAGATCGAAAAGGACCCGTACGAGGACCCGGGACTGATCTTTGAAAAGGGACTCATGGACGAGTACCGCTCCTGCTGCAACGGCTGCGTGTTCTGCTTTATCGACCAGATGCCGAAGGGAATGCGCAAGACCCTGTATTTCAAGGACGACGATGCGAGGCTCTCCTTTCTGCAGGGTAATTACGTGACCCTGACCAATATGAGCGATCGTGACATTGACAGAATCTTAGAATATCACCTGTCACCGATCAATATCTCCTTCCACACGACCAATCCCGAACTGAGGGTCAGGATGCTGCGTCATCCGAAGGCGGGAGAAGAAGCGCTGTCTAAGGCCAGGCGCCTCGCAAGGGAGGGCACCGGGATCGAGCTGAACGGACAGATCGTCCTGTGCAAGGGACTCAATGACGGACATGAGCTCGACCGGACGATGCGGGATCTGTTAAATGAATATGCACCGGGGCTGGTATCGGTCTCCGTCGTGCCGGTCGGTCTGACCAGGCACCGCAAGGGACTCTATCCGCTCGAGGCATTCACCTCCGGAGAAGCAAAACAAGTGTTATCCCAAATCCATACTGTCCAGGAGGAGGCACTGCGCACGCGTAACACGCGGTTTGTATATGCGGCGGACGAATGGTATCTGATGGCGGCCCGGAAGCCGGGCGTGACAAAAGACGCAGACAGTGCGCAGCGGCGCAGAGGGACAGAGGAAGAAGAGGAGGAACGGAGGCTGTTTGAATTGACTGATACAGTCGACAACATCCTGCCGAAGGCGGAAGAATATGACGGTTATCCGCAGCTCGAAAACGGCGTCGGCATGACGCGTTTGCTGGTGGATGAGTTCCGTGAGGGACTGCGCTTATTAACCGGCTGGGTCAACGCTCTTGAGAAGGGTGCAGGGGACGCACCGGAGGGTACGCCGGTATTACGTACGTTTTCAAACGAAATATCGTTCTGCACGGGAATGCTGATCCTCCCGGTTCTCGAGGAACTCTTTTCGGAGGCCATGACAATCTGTCCCGGCCTGTGCGTGCATCTGTATCCGGTCCGGAATGATTTCTTCGGAGAACAGATTACGGTGTCCGGTCTGTTGACGGGAAAAGATATCATCCGTCAGTGTAAAGGCAGACCCTTCGGATCGAAACTGTGTTTGCCTGCCAGTCTGTTACGATCGGGTGAGAGGGTACTGCTGGATGACGTGACGGTGGAAGAGATAGAAGAAGCTCTTGGAATAACAATCGCTATTAACGGACACTCCGGATTCGATCTGGTGTCCGCCCTGTTCGATCTGCCGGAGGGATATTTCGATGCGGACCGCCTGACGCCCGATCCGGAGATCAATCCCTACGAAATCCGCACGGAGGATACCGTTTGATGAAGGACATGAAGGGTAAGAAAAAAAGCGGCATCAATTACCGCGCGCAGATGGATGAAAGGATCGCCTCGCTGCAGCGGGAGGGCATTCGTCCCCGTCTTTTGCTGCACGTATGCTGTGCGCCCTGCTCGACCTATTGCCTGGAGCTGCTGACGGAGTTTTTTGAAGTGACCGTTCTTTTTTTTAATCCGAATATCACGGACCGTAAGGAGTATGAACTGCGCCTCTTTGAGGAAGCCCGGCTGATCGGACTGTTCAATGGAAGGAACCGGGAAGGGGCGCAGATTCTTTTTGATGCGGAGGCGGCACAAGCCGCGTATGACGCGTCCTTGTTTTTTGAAGCGGTGAAGGGACTCGAAAGCGAACCCGAAGGGGGCGCACGCTGCGTGAAGTGTTTTGAACTGCGCCTTTCGGAGGCGGCCCGGGTTGCCGCAGAAGGCGGATATGATTTTTTCACAACGACCCTTTCGATCAGTCCGAGGAAGGACGCGGATGCGCTCAACGCGGCCGGTCAGAAGGCGGCAAAAAAATACGGCGTTTCCTTTTTGCCGTCGGATTTTAAAAAGAAGAACGGCTTTTTGCGGTCGATCGAGCTGAGCAGGGAATATGATCTCTACCGTCAGGATTACTGCGGCTGTGTGTTTTCGAAGGCAGAGCGCGGCTGCGCCCGGTGCGGCGTACAGGAGACGTGTGACGGAAAGGATCGTTTGGCCGGTGCGGCATTGACCCGGCAGAATCGATAGGGTAGAATTTTACATATTCTGAAAAGGGGAGAACGGATGCAATCATTGATCGAAGCACTTGAGGAACAGGTAAAGAAAGCCTTTGCGGAAGCGGGCTATGACGCGTCGTACGGCCGCGTCGGCGTATCCAACCGGCCGGATCTGTGCGAATACCAGTGTAACGGGGCGATGCCCCTGGCAAAACAGGTCAGGGAAAAACCGATCGACATTGCGCAGAAGGTGGCCGGATATCTCGCGGACGCGACGGCTTTTTCCGCGGCGGAAGCGGTGATGCCGGGGTTTATCAATCTGACGCTTTCGGAGGGTTTTGTCGCGTCGTATGTTTCGGAACTCAGGGAGGATGCGTCACTCGGCATGCAGCGCTTTCTCGAAGGGGAGACGATCGTCCTCGATTACGGCGGCCCGAACATCGCCAAGCCGTTGCATGTCGGGCATCTGCGCTCTGCCGTCATCGGCGAGAGCATGAAGCGGATCCTGCGTTTTGCGGGTGCAAGAGTCATCGGTGATATCCACATGGGAGACTGGGGGCTTCCGATCGGTCTCGTCGCCAGGGAACTCTCCGCGCGTCATCCCGACTGGGCGTATTTCGATGCGTCTCACGAAGGCGGCTTTCCGAAGGAAGCGCCGTTTACGGTGTCGGAGCTCGAAGAGGTCTATCCCGCGGCGAGCGCAAAGTCCAAAGAAGACGCAGACTACCGCGCGGATGCCATGGAGATGACGCGTCGCCTGCAGCAGGGGGATAAGGGATTGCGCGCCCTGTGGCATGCGATAATGGAGATCTCCAAAGCCGATCTGAAAAAGGTCTATGACTGGCTGCATGTCACCTTTGATCTGTGGAAGGGCGAGGCGGATGTCGATGCCGACATCGCGCCGATGATCGAAGAACTGAAACGGGACGGGATCGCGCACGAATCGGACGGCGCGCTCGTGATCGATGTCAGACTGGACGACGACAAAAAGGAAATCCCTCCCTGTATTATTTTAAAATCCGACGGCGCTTCCCTCTATGCGACGACCGATCTTGCAACGATTAGGCAGCGCATGGCGCTGCACCGGCCGGACCGCATGGTCTATCTGACGGACAAGCGTCAGGAAATGCATTTTGTCCAGGTCTTCCGTGCGGCGAGGAAGGCGCGATTTGTCTTTCCGGAAACGGAGCTCGTCCATATCGGATTCGGCACCGTCAACGGCAAGGACGGCAAGCCATACAAAACGCGTGACGGCGGTGTGCCGCGTCTCGAGCATCTGCTCGACGAAATCCGGGATGCCATGGTGCAAAGAATCCGCGAATCGGACAGAGGACTCGGCGAAGAGGAGTCCGCGCGCGTGGCGGAACAGGTATCGGTTGCCGCGCTCAAATACGCGGATCTGTCCAACCAGCCGGCCAAGGATTATATCTTTGATCCGGAAAAATTTACGGCCTTCGAGGGAGACACCGGTCCCTATCTGCTCTATACCATGGTGCGGATCAAATCGATCCTTGCCAGATATGCCGAAGAGGGCGGCGATCCCGAAAGCGCCCGGATCGTGCCGGCCGATACGGCAGCGCACAAGGCGCTGCAGCTTGCGCTGTGCGCGTTTCCGGAGACCGTGGCGCACTGTGCAAAGGAATATTCGGCGCACGGTCTGTGTGCGTATCTGTTTGGTCTGTCCAACGCGTTGAATACCTTTTATCACGATACGAAGATTCTCACCGAAGAGGATCCGGTGAAAAAAGAAGGCTATATCGCCCTGATCGGTCTGGTCTTGCGGGTGCTTGCGCAGGGGATCGATCTGCTCGGTTTTTCCGCACCGGAGCGGATGTGATTATTGCATAACACACGATATCCTATAATGCATCGCCGATTCACAAACGCGGACGGATATGCTATACTAATATGTACTTTGTTTTGAGGGGCATGTCATGGGGAAGAAAACCGCGGTCCGGCGGGGCAGAAAAAATATCGGGATCGAAACGGCCGCTACTCAGTCGCAGACGGTTGCTGTCGAAGAAGAGACCGGCGCGGCCGAAGACCGGTCGCAGGCTGTTGCTGCCGAAGAAGAGACCGGCACGGCTGCCGGTGCGTCCGTTGACGTACCCGTCGACGCCGGCAACACGAAAGAGCCCGTTCCGGATACAAGCGATGACGACATTGCGATTCCTCCTGTCATTCCCGGGAAAACGATCAAGGACAAAGACGAGATACCTCCGGCGCTGAAGGTGCCGCAGGATACGATGCGGATTCCGGCCTATCTGCTTGCGCAGGAGGAAGAAAAACAAAGGAAGCCCGCGCCAAAGAAAAAATCCGGACAGCCCGGCCAAAATGCGCAAAAGACGCAAAGTCCGCAAAAGACGCAGAAAAAGAAGCGTTCGCCCGAAGAGCGCGCATACCTCAGGCAGCGCGAAGAGGAGAGAAAAGAACGCGAAGAGATCGCCAGAAAACAGGCCGCGATCGAAGAAGAGCAAAGACGCCTGCGCGAAGAAAAGAAGGCGCACCGGGAGGAAGAGGAAAAGAACCGGCTGCAGGCCGAAAAAAGACGTCTTGCGGAAGAAGAAAAGAGAATCAACGAGGAGGTCGAGCGCAGGGTCCGCGCCGAAGAGCGCAGGAGAGAGAGACAGCGCAAAAAAGAAGGCGGCATCATCGTCTCTCCGCGGGTCGCCAGACAAAAGCGGCTGATGATCATCTGGGTGTCCGTGGGAGCGTCCCTCCTTGCGATGATCAGTATCTTTATCGGCATCCGTTACGACAGGATCCGGAGAGAGTTGTCCGACTATAATGCGGAGAGCCAGACGTTCGATGCCGGCACGCAGATCGAAATGACGCAGACTTCGGCATCCGTACAGGACGTCACGGAGCCCGCGGGGGACGCGGAGCCCGCACGGAGCGCGGAGCGCAGTGTTTATCTGACCTTTGATGACGGTCCGAGCAGGGTCACCGGACAGATCCTCGATATACTCCGGGAGTACGGCGTACAGGCCACGTTTTTTGTACTCGGCAGGGACGATGAGGAATCGCTTGCCATCTACAAAAGAATCGTGGAGGAGGGGCATACGCTGGCGATGCATTCGTATACGCACGACATGACCGACATCTATGCCTCGCTCGATCATTTCCAGCAGGATCTGCACCGCCTGCAGAATCTCCTCTATGAGGCGACGGGCACGTGGTGCACGATCTACCGTTTCCCCGGCGGTTCATCGACGACGGCATCCAAAGTCAATATGCAGGATCTGATCGACTATCTCGGAAGGGAGCATATCACGTACTTTGACTGGAATGTCTACGGCGGCGATGATATCGCACCGGATCTGATGGTGGAAAACGTAAGACAGAATGTCGGCAAATACCAAAACGCGGTGATCCTCATGCATGACGCCGCGGACAAGGAGGAAACCGCCCGGGCACTTCCCGAGATCATCGAGTATATCCAGGGACTCGAAAATACGGTGATGCTGCCGATCACGGAGGATACGGTTCCCGTTCAACACGGCTCTACGACAGATTTACAATAAAAAAATTTTTTAGGAGGAAAAGGGAATGGGATTTTTTGATGATGCCAAAAATGATCTGTCTGCTGCAGGCGAAGCGGCGCAGGAAGGCGCACTCGATCTCGACAGCATGCTGGATCGCATCGACCCCGCAACGGAGGAAGGTACGGGCGCGGACGCAGGGGCTTCCCTTGCGAGCGAAAACGAAGCGGGCAGTGACGACGAATTTCTGTCCAAGCTCTCCGAAGCGCTCTCCGGCGCAGGCACGGATACCGCGGCCGATGCGGCACCGGCCGCACCGCAGACCGGCGCGTTCGGCGAAGCCGTGATACCGGCGGAGACACCCGTGGAAGAGCCGGTCGCTTTTGACGCGGGCACCTTTGAGGAAGCGCCCGCTTATGAGGAAGCGGCACCCGCACCCGTTTACGAGGAAGCGGTACCGGCACCGGTACCGGTACCGGTACAGGAAACCATGCAACCTGTTTATGCACAGGAAGGGGGATATACCATGGATATGGAAACAACTCTGCCCGCAACGGATGAAAATGCGGTCATCACCGCCGGCATGACGGTCAACGGCGATATCATTACCAGCGGCAATCTGGAACTGATGGGTAAGGTACAGGGCAATGTCAAGGCGAGCGGCAAGCTCACGATTTCCGGCGAGATCACGGGCGATTCCGCGGCGGCGGAGATCTTTGCGGACAGCGCGCGTATCTCCGGCGAGGTCCATTCGCAGGGCAGCGTCAAGGTCGGACAGTCCACCGTCATCATCGGCAATATCTCCGCCAACGGCGCGGTCATCGCAGGTGCGGTCAAGGGCGATATCGACGTGCACGGACCGGTCATCCTCGACACGACGGCGATCGTCATGGGGAACATCAAATCGCAGTCCGTACAGATCAACAACGGCGCGGTCATCGAAGGCATGTGCTCGCAGGTCTACGCAGAGGTCAATCCGAGCGCCTTCTTTGACAATCTGAAGGGCTGATCCGTATGCGGATCATGCTCAAGCTCAGCGGCGAGGCGCTGGCGGGAGAAAAACGCACCGGCTTTGACGAGCAGATCGTGCGCAGGGTGGCCGCGCAGGTCGTACGTCTGAGAAAGGACGGCCATACGGTAGGCATCGTCATTGGCGGCGGCAACTTCTGGCGCGGCCGTACGGGCAACGAAATCGACCGTGACAAAAGCGACCAGATCGGGATGCTCGCGACCGTGATGAACTGCATCTATGCGGCGGACGTATTCCGTTCGGAGGGTCTTGCGTGCAGGATCATGACACCGTTTGTGTGCGGCGCGTTCACGGAGCTCTTTTCCACGGATCGTGCAAGAGAGGCACTGGATGCGGGGACGGTGGTATTCTTTGCAGGCGGCACCGGACATCCGTATTTTTCGACGGATACGGGCGTGGTGCTGCGTGCGATCGAGATTAAGGCGGAGGCCGTGCTGCTCGCCAAGGCAATCGACGGCGTCTATGACGCGGATCCCGCCAAAGACAAAAACGCAAAGCGCTATGACACACTGACAATCGACGAGGTGATCGAAAAAAATCTCGCGGTGGTCGATCTGACGGCGTCCGTCCTCGCAAGGGACAATCACATGGAGCTGCGTGTCTTTGCGCTGCAGGAAGAAGAAAGCATCATCCGGGCGGTCAGCGGCAGCTTCCACGGCACGATCGTCACCGCATCCTGAAGGAGGCATTATGAACGAAAGGCTCAAGGTCTATGATGAAAAGATGCAGAAATCCCTTAAGTTTCTGACCGACGACCTGGCGACGGTGCGGGCGGGAAGAGCCAATCCGCACGTGCTCGACAAGCTGCGCATCGATTATTACGGCACACCGACGCCGCTGCAGCAGGTATCCAACGTGTCCGTGCCGGAGGCGCGCATCATCCAGATCGCGCCCTGGGACAAAAACATGATCAAAGAGATCGAGAAGGCGATCCTGGCCTCCGATATCGGCATCACGCCGACCAATGACGGAGCCAATATCCGTCTGGTATTTCCGGAATTGACGGAGGAGCGCAGAAAGCAGCTCAGTAAGGATGTCAAGAAAAAGGGCGAGGAAGCCAAGGTGGCACTGCGCAACATCCGGCGCGACGGCACCGACGCGGTCAAAAAACTCAAGGGCAGCGATGTCTCCGAGGACGAGATGAAGGACATGGAGGACGAGCTGCAGAAGATGACCGACAAATATGTCAAGGAGATTGACAAGGCGGTCGAGGAAAAGTCCAAAGAGATCATGACGGTGTGATGGAACAGATTCCCGCGCACGTGGCGATCATACTCGACGGCAACGGCAGATGGGCCAAAGAACGCAAAAAACCGCGCTCCTTCGGACATCTGGCCGGTGCGCGTACGATGCTGCAGATTCTTGAGGATGCCGACGAGCTCGGCATCCGTTATCTGACGGTCTATGCTTTTTCGACGGAAAACTGGAACCGTCCGAAGGCGGAGGTGACGGCGCTCATGAAGATCCTCCGAAAGGAGCTCACGGATGCCGTCGAACGTTCCATGAAGAACAATGTCCGCTGCCGTGTGATCGGGGACAGATCAGGGCTCGATGCGGATATCCGGGAAGCGATCGCAAATCTCGAAACCGCCACAAAGGACAATACCGGTCTGCAGTTTACGATCGCCATCAATTACGGCAGCCGCGACGAGATGACGAGAGCCGTACGGAGGATCGCGAAAGACGTACAGAGCGGTGCGCTTGCGGAAGAGGCGATCGACGAAGCCTGTGTATCCTCTTATCTCGATACGCGCGATCTGCCGGATCCGGATCTCCTCATCCGCACCTGCAACGAGCTGAGGATCTCCAACTTTCTGCTCTGGCAGAGCGCCTATACCGAGTTTTATTTTACGGAAAAAGCATGGCCCGATTTTGACCGGGCCGAATTGGAAAAAGCGGTCCTTTCCTATGCCGGAAGAGACCGCAGGTACGGGGGTATCCGGGAAGCAAAGTGAAAACGAGAGTCATCAGCGGTGTCGTGATTTTTGTACTTCTGGTACTGATGCTGATGAGCGGCGGCTATGTGCTCGCCGTTTGTCTGTGTGCGGTATCGCTGATTGCGGTCTATGAATTGTCCCGCGCCTTTCATCTGCGCGACATCAAAAACGAAGAGGGGGATATCTCGACGCTGTCCCGTCCCGCTTCCATGGAGGCGGCGGGGTATCTGGCCGTGCTTGTGCATTATGCGCTGCTCGTCCTGACCGGAGGGGACGCGCGTTTTATCATCGGCACGCTGATCGGCGTCTTTTTTGTCGACGCGCTGATCTATGTGGCGAGATTTCCCAGATATTCCATCTCACAGACGATCTTTGCGGTGTTTTCATTTTTGTATGCACCGGTGATGCTCTCCGCCTTTTACCAGATGCGGGAGACGGAGCGTGGACATATCTATGTATGGATGCCGTTTCTTGCGTGGGTCTGTGATACCTGCGCGTATTTTACGGGGATGCTCTTTGGCAGGCACAAGCTGTGCCCGAAGCTCTCCCCAAAGAAGACGATCGAGGGGGCCGTCGGCGGCGTCCTCGGCACGATGGCGGCCGGCGCGGTCTTTGGCCTGCTCCTGCCGGTCGGCACCGATTATTACAACGAAAGGGTCATCTACGCGTGTGTCCTGATCGGCCTTGCGGTCGGGATCCTCTCGCAGTTCGGAGATCTGCTTGCGAGCGGTCTCAAAAGAGATATCGGCATCAAGGATTTCGGCACGCTGATTCCCGGACACGGCGGGATCATGGACCGGTTTGACTCCGTGATCTTTGTCACGCCGGTGGTATATTTTCTGGTGGTATTACTTTTATGACGAGACAGCTTGTAATCCTGGGTTCCACCGGCTCGATCGGCACGCAGGCGCTCGAGGTGCTCGATGCCTATCATGCGACCGAGCGGGGAAAGGCGCATCCCATCCGCGTGGCGGGACTCGGCGCAGGACAAAACATCGATCTGCTCGAGCAACAGATCCGCAAGTACCGGCCGCATACTGCCTGCGTCCATGACGGAAAAAAGGCGGCGGATCTGGCAGTGCGTGTCAGGGACCTCGACGTCAGAATCATCTCCGGCATGGAAGGGATGATTGCGCTTGCGGAGCTGGAAGAGGCCGACACGGTGCTGACGAGCGTCGTCGGCATGATTGGAATCAGACCGACGATCGCGGCGATCCGTGCGGGCAAAAACATCGCACTGGCCAATAAGGAAACGCTGGTCGCCGCGGGAGAGATCATCATGCCGCTCGTTACGCAATACGGCGTGCGGATGCTGCCGGTCGACTCCGAGCACAGCGCCATCTTCCAGTGCCTTGCGGGTGCGGACACAGGGACGCTCGAGGAGATCCTGCTGACCGCTTCCGGCGGACCCTTCCGGGGAAAAACAAAGGCGGAGCTTGCGCGTGTCACCAAAGAGGAGGCGCTCAGACATCCCAACTGGTCGATGGGCGCAAAGATCACGATCGACTCCGCCACCCTCGTCAACAAGGGGCTCGAGGTCATCGAGGCGATGCATCTGTTCGGAACGGATGCGGACCACATCCGCATCGTCGTGCAGCCGGAGAGCATCATCCATTCGATGGTACGGTTTACGGACGGCAGCATTCTCGCACAGATGGGACTTCCGGACATGAAGCTGCCGATCCATTATGCGCTTTTTTATCCGGACCGCATGCCCTTTGCGGCAGAGCGGCTGGATTTTTACAAACTGGGATCGCTTCATTTTGAAGCCCCGGACCCGGAGACCTTTGAGGGGCTTTCGCATGCGCTGCGTGCCGCAAGGACGAAAGGGACGCTGCCCGCCGTCTTTAATGCGGCCAACGAGGCGGCCGTTGCGCTTTTTCTGCGGGACCGCATCCGCTTTGACGAGATCGCGTTTCTGATCGGTGAAGCGATGGGAAAACATCATGTTATACAGCATCCGCAGACGGAGGATATCTTTGCGGCCGAGGAGGAAGCACGCCGCACGGTCATACAAACCGCGGAAAAGAGGTCGGACATATGAGTATGGTCATCAGCATCATTACGTTTTTTGTCATCTTCGGGGTGCTCGTCATCTCGCATGAGGGCGGCCACTTTCTGATCGGCCGCGCCAACAACATACGCGTCAGGGAATTTACCGTGGGTCTCGGACCGCAGATCTTTCACAGGATCAGGAACGGCACGGTCTTTTCGATCCGTCTCTTGCCCTTTGGCGGTGCCTGCATGTTTGACGGGATGCCCGGGATGGAGGAAGGAGACGAGGAAGAGGACCGTCTGCCACAAGCCTCCGCGCTCGTCAATGAGATCGAAGATCCGAAGGAACTCTCCGCACAGGGGATCGCCTTTAACGAAGCGCCGGTCTGGTCCAAAATCGCAACGATCTTTGCGGGACCTTTGTTCAATATTCTTCTGGCCTATCTCATCGCGATCATCATCACGGCGGTGACGCCGTGGAACTATGCGGTGATCCGCGGCTTTACCGAAAACAGTGCGGCACAGGCTACCGATCTGGCCGAAGGAGATCTGATCGTTCGTATGAACGGTGCGAGAATCCGGCAGTCCGCGGAGGTCACGATGCTGTCGCAGTTTAACCGCGGGGAGGACATCACGCTCGTGGTGGAGCGTGACGGCACACGGCGCGAGGTGACCTTTACCCCCTCCTACAGCGAGGAAGAGGGACGTTATTACATGGGGATCTATCTCGGGGAAGCGGGAGAGATCTCCGGCGCACAGGTATTGCCATATGCCTGGTACACGGTCCAGTATTACATCACGACGACCTACCGGAGTCTGTGGCTTCTGGTCACGGGGCGGCTCGGTGCGGACGCGCTCGCGGGACCGGTCGGCATGGTGCAGATGGTCGACGAGACCTATGAGGTATCGAGGGATCTGGGCCCCGGGGTCGTGGTGCTGCATATGCTCGAGCTCCTGGTCATCCTCTCCGTCAATCTGGGCGTGATGAATCTGTTGCCGATTCCCGCGCTGGACGGGGGACGATTGCTCTTTTTGCTGGTCGAGGTCGTCCGCGGCAAACCGATTCCTCCGGAAAAGGAGGGCTATGTGCATCTGGCGGGGATTGTCGCACTGCTGATACTGATGGTGTTTATTCTGTTCAATGACATCCGCAGGATGATCGGATAGGAAGGCGCAATGGCACACAGGGATCATACCAGACGTGTATGTATCGGAGATGTGGTCATCGGGGGCGGAGCGCCCGTGCGCATCCAGTCGATGACCAATACCAAAACGGAGGACGCGGGCGCAACGATCGCACAGATCCATGCGCTCGAAGAGGCCGGCTGCGAGATCGCGCGCTGTACGGTACCCACCGCGGAAGCAGCAAAAGCGCTCAGTAAGATCAAAGCCGCGGTGCACATCCCCGTCGTTGCGGATATCCATTTTGATTACCGGATGGCGCTGCTCGCGATCGGCGCGGGCGCGGACAAAATCCGGATCAATCCCGGCAATATCGGAGGCGCGGACCGTGTCGCGGAGGTGGTGCGTGCGTGTAAGGAGAGACAGATCCCGATCCGCGTGGGAGTCAATTCCGGCTCCCTCGAAAAGGAAATCCTGCAAAAATACGGAGGTGTCACGGCCGCGGGGCTTGTCGAGAGTGCACTCGACAAGGTGCACATGATCGAGGAGGCGGGATATGACAATCTCGTGATCTCGATCAAGTCCTCGCATGTGCCGCTTCTGGTCGAGGCCTATGAGATGCTGGCCGCACAATCGTCATATCCGACCCATGTGGGGTTGACGGAGGCGGGGACGGTCTATACTGGCAGCGTCAAGAGCGCGGTCGCGATCGGCATATTGCTCGAAAAGGGCATCGGCGATACGATTCGCGTGTCGCTTTCCGGAGATCCCGTGGAGGAGGTAAAGGCCGCACGCATCATTTTGCGTTCGCTTGGTCTCATCAAAAGCGGCATCGATGTCATCGCCTGTCCGACCTGCGGCAGGACGCAGATCGATCTGATCGGTCTTGCTGCCCGGGTGGAACAACTGGCACAGTCCTACGATCTGACGCTTTCGCTTGCCGTGATGGGATGCGTGGTCAACGGTCCCGGAGAGGCCAGGGGAGCGGACTTAGGGATCGCCGGAGGCAAAGGAGAGGGACTGCTCATCAAAAAGGGGGAGATCGTACGCAAGCTCAAAGAGGAGGAATTTCTTCCCGCGCTGAAGTACGAACTGGATCATTGGAATGACTGAAGCAAAGGCTTTTTTTGAGGTATTTCCGTCCGTTTCGATGGACGGGGATCTGAAGGATCTGTTTGCGCAGACAACGGTGACGCGCGTGACAAAGACCAGGCGCGGCGACCGTATCCGCGTCTATATCGATTCGCCCGTGCTCATCGAAAAGCAGGATCTCTGGAAGCTCGAGGAGGAGCTGACCAGACAGCTCCTTCCGGGAAGAGCGGCACAGGTCACCGTGCACGAGCACTTTACGCTCTCGCGTCTCTATACGCCGAAGACTCTTTTGCGTATGTATGAGGAGAGCTTTGCCGCGGAGCTGCGCAGGGAGGATCCGGTGCTGCATACCATCTTCCAGACCTCCTCGATCCGGTATCCGGACGAGGAGCACGTGACGGTGGCCATCGAGAATAACGTCGTCGGCAGGATGAGCGCACCGCGTCTCGTACGCGCGCTCGAGCGTCTGATCACGGAGCGATGCGATCTGAACGCACAGATCGACATCGAGTATGTGGAGCCCGAGAAAAAAGAAGAGGCGGATGACGTCTACCGCGTGCCGGTCTACAAGGTGCCTTTTTACGATGACGGGGTGCGCGGGGAACAGACGGAAAAAGACACGGGCGATACGCGGGAGGCGAAAAAAGGCGCTTCCGGCAAAAAGACCTATCTGCGCGGTGTCCAAAAAGAGCGGCGCGTGCGAAATGATGATCATCCGGACGTGCTGTACGGACGTTTCTTTCAGGAGCCTCCCGTGCCGATCGATACGCTCGATACCGACGCACAGACGGATGTCGTGATCCGCGGCGAGGTCACGGCGATTGAGGACAAGCCCGTACGCAACGGCAAGCACATGATCACGTTCGGGGTATATGACCGGACGGATACGATGAATGTGCGTCTGTTTGTTACCGCGGAGACGGCGGAGTCCCTGGTCAGGGACCTGAAGGGCTCCTTTGTCAAGGTCAGGGGACTGCCAAAGACCGATCCGTACGATCATGAGGTCGTGCTCTCTTTTCCGACGGGCATCATGAAGGCGGTAAAGGACGACAACACAAGATCCGATCAGGCAGCGGAAAAACGCACGGAGCTTCATCTGCATACCAAGATGAGCGACATGGACGGCATCACGGATGTCGCCGATTATGTGAAGCGCGCCTTTCAATGGGGCTGGAAGGGGATTGCGATCACCGACCACGGTGTCGTGCAGTCGCTGACCGCGGCGGGACACGTCTGGGACGATCTCTACCGGAAGGCCCTCGATGAGGCAAAGGAAGCGGGAAAGGAAGCGCCGGACAGACAGGACTTTTTCAAGATCGTCGGCGGCATGGAGTGTTATCTCGTCGATGACGAAAAGGGCATCGTCACAAACAGCAAAAACCAGACGCTGTCCGGTACACCCTATGTTGTTTTTGACCTGGAGACAACCGGATTTTCCCCGGTGAAAAACCGCATCATCGAGATCGGCGCGGTCAGGGTCGAAAACGGAAAGATCACGGACCGCTTTTCGAGCTTTGTCAATCCGCAGTTGCCGATTCCCTACCGGATTACGCAGATCACGGGCATCACCGATTCGATGGTGATCGACGCAAAAAAAATCGAAGAGGTGCTTCCGGAGTTTCTTTCTTTTGCAAAGGGAGCCGTTCTCGTCGGACACAATGTCTCCTTTGACATTTCCTTTATCAACGAAAACTGCAAGAGACTCGGTTACGAAGCGGATTTTACGACGTTTGACACGCTCGGGCTCTCGAGAACCTTTTTCCCGAGACAGGCGCGACATACGCTCGACGCGGTCGCAAAGACCTTGAAGATCGTGCTCGACAACCATCACCGCGCGGTGGACGACGCGGAGGCAACGGCGGGGATCTTCCTGCGTTTCCTGAAGATGCTGGAGGAAAAGGACGTGAGGGATCTCGATGCGGTCAACGCGCTGGGTCTTCTGACGAAGGAAGCGGTCAAACATCTGAGGCCGCAGCATGCGGTGCTTTTGGCCAAAAACACGATCGGTCGCGTCCATCTGTATACGCTCGTGAGCGAATCGCATCTGCATTATTACCGGCACGCGCTGCCTGCGGCGCCGCTCATCCCGACGAGCCTCCTTCGCAAATACCGCGAGGGGCTCCTCGTCGGCAGCGCCGATGCGAACGGGGAACTGTGGCAGTCCGTGGCCGAGGGCAGGAGCGAAGCGGATATCGCAAAGCTGGTGCGCGCGTTTGATTATCTCGAGGTGCAGCCGGAGGAAAACTACGCCTATATGGTCGATGACGAGCGTTTTGAACAGATCACGTGCATGGAGGATCTCAGGGAGATCAACCGCAGGATCGTTGCGCTCGGAGAGCAGTACAACAAGATCGTGGTCGCAACGGGTGACGCGCATTTTCTGGATCCGGAGGATGCCGCCTATCGTGAGATCCTCGTCAACGGCAAGGACATCAAGGGCGGAAAGGCCGATGCCGCAAAGCCCAAAAAGATCATCCGCAAGGCAGACGCCAGGGCGCCGCTCTATCTGCGCACAACGGAGGAGATGCTGAAGAGCTTTGAATACCTCGGGACGAAGAAGGCATCGGAGATCGTCGTCAAAAATCCCGCAAAGATCCTCGACATGTGCGACTCGGTGACCTTTGTGCGTCCCGACAAATGCGCGCCCGTTATCGAGGATTCCGACAAGACGCTGCGCAAGATCTGCTATGACAAGGCACATGCGATCTACGGGGATCCGCTGCCGGAGATTGTGGAAAAGCGGCTCGAAAAGGAGCTGGGTTCCATCATCGGCAACGGCTTTGCGGTCATGTATATCATTGCACAGAAGCTGGTGTGGAAATCGCTCGAGGACGGCTACATCGTAGGCTCGAGGGGTTCGGTCGGCTCCTCCTTCGTCGCCTTTGCGGCGGGAATCACGGAGGTCAACGCGCTGCCGCCGCACTATGTATGTCCGTCCTGTAAATACAGCGATTTTACCTCGGAGGAGGTCCGGGCGTATGCCGGCACGAGCGGCTGCGACATGCCGGACTGCGACTGCCCGAAGTGCGGTACCAAAATGATCAAGGACGGCTTTGATATCCCCTTTGAGACCTTCCTCGGATTCCACGGGGAAAAGGAGCCGGACATCGATCTCAATTTTTCCGGCGAGTATCAGGCAAAGGCGCACAAATATACCGAAGAGATCTTTGGCAAGGGTCAGACATACCGTGCCGGAACGGTCTCCGGACTGCAGGACAAGACGGCCTTCGGTGTCATACAGAAATACTTTGAACAGGAGCATATCACAAGGCGCCGTGCGGAGGTCAACCGTCTGGTCGGAAAGCTCAGCGGTGTCAGGCACGGAACGGGACAGCATCCGGGCGGCATCATTGTACTGCCGAAGGGCGAAGACATCAATTCCTTTACCCCGGTGCAGCATCCCGCGGACGACGAAAACAAGCCCGTGACGACACATTATGATTACCATTCGATCGATCACAACCTCTTAAAGCTCGATATCCTCGGGCACGATGATCCGACGATGGTACGTTTCCTGCATGATGCGACGGGGATCGATCCGACCGGAGTACCGCTCGATGACGAAAAGGTCATGCGGCTCTTTCAGGATACGTCATCGCTGGGAATTGCGCCGGAGGACATCGGGGGTACAAAACTCGGATGTCTCGGACTTCCGGAATTCGGCACCGACAACGCGATGCAGATGGTGCTCGACGCAAAGCCCGCTTCTTTTACCGATCTGATCCGTCTCTCCGGTCTGGCACACGGGACGGACGTGTGGCACGGCAACATCCGGGATCTGATTCTGGGGGATGTGTGCACGCTTGAGACCGCCATCTGTAACCGTGACGATATCATGAATTATCTGATCGCCAAGGGCGTGGATTCGCAGATGGCCTTTGATACGATGGAGCGTGTCCGCAAGGGCAAGGGGCTGAGCGACGAGATGAAGACCGCGATGCTCAACGCCTATGTGCCCGACTGGTACATCGAGGCATGCATCAAGATCAAGTATATGTTTCCTAAGGCACACGCGACGGCCTATGTGATGAACGCATGGCGGCTTGCGTGGTTCAAGGTCCATGAACCGCTTGCCTTTTACGCGGCGTGGTTTTCGATCCGCGCCAAGCAGGTATCCTATCTCGACATGTGCCGGGGCGCCGCACACTTAAAGGACGTGATGGCCGATTACGAGCACCGCGCAAAGGAACTGAGCAATGTGGAGCAGCTTTCTTACGGCGTGATGCGCGTGGCGCAGGAGATGTATGCCAGGGGATATGAGTTTCATACGCTGGACCTTGCGCGCGCTAAGGCGGAAAAATTCCAGGTGATCGACGGAAAGATCATGCCCTCGCTCGTCGCTTTTGACAACATGGGGCCGGTGGCCGCCTGTGCGATCGAGGAAGCCGTCGGGGAAGGACCCTTCCTGTCCAGAGATGATTTCAGGGAACGTACCAGATGCCCGCAGAAGGTGATCGACGCGCTCTATGAGCACGGGATGCTCGGCGACCTCCCTTCCTCCAACCAGATGTCACTGTTTGACATGATGCGGTGAGGGAGACGCTTTTTCAGAACTGGTTGTAGATAAATTCCGGCGTCACCTTGAAATGCAGATAGACCAGTGCCAGCAGCATGATCGTCATCTTGATGATGTAAGCCGGCGGTGTTTCATTCCACTCCGCAATGGTATCGATAAATCGCTTCATCGACATAGACCCATCCTTTCCATCCCAGATGCATCGCATCCGAGAAAAAGTATTTTTCGTATTCTTTGTCCGTAAAGTCCGCGCACGCAACGCCGTATTCCGCGCAGATGTCGCGGATGTTCTGATAATACTGCTGTCTGTCGGATACGGGAAATCCCGTATAGTCATACCAGTAGCCGTTGACCGGAATGCTGATGATCAGCGGTGAGATCTCACAGGCCCCGCACACCTCGAGAAAGAGCCGGAAGTCATCGTATTCCGCAGAATCCGTATAGCTCTCCCCGCTGCTGATGCCCCGGTAAGAGGCAAGGTCCGCGGCAAAATGCGTATCAAAATAGGTATCGTCCATGCCAAAGTCGTTGTGCGATGCGGCCTCGGCGCCGAGTGCCTCGCTCTCCTCAAGGAGTGCCGCAAAATCGATGTCCGAAGCGATGACCTTGTGCGAGTAGTCGGTATCGTCCGTGAGCGCAAGCATCAGACGCGCGAGACGGTAACGGTCACGGATGTCGCGGACCGTGTCGTGGAGCAGAGCCTGTACGCGCAGCGCAGGATGCGACCCTTCCCCGAGATACAGCGTTTCGTATTCTTCGACAACGGCAAACGCTTCCGGATCGGTGACAAGGAGCGAACGGATACGCGAGGAGACGCGTTCCTTGAGGTCCTTCGGGATATCCGGATTCTGTAAAAAGGCTTCGTAGCGCATTTCCTCAAAGCAGACCGCAAACGTATCGGGGTCAAGATGATCTTTGGTAAACCACTGGGGAGAAACGATCAGAACGATTTTGGCATCGGGGATGTTTTTGTCGAGTGCGCCGACATCGATCGCATGCTGCAGCGACTGCATCTTGGCGCGTCCGATCGGCACCATGTTGTAATCCGCGTAGCCGTGATTATAGAGAGTGGCGGGATAGGCGGGCGAAAGCGAAGCGTGCAGCTCGCTCGAGCCCAAGACCACGATCGTTTCGGCCGTGATGATATCATGCAGGAGCGGCGCGCAGTAATTGCGGTGATCGACATTATAGTAGATCGCCTTGTGCGCGTTGCGGTGTATGACCGCGCGCGCCAAAAGATCCTCGCATAAAACGATCAGTGCGGCAAGGACAAAGGGCACAAGGATCAGGAGACGCTTTTTCATGCGTCGAGCTTCTCCCGCACAAGCGCGATGATTTTTTCCGGCGTATTGACGTCTTCCCTTGCGACCGCGGAGGGAGCGATGATGACACCGAATTGCTCCTCGATGGCATACAACAGCTCCGCAAAGGCGAGTGAATCCAGCAGATCCTCCTCAAACAGGTCGATCGTAAGGGAGTCCTTTACGACATCGTCCTCACACAGCTCGGCAAGAATCTCCAACAGTTTTTCTTCCACCGTTACTACCCCTTTCCGTTATATTTTACCCTAATGCATGAGCTCTTTCCAGACCTCCGAGAGGTATCCGGAAAAGATCAGAAACCCGAGCATCACGATGTTGAGATTGAGCAGCCAGGAACAGGCAATGTACCAGGGCTTTTGCCGGTTCCTTTTATAAAAAGAAGATTTCTTCTGAAAGACCTCCGTGACGGCGAGGAGTATGCCGTGGTAGAGACCGTACAGAACGTAATGGATGCTGATCCCGTGCCACAGTCCCATGAGGAACATGTTGAGGATGAGTCCGGCCGAGGCTCTTTGCAGGCGGGAGCCGGCCGCCTTTTTTCTTGCGGCAAAGATCATGAAACGCGTAAATACAAAATCCCTGAAAAACGAGGAGAGCGTGATGTGCCACCGGTTCCAGAAATCGCGCAGGTCGACGGCGAGGAAGGGACGGTTAAAATTATCCGGCATGCGGATCCCGAGCAGATACGAGGTACCGGTCGCCATCGCGCTGTAGCCCGCAAAATCAAAGAACAGATAGAGTCCGTAGACGTAAGCGTAGGCAACGAGATAGGGGGGACTCTGGTAGCCGTCGATATAAGTATGGAGCACATAATACATCGCCTCGGAGCAGACGAACTTATAAAAGGCGCCGAGGACGATCCTGTAGATACCCCGGTACAACAGTTCCGTATATTCTTCGCGGGAAAATACCGCGGTATCGTCCTTTTCAAAACGCCTTGGCCGGTCGATCGGACCGGAGGAAAGGGACGTGAAAAACAAAAGATACGAAAGCAATCCCGCGGGGGAAACCGAGGTGATCACGCCGTCATGGATCTCGATGAGGACGATCAGCACGCGGAAGCAGAGGTAGCTGATCCCGAGGAAGCCAAAGACGGATACCTCAAATACCGCCGCGCACTTACAGACAATGAGAGGAAGCAGCGCCAAAATGAGCGCGGCATAAAAGACCTTCGGTTCCCGCCCCTTTTTCTTCCTGTGCGAAAGAAAGAGCGTCGTCAGTAGCAGGGCAAGTACGCAATAGAGGATCAGATACAGGAGCTGTACGGGGGCCGGCAGATAGACGAGCAGGATCATCGCAACCGTCAGCAGATTGCGGTACGTCCGCAAGGGCTTTCCCAGCAATCCGAGGAGGACGGCAGGGACCAGTGCGGGAATGAGAAATATGAAAAAGAGCGATCCGGAAAAAAAGCTCATAGCAGTTCACCGACGGCCCGGCGGTCGATCTTGCCGTTTGCCGTGCGCGGGAGATCCTTCAGGAAGCGGATCTTTTTCGGAACCATGTATTCCGGAAGGTTTTCTTTCAATTGTGATTTCAGCCGCGCCTCAAACTCCTTTTCATCGGCAACCGGAGACGCCGTGACCACACAGGCTGCCAGGGAAGAAACCTTGCCCTGCCGGAGCTTTGGAATGACGGCGGCCTGCAGGATGCCGTCGATCCGTAACAGATTGGCCTCGATATCCTCGAGCTCGATGCGGTAACCGTGGAGCTTGACCTGCAGATCGATGCGGCCCGCATAATAGAGCATGCCGTCTTTGAGATATCCCGCGTCTCCCGTGCGATAGGTGCGGAGTGTCAGGCTGTCTTTTGTGATCGTGCCGAATTTTTCGCGTGTCAGCACTTCGTTGCCAAAATAGCCGGGGCTTACGCTGTCGCCGGCGATAACGATCTCTCCCGTCTCGCCATCGGGAAGAGGCTGCTGTTTCCCGTCGACGATGAGGAGCGTGGTACCCTTCTTGGGGCGGCCGACGGGAAGCGGGCTTTCGGTTTCGTTTAATGCGCGGGAGACGATGACATCCGTTACCGCACAGGTCGACTCCGTCGGACCATAGGTATTGACGATCCACGCGTCAGGAAACCGGGACATCAGCCGTTCGACCGTCTTATTGGTCAGGACCTCGCCGCAGAACAGAAAGTGTTTGACACAAGGCAGAAGCGACGCGTCAAAGGAAGGGTCCGAAAGGCATACGTCCGCAAAGGAAGGGGTCGACACAAAGGTGTGCGCACCGGATGCGCCAAGGGCTTCAAGGAGCAGGCGCATGTCGGACTGAACCCCGCGTGTCAGCGCAAAGAGCGTGCCGCCCGTATAGAGCGTCAAAAAGAGATCCATGACGGACAGATCAAAGGAAAAGGGCGCCTGATTTAAAAAGACCTCCGGTGCTTCGTCCGATACGCCCCTTCCGAGAGTGATTGCCCAGGAAAGAAACGCATCGATGCAGGCGGTCGTGATCTGCACGCCCTTGGGGGTACCGCTCGAGCCGGAGGTAAAGATGATGTAGAAGATATCCTCCGGTCCCGCATAAGAAGAAGGAGCGATCCGCCCCGTATGTGTTTCCAGTATATGCCGGATGCCTGCGGCATCCGTGAGAGGTACATCCGTACGGTCCGTCACGAAATCCTCCGTCGCAAAGACGATCTCTGGACGGACCTCGTCGATCACCTGCAGGATGCGGGCGGGAGGCAGATTGACGTCGAGCGGACAGTAGGCCCTTCCCGATTTGACGCAGGCAAGAAACACAACGATCATGAGCGGATCCTTATGCCCGTAAACGACGACGGGGGCTTTGCCTGCCACGTTTTTTTCCATATAAGAAGCGAGGCGGTCACTGTCTTTGTCCAGTGCGCCCCAGGTCAGTGTCTTTTCTCCGTCCGGCGAAGGAAGCCGCATCATGAGGCGTTCCGGATGCCGTGCCGCATTTTCCCTGATCTTTTCCAGAATGGTCATGGATACTAATATATCCCATCCGGAGGAGAAAAGCAACGGAGGCAATAAATAATCACAAACAGAACGGGTGTTTGCGCACCGGTGCCTCTGCGTGACCGCACCGGCAGTCCTTGACGAATGCGGCGTGCTGTGATAAAGTATTCTGTGCTGTGCAAAACGGCAGGTAACGATGTATGTTCAGGTAAAGGCAGGTAGTCATGACGATCATTGAAGAACTCGAAAAGGAACAATGCAAAGAACAGGCGCCGCAGTTCAATGTCGGCGATACGGTCAAGGTATACGGCAAGATCAAGGAAGGCAACCGCGAGCGCGTGCAGGTCTTTGAGGGCACCGTCAAAAAGATCCAGGGCGGCGGCAACCGCACGACCTTTACGGTGCGCAAGCTCTCGAGCGGGATCGGCGTCGAAAAGACGTGGCCTTTGCACAGTCCTCTCCTCGAAAAGGTCGAGGTCACGAGACGCGGCAAGGTGCGCCGTGCGCGCCTCAACTATCTCAAGGGCCTGACCGGCAAAAAGGCCAAGGTCAAGGAGATGGTACGCTGAGACGGATTCTTTCTGTACACAGACGGGACGGCACGTGATCGGGCGGCCGTCCCTTTTTTTGGGCAGATACAAAAAATCGTGATATAATAAACAGATGGCAGGAATGCGGCGAAAAAAACGTTCCGCGGAACAAAAGGACAGACGGATCTCACCGCAGATGATACGGGAAGCGGTGACGTTTCTTCTGATCGGCGCCTTCAGCATGATGGCGGCGGTACTTCTGGTCATCGCACTCGGCAAACGCATGGAAATGGCGGGGGATTCGATGTCGCCGACGATCGAAAACGGCGATCACGTGCTCATCAACCGGCTGGTGTACCAGATGTCGACGCCCAAAAGGGATGACATCATCGTTTTTTACGGCAGCGGCAACCGGATGCGTACGTATATCAAACGGGTGGTTGCCGTCAGCGGCGACACCGTGCGGATAGCGGACGGAATCCTCTATGTGAACGGGGAGCCGGAGGAGAATACGTCCTTTGACCGGATGGAGGATGCGGGGATCGCGTCCCGGGAGATTACGCTCGGTTCCGGCGAGTATTTTGTGCTGGGCGATAACCGCAATGCATCGGAGGATTCGCGCAGCGCCAATATCGGGGTCGTGCACAGGGATACGATCACCGGAAAGGTCTGGTATACGTATTGAGTACGCAGACCTACCAATGGTATCCGGGACATATGACAAAGGCGCGCCGCATGATGGAGGAGCAGCTCTCCTCGGTGGAGATGGTGGTGGAGCTGCGTGACGCCAGGGTCGTGCGCGCTTCGGGCAACCCCGACATCGAGACGCTGTGCAGGAGAAAGAAGCGTCTTTTGGTGCTCAATAAGTCCGACCTTGCGGATGAGAGGGAGACCAAAAGGTGGGCGGAACGGTTTCGCGCACAGGGCATCGAGACCGTGACCTTCAATGCGCTGAAAAAAAACGAGGCCGCAAAGATCACGGATGCGATGCGCCGCCTGATGGAGGAGCGCATCAAAAAAGATGCCGCAAGGGGAATGACCCCCATGATCCGCGCGATGATTGCGGGAATCCCCAATGTCGGCAAATCGACCCTGATCAACTGCCTCGCAAAGAAGGCGCTGACGAAGACCGCCAACAAGCCCGGCGTGACGAGAGGAAAGCAGTGGCTGACGATCGATGAATCCGTCAGGGTGCTCGATACCCCGGGGATTTTGTGGCCCAGGTTTGAGGATGCCCGGACGGGCGAGCATCTGGCCATGATCGGCTCGCTGAATGATGTCAATCTGGACCTGGAGTCACTGGCCGTATCCCTGATCCGGCGGCTGGAGATCCTGTATCCCGGTGCGATGCCCGCATTCTTTGAGTATGCGGAGGAAGAGGTACAAGAGATTGCGGAAGAGGAAACGGGAGGCCTGCGCGAGGCGGCGGTGCTGTATCTGATCGCGAGGCGGCGCGGTGCGCTCAGGAAGGGCGCGCGTCCCGATTATGAAAAAGCGTCATCGATTCTGCTGACGGAGTTTCGCGGCGGCAGGCTCGGGCGGATCACACTCGAAAAGGCGGAGGAGCAATGAAGCGTCAGTTTAAGGAAATCCTCAATATCATTTTGTATCTGGTGATCATTCTGGTGGTCACGATTCTGTTTATCCGTTTCGTCATGCAGCGGACGGATGTGTCGGGAGGCTCGATGCTGCCGACGCTTTCCGACGGCGATTCGCTGTTTGTGGACAAGCTCAGCTACCGGTTCAAATCACCGGAGCGTTTCGATATTGTCGTGTTTCCTTTCGAACTCGACGGCGAGACCTTTTTTATCAAGCGCGTGATCGGGCTGCCCGGAGAGACCGTGCAGATCACGGACGACGGACGTATCTGGATCAACGGCGAGGTGCTCGAGGAGTATTACGGGATGGAGGTCATCAAATCACCGGGGCGGGCTTCCGATCCGGTGGTACTGGGAGCGGACGAGTATTTTGTCATGGGGGACAACCGCAACAATTCGATGGATTCGAGGGATCCGATCGTAGGCAATGTGCACAAACGCGATCTGATCGGCAAGGCATGGATCCGGATCTGGCCGTTTGAGTCTTTCGGGATCCTCAAGCATCAGTAGTATGGAATATGTCGCCGCGTTCCGGGAAAAGAGATATACCAAAAAAGAGGCTTTGGATGCGGAGATCGCGCGGACAAAGCGGATGTATCTCTTCGAGGAAAAATACAGCGATTTCCCGTATGTATGCGGGATCGACGAGGTCGGAAGGGGACCGCTCGCCGGGCCTGTCTGTGCCGGTGCGGTGATTCTGCCAAAAGACAAGTTCATTTTATATCTAAACGATTCCAAGCAATTAACCGAAAAAAAGAGAGAGAAGCTATATGACGTAATCAGGGAGCATGCGCTTGCGTACGCTACGGCTTTTGTGTCGGGCGCAAGGATCGACGAGATCAATATCCTGCAGGCGACCTATGAAGCGATGGCAATGGCGGTACGTTCGCTCGAAGAAACATACCGGATCCGCCCCGATGCGCTGCTCATCGATGCGGTGCATGTGCCGCAGCTCGAAGCCTACAAGCAGGTATCGATCGTCAAAGGCGATGCGCAGTGCGCCTCGATTGCCGCGGCATCGATTCTGGCCAAGGTCGACAGGGACCGTCTGATGGCGGGATTTGACGCGCAGTATCCGGGGTACGGATTTATCTCCCACAAGGGATACGGGACGGCGGCGCATATCGAGGCGATCCGCACAAAGGGCCCCTCGCCGATTCACCGCAGGACCTTTATCACCAGACTGGTATAACCGGCTGCTTCTTTTAACGGAAGCGGGTTTGTACATCAGGACGCCATGGAGATTTCGACCAACACATACAATTATAATGTCGGTTCCGTCACACAGACGCAGCCGTCCGTACAGATTACGGACGGAGCGGATGCGCGCGGCCAGGAGGCACTCCGGCAGTTGGAAAACGGCCAGACCGTGCAGGGACGCGTGATGAGTGTCACCGTCGAGGCCAACGGTTCGCGCACGGCGCAGATCGATCTCGGGGGCGGTGCGCAGGTATCCGCGCGTCTCGATTCGGCGATGGCGCTCACGGAGGGGACCAGTGTCACCTTCCAGGTGCGCAATACCGCGGACGGCCAGATCAACCTGAGCCCCCTCTATCAGAATACGGCACTCGATTCCTCCGCGCTGAGAGCTCTCGCGCAGGCGGGAATGGATGCCGATCAGGCCTCGCTCCAGATGGTCCGTGAGATGATGTCCTACGGGCTTTCGATCGACAGGGAATCGCTGCAGATCATGGCGCGCGGCATGCAGGAGTTTCCCGATGCCAATATGACGACGCTTCTGCAGATGCGCGGGATGGAGCTGCCCCTGACGGAAAATACGCTCACACAGTTTCAGAATTATCAGAATTACCAGCATCAGATCGTACACTCCCTTCAGGATGTCATGAACGGTCTGCCGCAGGCGTTTACGACGATGACACAGACGGGACAGGCCGTGCAGGCGCTTGACATGTACGGTGCGCTGATCCGTCTTTTTACCAATCCGGAGGAGGCGGTGGACACGCAGCCGTATCTGTCCGCGGAAGCCGCGGATGCGTCGGCTGCCGTGCATGCGGACGTGACGAGCGACCTGCCGGGATCCCCCGAGGGGCAGGCGACGCTTCTGACCTCCGACGGTCTTGAGGCGATGCTTGCGCAGATGACGCCGGAGGAGGCGGAGAATTTTCTTGCGCAGCTCAATTCCGGGATGCGCGGCGAGGTCAACGCTTCCGCAGACGTTGCGCACCTGGCGCCCGAGATTGCGGGGGAAAATGCCGAGGCACTCGGGATCGGTGTGCCGGAGCGCAGGTTTTCCCCGGACGGTGTCCCGCTCGCGCAGGAGAGCGGGATGCAGCAGGTAGCGCCGCAGGCGGAGACGTTTGCGGAGCTGATGAAGCAGGCGGGACTGTCCCGGGATCCCGCACAGATGTCATCGAACGAGCTGATGAAGGCGCTGTCCGATCTGTATCAACAGACGGCCCATACGTCACCGGCGGCGGATCAGGTCTGGACAAAGCTCTTTTCCTCGGAGGAATTTTCCGCACTGCTCAAGGATACGATGAATGAACAGTGGCTGTTAAAGCCGGAGGATGTTTCGGAAAAAGGCAATGTCGATGCGCTCTACCAAAGACTCAAAGGCCAGACGCAGCAGCTGACGCAGCTTCTTGCCAGGACACTCGGTGAGGGCACGCCTCTTTCACAGCAGGTTGCGACCTTAAACGGCAATATCGATTTTATGAACCAGCTCAACCAGATGTTCCAGTATGTGCAGCTGCCGCTGCAGATGCAAAACGGCGAGACGCACGGGGACCTCTATGTCTATACCAATAAAAAGTCGCTCGCGAGGGATGACGGCACGGTATCCGCCATTCTGCATCTGGACATGGACGCAATGGGACCGCTGGATGTGTATGTCAAGATGCAGGACCGGAAGGTCAATACCAATTTCTACGTGGCGGACGATGAGGTGCTGGATCTCATCTCGCTGCATATCGACGAGCTGAACGAGAGACTGAACAAAAGGGGCTATTCCTTTGACTGCCGCATGATGCTGCAGTCGGAGATGACGGGAGAGGATGCCGCCGTGGACGAGATGCTCAAGAAGAGTCCGGGATCCGTCGGCGTCGTGTCGGAACAGTCCTTTGACGCGAGGGCATAGAAGTATGGCAGACGCAAAACAGCCAAAAACCGCGGTCGCCCTTGGGTACGACCCCAATAAAGACAACGCGCCGACCGTCATCGCCTCCGGCAGGGGGGCGCTGGCCGAGCGCATCATCGAAAAGGCAAAGGAAGCCGATATTCCGGTACACGAGGACGACAAGCTGGCGGGGACGCTTGCCAGGCTCGACATCGGTGAGGCGATTCCTCCGGAGCTCTACGAGGTCGTTGCGGAGATCCTGGTCTTTGTCGACGCCATGGACAAGATCATGGCCAAAAAGCCCGCGCAAAAACTGATGTGAGGATGAGCCGAAAAGACGAAACGCATGGGGGAGAAAAGAAATACGCAAAACAGCCGGGCCGTGGGAAAAAGATATGAGGAGCTGGCGGCTTCCTATCTGGAACGGCAGGGCATGAAGATCATCGAACGCAATTTCCGCACGCGGAACGGAGAGATCGATCTGGTGGGACGCGACGGAACGTATCTGGTATTCATCGAGGTCAAGTTCCGCAAGAGCGGTGTGTCGGGGTCCGGCGCGGAGGCGGTTCATGCGCGCAAGCAGCGCACGATCTGCAGGATATCGGATTACTATCGCATACGCTACAGGATACCGCCGTCGACCCCCGTGCGGTACGACGTGGTGGAATGCGGCATTGATGAACGGGGGGAGATCACGGTCACCTGGTACCGGCATGCGTTTTTGTACCGGACGTGATATCAGCAGCTTTCAATGCCGCGGTTTCCGGCAATATGGCGCAGAATATCGAGCAGGAAATCAGCCTGTTCAGTATCTGAGCGCGAGACTCCCGAAGGGATCCCAGGGCTTTAAGACCACGGGCTCTTTGTCGAACTGTTTGGACTGCGTCTGATTAAAGTAATGGCGGTCGAGGAGGATCTGGTAGACATACTCGTCAAACCATGCATCACTCATCAGATAGTAGCCGTCCTTGCCTCGGTCCTTGCCCCAGCTGTTTTCGACCTTCCACTGCGTGGGATGGCCCGATTTGTCGAGATTGACGCCGGTGATCGCCATTGCGTGTGTCATCATGGACTCGGCGTGGTCGAGGCGCTCGGCCTTGGTCATCGGGAAATCGGTATCAAACAACAGATCCATCCGGTAGGCGTCGAGGGTGAGGAATCCGCCCGCGCGGTCCGAGAACTGTCCGACGTCGGAGCCGAACCATACGGCCCTGCCGTCCTTGAGCTGCGCGATCGCAAGCTTCTTGAGCTGTTCGATCGGGAGATTGAGATACTTGACCGGATACTTGCCGCCGCGCACATTGCCCAGATGGCGGACGGTATAGGTCTGCCCGTATTCCTTGTCTTCCGTCGGTGCATGGATGACGGTAACATAATCATCGAGTTTCCAGCCGATATACTTTTTGAAGAAATCCTGCGGCGTGATATCCGCGATCCTCTTGAATTTTTTGTCCTTGTTGCGGAATTCCCACGTAAAGACCTTGGGAGGCGTGCCCAGACAGATCGTGAGAATCCGGTAGATCGTCTCCATCATCGCTTCCTTTTCCTTGCGCAGTGCGGGAATCCGCGCTCCTTTTTGGTGCATGGCGCGCAGTCTGCAGGCAAAGCCCCGGAGCTTTTTGCACAGGACATTGTTCATCTCGGACGAATTCTCGCAGGCCGCGGTATCGGGCATGATGTCCTGCGGCACGACGCCGTATTTGTCGATGAGCGAGCGGAACATATCCCACTGGCCGCCGTCGCCGACCGGGTCCTGCAAAAGAAACTGCACCACACGGCTGTCCGTTTCCTCGTCCAGCGTCTCCAGGATGTTTTCCAGAAAATGATTGGACTTTTCGAGCTTGTCAAAGAAAAACGGATAGGCCTGCGACAGCTCCATGTTTTCGATGTTGAAACGCTGCATGATCTCCATACGCATGAGATTGAGCGAGGCAAACATCCAGCAGCGGCCCGACTGTTTCTGGTTGCAGACCTTGCCTGCCTCGACCTCCACGGAAAAGCCGGGGAGCTTGACCGTGTTGCAGGCGGGGTTTCTCGATGCCTTGAACACGTTATTGGCGGTCGCCGCATTCATGGCGACGACATGAGAGGGCTCCCTGTAAAAGGCTTTTTCAAATTGCTGTAAGTTGCGTACACTGATCGATTCCTGCATAAGAGGCTCCTTTCCGGTGTGTGTTGCGTTTTCTATCTGTCCGGGATGACATCCCTTGCGTCCGCGCCGGCATTGTACTTCCGGACAAATTCATGGATTTTTTCCGTCGGCGTCATGACGCCGGTGATCGATGCATCGTGATTGATAAAGTCGATGATCATCGCGAGAAACTTGCTCATATCCGCCTCGAGAAACCAGTTGCGTTCCCTGAGGGCCGGATCCTGATACGTAAAATTGGTCGTGATGATGCGGTCAAAATCGCCGGCCGCAAAGGCCTTGTCAAAGAGGTCGAGGCCGTCGGTAAAGAGACCGAACGTCGCACACAAAAACACGCGCTTTGCCTCCATGCCCTTTAACTGCCTTGCGGTGTCGAGAATGCTCGCACCGGAGGAGATCATGTCGTCAATGACGATGACGTCCTTGTCCCTGACGGATTCGCCGAGGTATTCGTGGGCCACGATCGGATTCTTGCCGCCCTCGATGCGCGTATAGTCCCTGCGCTTGTAAAACATGCCGGTATCCGCACCCAAAACGTCCGCAAAATACACGGCGCGGTCGAGTGCCCCCTCGTCGGGGGAGATCACCGTCAGATGCTCCTTGTCGACAACGAGATCGCTGTATCCGTAGAGCAGCGCCTTCAGAAACTGATAGGAGGCAAGGAAGTTGTCAAAGCCGCCGAGCGGCGCGGCATTTAAGACTCTCGGGTCGTGCGCGTCAAAGGTGATAAAATTGTCCACGCCCATGTCCGTCAGTTCCTTCAGCATCACGGCACAGTCGAGGGATTCCCTGTCCGAGCGTTTGTGCTGTCTGCCCTCATACAGGAAGGGCATGATGACGGTGATGCGCTTGGCCTTGCCGTTTAAGGCGGCGATCACGCGCTTGAGATCGGTATAATGATCGTCGGGGGATTTGTAATTGGTGATGCCCCGCATCTCGTAGGTGACGGAGTGATTCATGACATCGGTGAGGATGTAGAGATCGCGGCCGCGCACGGAGGCGTCCATCGTGGCTTTTCCCTCACCCGACGCAAAGCGGTCGAGCGTAAAGGGAAGGCGGTAATCCACCTGCACGTAATCCTTGAAGACAGGGTCGATAAAGGACATGTAGTTTTCCGCATGTCTGACATCGGAAAGGTAGCGGTTGATTTTGGCGCCCAGTTCCGCGGCCGATTCCATGATGATGAGCTTCATCGGCGCAACGGGCAGCACGTTGTTTTCCAATTGTCCAAACTCGGGCATGGTTCTCCTCCGTCGCCGCACCGCACCTCAGGGTGAGGGGGCAACTACTATACTATAATATAGGTCGGTCAAACTTGCAAATACCGGATGAAACGTATATACTTAGCGGTGTTAAAGGAGGGACGAACGATATGAAGAATTGTCCGAATTGCGGTTATTCCTGCGCGGATGACGCGGTCTTTTGTACCGAGTGCGGTTTTGCGTTTCCCAAGGAGAGCACGGCTTCCGCCGGGATATCCCCCGCACCTGTCACACAGGAGCTGCAGCATACGCCGCAGCAGGCGCCGGCGTATGCCGCGGGCAGCATGTATGCCTACGATAACGCCCCGAAGAAGAAGAGCCGTCTGCCGTTCATCATCGCAGGCGCAGTCGCCGGGGCAGCGTTGCTGACCGGTGTGATCGTCCTGATCGTACGTCTGCTCGGGGGCGGCGTCGCAAACGACGATTTTCTCGGGATCCAGCGCAAGTTCCTGGAGGACCGTTTCGGTGCGGTGGAGACCGGAACCTTTCAGACGCTTTCGAGCGACCTGACGCTGTCGGCGGAAGTTTCGGGACGCGGGGAGAGCGCATCGGCCCTGTCCGCCCTCCTGGACGGAACCTCCATTGTGTTAAAAACCGACATCGACCGGGGAAAGGTGCTCTTTGACGCGATCTTAAACCTCAACGGTTCCAATATACTCGAGGGATATCTCGGCATGGATAACGAGGAGATCCGCTTTGCCATTCCCACGGTCGATGACAATGTCTATGTCGCGGATGCGTCTGAGTTTCTGGAATCCTTAGGGGTCATGCAGGGGACGGCGCAGAGCCTCGGACTGACCACGGAGCAATTCGAAGAGGCGGAAAAAAACCTCGATACGGTCATGGACCGTTATATCCTGCTGTTTGGCGGATATATCGTCAGGGATCTGGAGATCGAACGCGGCAAAGAGGTGGTTTTGGAATCCCTCGGCGACAGGGTCAGGGGCACGCTTTTGACATGGGAGCCGACCGCGGAAGCGGCACAGGAGATGATCGAGGATTTTGCGGATACGATCGAAACGGACAAGGAACTGGCCGACCTCATCGATATCGTGATGCTGGCCATGGAGGACGCGGAGTATTACCGTTACATGCTCGGTGAGGACGGTGAAGCGATTCTGCATAGTGCGTCTTCGGCGATCTACCGCAATGCCTACGATATTGCCGATCAACTGGAACAGTCGGGCTTTCGCTGGCAGGTGCTCGTCGACAACAAGGGACATGTCGGCATGATCCGCATCGAGATCGAGGAGATCGACCTGGTGGTGTGCTATGAGCGTTACTCGGAGGGGGATCGTGTCGACGAGACGCTCTATGCAGAAAGAGGCAGGGGAGGCGTCTTTACGATCGACAACGAATACACCGTCAAGGGCTCCGAGCGCAAGGGAAAGCTCTCCGTGAACACGCCGGACGGACGGATCGGCCTCGATTACGATGTGGATATTTCCAAAAAATCACCGATATTCAGTATCTTTTACGGCACGTATACACTCGACGCGAGAAACTTAGGACTCCCCGGCATCGAACTGGATGTCACACAGGGAGCTGACGGATCGGTCGACCATATCCTGACGGTTTCAAGGCTCGACGCGCTCACAGCGGACACGTTTTCCGACGTGACGCTGACACTGAACGCATCCGCGGAGTGCACGCTGACGGTTCCCTCGGGACCCGAGACCGATATCACGGGGTATGACAGCTATGAGAGAAGCGAGCTGATCGGGGAACTGATGCTCAGCGTGGGACAGTACCTGTCGGATACGCCGCAGATCAGAGATCTGCTGGATCTTTTCCGGATGTATTAAGTGCGGGACATGACAGAACCGGTACAGAATCGGGATCGGAAGATCCTCGTGATGGCGGAAGGTGTGGAGAAGCGTTTCAAACGAAACGCTTCTCCGCAACTGGGTCCGCTTTCTTTTTGGGTGTATGAAGGTGAAATCGTGGGACTTTGCGGCGAAAACGGAGCGGGAAAAAGCACGCTCTTAGGGCTGTTGTCCGGTGTTTTAAAGGCGGACAGGGGGGGTGTCCGTTACGGCGAAGGCGTAAGGGACGCGCTGTCCTATGTGCCGCAGGAGCTGTCCCTGTACGAAACGCTTTCCGGCAATGCCAATCTCGGCTTTTACGGCATCGCCCAGGGACTGCCGCTGAGGGCGCTCAAGGTCAGACGCGGCTGGCTGTTAAAGGAGCTGTCCCTTGCCGACAAGGGAAGGGAGCGGGTCAGTGCGTATTCCGGCGGGATGAAGCGCAGACTCCATCTGGCGTCGGGACTGATGGTCACGCCAAAACTCCTGTTGCTCGACGAGCCGACAGTCGGGGCGGATCAGGCATCGGTGGAGGCGATTCTCCGGCTGATCGTGCATCTGCGTGACATGGGTTGCGGGATTGTACTGGTCACGCACCAGGAGGGAGAACTGGAGCGGGTCGCCGACCGGATCGTGACGTTGTCCGGCGGAAAGATCGCGGAGGCTTGAGGGCACGCATGAAGGGCATCGGTGCGGCACTGTACAAGGATATCCGGTTGATGATGAACGTGACGGGCATTCTGACACTGCTGTTTGCGGTGCTTCTTTTGCCCGCTTTTGTCTATGGCGCCAGGGACCTGTCCGCGGAGAGCATCGTGCGGCCGTTTCCGATTGCGTTCAGGGACGGGGACGATACGCTGATGAGCCGCTCGCTGTTGCAGCAGCTCAGAGAAATCGAGATGTTTTCCGACATCGTAAAGCTGAAGGGAGAGACCGACGAGGAAGCGCTCCTTGACGGCGCGGCCTGTGTGCTGACGATTCCGAAGGATTTTTTCTATGCGATGTATACGGGGAGCGACTGTCCCGTCGAGGTGACGCTCAATCAGAACATGATGCTCGAGGCGACGCTGGTGGATGCGATGCTGTCGAGTATTCTCGATATCATCGAAGCGGACCAGGCGGCCTGGCGCGGCATCTATTCGTATGTCTACGGCGAGCCCGATGAGCAGACGCTCCTGCAGATGTACGAGGATGCGTCGCGCGATATCTTTGCGGATGCGCTTTCCAGACAGCGGATCTTCCGTACGGATATCACGGCATCGGATGTCGTGGCCGTGACCAGAAGGCGGCTTTGCGCGGTGCTGTTGCCGATGCTGTGCATGCTGTTTTCGCTCTCCGCACTGCAGACGCTCCCGCAGGAGCACGCGATGGGAGCGCGCACGCGTTTTCTCGTTCTGGGCGGCAGTTCCGCCGCGTTTCTGATGTCCAAGGTCCTTGCGGTGCTGTTCTGGATGGTGCCGCTGTCGGTACTTTTGTATCTGCTCTCCGGTATTTCTTCCGTGCCGCTCTTTTTCGTGCTTGCGGCAGCGACCTTTGCGGCGTCCTTTGGCGTGATGTACATGATCGTTGCGTGGACGGGAGAGGAAAACGCGGCACGCAGGTGGTGCAATCTCTACCTGCTGCTTTCTTTGTTCCTGAGCGGGACACTGATCACACAACATGTGCTGCCGGGCGCGTTTTCCTTTGTGCGCACGCTGTGTGTGGCGCGTTTTGTCTATCCCGCGCTGAATGCCATGGATGCGCGGGAGAGTGCGGCGTCCGTGCTGCTCAGGATTCTGCCCCTGTGGATCATGGCATTCGTTTCTTTTGCGCTGTCCCTTCCTGCCGCGTGGTGGCATGCACACAAAAAGACACGCCGGCTCACACAGCCCGCACGGACAAAGGAGGTGCCCGGAGTCCCGGGAAAAGAGGACGCGCGGATGCCCGCGGCATGCCGGTTTCTGATCACGATGCCGCGCAAGCTTGCCATGTATGCGGGGGGAAGAACGGCGCTGATCGTGTCCTGTCTGTGTCTGTTTCTGACGGGAGTTGCGGTCAGGAACGCGTCGGAGCACGAGGCCGCGTATCTGAGGGTTGCCGTGGCGGACGAGGACCGGACCGTGACTTCCGGGCAGCTGCTGGATCTTCTGGAAGAAAAAACCGCAGAAGGTCTTTCCCTGATCCGTTGCACGCAGGAAGAGGCAAAGACCCTCCTGATCGACGGCGGGGCGGAGGGGATCCTCGTCATCGGCGCGGGGTATGAGGAGGCGCTTCTTTCCGGCAACCAGACGCCGCTCGATTATACCGGCAACGCGTCGGCCTTTTCCGCGCAGGCGGTGCGGGAGATGATTGCCGGACAGGTGGCGGTGCAGCGCGCGCATTTCCGGGCCTATACGGATACGGAAAAGATGACGGGACAAAGCCTGTCAGAACAGGACAAAGAGGTACTCGACGCACGGATCGGGGAAGCCCTGCATCAGATGCCCGCCGTCTATCGCATTCATTACGCAAACGGCGCTCCCGTCACGGACCCTTTTCTGCCTCCGAGGACCGGCTTCCTTGCCCTGTGTCTCATCCTGATGCTTTTGACCGCCGCGGCATTTACGGCAAGAAGGGACGCACGGAGTGCCGAACGGCGTCTTCTCGGGATGCGCACGGCCTTTGCGCTGACCTTTGGTGCGGATTTCGGTGCGCTCTTTTGGTACGGCCTTCTGTTGAGCGTCTGTTTCTTTTTGCCGGGCGGGCTGCCCGCGGGCGCAGAAGTCCTGTCGGTGTGTGCCTTTCTGGTATGTATCTGCGCTTTTTCGCTGATGCTGACACGGATTGCGGCAACGGCCGGAAGGGTGGACGCGCTTGCGCCGATCCTCACACTGCTGATCTGTCTGGCCGGCGGCTGTTTTCTCGACTGGTCCGCGCTGTCCGCAACGCTGTCGGGGCTGATGATGCTCTCTCCCGCGGGGTCTGCGCTGATGCTTTTACGGGGACAGCGGGAGGCTGTTTTGGTGCTGCTTGCGCAGACAGGTCTTTTTATGATCTGCGCCGTGCCCAAACGGCGTTGAAGGACTTTTCGCGGATGCCTGCGGGGTTTGCGGAAAGCACGGACAAGTGATATACTTCTTAAAACAGGATACGGGCTTTGCGTGTCCGGAGAGGAAACGTGCGGAAGGAGTTTACCTATGGCGATTTTCAAAGGAGCCGGGGTCGCGATCGCGACACCGTTTCAGGCAGACGGATCGGTAGATTACAAGGAATTTGACAGACTCATCGAGTTTCAGATCGAAAACGGAACCGATGCGATCATCGTATGCGGCACGACCGGCGAGAGCTCGACGATGTCGGAGCAGGAGCATATCGAGGTGGTCAGACACTGTATCGAGCGCGTGGCGCACCGCGTACCCGTGATTGCGGGAGCGGGCTCCAATGCGACACATACGGCGGTCGAGCTGTCCAAGGAAGCCGAGGCATACGGTGCGGACGCGATTTTGTCCGTGACGCCTTATTACAACAAGGCCACACAGGAGGGGCTTTTCAGGCATTACAGTGCGGTATCGGAGGCCGTGAACATCCCGATCATCGTATACAATGTGCCGGGCAGGACCAATCTCAACGTGCTCCCGGAGACCATGGCGCGTCTCGTCAAAGAGACGGCGCATGTGCGTGCGGTCAAGGATGCCACGGGAGATCTCGCACAGTGCGCGATGATGATGGAGCTCGCCGGGGAGACACTCGAGGTCTTTGCCGGCAATGACGACGTGATCGTCCCGACCATGGCGCTCGGAGGCCTCGGCGTGATCTCCGTACTCTCCAATATCGCGCCGAAGCAGACGCATGATATGTGTGCGGCCTGCCTTGCGGGCGATTACCGGCAGGCGGCGGCGATGCAAAAGCAGGCCATGCCGCTGATCAAGGCGCTCTTTATGGAGGTCAATCCGATCCCGGTGAAGAAGGCGCTTTCTTATCTCGGATACCGGTCGGCGTACCTGAGGCTTCCGCTTACCGATATGTCGGAGGCAAATGCCGAAAGACTGAAGAGCGCGATGGAGGCGTACGGACTGTTATGACGAGGATTATTCTGCACGGCTGCATGGGACAGATGGGCCGTGTCGTATCGGAACTGGCTGCGTCTCTGGACGATCTCGAGATTGTTGCGGGGGTTGATCAGCGCAGGGAGGCGGATCTTCCGGCCTATCCCGTGTATGAAAGGATCAGGGACTGCAGGGAAGAGGCGGATGCGGTGGTGGACTTTAGCGTGGCGGCGGCCGTGGACGCGCTGCTCGAAGACTGCGTACAAAAGAAACTCCCGCTCGTTTTGTGCACAACGGGGCTGAGCCGGGCGCAGCTTGACGCGCTCGATGCGGCAGCAGGCGAGATCCCCGTCCTCAAAAGCGCCAACATGAGTCTCGGCATCAACCTGTTGCTCAGGCTCGTCCGGGACGCTGCGGGCGCACTGAAGGATGCCGGCTTTGACATCGAGATCGTGGAAAAGCACCACCGCAGAAAGCTCGATGCGCCCAGCGGCACCGCGATCGCACTGGCGGACAGTGTATCAAAGGGACTGACGGGGGATCATCCGTATGTCTTTGACCGCAGTACCAGAAAGGAGCAGCGGCCAAAGGAGGAGATCGGGATCTCGGCGGTACGCGGCGGCACGATCGTCGGAGAGCATGACGTGATCTTTGCCGGCACCGACGAGGTGATCACGCTGTCACACAGCGCGTATTCGCGTGCGATCTTTGCCAAAGGCGCGATTGCCGCGGCACATTTTCTTAAAGGAAAGCGTGCGGGATACTATGACATGTCCGATGTCATCGGGAGCTGAAGCCCGTGCGTTTCAGACCCTGCATCGATCTGCATAACGGAAGAGTCAAACAGATCGTGGGAAGCACCCTGCGGGACGGGGGAGAAGTGACGGAAAACTTCGTATCCGACCGGGGCGCTTCTTTTTATGCGCGTCTTTTCAGGGAAAAGGGCTTTTCCGGGGGACATATCATCCTGCTCGATCCCGCGAGGAGCGCCTATTACGAAAAGGATACGGAACAGGCTGTTACCGCACTCGCGGAGGCACCGGGACAGTGGCAGGTCGGCGGGGGAATCACGCCGGAAAACGCCTCCTTTTTTCTGGACCGGGGCGCCTCCCATGTGATCGTCACGAGCTATGTGTTCAATAACGGAAGGATCGACGAGGCCAATCTGCAACGCATGACGCGGGCGGTCGGGAGGGAACACCTGGTGCTCGACCTTTCCTGCAAGCGGATCGACGGCCGCTATCTGATCGTGACGGACCGCTGGCAGCACACCACGAACGTCGTGCTGAACGCACAGACCCTTTTGCGTCTCGCGGACAGCTGCGCCGAGTTTCTGATCCACGCGGCGGACGCGGAGGGAAAGCAGGACGGGATCGAGACACCGCTTCTGACGCTCCTTGGCAACCATGCCACCCTGCCCGTCACCTATGCCGGAGGGATCCGCTCCCATGCGGATATCGACCTGATCGGGGTACTCGGAAGAGGGCTCGTCGATTATACCGTGGGGAGTGCGCTCGAGATCTTCGGCGGAGAGCTTCTGCTCGACGATCTGCCACAGGAGCCACGCGGCGGGCATTTATAATTTTTCCTTTACAATTCATACATTATGTGTTAATGTACCAAATTGTAGGAGTTTTTTTGTTTTTGTTTTGTGGAGGTATTACAGATGAACAAAGGTACAGTCAAGTGGTTCAACAATCAGAAGGGCTATGGCTTCATCTCCGACGAGGCCGGCAATGATGTCTTCGTGCATTATTCCGGACTCAACATGGAAGGCTTCAAGTCCCTTGACGAGGGCGCTTCCGTGGAGTATGACGTAGTCCAGGGTGAAAAAGGACCGCAGGCCGTCAACGTAAATAAATTGTAAGAAATTGCAATACGTGGAAGGTTCGTCAGACAGGGTCTCCGTGAAAAGCGGAGACTCTGTTTTTTTGGCTTTACTTTCGCTGTTTAGTGTGCTAAAGTCTTGTCGGGAGGAAAGCCAAGGTGAATAAAAAAATCCGCACAAAAGAAGTCGAAGCCCTTTTTGAAGCAATCCTTACGCTGAAGGATCAGGAGGAGTGTTTCCGTTTCTTTGAAGATCTGTGTACGGCGGGGGAACTGTTGAGCCTGTCGCAGAGATTGCAGGTTGCAAAGATGCTGAGAGGAAAGAGTACGTATCTCGAGATTGCGGAGGCGACGGGCGCTTCGACCGCCACCATTTCACGCGTCAATCGCGCACTCAGCTACGGAGAGGACGGATACGATCTCGTCTTTGAGAGGATTTAACCGCCCAGTTCGATCATCTCCGCAGGATCCAGATAATCGTCATTGAGCTGTATCTGGTAACCGAAGAGCCGCTCTTCCTGCGCGGTGTCCTGCGTATCTTCGTCCTCCGCGGGATTCGGCGCAGGGGTTTCTTCTGTTTCTTCTTCCGTTTCCCCGTCCGTGCCGGAGGCCTGTGTGCCGTAGGCAAAGAGACGGTCGCCGCGCATCACGCTGTCCCCGACACTCACCAGCACCGTGCCGTTCGTGCGGTAGATGCTGGAATAGCCGTTGCCGTGGTCGATCAGGAGCATCATGCCAAAGTTGGGATCGGCATTGATACGTGTGACGATACCGGTACCGGAGGCAAGGACATAGGAATCCTCCGCCGGAACGAAGAGTCCGATCTGATGGAGTGCGTCATTTGTCCCGGCCGCATCCTCTGCGTCGTCTTGTGTGTCATCCTGTGCGTCGTCCGGCGTATCCTCCGGTGTGTTCTCCGTATCCGCGTCCTCCGTATCCTCTTCGCCCTGTGTGTTTTGCTCCGGGCGCACCAGATTGCCCTCCGCATCGAGGAAAGCGGGCTCCATGGACGTGAACTGCGAGAGCGGATAGCCCGAAGGCATCAGGGACGCCTGATAAGCCAGTTCCTGTGCGCGGCGGTCCTCCTGGTTGCGGTTGACCGACACGGAGAGCTGGTTGACGAGAGAGCGCAGCTCGACATTTTCCTGAATGAGGGTTTCGTTTTCCGTGCGGTACATCGAGACCTCGGAAGCCTGCGTGATCTTGAGCCGTTCGTTGCGGAGGATGTAGACTGCGGAAAACACAAGGAAGCACAGCACCAAAACCGCGAGAATAAAGGAAAAAATCGCAAGGAGCTGTGCGCGTACGTGCGGCAGATAAAAGCGCTTGACGATTTTGTTGGTCACGCCGCTCGTAAAGGTGATCGCATAGTCCGGATGCTTTTCGTCCCATGCGGGATCGATTTCGGGACGCGGCTTTTTGCGGCGCTCCTGATGTACGAGACCTTCCGATGTCCGGATCGGAAACAGGGAGCCTTCCGCGTCATTTACTTTTTCGGGGGTTGTTTCGTCCGGTACGTCCGGTACGGGACGGCTTTTTTCCTCCGCCGGTGTCATGTCCGGAACATCCCCGGAACTCACTTCGGGGAACGCTTCGGGGGACGCGTCGGGAGCCGGCGCGGGGTTCTTGGAGGTGACGATTTTTGACTTTTTTGACGACCTGCGTTTCAGGGGCGCACTCTTTACGGGCGCGGGCGCATCCAGTGCCGCGTCGTCATCGGGAGATATGTAATTGGCGTCCGCCGCGGCGTCGATGTCTTCGTCGTCGAGGTCCCAGAATTCGAGTTCCGCCACAACCTTCTCCTTACGCAGGATCCCGTATCTGTTCTGCCGGGAATGCTTTTTTTTGCTGCTCCGCAATTATAGCACATAGTTTACTTTATTGTAAAATTCATGTAAACTAAAAATACGTCCGCCGGACTTCATTTTCCTCCGGCAGCAGGCGGGGGAGAAACAAGCACCTGGTATAAGGGAGGCAAAAAGGTAATGACACTACTGGAAGAATGGCGGGAAAACGCCTACGGACAGGGACTCGATCAGGGTCGTCAGAAAAAACTGTGGGAGGAATACTTTGCCAAAGAAAAGGCCGTCTATGAAACGTTGCTTGCCGCGCCTGACGAGGAGGTCAGGGGCACGGTAGGAGAGCTTGCCGGACGCTTTGACATGAGTATTCCGCAGATGACCGGGTTTCTCGACGGCATCAACGATTCACTCAAAAATCCCAATCCGATCGAGGAGATGACGGAGGAGACGGAGGTCTCCCTCTCCTTTGACAAGGAACTGTTGTACAAAAACATGGTCGCCGCCAAGGCGGACTGGCTCTACGGCCTGCCGCAGTGGGAGGACATCTTTGACGGGGAGAAGCGTAAGGAGCTCTATCAGGAGCAGATCAATTCCGGCACCTTCCGCCGCACGGAGGTCAAGATCATGCCCAACGATCCCTGCCCCTGCGGCTCGGGAAAAAAGTATAAAAAGTGTCACGGAAGAGGCTGAACGGCGGGGAGATCTGTCCCTTTTGACCGAAAACAAGCCAATGAGAACCGTCCCCTTTGACCGGATGAGGTGAGAGTATGGAAAAAGAAGCGTATTTAGAGGTATACCGGCATTCGCTGGCGCATATTATGGCCAAGGCCGTGATCGAGATCTTCGGGAAGGAGCATGTCCAGTATGCGATCGGACCGCAGATCGACGACGGCTTTTATTATGATTTTGAGCTGCCGCGCGCGATCGTGCCGGAGGACTACAAGGTGATCGAGGACAAGATGCGCGAGATCGTAAAGCGCAGGGAGGACTGGACGAGAAGGGTCGTCACCAGGGACGAGGCGCTTGAGATTTTTAAGGACCAGCGCTTCAAGACGGAGCTCATCAGAGAGCTTCCGGACGGCGAGACGATCACGACCTACAATACGGGCGATGATTTCATTGACCTGTGCCGGGGCCCGCACGTGGACAATTCGCAGGAGCTGATGAACGCGGCCTTTCAGGTCAAGAGCGTTTCGGGGTCCTACTGGAGGGGCGACGAAAAAAGAGACCGCTTACAGCGCCTGTATTTCTACTGCTATCCGGACAAAAACGCCTTAAAGGAGCACTTAAAGCTCGTACAGGAGGCGATGGAGCGCGACCACAAAAAGTGGGGACCGCAGCTCGAGCTCTTTATGTTTGACGAGACGGCGCCCGGGATGCCCTACTGGCTTCCGAGGGGCTGGCGGATGTACCAGACATTACTTGCCTATTCGCGTGAGGTACAGGACATCCACGGCTATCAGGAGATCTCGGGGCCTGTCTTTAACAACCGAAGACTCTATCTGACGAGCGGCCACTGGGCGCATTACCAGGGCAACATGTTTGTCGTGCCGGAGCTTGACCGCGACGAAAACGGCAAGATCATCATCAACGCAGAAGGCGCCTTTTCGATGCCCGCCGAAGCGGAGAGCGAGATCTATTCAGCCAAGCCGATGAACTGCCCCAACGCCATGCGCGTCTTTGCCTCGCAGACCAGGTCCTACCGGGATCTCCCGATCCGTTTTTCCGAGATGGACGTATTGCACCGCAAGGAAAAATCCGGACAGCTCAACGGCCTGTTCCGCGTACAGGAATTCCGCCAGGATGACGACCACACCTTTGTTATGGAATCCCAGATCGAGGAAGAGGTCAATGATATCTTTGCAATCGCGGACGAGATCTACAATACCTTCGGCGTGACCTACCGTGCGGAGCTTTCGACCAGGCCCGAGGATTTCATGGGCGACATCGAAGTGTGGAATGACGCGGAGGCGGCCTTAAAGCGGATCCTCGACCGCAAATACGGAGAGGGCGGCTACGAGATCAACGAGGGGGACGGCGCCTTTTACGGCCCCAAGATCGATCTGATGATCAAGGACGCGCTCGGGAGAGAGTGGCAGTGCGGCACCTTCCAGCTCGACTTTCAGCTCCCGCGTAATTTTGACTTAAAATACACGGCGCCCGACGGCTCACAAAAGACGCCGGTTGTCATCCACCGCGCGATCTACGGCTCCCTGGAGCGATTCATCGGCGTCATCATCGAGCATTTCAAGGGGGCGTTTCCCTTCTGGCTTTCGCCGTACCAGGTCGGCATCGTTCCGATCCGCACGGAGCACAACGACTACGCGAAGGAAGTCGCAAAAAAGCTTGCGGCGGCGCGGATCCGCTTTGAGGCGGACTACTCCGACAACAACATGAAGGAAAAGATCAAGAAATACAAAAACTTAAAGGATCCCTTCATCATCGTGCTCGGCGACAGGGAGGCACAGGAAAAGACGGTATCGGTCAACGTGCGCGGCTCCAACAAACAGATTCAGAATGTGCCGCTCGATACGTTTATTTCCCGCTGTATGCAGCTGAATGCGGAAAGGACGCTGGAACTTCCGGACAGCATGTAACACCGCGTGCGGGCGGCGTCAGCGTATGCCCAGTTTTTTGAATACTTCGTCCACAAAGAGATTGGCATGCAAAAGATCCTGCCGGTCGGGATGCGTAAGCGCCTCGTCATACGAGGCGACCATGCGGTCGATCACTTCTTTTTCACAGACGCCGCGCGCCTCTTCATAGCGCGTCCGGATCTCTTCGGGCATCTTTCCCCGGCAAAAGTAGGCGCCCAGATAGTTGTTGTCTGCGGGTAAAAACGCCAGGACATTTTTTTCGAGACGGCTGTAATAATGGGCGGAGTCGTCGAGGCCGCAGGTGGCAAAGAGGGCGACATGCTTGCCGTGCAGGCTCGTCAACAGGTCCATGATCTCGATCGAGCAGGTCGAGTGGTTGACCCAGTATCCGACAAACCAGACATCCGCGTCGAGACGCCCGTCAAAACGGCGCACGTCGACGATCTCCTTGGCATCCGAACGGATCGCGTCGAAGATCTCCTCCGCGACCGTTTTGGTGTTGCCTGTTTCCGATGCATAGATCACAACAAATCTGCCCATGAGCGTATCCCTTTATAAGAAACAGCATAGCGGCGGCAGTCCGGCGCTGACGCAGCACAGCTGCGAAAGGCACAGAAACGGACACAGTCTGGCACAGCCCGGATCCACACGCATGGGGGTCCCGTAATAGGTCCGGCGTGTATTGTAAAAACTCTGCCCGGATTCCAGCCGGCCAAGCAGCTGGCGATAGGCGGAGTTGGCGGGATCCATGTTGACGGCCGTTCTTGCGTTCGTTACGGCATTGGCATTGTTTCCGAGCCCCGCATGCGCAATCGCGCTGTAATAATACCACCGCGCGCTTCTGGTATCGACGGCGTCGAGGGCGTTGAGCGCCTCGCGGTAGCGTCCGTTCTGGATATAACTGTAGGCGGCGCGCAGACGGATGGTCTCCTGGTCTTCGCCCCGGGCGGACTGTGTGTATGAGCCCGCATCCCGGCGAAACGGACCGCCAAAGGACCAGAAAGGCCCGAATCCCCAGAAGGACCCGAATCCCCCGAAGGGGTCGAAGTCTCCCTCCTCCCGGTAGTCCTGATAGGAGGATCCGTAGGAAGAAGTCTCATCCGCGCGGGCATAGGGGTGCTCCTTCTCGTACATGATCTGCTCGTAGGCCTGCTGCACGAGCTTGAACATCTCCTCCGCCTTCTCCTTGTTCGGATTGTTCATATTGGCATCGGGATGGTACTTGCGCGAGAGCTTACGGTATGCTTTTTTGATTTCGTCGTCCGAGGCGTCGCGTGTGAGGCCAAGGACCTTGTATGGATCCGACATAGGCTTTAGTATATCACACTTTCTCTTTTCCCGGCCGATTCTCTTCCTGACGTTTTTTGCGACGCATATAAAAGGTGCCCCAGACACCGGCATAGAGGATGTTGCGGATGAGCTCCGCGTCACGGAGGACGGGAAGAGCCTCAAAGGCGGAGGCGGCCTCCGCGATCATCATGCGCAACAGTGCCTCGCAGCGTTCGTCAAAATGCTCATGATCGCTATTCCATATACTTATTAACGGATTATAGTTTCCTGAAGACAGGTCCTTTTCGATGTCGTCATAGGCATCGAGCAGATAGATGTACTTGCCGAGGAAAAAGCCGAGACGGTAGAGGTGCGTCGCAAAGATGTCATCTTCACGGTAGACGAAGATCGTGCCGAAGAGTGTGCCGAAGCACCCGGCCGCCTTGTCGATATCGGGGTCGTTGGCTTTTTCGATCGCACGGATCTCCTTCAGGCAGCGGGCGCAGGTTTTGGCCTTTCGGGGATACAGGTTGACGATTTTACGATAATTACTTTTTGATATTACGGCCATCGCGCGGCCCCTGAGGCTTGCTTCGTCCAGGACGTCATCGACGGCCTTCTGATACGAGAGCAGGATATTCATGGCGGCGGCATAGGCGGTATATTCGTTGCGGAGCATGCGGTGGGCGGAGAGGGGATGTACGAGGCACCTCGTCACAGCCCTCTGCTCCCGCGGCTCATACAGGGCGCTCAGGAGGAGACCGAGGAAGGTCAGATCATAGCTCAGCGTCATCTGGCCGCGCAGTCCGTAGTGCTCCTTCAGGTCGCGGCAGGTACCGCAGTAATAGGCGCGATAGCGGTCATATTCCCTGATTTTCAGTTCCGGTCGGTGGATGTGGATATAGCCGAACATGGTCAGACCTCACAGGAAGGAAGACCGGACAATTCCGCGTTGCCTGTCACGATACCTTGAGAAATTCCTGCGTGCATTTGGGGCAGCGGACCATGATGCGGCCTTTGCCGCGGGGGATTCGGATCTTCTGTCCGCAGCCGGGACACTTGTAGATATGGTAGCGGCGGCGCTGTTCGATCGAAGAGGAGACATGCGAAATGCGCCCGAGAAAGCGGGAAGATACGCGGGAAAAGACCTCGTTTTCGTGATAGCGCGCGGGTACGTTTCTGGACAGCAGACGGAAATAGGCGTACATCGCTATGCCCGTCGGGACGAGCCCGACAAAGGGCAGACGGATAAAGGAGGTGATGACAAAGGTCACCAGAAACAGGATCAGTAAAAACCTTGTCAGGCGGTCGGCCCCGTAGGCGCCGTACCGTCCCTGCATAAAACGGAACAGCTTTTCTCTCATAGAGAAGATTTTAAAAAGGCGGGGCGCAAATATCAATGAATCGCACGTGAAAATGCGTTAAAAAAAAGATGAATAGAAAGTTACCTTCCGGACGGTTGTTTTTTGCAAAAGAAGGCGTATAATTGAAGGGGCAGGAAGGAGCATCATGCAAATCATCGTGGTAGGATGCGGCTCGATGGGGGAGACCCTGATCGAGCAGTTAAGCAGGGAAGATCATAATATTACCGTGGTCGATCTGGATGCGGAGAACCTCACCGACGTCGTCAATACCTATGACGTGATGGGGGTGGTCGGAAACGGCGCTTCGTATTCGACGCTCAAGGAAGCGGGGATCGACGACGCGGACCTGATGGTGGCCGTGACGAGCTCCGACGAACTCAATCTTTTGAGCTGCCTCGTCGCCAAGAAGGCGGGTGACTGCAAGACCGTGGCCAGAGTCCGCAATCCGGTCTACCGCCAGGAAGTCGGCTATATCAAGGAGGAACTCGGGCTTTCTCTTGTCATCAATCCGGAAGAAGCGGCGGCCGCGGAAGCGGTACGCCTTTTAAAATTCCCCTCCGCCAAAAAGGTGGAAAATTTCGCCCGCTCCCGGGCGGAGATGGTGACGATCGTGCTCGAGGAGGGGAGTCTTCTGGCCGGCAAATCGCTCCGCCAGATCCAGGAACAGCTGAAAACGAGCGTCCTGTTTTGTGTCGTCAACCGGGAGGGGGACGTCACGATTCCCTTTGGTGATTTTGTGCTGGAAGCCCATGACGAGGTGACGCTGATTGGCTCGTCCTATCATATGATCGAGCTCTTTCACAAGCTCAAACTTCCGACCGCACGCGTCCATTCGACGATCGTCGCGGGCGGCGGCAGTGTCAGCTTCTATCTGGCGCAGCAGCTGATCGCGCTCGGCATCGACGTGCGGATCTTTGAAAAGGACAAGGCGCGCTGCAAGGAGCTGTCCAATATCCTGCAGGAGGCACTCATCATCAATGCGCCGGCCACCGACCGGGACATGCTGCTCGAGGAGGGACTGGCCGATATCGAGAGCTTTGTGGCGCTGACGGACATCGACGAGGAGAATATCATGCTCTCGCTCTTTGCCGGCAAGGAGTCCAAAGCCAAGCGGATCACGATGCTGAGGCATGCGCATTACGGCGGCCTCGTCGACACGCTCGACGTCGGCAGCGTCATCGATACCCGTACGATCACGGCCGAGCGGATTACCCAGTTTGTCCGGGGAATGAGCAATTCGCTCGATTCCAATATCGAGTCATTATATGCGATCAACGACGGAAAGGCGGAGGTTCTGGAATTTCTGATCAGGGAAGGGGCGCCGGTGACGGGAATCCCCCTGATGGAACTCAATCTCAAGAAAGGCGTGCTCGTGGCACTGATCATACGGCCGGGCGGCGTGATCGCCCCCAGAGGCGACAGTATGATCCATGAAGGCGACCGCGTCGTGGTCGTGACGACGCATTCGGGGTTTGATGACGTGCGCGACATATTAAACGACTGAGCCATGAATTATGACATGATCCGATACGTCCTTTTCCGGGCGTTTTCTCTTGTGGGGGCACTGATGCTTCTGCCCGTCCTCGTCGCACTCATCTACGGTGAGATGTCCTGTGCGCTGATCTTTGGCGTGATGGCGCTCGTCACGCTGCTGATCGGCTTTGCCGGTACCTGTAAAAAACCCGAAAACAGGATGTTCTATGCCAGAGAGGGCTACGTGATGTGTGCGCTGATCTGGCTTCTGATTTCGCTGCTCGGGGCGCTTCCCTTTGTGCTGACCGGAACGATCCCTTCGTATGTTGATGCGCTGTTCGAGACGGTGTCCGGTTTTACGACGACCGGCGCCTCGATCCTCACCAGCGTCGACGGAATGTACATGAGCGTGCAGTTCTTCCGCTGCTTTACCCACTGGATCGGCGGCATGGGCGTGCTCGTCTTTATGCTTGCGATCATTCCGATGTCCGGCGGAAGCACCATGCATCTGATGCGCGCGGAGAGCCCCGGGCCTTCCGTGGGCAAGCTCGTTCCGCGCGTCAAGAATACCGCTAAGATGCTCTATCTGATCTATTTCGGCCTCACCGTCGCGCAGATTGTGTTGCTTCTGGTGACGGGCTTAAATCTCTACGAGGCGATGACGATCACCTTTTCGACGGTCGGCACGGGCGGTTTTTCGATCACGGACGCCGGGATGAATGCCTATCCGTTGGCCGCGCAGATCGTGGTGATCCTCTTTATGACGCTGTGCGGTATCAATTTCAGTGTCTATTATCTGATCCAGACAGGGAAGATCAGGGAAGCCCTAAAGAGCGAGGAGCTCAGATGGTATCTGTCGATCCTCTTTGCGTCCTCGGTGCTCATCGCGGCCAATGTCATCTTTGCAGGGCGGGCAGACAGTGCGTTTGACGCCTTCCATCACGCGCTTTTCAGTGTATCGAGCGTCATGACGACGACCGGCTTTGCGACGAGGGATTTCAATCTGTGGCCGCAGTTTTCGAGGACGCTGTTGTTTATCCTGACGCTGCTGGGGGCCTCCGCGGGCTCGACCGGCGGCGGCTTAAAGGTCTCGCGTCTCATCATCATGGTCCGCCGCATCAAAAACGAGATCATCTTTGCCACGCACAGAAAGAGCGTGCGGCAGGTCTATATGGACGGCCGCAGGGTGGGTTCGACGACGGTCAAAAGCGTCACGACCTATGTGAGCATCTATGTGCTGGTGTATCTGGTATCGTTTCTTCTGATTTCGCTCGACGGCCTTGACTTTGAGACCAATATCACGGCCGTTGCCGCAACGCTCAATAACGTGGGGCCCGGCCTCTCCGCGGTCGGTCCGACCGGCAATTACGCGCAGTACAGTATTCTGAGCAAGCTCGTGCTGTGTTTCGATATGCTTGCGGGGAGGCTCGAATTTATTCCGCTGATGATTCTTTTGCGCTACCGTACCTGGTCCGAGCGCAGGACCGTCTGAATCCGTTCCGTATCATCCGCTACAGAAGCGCGCATCTGACGAGATAGAGGATCACCAGATGCACGGGATAGAAGAGATAGAACGCGATTTTCAGGCCGCCCCGGATAAAGCCGCGTTTGCCGTTATAGAACAGCGGCAGGACAAATCCCGGGAGGCTGTAGACCTCGAGATAGACGAATTCCGCAAAGTAGAGGTAGCCGGCGGAAAGCGACAGCAAAAGGGCCTTGCGCATCAGATAAAAGACGGCGGCCAGGATGATGCCGTGGTGCGAGTAGTCGGTATGCAACAGGTCTGCGAGCAGATAAAAGACGACGAAGATGACGAAGGAAGAAAGAAGGGCCAGCAGGTAAAAGAAAACGGAGCGTTTGCCGGCGGCTTCGGGACGTTTCCTTGCGGCGTCATCGGAGGCTCTTTTTGCCAGAAGGAAGCAGCGGTCCATCAGAATGATCATGAGGAGCCCGAGCAGCAGGGTGAAAAAGACATTCTGATGGGTGGCGATCCGGCGGTATTCGGAGATGAGGATACCGGCGACATCCGTGGTATTGGCGTATTGCCCCTCGGCGATGAGCGCCAGATCAAAGGGAAGCTCGCTCAGCAGGGCAAAGAGGAGGAGCTGCAAGGCGTAGCCCTTCAGATTGCGGGAGTGGGAAAAGCCCTCGACCAGCAAAAACACGTAGATCGGGAAGGCCATGCGCCCGATGTAGCGCGTCACGTAATAGAACGATACGCCGCCCGACCAGTCCGGCATGAAAAAATGACTGCCGGCAAGCAGCATCGGCTGCAGGAGGCCGGCGCCGATGTGATCGATCAGCATGGTGACGACGGCGACCGTCTTGAGCACCGAGCCGGATATTTTCCGGAAACGTACCGGAACAGGATTGTTTAAAACATCACGTATCATATATAATAATCATATCACATCCGTCAAAACAGACCGGAACAGAAAGGGGACCGCGTATGAAACTGATGTTTATCGGCGCGACACACGAGGTAACCGGCTCCTGTCATTACGTGGAGGCCTGTGACAAACGCTTTATCGTGGACTACGGGATGGAGCAGGGCAAGGATCTGTTTGAAAATGTCCCGCTTCCCGTCAAGGCCGCACAGCTCGACTTTGTATTACTGACCCATGCGCATGTCGATCATTCGGGGATGTTGCCGTTCCTCTACAAGGAGGGATTTACGGGCAAGATCTTTTCGACGGACGCGACGGCGGATCTGTGCGACATCATGCTGAGAGACTGTGCGCATATCCAGATGCAGGAAGCGGAGTGGAGAAAACGCAAGGGAAAACGATCCAAATCGATCGAGCAGATCGAGCCGGTCTATACGATGGAGCATGCGGAGGCGGCGATCCGCTCCTTTGTGCCCTGTCCCTACGGCAAGGAGGTCACGATCTGTGACGGGATAAAGATCCGCTTTACCGATGTCGGCCATCTCCTCGGGAGCGCTTCGATCGAGGTATGGCTGACGGAAGGGAACGTGACGAAAAAGATCTGCTTTTCCGGGGACATCGGGGCGACGGGACATCCCCTGATCAGGGAACCGCAGATGACAAAGGACGCGGACTATGTGCTGATCGAATCGACCTACGGCACAAGAATCCATGCCGAGGAGATGCCGGATTATGTCAGTGAACTGACGGAGATTTTAGAGCGCACCTTCCGGCGCGGCGGCAATGTCGTGATCCCTTCCTTTGCGGTCGGCCGCACGCAGGAGATGCTCTACTTTTTACGACAGATCAAGGAAGGGGGTCTCGTGAAGAGCTGCCCCGATTTTCAGGTATATGTGGACAGCCCGATGGCGGTCTCCGCAACCGAGATCTTTGAGGATCATGTCTATGACTGTTTTGCCGAGGAGGCACTCGAGCTCGTCAGAAAAGGCATCAATCCGATCTCCTTTAACGATCTGCAGCTGACGATCTCCGTGGACGAATCGCGCGCCATCAACGACGATCCTCTGCCCAAGGTCATCCTGAGCGCTTCCGGCATGTGTGATGCGGGACGTATCAAGCATCACTTAAAGCACAATCTCTGGAGAGAGGAATCGACGATCTGCTTTGTCGGACATCAGGCGGTGGGAACGCCCGGCCGCACGATCAAGGACGGCGCGGACGAGATCAGGCTGTTCGGGGAACCCGTACAGATCCGGGCGGAGATCACCAAGCTCAAGGGCATGAGCGGCCATGCGGACAAAAACGGGCTGCTTGCCTGGATGAACGGCTTTGAAAAGAAGCCGCAAAAGGTCTTTGTCGTCCACGGCGAGGGTGATACGACGGAGGCCTTTGCAAAGACACTGCACGAGGAGTACGGGCTCGATGCCTATGCGCCCTATTCCGGGACGGAATTTGATCTTCTGACCGGCACGTTTGTGACCGAGGCGCAGGCGGTGCCCGCCAAGGCGAAGCCTTCCTATGCGGCACAGACGGTCTTTGGCAGACTGCGGGCCGCGGGTGAGCGTCTCCTTGGCGTGATCCTGCGTTCGGAGGGGCTGACCAACAAGGATCTCGAGCGGTTTACGCAGGAAGTGGACGCGGTGAGTGACAAGTGGGGGAGTGAGTGATGAGTGCTGCGGACAGGATTTTTATCGACATGTGCCGGGATATTCTGGATAACGGCACATCCACGGAGGGAGAAAAGGTCAGGCCGAAATGGCCGGACGGGACAAGTGCCTATACCATCAAGAAGTTCGGGGTCGTCAACCGTTACAATCTCACGGAGGAGTTTCCCGCCCTGACCCTCAGAAAGACACCGATCAAGTCGGCAACGGACGAGCTGTTGTGGATCTGGCAGAAAAAATCCAACAACATCCGCGACCTTCAAAGCGGCGTCTGGGACGAGTGGGCGGACGAAGAGGGCTCGATCGGGAAGGCCTACGGCTACCAGATGAGCGTAAAACACGCCTACAAAGAGGGGATGTTCGACCAGGTCGACCGCGTCCTCTATGATCTCAAAAACAATCCGTTTTCCAGACGTATCATGACCAACATCTACGTGCACGCGGATCTGAGCGAGATGCATCTGTATCCCTGCGCGTATTCGATGACCTTTAATGTCACCGATCCGAAAAAAATGCGGGGCAGGGGCATGCGGGGCGGACAGGCCGGGAAGGAAGGCGATGACCGTCTGGTCTTAAATGCCATCTTAAACCAGCGCTCTCAGGACATCCTCGCCGCCAACGCGTGGAATGTCTGCCAGTACGCGGTGCTCGTGCACATGATCGCACAGGTCTCCGGCATGCAGGTCGGGGAGTTTGTCCACGTGATTGCGGACGCGCACATCTATGACCGCCATGTCCCTCTGATCGAGGAGCTCATCGCACGGACGCCCTGCCATGCGCCGGACTTCTTTCTCAATCCGGACGTGACGGACTTTTATGCCTTTGCGAGGGACGATGTGCGGCTTGACAATTACGACGTCGCGGGAGAGCAGCTGAAGGAGATTCCGATCGCGGTGTAGTCACGATACCACACTTTATCCGCGACACGGAAACGTGCATATGCGCTTTCGCTCGGGCACATCAGACGCTCCGACAAGCCCCGGGATGTCCGTCGTTTCGTGCAGAGGCACTCACGCCGGACGGGTCTTGTCTTTGCGATGTGCAACTCGCTCTTTCGCATATGCAGACGTTTCCTGTCACGATACTACACTGTATCCGCGGGCCAGTGCGCGGCCGACGACGTACATCCGCAGGGAGGAAACGCTTGTATATCCGCTCTAGCGAGTTGCGCGCGGTGGAGTCGAGACGTGCGGATCGTGAGAGCCTTTGCTCGAAACGATGCGCGCTCCGGCTCGACGGAACGTTTCGTGCGCCCGAGCGTAAGCGGATATGCAACGTTTCCGACAATGCGGCCGTAACGAAACGGCGCGGGCACGTTTCCGTGCCGCGGATACATTGTGGCATCGCGGCCGGACAGAGAAAGAGAACAGGAAGCACACGGAGGGACCGTATGACAGCGATAGTGGCAGCAGACAAACACTGGGGGATCGGCAGGAACGGCGCGCTCCTGACGAGGATTCCCGCGGATATGCAGAGGTTTCGGGAGCTGACGTACGGGAAGGTCGTCATCCTCGGGCGTAAGACCCTGCAGACATTTCCGCAGGGAAGGCCCCTGGACGGCAGGGAAAATATCATCATGAGCCGCAATACGTCATTCCGCGTCAAAGGAGCGCAAGTCGTAAGGAGCGAGGAGGAACTCTTCAAGGTGCTGTCCTTTTATCCGGAAGAAGATGTCTATGTGATCGGCGGCGGACAGGTCTATCTGCAGCTGCTCAAATACTGCACAACGTGCCTTGTCACCAGGCTTGACCGTGTATTTGACGCGGATGCGTATTTTCCGGACCTCGATGCGCTCGACGCCTGGAGCCTTGTCGAAGAAAGCGACGAACAGACCTATTTTGACACGCCCTACACGTTTTGCACCTATGTGCGGACACAAAGCGGTGCGGGCTGAAACTTTTTCTTGTGCTATGCATGGGATTCCTGTAGAATAGATAGGGATTTTATACAAAATTTATGGAGGTAAAGGCATGAATGTGTACACGACTGACAAAATCCGCAATGTGGTGCTCTTAGGACACGGGGGATGCGGCAAGACGTCACTGGCGGAGGCCATGGGCTATCTTGCGGGCTTAACGAGCCGTGTCGGCAAGGTCGCGGACGGCAATACCATCAGCGATTTCGGAAAGGAAGAGCAGAAGCGCCAGATCTCGATCCAGACATCCCTCATTCCGATGGAGTGGGAGGGGGTCAAGATCAATGTGCTCGATACGCCCGGCTTTTTTGATTTTGTGGGCGAGGTCGAGGAGGCGATGAATGTCGCGGATGCCGCCATCATTGTGGTCAGCGGCAAGGCCGGTCTCGAAGTCGGTACGGAGCGTGCCTGGGATCTCTGCGAAAAATACAAGCTGCCGCGCATGATCTATGTCGCGGACATGGACATTGACGATGTCTCTTACCGCCAGGTCGTGCAGGATCTGGAGGACAAGTACGGTAAAAAGATCGCGCCGTTCAACCTGCCGATCCGCGAAAACGAAAAGTTTGTCGGCTACGTCAATGTCATCCAGGAAAAGGGCTTCCGCTGGGAAGGCAAGGAAGTCAAGGAATGCCCCGTTCCCGATTACAACGAGGAAAACCTAAAGCTCTACCGCGATGCCCTGATGGAGGCGGTGGCGGAGACCTCGGAAGAGTTTATGGACCGTTATTTCGGCGGCGAGACCTTCTCCGAGGCCGAGATCCGCGCGGCGGTGCGCATGAGCGTCGCGGACTGCTCGATCGTGCCCGTGACGATGGGGTCCAATACGCTCGTGCAGGGCGTCTTTACCCTGATGGACGATATCGTCAAGTACTGCCCGAGCCCCGACATGCGAAAGATCGCGGGCATCAACGCCAAGACCAACGAGATCTTTGAGGCGGATTATGATTTCAGCAAGCCCAAGAGCGCCTTTGTCTGGAAGACGATGAACGATTCCTTCATCGGCAAATACTCGCTCATTAAGGTCCGGAGCGGCGTCATCAAGCCGGATGACATGCTCTATGACGCGGATGACGGCAATGAGTTCAAGATCGGCAAGCTCTATATTCTGACCGGCAACAAGGCTTCCGAGGTCGCGGAGCTCCACGCGGGCGACATCGGCGCGCTTCAGAAGCTCGACGTCAGTACGGGAGATACGCTTTCCACTAAGGCCAATCCCGTCCAGTATGCCAAGATGGATATCAGCAAGCCCTTTACATCCATGCGCTACATGGCCAAGAACAAGGGCGATATCGACAAGATCGCACAGTCCCTGCAAAAGCTCTGTGCGGAGGATCCGACGCTCAAGGTCATCAACGACGGCGCCAACCGCCAGATGCTCATCTACGGCATGGGCGACCAGCACCTCGAGGTCGTGGCAAGCCGCCTCTTAAACGAATACAAGGTGCCGATCGACCTGATGAAGCCGAAGGTGGCGTTCCGCGAGACGATCCGCAAGAATTCGGACGTCGAGTACAAATACAAAAAGCAGACCGGCGGCCACGGACAGTACGGTCATGTCAAGATGAAATTTTCGCCCTCCGGCGACATGGGAGAGCCCTATGTCTTTGAGCAGGAGGTCGTGGGCGGTTCCGTGCCGAAGAACTACTTCCCGGCGGTCGAAAAGGGACTCGTGGAATCCTGCCAGGCGGGACCGCTGGCGGCCTATCCCGTGGTCGGGGTCCGCGCCGTTCTCTATGACGGCTCCTACCATCCGGTCGACTCCTCCGAAATGGCCTTCAAGCTCGCGGCCAGCCAGGCCTTCAAGAAGGGCTTTATGGAGGCGGGGCCGGTGCTGTTAGAGCCCATCGTCACCTTAAAGGTCACGGTGCCGGATGCCTACACCGGCGATGTCATGGGCGATCTCAACAAGCGCCGCGGCCGTGTCCTCGGGATGAATCCCGTCGGCGGCAAGCAGGTGATCGAGGCGGAGGTGCCGCAGATGGAGCTCTACGGCTATTGCACGCAGCTGCGCTCGATGACCGGTGGCGCGGGCGACTACGAGTATGAATTTGCGCGTTACGAGCAGACCCCTTCCGATGTCCAGGAGAGGGAGGTCGCCGCGCGTGCTGCCAAGGTTGCGGAAGGAAACGAGGAAGACTGATGAAGTTTGGCGATATGCAATACGAGCGTCCGGACAAGGAGGCGCTCAAGGAACGGATGAAAGAGATCACGGCGCGCTTTCGGGACGCCGTCACGTACGAAGAGGCAAGGCAGGCCTTTCTCGACTACGATACACTCGGCAAGGATATCAACACGCAGGGGACGATCGCTTCGATCCGGCATTCGATCGACACCAGGGATCCCTTCTATGACGAAGAGGAAAAATGGTGGAACGAGACGGGACCGGAGCTGAGCGAATATGACGACGCGTTTACGCGGGTGATGGTCGTATCCCCCTTCCGCAAGGATCTGGCGGAGGAATTCGGTCAGATCATCTTTACCAATGCGGAGATTGATTTAAAAGCGTTTTCCCCGGAGATCATCCCCGAGCTGCAGCAGGAAAACGATCTCGTGCAGGAGTATGAAAAGCTGCTGGCGTCCGCGAAGATCCCCTTTGAGGGCAGGGAATATACGATCCCGCAGATGACGACCTTCAAGACGGACGCGGACGACGTGCGGCGTCTTGCCGCCTGGAAGGCAGAGGGGCAGTGGTACAATGACAACCGCAAAGCGCTTGACGACCTGTATGACAGGCTTGTGAAGCTGCGGGATGCGATGGCCAGAAAGCTCGGCTATGACAATTACATACAGCTGGGCTATTACCGGATGAAGCGCAACTGCTATGATATCCATGATGTCGAGCGGTTCCGCAAGGCGGTCGTGGAGTATCTGGTGCCCGTGGCATGCGGGATCTTTGAGGCGCAGGCAAAGCGTCTCGGGAAGACCTACCCGATGAGCTATGCGGACAACGCGCTGCGTTTCCGCTCGGGCAATCCCCGCCCGAAGGGCACAAGCGACGATATTCTCGCCGCGGGGACACGGTTTTATGACGCGCTCTCCAAAGAAACGAGCGTGTTCTGGCGCGGGATGATCGAAAATGACATGCTCGATGTCCTCTCCAAGGAGGGCAAGCAGGGCGGCGGATACATGACGGAGATCCCCTCCTACGAGGCACAGTTTATCTTTGCCAATTTCAACGGCACGCAGGGCGACGTCGAGGTCGTCACGCATGAGGCGGGACACGCCTTTGCGGGATACTTAAACCGCAAGCGCGTACCGTCGTCGACGATGCTGCCGACGATGGAGGCCTGCGAAGTGCACTCGATGTCGATGGAGTTCTTTGCGGAGGCCTACGCGGAGGAATTTTTCGGGGACGATGCCCGCAAATTTCTCTACAGTCATCTGGCGGATTCCGTGATCTTCATCCCCTACGGGACGATGGTCGATCATTTCCAGCATATTGTCTACGAGCATCCGGAGATGACCCCGGACGAGCGCCATGCCGAATGGAAGAGACTCATCGGGATCTACCAGCCCTGGATCAGGCTCGACGGGGAGATCCCCTGTTATGCGGAAGGAAAAGCCTGGCAGAGGCAGCATCATATCTATTCCTACCCGTTCTATTACATCGACTACTGCCTCGCGCAGACGGTGGCGCTGAGCTTCTGGGCAAGGATCCGCGAGGACAAGGACGATGCCTGGAAGCACTATATGGCCTATACGGAACAGGGCGGTTCGGGTACCTTCACGGAGCTTTTGCAAAATGCGGGACTCGAAACTCCGTTCGGGGATTCGATGCTGACGGATGTATGCAATCATGCGACAGACTGGCTCAGGCAGTTTGACTTGACCGGAATAGAATAATAATGTACACTTTACTTTGGTTTTTGTTGGCGGTTTCTTAATGGTTTTTCACAAAGAGGAGGAAAAGATGAAGAAGCAGACTCTGAGAAGCATGGCCATGCTGCTCCTGCTTGCGCTGGTACTCGGCGCGTGCTCGGGCGGTGGCAACCAAGGAGCACCGGCGGCATCGTCCGAGGCGGCCTCGACGCAGGACGCGGGCGAATCCACCGAAGAAGGCACGGAGCCCGCAGGCGAAGTGACCAATCAGATCATCTACGGTACGACGACCGAGATGAACGGCGATCTGGGCAATGCCTGGTGGACCAATAATGCGGCGGACAAGACGCTGCGCGACCTGATCGACGACTATGATGTCATCGTGTCCAATCAGGACGGTGAGTATATCCTGAACGAGACGGTCGCAAAGAGCATGACGAGTGCTGAAAACGAGGACGGCTCCAAGACCTTTACGGTCGAGATCAATGAGGGCCTGATGTACAATAACGGCGATCCGATCACGGCGGCGGATTACGTGGCCTATGCGCTGGTCGCCTATTCGCCCGCCGCACTCGAAGCAGGCGCCAAGAACAATGCCGGCGCATCCCAGGTGGTGGGCGCCACGGCGTACCTGAACGGCGAAGTCAACTATATCTCGGGTCTGAGACTCCTGGATGACTACACCTATGAGATCACGATCGACGCCGAGTTTATCCCGTATTACTTTGATATGCTCTATGCGTCCTTACGTCCGATCGCGCTCAAGCAGTATGCCAGCGCGGACCTGACGGTCAAGGACGACGGCGAGGGCGCCTATCTGGACGGCGGCGAGCTCTCGGCGGCAGAGATCGATGCGGCGCGCTGGATCTACGAAGACCGTATTTCCGCGGGACCGTACCAGCTCGAGAGCTTTGACCAGGCGTCCGTGTCCGCAACGGTCGTCATCAATCCCAACTATGCGGGCAATTTCGAAGGCCAGAAGCCTTCCGTCGAGCGCATCATTGTCGTGAAGGCCGTGCAGGCGACGATGCTCGACGAGCTGGCAACCGGCGGTATCGACTTCTTAAGCGCCCTGACCGGCGGCGACGAAGTCAACGCGGCACTGGATCTGGAAGAGACCGGTGATTTCTATACCGTCAACTATGACCGTGCCGGCTACGGCAAGCTGATGTTCCAGTGTGACTTCGGTCCGACGCAGTTCATGTCGGTGCGTCATGCCGTTGCGCATCTTCTGGATCGTAACGACTTTGCCAATACCTTCACGGGCGGCTACGGTTCCGTCGTGCACGGACCGTACGGCATTGCCATGTGGATGTACCAGGATGCCAAGGAAGAACTGGCGGAACGCTTAGAGACCTATGCCTATGACACCGCAAAGGCGATCGAAGTCCTCGAGGAGGACGGCTGGGTGCTGGCGGAGGACGGCTCCGAATATACTTCCGGCATCCGCTATAAGGAAGTAACCGCGGAGGAAGCCGGCGACTACCAGCACAACGTGACGCTCGCCGACGGACGCATCCTCATGCCGCTCATCATCGAGTGGGCATCCTCCGAGGGCAACTCCGTATCCGACCTGCTGGCGGTCATGCTGGCCAACGGCGACCAGGTCGCGGAAGCGGGCATGCAGATCAACCAGTCGATCATGACCTTCGAGGAGCTGCTCAATTACATGTACCGCGACGCCTCCCAGGGCGAGCAGTACGGCATCCCGACCTATGGCATGTACAACCTGGCCACCAACTTTACGGCGGCTTATGACCAGTCGTTCCAATTTGTCACCAAGGCGTCCAACCCCGAGTATTATGACCAGGGCTACAACTCCAATTTCACGGACAGCGAGGAGCTCAATCAGCTCTCCATGGACATGGTCTACGGTGTGGAAGCCGGCGATCAGGAAGCATACCTGAAGATCTGGGTGGACTTCATCGATGAGTGGAATGACTATCTTCCCGAGATCCCGCTGTATTCCAATATCTACTATGATATTATGAACAGCAAGATCCACGATCTTGTATGCAACCCGCTCTGGGATTTCCAGCAGGCGGTGGTGTACGCGTACATCGAATAAATCATCCATCCGTAACGGAAATTGATTTTGCACTTCAGCTGCGGAATCGGGCGGAACGCATCACGGCGTTCTGCCCGATTTCGGGGTATTACAAAGCGATGAAAGAGGGGGGCGCTTCGTGGCCAAATATATCTGCAAAAGAATACTCTACATGGTGGTCGTCTTTTTCATCGTGTCGTTTTTCATGTATGTCCTGTTCAATCTGATTCCGAGCGACCCCGCCAGACTCGAACTCGAATCGATCAAGACGACGCTGCGCCCGGATGTCTACAACCAGATGTACCAGGACCTGCGCGAGTCGATGGGCTTAAACGATCCCATCCTCGTGCGCTACGGCCGCTGGCTCGGGTTTCTTCCGGAAAAGAGCGGCAGCTTCAACGGCTATTTACAGGCCAATTTCGGTTATTCCAATTTCTTTAAAAAACCGTGTGTGGAGGTCATCTCCGCACCGATTTCGACGACGGTCTTTATGAATATCTTTGCGACGATCCTTGCGCTCGGCATCACGATTCCCTTAGGCATCTGGTGTGCGGTGCACAAGGGCAGTCACAGGGACAATTTTGTCCAGGTCTTTTCGATTGTCGGCTATTCCGTACCGATCTACATTATTGCATTGGTATTTATCTATATATTTGCGGTGATATTACGGATCTTCCCGGTGTCCGGTATCGGCACGCCCGGTGCCAACTATACCGGCTTAAAGAAGTTTTTTGACGAGCTCTATTATCTGGGACTGCCCCTGATCGTCATGACCTTTGCTTCGCTCGGCGGCATGAGCCGCTATGTGCGCAGCGCCATGATCGAGGCGCTCTCGATGGATCATATCAAAACGGCAAGGGCCAAGGGCGTCAAGGAGCGTGTCGTCATCTATTCGCACGCCTGGCGGAATGCCCTGCTTCCGGTGGTAACGCTGATCATCGGATGGTTCCTCGGGATCTTTTCCGGATCGCTTCTGGTGGAATCCACCTTCGGCATCAACGGAATGGGCAGACTCTATATCCAGAGCCTGGGCAATCACGATTTTGAATTGTCGCTGTTTGTGCAGATGTTTTATACGGTGGTGAGTCTGGTCGGCGCTCTGATCATGGACTTAGTCTACGGCTTTGTCGATCCGCGCATCCGTGTCAACAAATAGAGGGGACCTTCGCAAGATGGAAGAAAAAAAGAGAAAGCCTTCGTTTCTGGCAAGACTGTTCGGCAACCGGAATACCCAGACGGATATCCTGATGGAAGAGCATATCCAGTCTCCGGGCAGGATGATGTTATCCAACTTTCTGCATAACAAGCTCGGGATGTTCGGACTCATTGTCTTTTTACTGATCTTTGCCTTTGTCTTTATCGGACCGTATCTCTTCCAGATCGATCTGGGAGAAAGCGACAATACGCAGATCCACGTGCCGCCGATCAATGACATGCTCACCCTGCCCGAGGGACTTGACGGCAATGTGCAGGATATCGCCGCCGGTGCGACCTTCGGTGTCGGCTGTGACAAGGACGGCCATATCTATATCTGGGGCTATACCAAGATCACGGATACGATCGATCTCAGGAATATTCCGGAGGAGGTGCTGGAGGCGCATATCGTCTCCGTTGCCGCGGGCTATGACCATGTGGTGGCGCTCGACGAGAACGGACAGATCTATGTCTGGGGCAACAAGCGTCTCGGACAGGACCGCATCCCGCAGGATCTCAGGGTCTCCCGTACCAAGGGCGGAAAGAACATCATCCAGATCGAGGCGGGCTACCAGTGCTCCGGTGCCCTGACCGACGAGGGCGAGGTCTATTTCTGGGGCAATACCAATATGTGCGACCTCGACGTCAAGAAAGAATACCGCGGCCGCGTGGTCAAATTTGCGATCGCGACCTATCATTACTGTCTGCTGCTCGATGACGGCTCCGTCGTCTACGGAGGTCTCGAAAAGACCAATGCCTTTAACCGCATTCCGGAGGCGCTGTCCTCGGATGTCGTCGATATCGCCGCTACCGGCGATACGATGGCGGGGGTCAAAAGCGACGGCACGATCATCGTCTGGGGCAATGTCGCCCGGCATGAAGGAGAGATTCCGGAGAGAGAGGGAACCGCTTCCGCGGAGGACGACGAGGTCGTCATGACCGCAAAGCCCCTCGAGATCTACGGCGGCCGTTACCACTATACGGCGCTGATGGAAAACGGCGACGTCGTCAGCTGGGGAGACAACGCGCATCACCAGACCACGATTCCCGATTCCGTGCACGGCGCACAGATCGAGACGGTCTTTGCTGGCTTTTATCAGAACTACGCGATCGACGTGAACGGCGAGGTGCATACCTGGGGGCTCAAAGGGCATCCGCTGGGGACGGACGATCTCGGAAGAGACATCCTTACACGCATCATCAACGGCGGCCAGACGACGATGACCGTCGGCTTTGTGGCGGTCGTGATTTCGATCATCATCGGTGTCATCATGGGCGGCATTGCCGGTTACTTTGGCGGCAAGGTCGACATGCTGGTCATGCGTATCTCGGAGATCTTCGGCGCGATTCCGTTTTTGCCCTTTGCGATGCTCCTGAGTGCGATCATCGGTACGCGCATCGACGTGAGCATGCGCATGTATCTGATCATGGTGGTGCTGGGTGTTCTGACATGGCCCGCAACCTGCCGCCTGATCCGTGCGCAGATCCTTGCGGAGCGCGAAAAGGAATTTGTCACGGCGGCACAGGCGATGGGCGTAAGGGAGGGCGCGATCATCTTCCGGCATATCCTGCCCAATGTCTTAAACGTGCTGCTGGTCGAAGCGACACTGGAATTTGCGACCTGCATGCTGACGGAGTCGACGCTGTCGTATCTGGGCTTCGGGATTCCGTTGCCCGCACCGACCTGGGGCAATATGTTATCCGGTGCCAACAACTCGATCGTCATCCAGCAGTACTGGTGGCGATGGGTATTCCCGTCGCTGATCTTCGGCGTCTGTACGATCTGCATCAACCTGATCGGCGATGCGATCCGCGACGCGGTCGATCCCAAGTCCATCGGAAGATAATGCACCTGCAGAAAAGAGGAGTGATATGCCTTTACTTGATATGAAACATCTCCACAGCTTTTTTACGACCAAGCGCGGGATCGTGAAGGCGGTCAACGACGTGTCGTATTCCGTCGAGGCGGGAAAGACGCTGGGGCTTGTCGGCGAGTCGGGGTCCGGAAAGAGCGTGTCCGCGATGAGCATCCTAAAGCTGCTCGACGCCAACGGCTATATCGACAGCGGGGAGATCCGGTTTGACGGCAAGGAGCTGACGAAGCTCTCTCTTAGCGAGATGTACAAGATCCGCGGCAACGATATCTCCGTCATTTTCCAGGAGCCGATGACCTCCTTGAATCCGGTCTTTACGATCGAGAGGCAGGCGTCGGAGCCCTTTATCATCCATCAGGGACTGAGCAAAAAGGAGGCTGCCAGAAAGGTGGTCGACATCCTCGCGGATGTCAAGATCCCCAATCCGGAGGTTGTCGCCAAGCAGTATCCGCACCAGCTCTCCGGCGGCATGCGCCAGCGCGTGATGATCGCGATGGCTCTGGCCTGCCGACCAAAGCTGTTGATCGCCGACGAGCCGACGACGGCGCTCGACGTGACGATCCAGGCACAGATCCTGCATCTGATGAACGAACTCAAGAGAGAATTCGGCACCTCGATCCTCTTTATCACGCATGATCTGGGCGTCATCAACCAGATGGCGGACGACGTGGCCGTCATGTACTGCGGACAGATCGTCGAGATGTCGCCGGCGCATGATATCTTTTCCGGTCAGAGCGCGTATATGCATCCGTACACGGAAGGTCTGATGCGTTCGATCCCGAGACTCGACGCGGATTCGTCGGAGCGTCTCGATTCGATTCCCGGTGCCGTGCCGCATCCGCTCGATCTCCCGAAGGGATGCAAGTTTGCACCGCGCTGTAAGTACGCACAGGCGCGCTGCATGGAGGAGGAGCCGGAACTGAAACAGGTGAGTGATACGCAGCAGATCCGCTGCTTTTATCCGGAGGTAGGAAACAGAAATGCTTAAGCAAAAGAAAGTCCTGCTGCGCGTGACCAATCTCAAGCAGTATTTCCCGCTCAAAACGCGGGGCCTCTTCGTCAAGGCCAATGACGGGATCACGCTCGATATCTATGAGGGGGAGGTCTTCGGACTCGTGGGCGAGTCGGGCTGCGGCAAATCGACGCTCGGCAGAACCCTGCTGCAGCTGTACAGACAGACGGACGGCCGGACGATGTACTACGGCAGGACCCTCGACGATATCGCACCCCGCTATATGCTCAAAACGATCCGCAATCTGGAAAAGGAGATCGCGGGGATCGAGGCAAAGGAAAAGAAGCGGGATGAGCTGCAGGCAGCCTATGACAAGCTCACCGAGCAGGAGCAGTTCAAAAAACACGCGGAGCTCGATGCCGCAAAAAAGGCGGCGTCCGACGCGTTGCTTGATGTCGCCAATATCTTTGGCGGTCTCATGAGCGTCAAAGACTTAAGTACCGTCAAGAGCGCCTACGAAGCCAATTACCAGGCGGCGCTCAGGCTTAGAAAACTCCGTGAAGAGCGTGAACTGGTCGCGGTCGAGCGGGAGGACATGGCTTATGAAAAGAAGCCGACCTCCTCGCAGGACGCAAAGCTTGCCCAGATCGACAAGCGCATGGAGGAAGTACAAAAAGAGGTGGATGAGACACTTGCGCGGATTGACGCGCTGCGTAAGGAGCACGCGTCGGAGGAGGCGTTTCAAAAGTATGAGGCGCTCAGGGACGACGGTATCGATCTGGCCAGACTCAACTATAACGAGATCCGCCTGCTCCGTCAGGAGCTCCAGATCATCTTCCAGGATCCGTACAGCTCGCTCAATCCCCGCATGACGGTCGGACAGATCATCGGCGAGGGCTTAAGCGCACACAATATGTTCCGCAAGAACAACGACCGGATGAAGGAATACATCTTAAAGGTCATGGATGACTGCGGATTGCAGTCGTATTTCCTGCATCGCTTCCCCTATCAGTTTTCCGGGGGGCAGAGGCAGCGCATCTCGATCGCCAGGGCGCTGGCGGTGGCACCCAGATTTGTCGTCTGTGACGAGGCGGTGTCGGCACTCGACGTGTCCGTGCAGTCGCAGATCATCAATCTGCTGCAGGATCTCAGGGAGCAGCAGGATCTGACGTATCTGTTTATCACGCATGATCTTTCGGTCGTCAAGTATATCTCCGACCGCATCGGCGTGATGTATCTGGGCAATCTGGTGGAGCTCGCCGCATCCGACGAGATCTTCCGCGCGCCGGCTCATCCCTATACGAGGGCACTGCTCGATTCGATTCCGACGACGGAAGAAAAAAAGGAGATCAAGGTTCTGGAGGGAGATATTCCCTCGCCGGTCAATCCGCCGTCCGGATGCAAGTTCCATACGCGCTGCAAGTACTGCACGGAGATCTGCGAGCATGTGGTGCCCGAGTGGGAGGAGATCGCACCGGATCACTTTGTTGCCTGCCATCACAGGCTGACGGGCTGAGCGGTGTTTTTCGGACAGCGTCTCGACCGGGCCGCACGCTTCCAGAAGGAACAAAACGGCCATGCCGGAGAGGAAGCGCATGAAAGGGACGTTGCGGATGCAGGGACAGACGTGGTGCCGGAAGCGGCGCAGGGAGAAAAGGTCTCCGTCCGGGAATTCTGGCTGATGGTGCTGTCCGCCTGGGCTGTTTTTTTGCCGGTGGCGCTGGCGCTCCTCGTCGGGATCTGGCTCGTCGCAAAACTCATATTTCGCATCTGATCTGTGCGCATTCTGTGCGGATGTGATCGGCTTTTTCGTCCGATTGTCAATATCTCACAGCAAAAACCCCTGTATTTTTGTAAGATTTTTTTTATTTTGGGAGGTGTATTTTTGCTCCGTTTTATGATATAATTTGTGATAACGAAGCAGACAAATCCGTCATAGAGGCAGTTTTTCCCGGGAAATCAGCCGATGCGGGACTTTGCCGTATCCGGTTGTTTTTTTCACCCTTTTTTCGGGAAAAGTTGGGGTTTCAGAAAGGAAGGCACAAGATGTTGAAGAGAGGAGATGTCACTGTTTACGGCAACCACGGACTGTGCAAGGTCACGGACGTGCTGGTACCGCCTTTTTTGGAAGGACAGCAGGAAAAGTTGTACTATATGATGTCGCCGGCGACCGACCGTAACGGCGTCCTCTATGTGCCCGTTGACGGCGCGGAGGACAAGATGCGCCACGTCATCAGCAAGAAGGATGCCCAGGAGCTTCTCGCGGAGCTCGAGGATATCGAGGAGATCGAGGTGTCGAGCGGCAAGCGTGCGGAGGCCGAGATCGTGGACGTGATCAAGCACAACGAGACACAGGATATGATGCGTCTTGTCAAGGGGCTGCACAAAGCGAGGGCCAAGCGCACGCGCGAGGGCAAAAAGCTCGCTTCGATGAACGAAAGACATCTGGCAACCGCGGAAAAGCTGCTGTACAGCGAGATGGCATTTTCTTTAAAGAAGGATGTATCCGCCGTCAAGGAACAGGTGATGAAGACGCTGACGGCACTGCCGCTGTATGCCTGATGGTTGATGCCGTGTAAGTATGAAAAGAACAACCGTCACTTGCCGAGTGGCGGTTGTTGCTATGTCTGACAAACCATAAACAAACTCACAATGCTGCAGGATGTTACCCGGAAACTATATAATGAGAACGCAGAGCTGTCCGTATTTGAAGCGGAGGTTTGCGCGTATGAAGAAAGGGCTGTTCTGCTCGATTGCACCGCCTTTTTTCCCGAGGCCGGAGGACAGTCCGGTGACCGCGGCACGATCTTTGTCACGGACCGGGAGGGGACGGAGATCGCGCTGCCCGTTTGCGATGTGCAGATCGAAGACGGTATCATCCGTCATATTCTTGCGGACGAAGCGGACGAAAGAGGCCTTGCGCTGCTGACAAAAGGGGCGCATGTGCGCGGGGAGGTGGACGATGCGAGGCGCTTTGACTTTATGCAGCAGCATACGGGTGAGCATATCGTATCGGGACTTGTGCACAGGCGCTTTGGTTATGACAACACCGGTTTTCGCTTAAGTGACCACACCTGCACGATGGACTATAACGGCATGATGTGTGCGGAGGATGTCGCGGACATCGAGCTCGAGGCCAACCGCGTGGTTTTCGATAATACGGAGGTCGTGGTTTCTTTTCCCACGGAAGAAGAGCAGGCGCGTCTGAACTACCGCAGCAAAAAAGAGATCGCATCGGACGAACTCAGGATCGTGACGATTGAGGGAACGGACTGCTGTGCGTGCTGTGCGCCGCATGTAAAGCGTACGGGCGAGGTCGGACTCATCAAGATCCTGCGACTGCAAAACTGGAAGGGCGGTGTACGACTGTATATTGCATGCGGACAGCGGGCGCTTTCCCTGTTTCGTGCGGAGCATGACATGATCACGGAGCTTGCAAAGCAGATGTCCACGTCATGGGACAATATCCCCGACCGTTTCCGTAAAATGTGCGAGGAAACAGGCGCTTTAAAAAAAGAGCTAAAGACCCTGAAACGAACGGCCGGGGGGAGTAACTCCCCGGTGAGAGAAGTGAAAAAAACAGGACGAAGCACGTGCGACCGGAGGGAGCAACCATGAGAATCGGAAACGGATATGACGTACACCGGCTGGTCGAAGGACGGCCGCTCATCATCGGCGGCGTGACGATCCCGTATGAAAAAGGGCTCGACGGTCATTCCGACGCGGATGTTTTGTTGCATGCCATTTCGGATGCCCTGCTCGGGGCGGCGACCGAAGGGGATATCGGCAAGCATTTTCCCGATACGGACCCCGCGTACAAGGACGCGGACTCCCTGGAGTTATTACGAAAAGTCGGAGACATATTAACGGAAAAACGTTATATCATTGAGAATATCGATGCGACGATCATCGCGCAGGCGCCCAGGATGCGTCCCCATATCGACGACATGCGGGGCAATATTGCAGGGGCACTCGACATCGACATCTCGCAGGTCAATGTCAAGGCGACGACAGAGGAGGGACTCGGCTTTACGGGAGCGGGTCAGGGCATCGCCGCGCAGGCGGCGGCACTGTTGACCACGCCACAGGATATTCTTTCCCGCAATGTGACCTTCCGGACGGGTCAGGCCCCCGTCCCGCGTGGATGCTGCGCAGACGGGAACTGAGGACAGATAGGATCGAAAGGAAGCCGGAAGCATGATACGTATTTATAATACGATGAGCAGACAGATCGAGGAGTTTCATCCGATCGAGGAAGGAAAGGTGCGGATCTATGTCTGCGGTCCGACCGTCTATAATCTCATCCATATCGGCAACGCGAGACCGATGATCTTCTTTGACACGGTGCGCAACTACCTGACATACCGTGGTTATGAGGTCCGCTATGTGTCCAATTTTACGGACGTCGACGACAAGATCATCCGGGCGGCCTTCGACGAAAAGAAGGAGTCATCGGAGATCTCGGAGCGCTATATTGCGGAGTGCAAAAAGGATATGGAGGCCCTTGGCGTGCGCCCGGCCGACGTTCATCCGAAGGCGACGGAGGAGATCGACGGCATGATCGGCATGATCGATACACTGATCAAAAAGGAGCATGCCTATCCCGCGATGGACGGCACGGTCTATTTCCGCTCCCGCTCCTTTGCCGGATACGGGAAGCTGTCACATAAGAATCTCGACGATCTGCGCAGCGGGGAGCGCGCGCTTAAGGTCGACGGCGCGGAGCAAAAGGAAGACGCGCTCGATTTTGTTCTGTGGAAGCCAAAAAAGGAAGGCGAACCCTCCTGGCCCTCGCCCTGGTGTGACGGGCGCCCCGGCTGGCATATCGAGTGTTCCGTGATGAGCAGGAAGTATCTCGGTGCGGAGATCGATATCCACGGCGGCGGGGAGGATCTGATTTTTCCGCATCACGAAAACGAGATCGCGCAGTCGGAAAGCTGCTCCGGCGGGGTCTTTGCGCATTACTGGATGCATAACGCGTTCTTAAATATCGATCACAAAAAGATGAGCAAATCGCTCGGCAACTTTTTCACCGTGCGTGATATTCTGGAAAAATACGACGGGCAGGTGCTTCGGTTCTTTATGCTCGGCGCCCATTACCGCTCGCCCCTCAATTTCAGCGACGAGCTGATGGAGAGCGCCAAAACCTCACTTGAGCGGATCATCAATTGCAAAACCAATCTGTCCTATCTGCTTACCCATGCAACCGGGGAAGCGCTGACAGAGGAAGAGACGGCATCGCTTCAGAAGGCAGGAGAATACAGGAAGGCATTTGAAGCGGCCATGGATGATGATTTCAATACGGCGGACGCGATCAGTGCGATCTTTGAACTGGTGCGCCTTGCCAATGCGACGACCAGGGAAGACGCTTCTTTGCCGTATCTTGGGGCTTTGCGGAACGAGCTGACAGAGTTGTCGGGGGTGCTTGGTCTTACGCTTTTGCCGCTTGTACGGGAAGACGCGCACACACCGGAGGATGATGCGTGGATCGAAGAACAGATCGTGGCGCGGACGGCCGCCAAAAAGGCAAAGGATTTTGCAAAGGCCGATGCAATCCGGGACGCGCTGAAGGAGAAGGGCATCCTGATCGAGGATACGAGAGAGGGGGTCCGGTGGAAGAGAATCTGATCTTTTCCGGGCAGCCGCTTCTCACGAAGGAGTCCATCCGTCAGATCAATCCGCAGACGCTTTCTTTTATCGGGGATGCGGTATTTGAACTGGTCGTCAGGACAAAGACGCTTCGCGAGGGGCGCCGTCCGGTGGCAAGGCTGCATGAAGAGAAGAAGGATATCGTCAATGCGGCCGCTCAGGCCGCGATGATCGCAAGGATCGGGCCGATGCTGACCGAAGAAGAGCAGGCGGTGGTCAGACGCGGCAGAAACGCAAAACAGCACAGCAAAGCCAAAAACCAGACGGTCCGCGACTATCACGAGGCCTCGGGACTCGAGGCGCTGTGCGGCTATCTCTATCTCACGGGACAGACCGCGCGCCTTGAGGAGCTCTTGCGTGCGGGGATTTCCGGTGCGGAGACGGACGGCGCTTACGTGCTTACGGAAGATACATGACGAAGATGAGAGGAAGTAAGACCAGACAACAGGAAACCGTTCCGGGAGAACAGCCGGATCTCGTCGAGGGGCGCAATGCGGTCATCGAGCTCCTGCGCGCCAACGCGACGATCGACAAGCTCTTTTTACTCGACGGCTGTCATGACGGCCCCGTCGAGACGATCCGGCGCGAAATCAAAAAGACGGATGCGCTCGTGCGGTATGTATCCAAAGAGCGGCTCGATCAGATGTCTCCCACGGGACACCACCAGGGAGTCATTGCATATACGGCAGCCTGCCGGTACGGCACGGTGGAAGACATCCTTGGCAAGGCAAAAGAAAGAAACGAAAAACCGTTTATATTTTTACTGGATAACATAGAGGACCCGCACAACCTCGGGGCGATCATCCGCACGGCGGAGGCCTCGGGCGCGCACGGTGTCGTGATCCCGAAGACCAGGGCCGCACAGCTGACCGCAGCCGCGTTCCGTGCCTCTGCCGGCGCGGCGGCGCATCTGACGGTGGCGCGGGTCACCAATCTGGCACGCACGATCGAAGATCTGAAAAAGGAAGGACTCTGGTTTGTGCTGGCGGACGCGAAAGGAATCCCGATGTATGATCTGGATCTGACGGTGGCACTCGGAGTCGTCATCGGCAATGAGGGAAAGGGCGCAGGGACCCTCGTGCGCAGCAAGTGCGACATGGTCGCCTCGATTCCCCTGAAGGGAGAGATGTCCTCCCTGAACGCATCGGTGGCGGCGGGCGTTCTTGCGTATGAGATTGTGCGGCAGAGGGTCAGGGGCAGATGAAGCATCCCTACGACAAGGAAAAGGACGAGGTCCTGATCGAAAAGCTCAGGGACGGCGAGACACAGATCACGGACTATATCATGGACAAGTACAAGGTCATGGTGCGCAAAAAGGCCGCGTCGATGTATATCCTGGGTGCCGACCGCGAGGATCTCATCCAGGAGGGGATGATCGGTCTCTACAAGGCCATCCGTGACTATGATCCCGGAAGGGATGCTTCTTTTTATACGTTTGCGGATCTGTGCGTTTCGCGCCGGATGTACAATGCGATCGAGGCGGCGGGACGCAAAAAGAATATTCCTCTCAATACTTATATCTCCCTCTACGAACAGATCGAGACGGACGACGAAGAGCGCAAGACGCTGCAGGATACGTTGTCTTCGGATACGCAGCCCTCGCCCGAGGAGGAGGTCATCGCGCAGGAAGAGGCCGCCTTTATCCTGGAGACGATCGAGCGGGAGCTGTCCGATTTTGAACGGAGGGCGCTGGACCTTAGGCTCACCGGCATGACGAGCACGCAGATCGCCAGGGTCCTCGGCAAGGAGGCAAAGGCCACCGACAATGCGCTGACCAGGGCGCGCAAAAAACTGCGCAAACCGTTGCGATTCGATGTTTGATCGGGTAAAATAATCTGTATGGAACGCAAGGATGTGCAAAACGCGGGGAGCGATATTTTAGACGCCGTTACCAAGGCGATCTCGACGGGGAATTACAGCGATCTGTCCGGTTCGATCAGGCGCAGCGTCAATACGATCGCCGATGCCGCGCAAGAGGCGGTGGCGAACGGCGTAAGGAGTGCGACCGCACCGCCCGGTACGCGCAGGATGTCATCCGGTACGCAGCATTCCAACAGCTACAGCGCCAATCTGCGGGGCGAGAGCGCACAGTGGACGAGACCCGAGTCCCTGCGTACGAAATCGGTGCGGGGTTCTCAGGGCGAGATGGTCGTCAAGCAGACCCATGCGCTCGCCAATACCCCTTATTTTAACCAGGGCCGGCGCGCCTATCATCCCTATACCGGCGTGGGACAGCTGGTCGGAGGCTCCATCGTCGGTGCCGCGGCGGGGTCGCTTTTCGTGACGATGCTTCCGATCGCGCTGGCGATCCCCGGCGTACAGATCCCGCTCGCGATTCTTGCGGGACTGGGCGCGGCGGGTCTCGGCGGCGGGATCATCACTGCACTGAAGGGAGACAAAAAGCGCAAGCTGATGGGCAGATACCGCGCCTACGGCAACGCGATCGCGGACGCGGAATACATCGCGCTTCCCGATCTGTGCACCCTGTCCGGCGAGGACAGGCAGACGGTGTTAAAGGATGTCAAAACACTCCGCATGGAGGGGCTTTTGCCGGAGACCTGGATCGACGAAAACGAGACGACCATGATCGTGAGCAGACAGTCCTACGAGCAGTATCTGGAGGCGGAGCGTTCGAGAAAGATCCGGGAGGACGAGGAGCGCGCCCTCGAGGACCGGTTGAACGGAACGGTCTATGCGAAGGAGGTGCAGCAGATCTTAAAGGACGGCGACGAGTATCTGAGGACCGTCAGGGAACTCAACGTACGCATCCCGGACGCGGAGATGACGCGCAAGATCAGCCGGATCGAGGATCTGATGCACAAGACCTTTGAGGAGGTCAGGCAAAAACCGCAGGCGGCACCTTCGCTGCGCAAGTACATGAGCTATTATCTGCCGACGACGGTCAAGCTGCTGAGCGCCTATGCGGATCTGGACGGCAAGCCGCAGATCGGGGAAAATATCGCGCAGACCAAAAAGGAGATCGCGGATTCCCTGGATATGGTGGGCGACGGTTTTGAAAAGCTCTTTGACAGCCTCTTTGAGGAGATTTCCTGGGATATCTCATCCGATATCTCGGTGATGAAGACGATGATGGCACAGGACGGTCTGACCGAGGACAGTGTATCGTTCCGGGATAAGAACCGTATGGATATGATAAACTGAGAGTTGTTTGACTTACGAGGAGGAAATGGCGATGTCAGATTTTGATGAGATGCAACCGACGGCACCGGTACTGGAATTCGGCGCGGATGTGGGCGGTGCGCCCACGATGCCCGGAGTTGCGGAAGGAGAGGTCGTCTCCGGCGTGATGACCGGGATGCCGGGAGCGGCACAGGTCCCCGCCGTTTCGATCGAGGAACATATGGAGGCCAATCTCAACCTGACAGAGGAAGAAAAGAAGCAGATCGAGGACTTTTCGCAGCAGATCGATATCTCCAATGCGGCGGCCATCCTGAATTACGGTGTGGGCACCCAGAAGAAGCTCGCGGACTTTTCCGAAAAGACGCTCAACAGCGTGCGCACCAAGGACATGGGAGAGGTCGGCAACATGGTGACCAATCTCGTCGTCCAGCTCAAGGACTTTGACACGGAGGAGGACAGGGGGTTCTTCGGCAATCTCTTCAAAAAGGGCCAGAATCGCGCGGAGGCCTTAAAGACCAGATATTCCAAGGTCGAGACCAATGTCACGACGATCACCAACGAACTGGAAAAACACCAGATCACGCTCTTAAAGGATGTCGACATGCTCGACAAGATGTATGACATGAATCTGTCTTACTTCAAGGAGCTGACGATGTATGTGCTGGCCGGCAAGAAAAAGCTCGAAAGCGTGCGCAACAATGAGCTGATCGAAGCGCAGAACAAGGCACAGGCATCGGGCCTTGCGGAGGATGCCCAGCACGCCAAGGACATCGCCGACCAGTGTGACCGTTTCGAGAAAAAGCTGCACGATCTGGAACTGACGAGAACCGTCGCGATGCAGACGGGTCCCCAGATCCGTCTCATGCAGTCCTCGGATACGGCCATGGCGGAAAAGATCCAGTCGACCATCGTCAATACGATTCCTTTGTGGAAGAACCAGATGGTCATCGCGCTCGGCATCGAGCACAGCGCGCAGGCGGCCAAGGCGCAGAAGGAAGTGTCCGATGCGACGAACGAACTGCTCAAGAAAAACGCGGACAAGCTCAAGATCGCCACGGTGGAAAATGCCAAAGAGATCGAGCGCGGAATTGTCGATATCGAGACCTTAAAGCATACGAACGAGCAGCTGATTGCCACGCTCGACGAGGTGGTACGTATCCAGGCGGAGGGCAAGGAGAAGAGGAAGCTTGCGGAGCAGGAGCTGATCCAGATCGAAGACCAGCTGAAGGGAAAGCTCCTCGAAGCCTCCCGCGGTTGATAAAAAAACGCATGATACGGATCGTCCTTTGCGGGCGGTCCGTATTTTTACCGGAATGTTAGCACTCACCTATTGACAGTGCTAACAAAGTTGTGTATAATCTGTTTCAGAAGCTATTACGAAAAACGTGCATGCGGCCGAAATACAAGTCAGGTACAGGATGTAGGCACAGGGGCGACCCGCGCAGGGAGGCGCACAGGGTTCCCGGATGAAAGGAGGATGCACGATGATCATTGTGAAAATGAACAATTCCACCGTCGAATGCAGCATCGCGGCCTCCGAACTCAGAGAGATCGGACTGACACCGGAGTCGCTGATCAATGAAGATTCCAGAAGCGGCTCATTCATGTCCCAGCTCAACAAGGAGGTTGGAGAGCAACTGGGTTATGATCCCGAACAGGAAGTTTTGCTGATGTCCAAGAATATGATGTCGGACGGCAGCGTCAGGATCTTTGCGGTCAAGATGTCCAATGAAGACATCGACCGGATGGCGGAGAGGATCCGTTCCTCTGCCAGGCACATGCTTTCGCTTGTCGAGGAAGGCGGCATCGAAGCGATCAAGGCGATGTCCGCCGAGGAAAAGGGCGAGGCCCTCGGCAATCTCTTTATGAATATCACCGAGCAGGTCAACCGGATCTATACCCCGGAAGAGAGCGGCGAAGAAGAGCTGCCCACGGCCGTCGCCAAATCGGTGGCGGAGGTCGAGCACTATACCGTCGAGTTCCGGAAGCTCGAGGAGGCGATCCGTTTTGCCAAAGTGACGACAGGCTATCCGGTCGTGAAGAGCGCCCTGTACAAGCAGGACGACAGGTTCTATCTGATCTGCTCCGTGAAGAGCGATGATGACAATATTGTCTATGATTTCCGCAAGACCGGGATCGAATACGCGCTGAGCCTGCTCGTCAATGCGCCGACGCAGTCGCATATCCAGGAGACGGCGGACTGCATCATAGAGGAGGACGCGATCGCAAGGCTTGCGCAGCTGTAATGCGCGGGTCAGCCGGAAGACATGAAACATATCAACTGTTTTGATTTTAGCGGATTATATGAGGACTACGCGCATCGCCGGGAAGACCTTCCCGGCGATGGTTTGTTGTATCACAGGATCGATTGTACCGATATCCGGGGATGCGGACGCTATTGCGATCCGGCGGCGAGGGAAGAGATCATCCGGCGGATCAGGGAGGCGGTTTCTTTTGACGGTGACGGCGCCGGTGGCAGAAGCGTCTCGCTGATAGATAGCGGCAATTATCATTTCATGTCCCGACTCCTGACGTCAAGGCTCCAACGGCCATATCAGATGGTATTGTATGATCATCATCCCGACATGCGTGCATCCGCCTTTGCGGACGCGCCGGACGATCCTGAATCGGGTCTTTTGTCCTGCGGCGGCTGGGTAAGGGATGCACTGCTCTTTGATCCGTATCTGAAAGGGGTCGTGATGCGCGGGGTCGATGCCGCACTCTGTGAAGAGGAGAGGAGCGCACTGGAAGAGCGGCTGCTTTCCGCGCTGTGGACGGAGCCGGACGCTTCGCTTCCCGTCTATCTGTCGGTCGATAAGGACGTGCTTGGTGATACGGAGGTGGTTACCAACTGGGACCAGGGCGATATGACGCTGGACGCGTTGTGCGCGGACATCCGCCGTCTCGTTTCCTCCCATGAGATCCTCGGCGCCGATATCTGCGGTGCGCCGGAGGTACGTGCCGGAAGAGGAGCTCTTGTGCGGAACAGGGATTGCGATGCGGCGATCCTGCGGGTGATCTTCGAAGGTCTGTGACAGGTAACAACAGACGGATATCCATCGAAAAAAGGTTGACAAGTGATGTGCAAATCACTAAAATGAGAATGTTCTGTGCAGGAGTGGCGGAATTGGCAGACGCGCACGGTTCAGGTCCGTGTGATAGCAATATCATGAGGGTTCAAGTCCCTTCTCCTGCATCGGATGGGCGGAAGTGTCGGAACTGGCAGACGAGCTAGACTAAGGATCTAGTGACAGCAATGTCGTGAGGGTTCAAGTCCCTTCTTCCGCATAGGAAGCCGTAAGGCCTTGAAGATACGGGGCTTGCGGCTTTTGTTATGCGGTTTGACCCCACATTTGACCCCATTTTTCCGGGAAAGAAGTTTCGCTTGAAAATCCGGGACGGCGAGCGTATAATAAAATCAACAGGCGAGCCGGAAGATAGATGAAGCCTATCCGCTCCGGCGAATCAACAGTTACAGAACAGCTGCCTTCTCCGCCAAGAGACGAGGCAGCTGTTTACTTTCTATTCTTCAGAACCCTGATAACCTCAACAATCAAAACAGCGACTGTCAGCAGCACCATCAATTCTTCGTATGTACTCATAAACGCACCATCCTTTCAACAGGCCAGAACGGATGGCTCGCACGCCTCTCCGGCTCAAACTGAATTATAACACGCCGTGCGCTGCTAGGGCATTTTATCGTTATTGCCGTAGTTACTCCGTATTATCACGTTGAGTTCCGGTATCAAAGCCTCATGGATGAAATGCTCCGGCTGATGTCATATCTCAATTATGCATGCAGTTTCAGGGAGAAGCCGGGGGATTTGAATACAATAGCAGTGAAGCTTCTCGATGAAGTAATTGGGCGAACATCATATTCGGGAATTGTATATGATTTGGATGTCTCATGGGAAAAGATCTTTCAGGCCTATAGCGTGAGAGTTGATAATGGAGTAAAGAAAGTGTCAGTTGAATAAAAAATAAAAGAAAGAGAGTATCTCACCTTTGGGTATAATGGTTTTGGGAAAAAAATACCTTTAAAAGGGGGATACTCTCATGGATTTTATTGTACCACTTCTTGAAGATT
>JAFSLV010000023.1 GCA_017448245.1 Lachnospiraceae bacterium | reverse complement strand
CTTGTGGTCTCTTCTGACCTGCACATTGTCCATATGTGTCCTCCTTATTGTATCATATTTTGTCTGCGGTTACATCAACGAGGGATTTCATACGGACGAATGTCCAAAAGAATCTGCCCGATTGATAAAGATATTATAAACTGATTGTTTATTGTTTGTCAAGATGTTTTATTTTTTGTTTATCGCCCGCTCCGGCGGGCTTTCATTCAAACATCCGCCGTCAGGGCGGATGCTCCGATCACCACACAATCACTTCCTCGCCCTCATGCTCCTCCACATAGGCCCGGATCTCACTTGCGTTGTCGTCCCAGGACGCATAGCGGGGATCGCCTCTGTGGTCTTCGAGCGCAAAGTGTGTAAGGAGCTCCCGTCCGAGATAGGAGGTATATTTACTTGCGCCCCAGTAATTGAGATGCGATCCGTCGTTAAAGTCCGTCTCAAAATCAAGACCGATCTCGTCATACCTGTCACAACCGTTGATCATCGGCACGCCCTTTTCCGCGGCGATTGCCCCGATCCGTTCAAAGACCGCCTGATCCTGCGCATTGGTGATATAGGGCGTGACCATCAGCACCAGTCCGATGTCATGCTGCTTACAATAGTCGATGATCCGCATCAGATAGTGCTCCGTTTTGACACCGATCTGTGCCGTCTCTCCTGCGGTGATCACGGGCCTTTCCTGTGGCACACGGTTGAGATACGGCGTATAGCCCTTAAACGCCGCAAGCTCCCTGCGCGCGGTAAAAGGATAGAGGAAATCCTCTTTCGTCGCCTCGTCATAGCGGTCATGATAATTGAAAAACGACGGAAAATACTCCGGGATTCTTGCCGGCTCCGCCGCGGCAAAAAGCATCCGTACCTTGTTCGGCGAAAAACGCACACCGTAGAGATTCTGGTGAATCCAGTCATAGTGATAGTCGCCGTGTATATATGCAGCCATAAACAGATCAACGACCACGACCTTAGGTTTTTGATATTTGCAAAACTCCCGCAGATAATAATAGCTGTTCCACATCGGCTGTTCCGCGGATGAATAGTCATAAGCGGCAATGCCGTATTCTTCCCACAACGTCGCCGTATTGACACCGCAATGGATCCGGCTCGAACCCAGCATCACGACATCGATCGTATTGCGCGGCTGGTAATAGAGTGCCCTCGTCTGGTCGATGCCGTGCCAGCTCTTGACACTCAGGACCAGATTGAGATACCACAGCGTCCAGAGCGTGAGTGCGATAAAGATAAGCTGTACGATTCTCTTTGCGACTGTCTTTTTCATCCCCGTCCCTCAAAAGTCCATATACATGAATCCCGCGGCGTCATAGCCCGCTCCGTAGATCCCAAAGACCAGTATCACGACGATCAGCACATAGAACAGCAGATACCGGAAGACATACGGCCACCGCGCGATGGCCTCCGCAAAAGAAGTATCCGCGCGGTAGATCAGGATGTCAAAGACAACGACCGGCACGAGGAAGAGGAGGGCGAGCTTCAGCTCCGTCATCCCCATTCCGATCTCGATCATCTCCGCTTCAAACGTAAAACCGGGATCCCTTGCCGTCCACATCCGCTGTATGTATTTCGGGACATCGGAAAGCGTATGGATCCCGAAGAAAAACCAGCTGCAAAAGATGCCCGCAAATGTCAAAACACGGCCTGCGATTTGCCAGAAGAAAGAAACCGCCTTATCCTTTTTACGTAACAGCGTCTCGATCACGGAAAAAATCCCCTGCAGAAGTCCCCAGATCACAAACGTGAGACTGCTGCCGTGCCAGATCCCGCAGACGAAAAATACGATCATCGTATTCAGGCACTTCCTCGCCGTCCCCCTGCGGTTTCCGCCAAGCGGGATATAGAGGTAGTCTCTCAGCCACGAGCTCAAAGACCTGTGCCATCGGCGCCAGAACTCCGTGATACCGAGGGAGAGATACGGTGCGCGGAAATTGTTGACGAGCGTGATGCCAAAGATCCTCGATGTCCCGACCGCGATCGCGGAATATCCCGCAAAGTCACAATAGAGCTGCATCACGTAGAAGAAGAGATTGAGGAGGAGCCCCGCGCTCGAATGCCAGCCGCAGCTCGCAAACACCGGTCCCGTACAGAGCGCGAGGCGGTCCGCCACCACGCTCTTCATAAAATATCCGTAGAGGAGGTCCGAAGCGGCAAGAGAGAGTCTCTCCTCCTTCAGGAGCCGCACAGAAGGAAGGTCACGGATCTGCGTGAGCAGATCCTTTGGCCGCTCGATCGGACCGGAGATGAATTTTGGAAAATACATCAGATACAAAAGAAAGAAAAAGGGATTCCTCTCCGCCCGTATCCGCCCCTGATATACATCGATGAGATAGCCGATCGACTGGAAGCTGTAATAAGAAAAACCGACCGGTAAGAGAAACATCCGCACGAAGGGAGAGACAACGGCCTCTTCGCCATCCGCTACAGCCGCGGAAGACTGCGCAAAAAAGACAGGCACATATTTAAAGACAAGAAGCGCGCAGACGATCAGTGCGACTCCCGCGATCATCAGACCCCTTGCGGCCCGCGCATCCGATGCGGCCTGCACGGCCCCTGCGTTCCCCGTCTCCCGTTCGCCGGAAGCATCGCCCGTCAATCCTTCAATCGCCCTTCCGAGCAGCCATACGACGATACCGGTGACGAGAACGATCACAAGCGCCCGGAGAGAGAGTCTCCACAAAAAGAGGATGCTCGCCGTAAGCAGCACATACGGCCGCATCCTGCGATGCAGCAGGTAGTAGATGAGGATGGTGCCCCCCAAAAATAAAATTGTCTCCAATGAAAAGGACATACGCCGCTCCCCCCGGTGTGCCCGTATACGGCCGGATGATTACATCCGCCAGTACGCCCATGCGGGCGATGCAAAATCCTCCCTGTGATACATCCCCTTCAGATCAAAGAACACCTTGGTCCTTAGCTCCTTGTCATAAAAGGCTTCGATCTCCTCTTTGCCGAGCGCCCTGAACGCGTCATGCGAGACGGCAACGAGCACCGCGTCCATGTCGCGGATCCCGGAAGCCTCCACAAAATCGATCCCGTAGAGTGCCTTTGCTTCCTGTGCGTCCGCCTCCGGGTCGCATACGATCGGCAGGATCCCGTAATCCTTCAGCTCGTTCCAGATATCGATCACCCTGGTATTGCGCGTATCGGGACAGTTTTCCTTAAACGTAAATCCGAGAATCGCGACGCGTGCGTGCTTGACCGGCACATCCTGTGCAATCAGGTTCTTGACGAGCTCCCTCGCGACATAGCCGCCCATGTCGTCATTGATCCTGCGCCCGGACAATATGATCTGCGAATGATATCCGAGCTCCTCTGCCTTGTAGGTCAGATAATACGGATCGACGCCGATGCAGTGTCCGCCGACAAGCCCCGGAGAAAAGGGAAGAAAATTCCACTTGGTTCCCGCGGCCTCAAGCACATGCTTGGTATCGATCCCCATCCTGTGAAAGATCATCGAGAGCTCGTTCATAAAAGCGATATTGATGTCGCGCTGTGAATTTTCGATGACCTTGGCGGCCTCCGCGACGCGGATCGATTCCGCCCGGTGGACGCCGGCCTTTGCGACGATCTCATAGACCTTCGCGACCGTATCGAGTGTCTCTTCGTCCATCCCGGAGACGATCTTCACGATGGTCTCTAAGCGGTGCACCTTATCGCCCGGATTGATGCGCTCGGGCGAATAGCCGACCTTGAAATCCACGCCGCACGTAAGGCCGCTTTCCTTTTCGAGGATCGGCACGCAGATCTCTTCGGTGACGCCGGGATAGACCGTCGATTCATAGACGACGACCGATCCCTTCGTCAGATGCGCGCCGAGGATCCTGCTTGCGCTCTCGACCGGCGCAAGGTCCGGTGTATGGTCGCTTGCGACGGGCGTCGGCACGGCAACGATATGGAATCTTGCCTTTTCGAGTTCTTTGGCGTCCGACGTAAAATGCACGCTCGTCTGTGCGATCACGTCATCCCCGACCTCCTTGGTCGGATCCTTTCCTTCCTTATAGAGAGCGACCTTTGCTTCATTGACGTCAAAGCCTATGACGCTGACCTCCCTTGCAAAAGCGACCGCGATCGGCATCCCGACGTAGCCAAGCCCGATGACGGAGAGTGTTTCCTTTTTGTCCTTCAGATCCTGATAGAGTGACATTACCTGCTCCCTTCTCGTTTTCCTTCATTTTCCTTCTTCCGCTCCGGCTTTCCTGCCGGTTCTTTCCGTTTTTCCCTACTTTCTCTTATCCACGATTTCCAGTCCGACCTTCATCTCCGTCTCTCTCCCGCAGAGCATCACGCTCACGGTCGCAACCCTTTTGTGCCGGTCGATATGCGTAATCTGCGCTTCCATTCCGGACAGCGGCCCCACAAAGACGCGCACCTCCTCTCCCTCGATAAATCCCTTCGAGGGCTCGACCCGGTGCACGGGACCTCCCAGGCGCTTGAGCATCTTTTCTTCCTCTTCATAGAGCGGCAGATAATCGTTATCCGCCTTCAAGAGCTTGGTGAGGAGCGGCGTGCGCCAGAGTCTCTTGCGCAGTCCCATCGGATCCTCCGAATCGAAAAAAACATAGCCCGGAAAAAGATGCGCTTCGACAAAGCGGCTCTCTCCCCGGTATCTGCGCTCCCTGATATATGTCGGGATAAAGACCTCTTCGCCCTCCTCCATCACGACGTTTTGCAGCGCCTTTCGCACGTCCTCTTCCTTGCCGGTTCTGACCTGGATCACATACCACATTTTATCGTTCCTTACGCGCGCGGTCAAAGATCTCTCCCGTCTCTTCGAGATAGGCATCGATGACCCGCCCACGTTCAAATCTCTCTTCCATCCGCTTCCTTGCGGCCTTTCCCATCTCTTCCCGCACGGAAGGATGTATCTGTAAAAAACGCACCATCGCCCGGTAGAGGCTCTCCGCGTCGTGCGGCTTGCACAAAAATCCCGTATTGCCGTCGTCGATGATCTCCCTGCAGCCGCTCACATCGCTCGCGATGGTGACCCTGCCGCAGGACGCCGCTTCCTGCAGCACGTTGCTCATCCCCTCGTGGTAACTCGGAAGCACCACGCAGTGTGCCCGCGCGTAGAGGGGACGGACGTCTTCGACCATGCCGTGCCAGAAAAGCAGTCCCTCTTTTTCCGCTGTGCGCAGCGCCTCTTCATAGTCCTCGTCGCATGCGCCCGCGATGTCGAGAAGGATGCGCGTTTCCTTACGGAGTCTGCGCATCGCGGTGAGCAGCTCTTCGATCCCCTTGTCCTTCATGATCCTGCCCGCATAGAGAAAACGGATCTCTCCTTCGTCCGCGGGATAAGGCATCAGGGGATACTCCCGCGTATTGACGCCGCTCCCGGGAAGGAGCCTGGTCTTGCCTCTTGTGATTCCGCGCTCCCTGAAAAAGGAGAGGTTCTCTTCATTCTGAAAGAAGACGCAGTCTGCCTTCTTCAACCCCTGCCGGTAGAGGAGGAGCGTGACCTTTGCGAGCATCCCGCCCCGCATGATCGCGTCGCCGAGTCCCGTGACATTGGCGATGAAGGGCACCCTTCTCCTTGCGCAGGCCATCCCGCCGTAGGCATTGGGCTTGACCGTATAGCTCAGGACGCAGTCCGGCCGCACATGCAAAAGAAGCCGGTCATAATAATGCAGGAGTGACAGATCCTTTACCGGGTTCTTTCCGCGGCGCTCGAGCAGATCACAGGTCGTGACCTTACAACCGAGACCCTTCAGGCGCTGGATCATCGTACCGGAAGGCACCGACACATAGACCGTATGTCCCTCACCCGTAAGTCTCGCTAGGAGCTCCTTCCGGAAGAGATAAAGGCCCGTATCGTTATTGGCAAGGATGAGCACCTTCATGCGCTTACCCCCACATACTTTCCCGCGCTGTCGCGCACGGCTCTCATATAGAGGTCCGCATAGGCACTTGCTTCCTTTTCCGTTGAAAAGCGCGATACCTCCTTCTCCGCGAGATCCGCCTTTTCTTTAAAGGCGGGATCCCCCGCAAAAAAGCGTGCAAGCAGCTCCTTCAGACACGTCACATCGCCGTACTCCATGCCAAAGCACAGATCCCGCATCTCCGCATAGCCTCCGGTCTTTGAGCGGATGACCGGCACATGCAGCGCAAAGGCTTCGATGTTGGCGATGCCAAAGCCCTCCTGGCGCGAGGGCAGCACCATCAGATCGCTGATCGAAAGCCAGGAATTGCCCCGGATAAAGCCCGGGAAGATCAGGCGGTCTTCCATGTTGCGTTTTTTTGCGTCCTCGATGATCTCTTTCTTATAGACATCGTCCTCGCCCGGGAAGACGACCCTGAACGGATACTCCGTCAGTCCCTCCAGCGCGCTGAGAAGATGCAGATGTCCCTTCGAGCGGTCGAGCCTGCCATAGAGCAGAAGCACCTTTTCGTCCTCTCCGATGCCGTATCGGGCTTTCAGCGCCCGCTGCTCTTCATCGCTTGTTTTTCGGATGGCGCCGAGCTCGACGCCCAGGTTAATCACCTCCACATCCCTTGCGGGGATCTTCAGATCCCTGATCAGGAGCTTTTTCCCGTTTTCTCCCTCGGCGACGGCCTTATATCCGTAGCGCGTCATCCGCCGGTGAAAAAATCCCGCGGGGATCGGCGTCTGGTGATTGGCCCAGAGATACGGGACCCTGCGGTGAAAAAAATGATAGAGAGCCGCGTACAATGCGGGAATCCTGTTTTGCGCGTGGAGGACGTCGATCTCCTTTTCGCGCACCAGCCTTGCGACGGTTCTGTAATTGCGGATGATCCGCAACGGATTCTTTGTATCAAAGGGCACGATATGCGTCTCGAGATCCGCAAGCGTGCTGTGTACGCTCTCTCCCTCGCAGATCGCGATGACCGTCCGGATGCCGCAATAGGACTCAAGGCTCCTTGCGAGATTGCCGGTGCACATCGTAAGGCCGCCGATCTCCGCGTTTTTGCACAGCATCAGCACCCGCATCACATATCCTCCCCGAGTATGTGCCGCAGCACGGCGCCAAAGGCGCCCTCCGTGTGATCGATCCGTATCACGCGGCCTCCCGCATGGGACTGCGTCCAGTCATCAAAGCTGTCCCTGTCATGCACGCCGTCCTTGTTGCGCAAAAAGATCCCCTGCATCGAAAGCGTAAAGACCGCGCCGAAATCCTTGTCCGCGTTGTCTCCCACATACATCATCCGCGAAAAAGGAATCCGCCATTTTCTTTGCAGGATGCGATAGGCGATGTCGCAGGGCTTGCGGAACTGTTCTCCTCCGAGCGCGTCCGTGATGATCACGTCGTCGACCCTGTCCCTCAGATCAAAGGCACGGATCTTGGCCTGTTGTGTTTCTTCCCTGCCGTCCGTGATGATGCCGGTGCGGATCCCGAGATCGCGCAGTGTCAAAAGCATCTCCTCCGCGCCCGGATACATCCGGTATCCCTTTTCATGCGTGCGGTAGACGCGCAGGCAGGCTTCCTTTTCATGGTCCTTCCCGATCTCGGAAAGGAGACGGTCGATCGCGGGAAGGCCTGCTTCAAAATAGCGCCACATCACCTCCGCATACGCTTCTTCCCCGAGGTAGGACGCGACCGCCGCGTAACCGCTCCTGACAAAATCCTTTTCCCTGTAGAGCGTATCGTCGAGATCAAAGATAACGCCTTCGACCTTCGGTCTTTTTACGCCCGCCGTGACCTTCACCGAGCGGTCAAAGCGGTTATAGACCGCACCGTCCTCGATAAAGGGATAGCGTTCGGGTTCCTTACCCGCAAGGAGTCTGAGGATCGCCCGTGCGCTGTCGGCGCCTGCCGCCATCGAAAGGGGGCTGCCACCGCCAAAGCGGGGATTGATCTCGATGAAATAATCCTCACCCGTTTCCTTATGACGGATCGCCTGCACGGTGATAGGACCGCAGGGACGAAACGCGCGGATGACCGCTTCGGAAGCGCGGATCAGTGCGTCGTCCATGACGATCTTTGTCTGCAGCACCTCTCCCGCGCGGACTCTTTGTCTGATGCGCGGCACGATCGAGATCGTATGGCCCTCAAAATCGCAGCAGATATCGATCGTATACTCCTCCCCTTCGATCAGGGGCTGTATGACATAATCATCGAGTTCCCTTGCGTAATGCGCAAGTGCTTCTTCTGTCTCCGCGCGGTGTGCGCCGATCGAGCTCGATCCGTCCTTTGGTTTGATAAAGGCGGGAAAGGGACCCGCATACGCCGCGATGTCATGCACGGTCGCGGGTGCTTTTAAGCCGCAGCCTGCAAAAAAATCTCCCGTAAGATTCTTGTCACGGCAGAGCCTGATCTTTTCTTCCTCACTGATCAGTACCCTCGTGCCCTGTGCGAGAAACCGCTCCCTGTTTTGTGAAAGAAGGAGCAGGTCCGTATCGATCGTCGGAATCAGCAGATCGACCGCTTCCTCCCCGCAGATCGCAAGGAGCTCTTCGATATAAGATGGATCGCTGATCGGAACGACCTGCCGCACCCTGTCGCAAAAAGAAAGCACCGGCGCTTCCCTTGCCATGTCGGCGCCGATGATCGAAAGCGGGATGCCTTCCGTAAGAGACGCCTCCCGGAAGGCCGTGATGAGTTCGATCCGGCGTCCCGCGCCGGTAAAAAGGATCGTCGTCTTTTTCATTCCCCGTTCCCCATAAACTCTTCCATCGTCGCGCTCGTCGCGGAGCTGATCCCGTCGCGCGAAAGTACCGTCCGAACCGTTTCGAGGAGGATCCTGACATCCCCCGCAAAGGTGACATGATCGACATAGCGCACGTCATAATCAAATTTCCGCTCCCAGGAGATCGCGTTTCGCCCGTTGACCTGTGCGAGGCCGGTAAAGCCCGGGCGCACCTCATGGCGCCTGCGCTGTCGTGCGCTGTAGCGCGGAAGATAGCGCACGAGCAGGGGGCGCGGACCCACGAGCGACATATCGCCCCGGATGATATTGACGAGCTCCGGCAGCTCGTCGAGGCTCGTCGCGCGCAGCTTTCTTCCAAAGGACGTAAGGCGTTCTTCATCCGGCAACAGATTTCCTTCCGCGTCCTTTTTGTCATTCATCGAGCGGAATTTGTACAGCTTAAAGATCCTCTCCTTCCCCGTTTTCGGATCGATCAGGCCGGGCCTGTCCTGCGCAAAGATCACGGGGCTTCCGAGCTTCAGCCGCACCAGCAGCGCCGTCACGCCCATCACGGGGGAAAGCAGCACCAGCGCAATAGTCGTACAGACCAGATCCAGCGGGCGCTTGAAGCAAAATTCATAAAAGCCTTTCCGGTGCACGCGTCCTGGCTTTCCCATCAGTCAAAACACCCGCGGATGATATCGATCACCCTGTCCTGCTGTTCCGGTGTCATCTTGTTGTCACTCGGAAGACAAAGACCGCGCTCAAAGATATCCGCATCGACGGGACGCTGCATGGCGCCGTCCGCCACCGTGTCGGCCGTGACAGTCGCCGCGTCCGCCGCAAACACCCCCTCCCTCGTCACAAAGGGATGTCCCGCGTAGACCGGCTGCAGGTGCATCGGCTTCCAGATCGGGCGCGATTCGATATTTTCTCCGGCAAGCGCCTCCATGATCTGCGTGGGGCAGCTTTTGCCCTTCGCGGGGACAAAGGTCGCCTGATGATCCGTCCGCGTCTGCTCACACATGCCTGCGCGGTCGATCAGGATGCAGGAGAGCCAGTAGTTGGGCTTCGCCCTCTGTGCGTCAAAGGGATTCATCGAAAGCGGCAGATCGGCAAAGGCTTCCCTGTATCGCAGATAGATCGCTTTTTTCTGTTCGATATGTTCCGTAAGATACGCAAACTGTCCGCGGATGACAGCGGCGATGACATTGCTCATCCGGTAGTTGTAACCGAGCTCCGTATGCTGGTACCAGGGCGCGTCATCCCTTGCCTGCGTCGACCATTTGCGGATCCTTTTCGCCGCTTCCGCATCGTCCGTGACGTAAGCGCCGCCCGCGGAGCCCGTGATGATCTTGTTGCCGTTAAAGGAGATGATATTATGTCTGCCAAAGCCGCCCGTCTTCTTTCCGTCAAAGGAAGCGCCGAGCGACTCCGCCGCGTCCTCGATCAGAACGGCATCGTGGCGTTTACAGACATCGAGGATGGCGTCGATCTTTGCGGGCGTCCCGTAGAGATGGGCAAGAACGACCATCCGCACGTCGGGAAAGGCCGCAAAGGCCTTTTCGAGCGCTTCGGGGTCCATGTTCCAGGTATCGGATTCCGTATCGATAAAGACGGCTTCCCCGCCCTCGTAGGCGATCGGATTGCAGGTCGCGTCAAATGTCATGTCGGAGCAAAAGACCCTCTGCCCCGAAAGCGTCCCCGCGTACGCTTCCTTCCTGCCATAGAGCTCTTCTCCCGCAAGACGGATCGCCAGATGCAGCGCCGCCGTCCCGTTGGCGAGCGCGACCGCATACCGTGTCCCGCACGCCTCGGCACACAGCTCCTCGACGGCGTCTAAGTTTTCCCCCACCGTCGACATCCAGTTGGTCTCGTAGGCCTGACGGATATAGGTCATTTCCTCCCCGTGCATGGTCGGGGAAGACAGATAAATCCTCTCATTTTTCATAATAAACAGTATATCACAAATGCCCGACCTGTGGTAAACTTATCAGTATGACAGACCATCTTCCCGAGTTGTTATTATCCTCCATCCGCGACCGTTCGGGCGGCGTACATTCGATGGAAGAGATCACGGACTGGATCGACGAGATCAATAAGACCACCACTGTCCACATCCGCGAGATCTCCCTTGCGGAGGATACGTTCTGGTTCTATGACGACGTCGACGGCGTGGTCTTAAACCGCAAACGCTCGTTTTTTGCCGTGCGCGGCGCGCGCTTTTTTGTGGACGACAATTTCCTCCACGAACAGCCCGTCATCGCGCAGCAGGAGATCGGATTCCTCGGCATCATCGGCAAGGTCATCGACGGGCGGCTCCACTTTCTCATGCAGGCCAAGATCGAGCCCGGCAACGTCAATTACGTGCAGCTCTCCCCGACCCTGCAGGCGACCAAGAGCAATTTTACCCGCGCGCACGGAGGGGTGCTTCCGCCCTATTTTGACTATTTCGAAAACGCGCACCGCTACCGGATCATCTACGACCAGATCCAGACCGAGCAGGCCTCACGCTTCTACAAAAAGAGAAACCGCAACATCATCCTCCTGATCGACGAGGACATCGAGGTGTTGCCCAATTTCAAATGGATGACGCTCGGTCAGTTAAAGGAGATGTTAAAGCTCAAAAATCTCGTCAACATGTCCTCCCGCACCGTGCTCTCGGGCCTGCCCTATCTCATCATGCAAAAGGAGCATCCGATCACGGACCGGCATTATCTCGCGGACGTTTTTCTGACGCTCAACAATTACAAAATGCTGCACGATACCAAATCCGTCTTTTCCCCGCTCAACCAGCTGATCGACTGGCGCGCGGACGAGTACGGGATCGTCTCCAAAAAAGAAGCCCCCTTCGAGATCCGCTTTTTCGACATCGAGATCGCGGGACGCGAGGTCGGACACTGGACGCAGCCGCTCTTAAAGGCGACGGGCACGGGACTCTTCGTGCTGCCCGCGAGGGAAAAAGAAGGCATCACCGAATATCTCATCAAAGCAACGCCGGAGATCGGCTCCTTTGACTCGCTCGAGATGGGACCCGCGATCCAGTGGGAATCGACGCATGTGGCGGACAGGGACAATCCGGTCGAGCGTTATGTCTCCGGACTGTTAAAAAAGATGCCGGATAAGGACGTCATCGTCGACATCATCCTCTCCGAGGAGGGCGGGCGCTTCTATCACGAGCAAAACCGCAACGTCATCGTCCGCATCCCGTACGACGCGCTGCCGCGCGAAGCGCTTCCCGCGGAATACATGTGGGTCGATCTGTCGACGCTGTGCGCGCTGATCATGTCGTCCAACTGCCTCAATATCCAGCTGCGCAACCTGATTTCCCTGATTCCGATCTGACGCGCCGCGCGACCACGGAGGTCCCTCCATGAAGATCGCCATTCTTTGTCCCGCAGAGATTGCAAACAGAAGATTCTTACCTTCCCTCGCGCATATCGAAGAAGCTTCCTTTGCGGGCATCTCGTATCATACCAAAAAAGAAGAAGCCGCCCGGCTCGCAAAGGATTTCGGAGGCATGCTCTTTGACGACCCGGACGCACTCGTCACCTCTCCCGAAGTCGATGCCGTCTATATCCCCGCGGTGCCCGCACAGCACTATACCTGGGCGATGAAGGCGCTTGCCGCGGGCAAACACGTGATGATGGAAAAGCCCTTTACCGTCACATACGAACAGGCAGCGCTCCTTGCGGACACCGCCCGTACAAAAGGTCTTGCGCTGCATGAAAATTTCACGTTTTTGTATCATAAGCAGCTGCGGGAGATCGAAGAGATTCTGAAAGAGGGCCGGATCGGCGATATCCGCTTTTACCGTCTTGCTTTTTGTTTTCCCGGAAGACCCGCGGGCGATTTCCGCTACCGCAAGGAGGACGGCGGGGGTGCCTTTCTGGATGCCGGCTGCTATACGATACGTCTGGGATTGCGTCTCCTCGGAGAAAGCGCACGTATCGTGCACTGCGCACTCGACAGGCCCGCGGACTCCGCGGTCGACACCGGCGGCACGGCCGTCATGCAAAATGACGAAGGCCTCACCGCACAGCTTGCCTTCGGCATGGACCATTTCTACCGTTGCGCGCTCGAAGCGGAAGGCTCAAAAGGGATGCTCACGACCGGAAGGATTTTCACGGCGCCGGACGACCATACGCCGGAAGCCCTGATTTCATTACAAAATAAAGAAGAGCGCGTTGCGCTCTCCCCGGATCCTTCCTTTGCCAATTCCATAAGGCATTTTCTCCGATGCACGAAAGACGCTTCGTTACGCGAAGAGACCGCCCGCGGCATCCTGCGTCAGGCATCGCTCATGCAGCAGGCAAAAGACCTCGCCTCATAATCCCGCATCCCGCGCTCTTTTCCCGCAGTCTGACGCGCCTCATACCTCGCTGTGATAGGTCGGCACGATCTCCTTCATGATGCGGCAGATCTCCTCCGCGTCCTCCGCCGTGGCGGCTTCCTTCAGTGCTTCGAGCTGTACAAAGAAGCGGTCCTCTTCCACCGGAATCGGATGTCCGATATGAATGAGCCTGTTATCGGTCTCCTGCAGTCCCTCTTCATCCATCAGCATCTCCTCAAAGAGCTTTTCTCCCGGGCGCAGACCCGTAAAGACGATCTCGATGTCCGTTCCCACGCGGTAGCCGGAGAGCTTGATGAGATTTTCCGCAAGATCGAGGATCCGCACGGGCTCTCCCATGTCGAGGACAAAGATCTCTCCGCCTTTGGCATAGGCGCCCGCCTGCAGCACCAGCGACACCGCCTCGGGGATCGTCATAAAGTAGCGGATGATGTCCTTGTCGGTGACGGTGACGGGGCCGCCCTGTGCGATCTGCTTTTTAAAGAGCGGGATGACGGACCCCGAAGACCCCAGAACATTGCCGAAGCGCACGGCGACAAATTCCGTATCGTGCATGCGGTTTAAGGTCTGTACGATCATCTCGCAGACGCGCTTCGAAGCGCCCATGATATTGGTCGGATTGACCGCCTTGTCGGTCGAGATCAGCACAAAACGTTTCGTGCCGTGCATGGCGGCGGCCAGCGCGCAGGACCACGTGCCAAAGATATTGTTTTTTACGGCCTCCGAGGGGGACGCCTCCATCAGCGGCACATGCTTGTGTGCCGCCGCGTGATAGACGATGTCCGGACGGTACATCTCAAACAGATGCCCGATGCGCTTTTTGTCCCGCACCGACGCGATCAGGATCGTGATCCGCACATCGGGATAGAGATGCTCGAGCTCCTGCTGCAACTCGTAGATATTATTCTCGTAGATATCGAGGATGATCAGATGGGCGGGCCGGTGCGAGGCGATCTGCCGGCACAGCTCGCTCCCGATGGAGCCGCCGCCGCCCGTCACGAGCACCGTCTTTTTGCTCACGTAATCGATGATCGAGTCGATATCGACCTGCACCGGATCTCTCCCGAGCAGATCCTCGACGTCGACTTCGCGGAGCTTGCTCATGTCGACCTCGCCGTTGACGAGCTGGTAGACGCCGGGCAGGACGCGCAGACGGCAGTTGGTCTCCTTGCAGATATTGAGGAGCTCCGACATCTGTTTGCTGCCGAGCGACGGTATCGCGATGATGATCTCCTCGATGCTGTAGAGATCGGCGCACTCGATGATCTTGTCCCTGCCTCCGATGACGCGGATGCCCTGGATATAGCGTCCCCACTTGCCGGGATCGTCGTCGATGATGCAGCGGATCGTCATCGTGGAATAGCCGCTCGTCACGATCTCCTTGGTGATCGTATTGCCGGCCTCTCCCGCGCCCACGATCATCACGGCCGTTTCATTATCCTTATTGCCCTGCCGGTGACGGACGCCGCGCAGGAAACGATAGCTGAAGCGCGTCACAAAGACAAGGGAGATCAGCACAAAGGTATATAAAAAGTAAAAACTCTTGGGCACCGCGATGCTCTCGACCTTGAAAAACTGCAGGATCAGCGCATCGGCCATTCCCGAGCAAAATCCGGCGATCACGAGATTCTGCATCTCCTTTTCTCCCGCAAACGCCCAGATCGAATGATACAGACGAAAGACATAGAAGAGGACGAGCGTCACGACCACCGTCAGCGGAAGCGCCTTCTCGACGGGCGTGAGGAAATACGCGGGGATCGAGGAAAAGGAGAGCTCAAACCGGATCAGGAGTCCGAGAAAGGACGCAATGATCACGCTCGCAACGTCCACGATGACGAGTGCGATCCTGCGGCGCAGAAGCATCCCGAAATTCTGATTGTTTTTTGCTGCGTTCCTGTTATTCATTGCCAGACCGTTCCCGTCTTGTCATCCAGGGTGCGATGCCGCACAAAAACAGAAGCGTCACAGGATTGCACAGATGAAAGCTCCATTCCCCGAGGCCAACAAGCGCAAAAGATGCCGCAGCCGCAAGCGCGAGGAGATCCTGTGTCTTCCTGCCGTCCCTGAAATAGCGGAAGATGCCCACACACATTGTAATCCCGATCCATGCAAAAAACAACACGCCGGCCGGAATCCCGCAGTCAAAGGCGGTCTGCAGATAGATATTGTGCGCGTGGATCCCTTTGGTGTTTTCCCCCGACATGCCCGGATGTCCCGTCATGTTGAGCTCCGCGATATAGGATCTCCAGATGTCGAGGCGGCCGTTCGAGACATCTGCTTCCTCCTCCGCGGGCGCCTCTTTCTCCTCCGCGGGGGGTTCTCCTTCCGCAGGCGCCTTCTCCGCGGACGTTTCTCCGCCCGGTGCGGCCTCTTCCTCCGCGGTCACTTCTTCGCCGGATGCCCCCTCTTCATGCGCCGGTGCCGCTTCTTCTTCCGCGGGTGCCGCTTCCTCAACCGGCACCTTCATGCCCGGCGGATAGAGATGCCCTTTCTCCGGAGAAAAGCCGCTGTCGACATAGCGGAAGGAATAATCGTCATAATAATTTTCGATCTCGTCATACGGATAAAAGTAAAAGGGGGCGGGAAGTCCGAGGATCCTCTCCCCGAAGAGCACCGCAAAGCGCTCGATGCTGATATAAAAGGAACTGCCGGGGTCCGTCCTTCCGAGGATCATCGGCTGCGTCGTCGTCTCCTCCGGTCCCTCGTACACATGGTGGCGCCCGATGAGCGCGGGGAGCGTGCGCTGCATCGTAAAGGCCGCGGGAAAGACCGCACACGCCGCAAGGAGCAGCGCGCAGGCACCGCAAAACGCGCGCACGATCATCCGTCTGCCGCACGATGCGACAAGGACAAGCACGCATACCGCGGCGGCCGCCGTCACATAACCGATGCGGGAGATCGTAAAGAGCGTATAGGAGGCCGTCAGACCGAAGAGGCAAAGAGGAATCCATGCCTTTTTGATCCGCACGATAAGCGCCTCTCCCCGCGTTCTTTCAAGTGCGGAAAGCACGAGTACCGCACACAGCGCACACATGGCGCTCATGTACTCTCCCGTCACCGTCGCCGTGCTGAAGACAAATCCGTACCGCGTATAACCGTAGGCCTGGTACGCGCGAAAGAGCAGGCAGTAGACCATCGATAACAGAAAATGCAGCATCGCCGCGTTCCGGAAGATCGTCCCCCACTGCCCCTTACTTGCGTACGGTGCCGCCGCAAAAAACAGAACCGCACAGAGTACAACCATCCAGGTGATCCACATCCTGCCGTTACGAAAGATCAGGAGCACGATTCCGGTGAGTGCCGTCAGATACGCGTAGACGCTCATCCTCCGGAAGAGTGCGGACAGTCTCTTCAGCGGATGCGTACCGATGAGCAGCAGCACACAGGCCGCAAAGAGACAGACAAGCATCCCGCGTCTCGCGTCCGTATGCATCGCGTCGACGATGCCGTTGACATAGTTGCAGGTATATTGCAGGGCAAGCGCTAACAGCACGCTCACCAGATGCTCTCTGATGCCGCAGGGTGCTTCACCCCCCGCGGATACCGCTCCGGGCATGTCGTCCGTTTCCCCTTTCATCAGAGGGAGCGCTTCCGCGTCCTCAAAGAAGCATCGCCGGATCGCACCGAGCGTCATGAGCGCCGCGATCACGATGCCGAGCGCATAAAAGCTGCATTCGACGGGCCGTAAGTCAAAGAGCCGAAACGGCAGGTTGCAGACAAAGAGGGCCGTATAGAAGACCACCGACGCCCCCGTGAGTCCGTATCCCAAAACCCGTGCGGGAAGAAGGATCGCGTCCTTTTCCGGATGCTTTGCAAAAAATCTCCGCACCGCAAGAAAGAGTGCCGCGCCGAGGATGCCGGCCAGTCCCATGAAGAGGAGCGATGCCTTTTTGGAGACCGGCAGATCATAATGAAGGATCATCCGCAGCTGCATGCCTGGCACGGGATCCCATCCGTAGAAGAGTCCCTGCAGGACCTGCGCGCTTTCGCTGTCCGTAAAGACGATGCCCGTGCGATAGGTCGAAAAGCGGTTTTCGAGCAGCAATACATGCCGCTCTCCCACATGGCAGCCGACGCCGAGAGGAATCGACACAAAGCCCGGGAGTTCATATGTGCCCAGATCGATATAGCGCTGCGCGATCGCGACCTCCTTTTCGTTATAGAGCGTCGCGATCATATAGCGCCCCGCGTCGAGGCTCTCCACCCATACCTCGAGCGAAGAGAGGCGGTCATACTGCGGCAAAAAGGCCTGCCGGAGATTCCTCTCCTTGTTCACCGCTTCCGCGGGAAGCGGGGCAAACTGCGTGCGGGGAGAAAAGACCTGCTCCTTCCTGAAGATCCTCGCGGGATAGATCGCAAGGATCAGCAGCACCGTGCAGGCAAGGATCGCGCCGCCGATCAGATGTCTCAGACAGACGGTTTTTCGCATCGCACCTCCATCCGTATCATGTCCTTGATCTCCCCGTCCGTACTCTCCACGTCCTTTAAGATCTCCTTTTCGACAAAGCCTGCCTTTTTGTAGGAGCCGATCGCGGCGTCATTGTCCGCATAGACCCTCAGATACACGATTTTAAGTCCCATCGTGTCAAAGGCGTACGACAGCATTTTTTTGCAGGCCCAAGCGCCGTATCCCTTTCCGAGGGCATCCTGTTCACCGATAAAGACGCCGTATTCCGCCTGCTTTTTTTCATGGTCGACATCGCGCAGATAGACGCTTCCGATGCCGCGTCCCGAAGGCTCTCTGATCACAAACTGCACGGCCTTTCCCGTTCCGATCTGTTCTGTGAGCCACCGCGCGTGTCCCTCCGCGGTCAGATCGTCTCGCAGAATAAAATGCTCCTTCACAAAGGAGGCGTTGCGCCAGCGCAGGATATCCTCCGTATCCTGCTCCGTGACCGGTGTGAGTGTGACGGGATCCGTCGTCTCAAGCGTCCTGTTCCCGCCCTCGAGAAAGAGCTTGCGCGTGATAAAGTTATAGACCATCACGACGCCGGTTGCGCCGAATTTGAAGAACACGTCCTTGGCAAAGTCATAACTCATCAGACCCCTGATCCATGCCCATCCCGCGTAGATCAGATCCATCCCGACAAACATGCAGATCTCGTTGACGGCAAGACCGATGATGCTGAGAATCACAAAGATGACAAATTCTCTCCCGCGGCTCATGTCCTGTCTTCTCGTAAAGACAAAGCGCATCGAGAGCAGATAATTGACCACCACCGAAACGGTAAAGCCGCACGCCGCGGAGACCAGATAGTAGGAAGGAATCCGTGCGGCAAGCCCCGTGCCTTCAAAGACCCCGTTGCAGACGCGGTAGATCACGTAGTCGACGACAAAGCAAAAGACGCCGACCAGACCGAATTTGGCGATCTGTGCGAGAAGTCCTCCCTTTGGCGCGGGTGCGCTTACGGTTTCTTGTTGTTCAGGAACAGGCCCAGGCCGCTGCCGGCTGTCATCTTTCGTATTCATTGTGCCTCGTATACCTCAAAATATCCGTCATCGTAGATTTTTTCATATGTATGCTGCATCCGGTACATCTGCAGGTAGGTGGACTTGCGCTCGACCGTCACGTCGGTATCCTCGGTCCTGCCGATGATGATGAGCGGCGGAGTCTCCAGCGCGTCGAGCGCGTCGTTGAAGCGCTGTGTCGTATTGGACGGCAGATCCGGCCACGTCGTAAAGATCGCCGGCGTCAGATCACAGAAATACACAACCCCCGGGATGTTGCCGAAAGTAATCGCTTCCCGCCCGGAAAAGCCGCCCTGCGTCAAAAAGACATACAGACCCGTGAGACGGTTCGCGTTTTCCCCGGTCGTCACCATGTGCGCAAGCCTCGGGATCTGTGTGATGCGCACGTTGCGCGGCGTACCGTCCGTTCCGTCGCGGAAAGAAAAGATCGCATGGAAGAGGATTCCCTGCACAAAGAGCACCGCGGTGATCGCCAGCACGATCGACTCCCAGGTAAAATGCTCTCTCGCAAGAGCGCTCTTTGAAGCCCTGCGCATCGCGCGGCGCAGGACGCAGAGTGCAACGGGCGCAACGAAGAAGAGATTGTTGATCGCCGGATACGTATAGTTGTTGGACCCGAGCGGCGTGATCAGCAATATGACGAGCGCGGCAAGCGAGAGCATCCGCTCGTGCTCGTGTCCGCGCAGGACCCCCGCGATATCGAGAACAAATAACACGATCGCGCAGATCAGAAACATCATCGACGCCTGGAAGATGCTGTCGTAGTACCAGTAATTCATCGTGAAGACGCCGCGCCGGAAGAAATAGACCATCAGCACGACGACACCCGCGAGGTAGAGCGCGATCTTTTGTTTGATAAACTTATCCTTCCACAGGAAAAACATCACGCAGCCGGCCGCGATGCAGGGAATCATGATTGCCATGTGCAGGATCGTTCCCTTGTAGGCGCCGCCGATCAGCGCAAGCATCCCCGCCGCCGAGTGCGAGGGCGACCCCGACGTCATCGAAAAGAGGTCCCTGGTCATGCGCACGTAGGCCTCCCGGTCGTAGAGGAGACTGATCGAGGCAAAGGGGATGAAAAATCCCGTGATGTATCCGCCGAGGAATACGCCCGCCTCCCTGCACATCGTCAGCTTGTTTTTGTGCGCCCAGATGCCGTATCCGAAGATCACGATGAGAATCGCGATCTGCAATACGTTGGGCATGCGCACCATGATATTGAGTCCGAAGAGCGCTCCCGACAAAAAGAGCAGACGTTTCTGTGCGACGGGCGCACTGAGCGCGCGAACGAGGATGAGCGTGCCGGCCGTAAAAAAGATATGGCTCAGATAGTGATAGAGGATGACCTCCGGTGCCCAGCAAAGACTCTCCGCAAGGAAGAGTCCCGCAAAGACCATCCAGCCCGGCAGATCAAAAAACTGCAGCATGTAGTACGTAAAAAGCGCGGTCAGCGAGACGAACAGCGTACAGTAGATGCCGATCCCCAGCATCGTGCCGCCAAAGGGCAGGTGCATCAGGAGTCTGCCGGTGAGATTGGGAAGATAGGTCGCAAAATACCACATCCGATCGAGCGTGTTCCCGTGCGCGTAGTAGGTCAGCGCATACATCGTATCCGTCACGTCGACGCCGGTCCATACACCGAAAAAAGGATAGAAAAACAAAACGAACGGAAATAGCCGTTTTTCCGCCGCGGGCTGAAAGGCCTTCAGTTTTTCGCGGAGTGTGTCAGTCACCCTTTTCTTTTTCCTTTCCTTTTCCCGTCAGATGCGCGGCCGCGCGAAAGAGGAGCGCGCGCACACAGTCCGTGGCGACTCCCGCAAAAAACGCGATGAGCACGCTCCCCGCACAATGCAGCAAAAAGAGCGCGGGGTTTTTGTCGGGCACGTTGCCGAGTAACAGGCACACGTACGAGAGCCACACATAAAAGAGCGCGGGATGCGCGTGCAGGAGATAGGCGCCGATCGTGTGCGCGGAAAGCGCGGCGAGAAATCCGGCCGGTGCCGTATCCGCGCGCAGCGGCAGATCCTTGAAAAAGACAAAGATCCCTACGCCCGCCGCAAGACACAGGATAAAATTATAGTCCCTCAGAATCTCAAAGAGCGTCAAAAACCCGCCGCCCGAAATCGTCAGCGTGCGCACGCCGACCGTCAGCACAAAGATCGCAAGCGCGCAGATCACATACCAGAACAGGGAGCGCGCACCGGCAAGGAAGCCGTCGTCCTCGTATTTGCGCAGATACGCGCCGATCAGGACGAGCAAAAGAAACCATGCCACGTTGTAGCCGCCCTCGTCCGTGACAAAGCGCACGGGAACGATGCTCTTGATGAGACTCAAAAAAACCACGGCGATCGCGATCAGCATCCGCAGCTGCTTTTTGTCAAAGGCCTTCGTGCCGGTGACGACAAGCGGCGCAAAGGGATACATGAAGAGATAGCTTGTCATAAACCAGTAGTGTCTCGAAGACACCGGGAAGAGCGCCTGGACCCATTCGTATGCTCCGGAGGGACCCTCTCCCGTCACAAGCGTCATGACGAGCTGTACGCCGATGCCGAAGAAGACGACCGTGCAGAGCAGCTCGAAAAATCTCCGCAGGGAAAAGGCCCTGTCATACAGGAGATAGCCGCTCATGATGACAAAGGGATTGACGAGGCAGATCGCAAAGCAATAGAGAAGCGTGCCGAGCGTCCGCACCGTCTCCGAAGGGGGAAACGCCCCCTGTGCGGGCTCCGACCAGAGGAGGGCATCCGCGCTGTAAAGATAATGCAGCATCACGATCGCAAGCATGCACAGCGCGCGCAGAAGATCGAGCCCCGTATTTCTTTTTCCGGCCGCCTCCATTACCTCAGTCATGTGTCTCCTCTACCTTTGCGCCTTGTACGCGATAGACCCTGTCGCATTTTTCGATCGTCTGCAGACGATGCGCGATGATGATGAGGGTCTTCTTTCCGTGCAGGCGGTTGATCGATTCCATGATCGCCGCCTCCGTCTCGTTGTCGAGCGCGCTCGTCGCCTCGTCGAGCACCATCACCTCCGGATCGTCATAGAGCGCCCTGGCGATGCCGATGCGCTGGCGCTGTCCGCCGGAGAGACGGATGCCCCGCTCGCCGATCGTCGTATCGAGACCGTCGGGCAGTCCCTTCACAAAGGTATCGAGCTGCGCTTCCTTCAGGGCGGCCCAGAGCTTGTCCTCGTCGATCTCGTCATCCGGCACGCCGAAGGCGACGTTTTTGCGGATGGTGGAATCGAGCATAAAAATCATCTGCGGGATGTAGCCGATGTTTTTGAGCCATCCCTGGTAATGCTCCATGACATTGACGCCGTCCGCGAGGATCTCGCCCTTTTCCGGCTTTAAGAGACCGAGCAGGATATCGACGAGGGTCGTTTTTCCGGCACCCGAGGGACCGACGATGCCCACGCTCTTCCCCACGGGGATCGTCATGTCCGCGTCCTGCAGGACGCGCATCTCGCTCCCGGGATAGTGGTACGTGATGCCCTTCATTGCGATCTCTTTGGTCACGGGCAGCTTTTCGATATGTCTTCTTGCCCGGTAAAAGCCTTCTTCATACACGATGCTCTCGTCGTGGATCTCCTCCTGGAGATTGTCGCTCACGCTCATAAAGACCGGCTCGTAAAAGGCGATCGACGTCAGATAGCTGCTTACGCGGTTGGCGCTCGGCAGAAGCCTTGCGGCCGCCGCAGCCATGACCGTGAGCTGCGGCATCAGATCCTTGATGTCCGTCCCCTTGGACAGCACAAAGAGCATGTAGCCGACCATCGAGGCGATCGCGACCGTCTCGATCACGAGCCTCGGCGTTGCGGAAAAGAGCGTATAGCGCTGCACGGCACGCACATAACCGTAGCCGCAGTCCGCGTAGTCGTTGATAAAATAATCCTCCTTGCCCATGATCTTGATGTCCTTGATGCCTTCGACCGCGGAATCGATTTTTTTGAACAGATCGCTGTAATAGTCCTGATTGTCCTTGCCGGCCTTTACCATCACGGGCTTGATATAAAAACGGATCACGAGAAGCGTCACCAGCAGCACCGAGGCGATCGTCACCGTCATCGCGAAATCATTGATCAGAAGCAATATGACGAGCGACACAAAGACGATGATCTCGCTCAGCAGCATCAGCAGGTTCAGGATCAGCGCATACATGAAATTGATGTCCGAGGTGATCGAACGCTGGATGACGGAGGTGTTGGCATTGAGATAATACTCATACGGACGCTTCATAAAGCCGATCATCACGCGCCTTGAGGTCGCAAACTGGTTGGTATAGATGAATCTCAGCTGCACCTTGTTGACGATAAAGAGAAAGACGTTCTTGACGACAAAGACCGCAATCAGCGCGATCATGAAAAAGAACGCCATCTGCCTTGCGTCCGCAAAATGAAAGGCCCGGAAAAAGCGCGAGACAAAGCCGTCTCCGCGGATGCTCTCCGGATCCATCACGACCTGCATCATGGGAACGATGAGCCCGACGCCGAGCGACTCCAAAAGGCCGCTGACGAGCATGAGACATACGATCCCCGCCATCTGCGCCTTTTGCTTTTTATTGAGCAGCACATTGAGTTTTTTCAGAATCTTATTCATAGCTTCCTGCTGTTCCGGTGTTTCTGCGGATCTTACTCACAGCTTCCTGCTGTTCCGGTGTTTCTCCGTAATCTTTCTCACAGCTTCCTGCTGTTCCGGTGTTTCTCCGTAATCTTTCTCACAGCTTCCTGCTGTTCCAGTGTTTCTCCGGATCCTCATAGGCGTCCATAAAGGCGTCGCCGAGCCTGATCTTTTCGTCGGCGATCTCCATCTCGTCCAGATGCGTATAGACGCTCACCACTCTCTCAAAATGTATGCCCTCGATATAATAGAGCATCTCCATCGGAAAATTCTTATCAAGCAGTATCACGTCCTCATCAAAGACATCCGTATAGTCGACGTCATCGCGCGGATGCTGTTTGACATAGATCCTCGCCTTTTTTTCTCCGACCGTGCCGTACTGCGCAACCATGTCAAGGAAGAGCTTTTTTCGCATCGTGCGGTCCTCGCAGACCGGCTCCGTCAGCATCAGCACCTGCGGTGTGTCGTCCTTTGCTTTTGCAAAATGCTTCCTGATCTCACCGGCATCCGCAAGAAAGAGATCGAGCAGCAGCTCTTTGTCCGTCTGCGTCAACTCCGCGGCGAGCGCGTCCCTGCGCACCCCGATCATCTTGTTATGGCGGTGCTTGAGTTTCGTAAGATCGTTGACCTCCATGTCGATGCAGTATCTGGCATAACCGTGCCGGATATAGATCAGCCCCGCCTGTGCCATCCATTTTTTGATCGCAAAAAACGGCCTGTTGTCGCGGATCGCGTCGTCCCCGTCCGCCAGCGTATCGAGCCCGTCCTCGACCGCGTGGAACGGGATCCTTTTGCCGTTTAAGTAATAGCCGACCGGATCGATATCGCAAAACACGTAGATATCGTCGTATTTGGTAAAATCCACCGGCACGTACGGCTCCTGCAGCTCGGGAAACCTTCTGCAAAAGCGGATGCGGTTGATCATGTTTTTGAAGATATTGCCCGTATCCTTCCGTAGCGGCAAAAGCTCCTCAAAAAAGGTATCGCGCTTTTCGTCATATTCGATGACCTCCGCAAAGAGCGGACACTTCTTTGCCCTTTCGAGGATCGGCGAAAAATCATTGCTCATTTTGGAGAGCACAAGCGTCGCCCGCCCCGCCTCACCGCTTCCCTTACCCGCCTTCTTACGGGAAAGCGACGCGCGGTGCAAAAGATGCAGCTCCTTTAAACAGGTCACGTATACATGATAAAACGTATGACAGACGTAGATCCTCTCATTTCCCATAGCGGACGCTCCGGTAGGCGTGCAGTGCGCGGTAATATACATAAAACAAAAAATGTGAGCGCATCTGCATCGCGATCAGCTTCTTTTCTTCCGGATGCACCTCTCTTTCATAATAGGGATTTTTTTCAAAGTCCGGAAATGTCTCCTTCATCTCCCTTGCGACCCCGCGCGTAAACGCGTATACCCCGGGGAGTTTTTTTTGCTGCATCGCGCTGAACAACGTATTGATATAAAAAAGGCGCGTATATTTGTACTCGATTTCCTCGCGGAAACGGGCAAGGGCGCCGTTTTCTTTTGACCTCTCAAGGAGAATCCGCGCGGCACGAAGGCGGTCCCTAAGGCGCTCATATGTCACCGTATGGGTCGTCGAGTCCTCATGCTGGTAGTAAAAATACATCGCCTCCGGCAGATAGGCAAAGCAGGTCGCGCGCATCATAAAGGAGCTTCCGGCCGCGTTGTCCTCATAAAACATGTGCTCCGGAAAGACTTCGGGATGTTCCTTTCCTTCCTCTTCGCCGTAGACGACATGGCGCTTGTAGATATTGACGACGAGCGCGCCGGCATCGAGGACGAGGCTCCTTTTCTTTTCGTCATCGAGCACGCCCTCCTGCTCTTTTGTGTGATTGGGGATGCGCTCCGCGACCCTGGTCGTATACTCCGTCACCCGCGTCAGATCGCAGCCGCACACATCCGCGCCTCTTTCGTCCGCAAGCGTAAGCAGCTTTTCGTAAAAGTCCGTGCGCACCCAGTCGTCCGCGTCGATAAAGCTGATCCACTCTCCGCGCGCGATGCCGAGTCCCATATTCTTGGCGCCGCCCTGACGGAGATTGACCTCCGAATGCAACACCCGGAGGTTGCCGCCCTCCCGCTTTTCGTAGTCTCTCAGAAGGGAGAGCGTATCATCCGTCGACGCGTCGTCGATTGCGATGACCTCATAGTCGCTTTTCGGAATCGTCTGGGACAAAAGCGAATCCAGGCAATGGACAAGCGTCCCGCCGGACGCCCCGTTATAGACCGGCACGATGACACTCAGGCGCATTCTTTTCAGTGTCCCTCAAAGGCCTCGGGGAGTCTGCGGCGGATCTCTTCCATGTCCATCCACTCCGTATTGTTGGCGGAGCTGTATACAAAGCCTTCCGGCACCTTCTTCCCGCTCTCGTCGATGCGCTGTCTCTCGTTGAAGGTCACCTGCGGATAGATGATAAAATGCTTGTCATACTCCCTCGTATAGGGCGCGTCCTCCGCCGTCACCATCACCTCGTCGATCTTTTCCCCGGGACGGATGCCGACCTCTCTGGTGCCGATACCGGGACACATCGCCTCCGCCAGGTCTTTGACATGAAAGGAAGGGATCTTGGAGATAAAGGTCTCTCCGCCCGTCGCCTCCGTGAGCGCCTTCATCACGAGACGCACGCCCTCCGGCAGAGAGATCCAGAAGCGTGTCATCCGGTAGTCCGTGATCGGCAGTTCCTTTTCTCCCGCGTCGATCAGCTCCCTGAAAAACGGGATGATGGAGCCGCGCGAGCCCGCGACATTGCCGTAGCGCACGATCGAAAAATTGATGTCCTTGTTGCCGGCGTAGGCATTGGCGGCGATGAAGAGCTTGTCACTCACCATCTTGGTCGCACCGTACAGATTGACGGGACCGACCGCCTTGTCGGTCGAGAGCGCAACGACGCGCTTCACGCCCGTATTGAGCGACGCGTTGATGACATTTTCCGCGCCGTTCACGTTGGTGCGGATCGCTTCCGTCGGATTGTATTCGCAGGTCGGCACCTGCTTGAGGGCCGCGGCATGCACGACATAGTCAACCCCCTCCATCGCGCGCTCAAGACGGGCCCCGTCCCTCACGTCCCCGATAAAGAAGCGGATCTTTTTTGCGTTTTTCGCAAAGGTCTCTTCCTTTGACATCAGAAACTGCTTGTACTCGTCCCTGGAATAGATGATGATTTTCCCCGGATTTTCGTGTTTGAGCAGATACTCCGTAAAGCGGTGTCCGAAGGAACCCGTGCCGCCGGTGACGAGTATCGTTTTATTTTCCAGCATAGGTGAATGCCTCCCCTGTTTGTTTTTTTGGACGCTAACCCTACCTATTTTACATGATTTCCCTTCAAAAGTACATGGAGACGGCGGGCAAGCCGGGGAGCGTAAGACAAAATCAGCAGATTTCTGCGTTCTTTCTTGGTCAAAAGCCTGTTTTTGCGGATATCCGGGCGGTGTTCCCTCAAAAAACGGCAGACCTCCGGATAGGAAGGATGCGCATCATTCATCATCGGAATCGGGATATGCAGCAGATAATCGAGACGCTGCGCGAGCGCAAAACGCATCGCGGTTTCCGCCAGCTGCGGATAGTGCGTGTCCACCGTTTGTTGTGCTTCGTCGGCATGGACGATGATGTCCTCAAAGACCGGCGGGAAAAACTCCGCGTCTTGACTCCGCTTGCGCGAAATGGAGCCCTCGCGGTGCCTTGCGATATAGAGGCGCTCGGGAAGAGAACGGATCGCGCCTGCCCTCGGCAGCATGCGCAAAAGCAGCTCAAAATCCTCATTGAGGCGCCCTTCCGCAAAGAGGAGATCGTCGGTAAAGAGCTCCCTTTTCACGATCTTGGTACAAAAAGACGCCTCCCCCTCGTGCATCAGAAGGCTCTCGAGAAAATCCTCCGGATGGATCACGACCTCCTCCTCCGGAGGCCGCACGACGTCGTCAAGCACGCGCCCGTCCACGGACTGCTCGGTGCGTCCGCACTGCACGATGTCATCGCCGTTTGCCAGCGCCGCGTCCATCAGCATCTCGTACATCTGCGGTTCTGCCTTGTCGTCGCTGTCGACAAAGCCGATATACGCGCCCTTTGCCTCACGGATCCCCCGGTTGCGCGCACCGGATAACCCTCTGTTTTCCTGATGAATGACGCGCACGCCCTCCCTCGTCTTGGCAAGGAAGTCCGCAAGGTTCCCCGTCTGGTCGGTCGAGCCGTCATCAATGATGAGGATCTCGCGCTTCTCCAAGGGATAGGTCTGGGCGCAAAGGCTCAGGACGCAATCCTTTAGATAACCTTCGGTATTATATGCCGGAACGACAATTGTCAGTGTATCATCTGTTATCATACGTGATCCTGCCGCATGGGCTCCTCCCTCGTCCTCCGGAACGAGACCCCCCGAAGGAGGGGGGCCGCACTCATCGGACCCTCATCGGGGAAGGGCGCCGCCTCCCCCTTTTCCAAAAAGGTCCTGCTGAAGGATAACAACCGTTCTGCGGCAACCTCCGCGTTCCACAGGTCCAGGATGGTATCATAGGCGGCATTCCCGAGACGGATCTGGGTCTTTTCATTGTTGATGAGACGCAGCACACGGGCCTCAAAATCATCATATCGTCCGTTATTATAGACGAATCCGTTGACCTTGTCGGTCATTAAGTAGGGGACGCTGCCCGCCTCCGCCGATGCCACGACGGCACATCCCGCATTCATCGCCTCGTTCAATACCGCACCCCAGCCCTCCAGGAAGTTGCTCGTAAATAAAAACAGATGCGATGATTCCATCGCCGCCCGGACTTCATAGGGCGTGAGTGTTGACCGGAACAGTACCTCCTTCATCAGCCCCTCCCGGATCGTAAATTGCTCCAGTGCCTTGCGCAAAGGACCGTCCCCGATCATCTCCAGGGTGAAATCATAACCCTTGTTACGCATCGCGCGGGCCGCCTTGACCGCATACTCCGGATGCTTCCAGTCGATCATGCGGCCTGCCCAGCAGATCTTCTTTTTCAGATCGGGTGTTATCCATTTCTTCGGTGCCTGCCTCCTTGTCTCCGGAAAATACCCCCACCGGAGGAGCTTGCCCGGGTAGGCACCGATCAGATGAAAGTCTCCCGCCGCATAGGCATCGGCGCAGAGCATATAGACCGGACTCTTTCGATAACGTATGTGTTCTTTGTATTTGGTGAAAAGTCCCCGGGGGGAGGCGGCCTTGAAGCGTCCTTCCTTATAGATCCGCTCGCTGATCCGGAAGGTCAGACGGTGACTCTTCAGCCGCTTTTCGATCAGGGATGCCGGCAGCATGCTCCAGCCGAGCAATACGACCTCGCTTTCCAGGAAGCGTTTTTTACATTCTTCCTTTTCCCGGTCATAGAACCTCACATACTGAAACATCCTTTCATCGACGGCCCAGCCGCCGCGCAGACGCTCGTCCGTCATCGCCTGCGTCTGGATAAAGCAAAAATCGACATCCTCCGCCGCATACAGCGCGTTACACAAGGGGATCTGGTGATGATTGATAAAATTGGAGACGAAGGTGATCCTCATGCAAGCATCTCCCTGTAGATAGCAAGGAGTCTGTTCCCGTTGGTCTCCGGGTCGTGACGGATGCGCGCGACCTCTCTTGCGTTTTCGGAAAGGGTGCGGCAGAGCGTATCATCCTCAAAGAGCTCGTTGACGGCGAGCGCAAGGCTCTTGCTGTCACCCGCGGTAAAGAGAAGCCCGGTCTGATGATCCTCGATCATCGAGGGGATGCCGCCGGCCCTGGATGCCGCGCAGGGAACGCCGAGCAGCATCGCCTCCGCGACGGAATTGGGCGAATTTTCCAGCATCGACGGGCACAGGACGATATGCGCGGACAGGTAGGCCTCGCGCATCTGCTCCGCGTCGAGCACGCCCGTCAGCGTCACATGGTCCCAGAAAGAGCCCGCGGTGATGATCTGTCTGAGATATTCGCCGTAGGCGCCGTTTCTGACATCCTGCGGGAGTCTTTTTTTGACGGCAAGAAAGGCCCTTCTCTTCCCGGAGCCTTCCTTGCGCCCCCCCTCCTTCCGGTGGTCAAACACGGGAATCCCCGCAATTTTGAGGCGCAGATCCGGAAAACGCCGGATGAGCTGCGGCATCGCACGCAAAAGGAAATGCAGACCCTTCAGGGGATAATCCCCCTGTGCGACAAAGATCGTATGACGATCGGCCCGCTCCAAAGACCACGCCCCCTCATAGAAGGCAGGACGCATCGTCTCGTTCAGCGGATGATAGATCGCGCGGGGACACAGCTTCTTTGCAAATTCGCGGTCAAAGGACGTGCGTCCCGTGATATGCCCCGCAAGAAGCATCGCGCCCCGCTCGCGCACGCCGCGGATCTCCATCTTGTCCCGCTGCTGCTCGAGCGAATCCCTCTTCACCGCATCGCGTATCGTCGCATGCGAAAAGACGGTATCCGGCAGATCCGCACGGTAGTATTTGGCGATCTCCGTACAGATCCCCTGTAAGCCGATCAGCGTGCGCTCCGGCGACTGGAATGCCCGCACAAAGGCGAGCGCGTGCGGAAATTCCGTTCCGAAGATATGCGCGATGTCCGGCTGGAACTGTTCGATGATATCAAAAAACTTCTTTTCGAGCGACTTGTCATAGCGCTCGGGGTGGGCAAGATCCTCCTTAAACGGATAAAACGTCACACCGTCCACGACCTCCGCCCTTCCCTTTTTGGGCGCGGGAAAGAGGACACCGAGCGTCAGATCCTCTCCCTTACTGCCCGCGGAGACGATCTGTTCATAGATCCCGGTGAGCCACCCTTCGCGCACGGAGGAGGCGATGCCCTTTTTTAAGGCATACGCGGGGAGCATGATGTTGACGACCCATAAGACTCTCATATTCCCATATCTTCCCTGTTTTTGTACACGGCGCGCTTGATTTTCTGGTAGAGCGCCGCGGTCTTTTCGTTTTCCGCAAGATACGCCCTTAAGGGCTGCAGCGAAAGTGCCCGGTACATGTCGTAAGCAAAGACCTTTTTCCGCGGCAGATACATGCGGATGATCGCCTGCCTTTCCTTTTCGCTCCTGTCCTCATTGACCTCGGAGTAGCCGCCTCCCTCGTAATCGGCAATCACCATTTTGAGATAGGCCGGCTCCGTATGGCGCACGTAACGGAGCCTGAGAAAATGCTCGTAGTCCGCACGGATCCTCCATTTGGTATTATACCGCTCTTTTTCGAGGAGCGACAGTGCATACAGGATCGACTGGTGGCACGGCAGGTTCCTGTAACACGCAAAATCATCGATCACGGGATTGGCGCTCACGATCTGCCCGGTCTTGCGCTCAAAGGTATCGCCGTAGCATAAGGATACGCCGTATTCGTCGGGCGCGACATGCGCACGCGCGGCTCTCCTCACCCGCACCTGCCGGATCCTCGCGTCCGCCTTTTTCAGCACGTCCCTGTCATGGAAGAGGTCCCCGCAGTTGAGAAAAAGGCACCACGCGTTTTCGCTCTCGCTCAAATCCTTTGCGTGCGAAAGCGCGGCATCGATCGCGATATTCATCGCGTCATAGATCCCTTCGTCCGGACCGCTCATCAGCGTCAGGCGCTTGTCGCTGCCGTACGTCTCCTTTAAGCGCCCAAAGCTGCCGTCCGTGGAAGCTCCGTCCTTGACGATGACATGCCGCTGCGGATAGGACTGTGCAAGCGCCGCCTCAACGGTCCCGGCAAGCTTGTCCCCCGCATCCCTTGCGACGATGATGATGTAGAAAAACGACTTATCCTTCATAAAATAAAAACGTCCTGTAGGGCAGCACGCGGATCCCGTCGTCCGCCGCATGCAAAAGATACCGCATAAATACCAGTACACAGGCCACCAGCACGATCCCCCGCATCAGTCTGCGCGTCTCCCGCTCCGGAATGCGCATGCAGACAGACGGCAAAAGCAGGATCTGCGGCAGCGTCAGATAATACGCAATCCGCGAGATCTGCGGCAGACGCGCACCGCCGATATAGACACATAACGCCATGACGGTCATCTTGGACCAGGTCCGCATCCTGCGCAGTTCGACAGAGTCCTCCTCCGTCAGGTAGAGGTAGCCTCTGGTATTCCACCAGACAAAACCGATGACGAGCACGCATCTGGCCACGTTAAAGAGGCTGAAACCGGAATCTCCCCTGTCCGTCGCGTTGGCATAGGTCGGATAGACGAGCAGCGCAAGGCGCATCACCTGTGCAGGCAGTAAAAAGACCGCGGCGCTCACCGCCCCCATCAGCGCCGCCATCCACACGCGCCAGCGCATCCGGCAAAGCGGATAGAAAACGAGAATGACGAGGATCGACTTGTGGACGAGCGCCGCGCACAAAACGATCAGCACAAAACGCGGCCAGTCCCCGCGGTCGCAATAGTAGAGCGCAAGCAGCGCACAGGGCAGCACCGCGTAGTAACGCACCGTCGAAAACGACTGCAGATAATAGCCCAGCAGCAGAAACATCGCAAAGCTCATCGCAAAATCCTCGGTCATGCGCCAGATCGAAAAGAGAAAGAGCGTAACCGTCGCAAAGCTCATCAGCGCAAAAACAAAGAGATAGTTCTCATAACCGAAGACCGTATAGACCGCACGCACGATCAGATTGAAGCCCGCCTCCGTCGGCACGTGTCCCCCGACGGACGCTTCGTGCATGATGTTGGTGTACCACCAGTAATCGTTGCCCGTGCGCACGCGCAGCGCGCTCACAAAAAAGAGCACAAGAAAGATGGCCATCAGTGCGCACACATTGATCGCCTGCTGTCTGCTGCCGGCCTTCACCCTAACCCTGGTGAGTGTCGATAGCAGAATCGTCAGAGCCGTGACCAGAAGATACAGCACCATGTGCGATTCCTTCCTTCATCTTTTGCAGGCATTCGCGAAAGCTCTTTTCCCTGCACATTTCTCTTTTATTCTTTAAAAGAAAGCGGATGGCGCACGGCACGGCCGCCTTCCCGTACAGATAATGATACAAAACGCCCCGGTCAAAGAAAAATGTGTCCGTATATCCTTCAAACCAGGTGGACTCTCCCTCGCTTTCCCTGCCGAGCATGGCCGGCACCTTGTAGATCCTTAAGGAGGCCTTTAAGCAGTCATGCAAAAAGAGTGAGTCCTCGCCGTTCATATAGGTCGCACCGCCCCCGAAATCATGCGAAAACCGGATTCCCGCGCGGCGGATGCGTGCAAGACGCGCGGCGATGGCATAGGTCGGATATCTGCCGTAATTGAATCCGTTCACGCGTCCCGCCTTTTCGATATGGTAGGTATGCCGTCCCGTGGATTGTCTGACATTAAAAAGAATCAGATCGGCATCCGTATAGGTGTCAAAGGCACCCGAAACGCGCTCCGCATATCCTTCGTCATACACGATGTCCTCATCGGAAAAAAGGACGATCTCCGCCCGCGCCTCGTCGAGCGCACGGTTTCTGGAGCGGCCGACGCCGCGCTCATGGACATGGATACAGCGGATGAGACAGGGGCCGTAGAAATACTGGCTCCTCGCGTTCTCGTTGCACTGGTTGACGATCACCGCGTCGGTCTCCAGGCGCATGCGGTGCGCAATGAGCGTCACGTTTTCGTTGAGAGCGCTGATCAGCGTCTCCACGCGGCTTGCGGAGTCGCGCTCCCTTTCCTCCGTATGCGGTTCCTTCTGCATCTGATCCGACATTCCCCTACCTGATCCTGTAATAACGCCTCAAAAACGCGTCGCTGACACCGCTCAGCATGGCGGCGCATCTGTCATTTGCAATCTGTCTGGCCTCGTCCGTAAGATGAAAATGCATCGTGCCGTTTTCCTTGCCCTGTCCCATGAGGACGATCACGCAGTCCGCGTCGCTCCCGTCCGATACAAAATCGAGATGGTTTTTGATCTCGTCGGGAAGAAGGGCGCGGATCTCTTCCCCGGCCTCATGAACGTTGACCTCCTTGGGGTCCGCAAGAAGACGCACGCTTTTTGCGCCCCGGCAAAAGCGCGCGAGATTTTCTTTCTTTTCTTCCGCAAAGACCGTGCTGTTGAGGATCCCGAGCACGTGCAGGTCATGACGCAGCCGGATCTGCTCCGGCACATAGACCGCATCGTCAAACAGCAGCATGAGCGAGATCGCAAAGAGCGCGGCAATCCCTCCCAGGACCGCACCGCAAAAAACCGCCGTCCCAAACCGCTCCGGATACGTCACGCGGAAGGGTTCGATCGTCTCCGTCACCTCAATCGAGCGGAAGACCTCGTTGATCTCTCCATAGACGGGCATCGCTTCCTCCACCGCTTCGATCAGTGCGGTGACGGTCTCCCGGTTACTGCTGACGGCAAAGACATGCAAAAGCCTCGTATCCGAGGGCAGCTCCGTATCGAGTACAGCCTTTATCTCCTCTTCGGAAAGGCTTACGCCCGCTTCCGCAAGGCGCTCCGTAAGGAGCCCCATCATCGTATCGGCTTCGATCAGCTCGTGCCACGTATAGGCATTGTAATAATCATAGACCGTATCCTGCGTGCCGTTTTCCACAAAATGCAGATAAAAGCGGGCTTCTCCCCGGTACATCTCGGGTCTTGTTACTTTTGTGACCGCCGTATATAGAATGCCTCCGATCACGGCACCGAGAAGGACCCCGATGCCGATGAGCCACAGGCGTCGCGTAAGACGCAGATAAAACAGACGCAGATTGAGCGGTTCGTTTCTGAGTTCTTCCATTGTCTAATCGTCCTTTTTCATCGCGGTGATCTGGTCTTCGGAAACTCCTTCCGTCGCATCCGGCGTAAAGAGGATCTTCAGTGTCAGCAGCATGAGCCTGAGGTCGAGCCATACGGAATAATTCTCGATATAGGTGAGATCGAGCTTGAGCTTGTCATAGGGTGTCGTATTGTATTTGCCGTAGACCTGTGCGTATCCCGCAAGTCCCGCCCTGACACGCAACCGGTAGGCAAATTCGGGCATCTCCTTCAGATACGCATCGATGATCTCCGGGCGCTCGGGGCGGGGCCCGATAAAGCTCATGTCGCCCTTTAAGATATTGAAGAGCTGCGGCAGCTCGTCGATCCGGACGGGCCGTATGATCCTTCCGACCGGCGTGATCCGCGCATCGCTTTTTTGCGCGAGGCGCGCGACGCCGTCCTCCTCGGCATCCACCCGCATGCTGCGGAATTTTAAGATCCGGAATTCCCTGCGGTTGATCGTGCATCTTACCTGCGAATAGAGAACCGGTCCCTTGTCGCACAGCTTGATCGCGATCGCCGTAACGAGCATCACGGGCGAGGTGATCACGATGAGCAATACCGCACAGACGAGATCGATCAGACGCTTGATCAGCCGCTGCTCGACGCGCATCGCGTATTCGCGCACGACAAAGAGCGGCGTATCAAACAGATGCATCTCGTCCGCGCCCTTGATGAGAACGTCGGTGATCTTGGGCAGGATATAGACGCGCAGCATCCTTGCGTAGCATTCCTTTAAGAGGTCGTTGCGTTCGGCCGTGGGTACCTCCCACAGGATGACGCCTCCGAAGCCCTCTTCCAGCGCCTGGCTTACCGCTTCCTTTCCCCCGGACAGCAGTACCGTCTTTTCGATCACGTAGCGGTCTGCGCGCGATTCAAATTTGCGCCGCACCTGCGACGTATCGTCGCTCCCCGACAACAACAGGAGTCTCCGTACCGGAAAGACCGCGTTGTAGACCTTGTCGGAGACAAGCGTCCACAGGAATCCCGCCGCCAGCTGCACCAGCGAACACCATACCATCGGACGCACCGGAATCAGCCAGTTGCGCATCAAAGACAGCTGGAAATACGTCAGCACATTGGTCATGAACAGCGCAAAGACATGCGAGAGAAATACCGCAAGGGCCTTGCGGTAGCCGGCCTCCGTGCCTGCGTACGTGCGGGCAAAAAAGACAAGCAGCACAAAATACACAAGGATCACCAAAAGATGTCCGCGGAAATAGAGCCTGAGACCTTCGCCCAGATAATACCCCTCCGCCGTATAGCGCGGCGCATGCAGCACCGGATAGTATGACGTAAACCACGCATAAGCGTAGACGGCGATCTGCAAAAGAAGACCCAGAAAATCCATATGGAGTACCACGACCCGTTTGACCGATTCCAGTTTGCCGGACATGTCTCTTCTACAGTCTCCTCATCGTCGCATGTATGGCCCATCCCGCAAAATGCGGCAGCGCCTCGACCACGGAACAATCCGCAACGGACGGATCGCGCAAAAGATGCCAGAATCTGCGGATCGCGTGCAGCTTGTTGGAAGAAAGCGATTTCTTCGGCCGCCGGTAGACGGTCAGCACCTCGTCAAGCCCGTAGGCCGTAACACCCTGTTTCAGTATCCTCCACCAGGTCGCCGTATCCTCGCTTTCGATCTCCGGCATCCGGATCCATTTTTTGGCGATCCGGTTGGTATCAAAGATCACGGTGGAGGTAAAAATCACGGTCCTTGAAAGCGCCTCGCGAAAGGTCAGCGTCTCCGGTACGCGGACCTCCTTTCCCGTCGGACGCGCCTCCTCGTCCCCGAACGCGTAGGACGTAAAGACAAAGGCGGCGTCCTTTTCCCTGAGAAAGGAAAGGGTATGCGCGAGCTTGTCTTTGCTCCACAGATCGTCGGCGTCGAGAAAGGCAAGATATCTCCCTCTTGCCGCTTCGATCCCCGCGTTGCGCGCGGCGGCGGCGCCCCCGCCCTTTTCCAGCTCGATCAGGCTCATCATCTCGCCGCCGGTCGAGATGATGTCCCGGATGATCTCCACGCTTGCGTCAGTCGAACCGTCATCGACCAGAATGAGCTCCCATTCCCTGTCGGTCTGGGCCCGGACGGAGGCGATGGTTCTTGCGATATACGGTGCCGCATTATATACCGGTATTACGATACTCGTCATTCCTCACCCGTCAGACCGATTCCTTTTCGATATAGATCGGCCTGTTTTTGACCTCCAGATATGTCTTTGCCAGGTACTGTCCGACGACCCCGATAAAAAACATCTGCACGCCGCTCACCAGCAGCAGGATACAGACCATCGAAGGCCAGCCCGGCGTCGGATCCCCGTAGATGAGCGCCCGCACGAAAATCACAAGCAGAAACACCACCGCCAGCACAAAGCACACGATGCCCATGACGGAAGCGACCGCGAGCGGTGCGCTCGAAAAGGCGACGATCCCGTCGATCGCATAGACGAAGAGCTTCCAGAAGGACCACTTCGTCTCGCCCTTGTTGCGTTTGATATTCTCATATTCGATCCATTTGGTGTCAAAACCGATCCAGGAAAAGATCCCCTTGGAAAAACGGTTGTATTCCTTCATCTGCGTAATCGCCCGGGCAAACTGTCTCGTCATCATCCGGAAATCCCTTGCGCCGTCCACGATCGTGATACCGCTCACGCGATTGATCAGACGGTAGAAGCGTCTGGCAAAAAAGGAGCGGATCACGGGCTCCCCCTTGCGGTTGACGCGCCTGGTCGCGACGGAATCATAGCCCTCCTCGCGGATCGCCGTAAACATCCCGGGGAGGAGCGAGGGCGGATCCTGCAGGTCGCAGTCCATGATCACCGCATAGTCGCCGTCCGTCCTGGTCAGCCCCGCATAGATCGCCGCCTCCTTGCCGAAATTGCGGGAAAAGCGGATCAGATGCACGTTTTCGTCTTCCTCATGCAGCGCCTTGACCGCCGCCGACGTCGCGTCCGTCGAACCGTCATCGACATAGGTGATCTCGATCCTTACGTCCTTTTCCCTGAAAAAGGGCGCCACCTTGCGCAACTCCGTATAGAAATCCCGGACATTTTCTTCCTCGTTATAGCAGGGCACGATGACATTGAGTGTCTGCATGGTCTGTTTCCTTCCGTATATTGCGCCGGGCGCTTTCGCCGGTCTGTCTACTGCGGGATCAGATCCCCGAAGCGGAACGTCTTGTCGGTCGGTGCCGCATCCAGTTCGATGTTGTAGCTGATGGTCTTGTATCCCTCTCTGGCCAGCGTGATCGTATGAATGCCCCTGACCTTTTCAAAGGAGGCCGGTACAAATCCGACGTAATTGCCGTCCACGTAGAGCCTTGCGCCCGCCGGCGTGTCGACGTAGACATTGTGTCCCGGCACATTTCCCTGAATGATGTCGCTGTTGTTATTGTTATTGT
>JAFSLV010000022.1 GCA_017448245.1 Lachnospiraceae bacterium | reverse complement strand
AGCGTCTATCTGCGTAGCTCAATGGATCAGAGCGTCCGGCTACGGACCGGGAGGCTGCGAGTTCGAATCTCGCCGCAGATGTGTTATTTCCTGATGTAGTTCAGTTGGAAGAACGTCCGTCTGATACGCGGGAGGCCAGAGGTTCGATCCCTCTCATCAGGACTGTGACCGTGGCAGAAATGGCTTATGCGCCGGATTGTGGTTCCGTACAAGGCGGGTTCGACTCCCGTGTGGCGTATGTAATGCCCCTTAGCCAAACAAGTAAGGCACGGGATTTTGGTTCCCGTTATTGTGGGTTCGAGTCCCACAGGGGCCGTAAGGGTTGGTAGCTCAGATGGTAGAGCGCAGGACTGAAGATCCTGGCGTCGGGGGTTCGACGCCCTCCCGACCCACTATGCACCTATGGTTCGGAGCCATTGCGGTCTGCAACACCGCATGTCCCGGTTCAGCTCCGGGTAGGTGCTTGAAACTGATGTTTTTTACTCACTGGCGACTGACTGGCGACTTTTCATTGACATGTGCGCAGGATGCGCCATACAGAGCGCCGCAGCTTGCATGTCACCGGCATGGACGCCGGTGACAGCAAGGCGCACGGAGAGGTCGCAATCCTCCTTTCCATAAGGGTTTCAGACAATCGCAGTTCCTTCAAATCCGTCTGTAACCTGACTTTTTGAGAACCCCGGAAACGCTTGTAAACAGAGCGGTTCCGGGGTTTTTTTAGTAAATGATGTTTTTGTTTTGCTTTCATTGCTTTGCCTGCATGTTGAGGGCGTTTTCAGATAATGGTATGATTATCGAAGACAGATGGCAGAATATGAGACTCTTTTTGCAGGCAATACGTTTGACACCCAAATCATGCTTATACGATAATACACATGGCGATACGGAAATGTTTGAAAAGACATTCTGAGAGGCAGTATATGAGCAGATTTCAAAACATTGAAGAAGCACAGGCATATTTCCGGCAGGATTTGTTTGCGGCGGAAGCCGGGATGACGCTGGATTCTCTTACAGAGGACGGTGCCGTCTGCAGCATGGAGATTACGGCGCATCACAAAAACGCAAACGGCGGCATCATGGGCGGCGCCATTTTTACGTTGGGAGATCTCGCTTTTGCGGCAGCATCCAATAACCGTCATCATCCCACGGTTGCGCAGCAGGTCAGCATCAATTTTTTCAGTCAGCCGAAAGGGGAGAAACTGATTGCGACAGCGCATTTCGTCAAAGACGGAAGGAGCAGCTGTGTCATCAATGTGGATATTGCGGATGACACCGGCCGCCCCGTCGCGCAATTCGTGGGAACGGGATATAAATTATAAGGAGTCAGAAATGGCGGAACTGCAATTGTATGACGGAAGGCCTGCGGACGAGAGCGGGAGACTTCCGCGGGAGATCCGGGTATATGATTATCTGGAGGAACTGAAGATTCCGTTCCGGCGGACCGATCATGAGAATGTGGCCACGATGGAGGATCTTTATGAAGCGGACCGGGTGCTCGGCGTGGTGCTGTGCAAGAATCTTTTTTTGTGCAATCGTCAGAAAACAGACTTCTATCTCTTATCCATGCCGGCGGACAAGCCCTTTAAGACCAAAGAACTGTCGGGGCAGCTGGGCATCTCGAGGTTATCCTTTGCGGATCCCTCCGACATGCTGAAATATCTGGACATCGAACCGGGCGCCGTCTCGATCATGGGTCTGATGAATGATACGGAGCAAAAGGTACGGCTGCTAATGGATGAGGACATCCGCAAGGATGAATTCTTCGGTTGCCACCCCTGCGTGACGACCTCTTCCATGAAACTGAAGATGAAAGATGTTCTGGAAACCTTTCTGCCCGCAACGGGCCATCCTCCGACCTGGGTGAAACTCTCGGGGAATTGGACGTGACTCCGCAGGTCAAAGGTGACGTGTTCTCTCCCTACATATTCCGATATCGTCTGAGCGGAGGGATGAGAGCGCTGAGAATCAGATACAGCAGATAGCCGCAGACGCAGCCTGCCATATTCAGAAGAAAGTCATCGATATCACAGGCGCCGGTGCGCGTGACGAGTTGCGTGATCTCCACAAAGACAACGATCAGCGCGGTCACGAAAACGGTACGCGGAAAGGTGCGCAGCTTACGGAATACGCAGGGTAAGAGCAGCCCCATCGGCATAAAGAGAACCAGATTGCCGAAAAGATTCTGCACCGCATACGAACGGATATCGAGCGTTCCGTCCCTGCGGATCACACGCACATATCCGAGAATGGTCTTCAAGGGCGTCAGATTGCGGTTGCCGCGCATCATCTGTGAAATCGTAAGGCCCTCTTCGAACGGATTGACAAAAAGTCCCGCACGCGTCACGAAAAGGATATCCACCAGAATCATCAGATAAAAGGCAAGCACAACCAGCCCTGCCGCAAAAAAGAAATGTCCCCCTTTTTTCATATCCCCAGTATATCACACTTTGTGCGCACGGATGGAGACCTCGCCGCCGTGAAGCACTTCCTCCGAACCGTTCTCATAACGTACGCGCAGTCCGTAGTCCTGTTCAATCGAAAGCGCGCGGGCGGCCCTGCTTTTGCCCCCCGAGATGACGTCGATGTCCGTGCCGGGCAGCAGGGAATCCTCCACATACTTGGCAAAACATGCCGCATCCTCGCCGGGAAAGGTGTCGCGCAGCCGGTCAAGTGCGGCGATCATTTCCGCCGCCAGATGTGCGCGGAGGATATGCATCCCGGTTGCGGAAAAGACAGACCCCGCCAGTTCCCTGAGTTCTTTGGGAAAATCCGCGCTTGTCTCGTGCACGTTGATGCCGATGCCGATGACGATGCTTGCGATATGTCCGCTTTCCGGCTCCATATCCGTCTGCGTCAGGATACCGCAGATCTTTTTCCCGTCCATATACAGATCGTTGACCCACTTGATGTGCGGACGTACTCCGGAGACCGTTTCGATCGCGTCACATACACAGACCGCCGTGCGGGAGGTCAGGGAGGTCCAGGAAAAAAGATCGGTTGCCCCCGCCTCCGGGCGGATCAGATAAGAAAAATACAGACCGAGCCCCTTGGGCGAAGAAAAACTGCGTCCCAGTCTTCCCCGGCCTTTTGTCTGCGCGTCGGCGATGACGACGGTACCGTCCGGCGCGTTTTCGAGTGCCAGCTGTGATAATATGCGGTTGGTCGAATCCGCCTCGTCAAAGACATGGACGGTGTGCATCCTGGAAAAAGCCGCCTCAAAGGAGGTGCCGCGGCCGCAAGAGCGGCGCAAACCCTTTGCGATCAGCCCCACGGACAAAAGATCCGGCATATCGCGCAGCAGATAGCCGCGATTGGTGACGGAGTCGATGACAAAGCCTTCGCCGCGCAGCGCCTTGACGGCGCCGTTGACGGCTGCACGGCTGACGCCGATTCGTTTACTCAGTATCTCGCCGGATACATAATCGTGTTGATCCGCAAGACAGGCAAGTACCGCATCTTTTGTTGAAAATGACGGATGTTTCATGAATACAGTATACATGATTTACAAAAAAGGTGAAATCGTACATTTATTATCCCCGCATTCTGTGGTAGAATAATACCTCGCCAAAATATGCCGGAGGAAGGAAGATCCCGCCGGCTGCTCAAAAAAGAGGAGAGACATGCTGATCGAAGAAAGAATCGCGGATTATCTGGAAATCGCCGCATCCGACGCGCCCGCACCGGGCGGCGGAAGCGTGGTGGCGCTGTGCGGTGCCCTGGGGGCCGCCATGACGGAAATGGTATGCAACCTGACGGTCGGAAAAGAAAAGTACAAAGACGAGGAAGAAAGAATGCGTCGGATTCTTGCGGAGACCACGGCGCTGCGCAGAGAGCTGGAAGCCGCGGTGGATGAGGATGCCGCGGCTTACCGGGCCTTTATGGATGCCATGGCACTGCCCAAAGACACCGCTGCCGAAAAGGAGGCACGCACGCAGGCCATGCAGGAGGCGCTCAAGGGAGCGACCCTGACACCGCTCGGCGCGGCAAAAAGTGCGGCAAAGATCCTGCCGCTCGCAAAGGAAGTGCTTGCCCACGGCAATCAAAACGCATACAGCGACGCGGTCGTCTCCGCGCTTTTGGCACGCACGGCCGTGATCGGTTCTTTGCAAAATGTCAGGATCAATCTTCCTTCCGTCCGGGATGAAGGATTTGTGGCCGATGTGCGCGCACAGATGGCAGCGCTCGAGGAATCCGCCATCCGTCTGGAGGGGGAGATTCTCAAAGAAGCACGTGAACAGGGTGACTGACGGGGAGAAGGACGCCATGCATCTGACGGCGGGGCAGATACAGACATTGTTTGTCAAAAAAACCGTTTCCTTCGGTGTCTACCTGAGCGCCGGGGAGGCGTCGGACGGCAGGGACGCCGGCGAGGAAGAAGTTCTTTTGCCCGCGAAGGAGGTGCCGGAGGGGACAAAGACGGGCGACGCACTGCGGGTTTTTTTGTATTTTGATTCGGAGGACCGCCTGATCGCCACCGTAAGAGAGCCGAAGATCGTTCTGGGCGGCGTTGCCAGACTCACGGTTTCACAGGTGACAAAGGTCGGTGCCTTTATGGACTGGGGACTCGAAAAGGATGTGCTGTTACCGTATGCGGAACAGACAAGGCGTGTCCGGGAGGGGGAAGAGGTCCTCTGTGCCCTCTATGCGGACAAGAGCGGAAGACTCGCCGTCACCATGAATGTCTATCCGTATCTCAGGACGGACAGCCCTTACCGGAGGGATGAAAAAGTAACGGGAACGGTCTACGAGACCAGCGGCAATTTCGGGACGTTTGTCGCCGTGGACGACATCTTTTCCGCCCTGATTCCGGCAAAGGAGGTCTTTGAAGCGTCGAAGATCGGCGAAACGGTTACGGCGCGCGTTACGGAAGTCAGGCCGGACGGGAAGCTGACACTCTCCCTCAGGGACAAGGCCTATGTGCAGATGGAACAGGACGCACGACGCCTGATGGAGGTACTGAAAAAAGAAGGCGGAAGTCTCCCGCTGGGGGACAAATCGGATGCGGAGGCCATCCGATCCGCACTGAAGATGAGCAAGGCAGCCTTTAAGCGGGCTGCGGGGAGGTTGTATAAGGAGGGGCAGATCAGGGTCGGAGAAAAAACGATCGAACTGACTTACCGGACGGGGGATGAGAAAACGAAGGAGTCGTAAAAAATCCCCCCGCAAGTCTCACGACTTTCGGGGGGCGATCATTACCTCACCGTAGCGGATGCTCACACGCGGATATCCACATTCCCTCCGACACCGGGGGGATTGAGCGAAGGGGCGGGCGCCGCTTCCGCAAGCATCTGAATCGTTCCGCCCGCATCTTCCATCAGATCCAGGCTGTTCTTCAACATGGCGACCCCGAACTGCTGCTGGGTCTGGTTCATGGCCATGTTCATAGACAATCTTGCAATATCCATATAGCCTACCTCCTTGTAACTTGCCTACGGTTCCATCCTATCACCACAAAAGGCGATTTTCAATAAATATATCGGAATATGATTGTTAAAACATTATACCTGCCCCGGAAAATAAAAAAATGTACAAAAAACTGTTTGAAAATTGTAGATTTTTTCGATAACATAGTGTAAAATGTGAAGAGGATTGCAATATGTTGTAGAAATCGGAGGAGAAGATGATTTCCAACCAGATATTGCAGAGCACGCTCGACGGTCTGAAAGAGATCACGGCCGTCGGGTTATATGTGTTGGATACGGAAGGTAACCGGATGGCATCCACGGAGCCTTCACTTCCCGTCACACCGGAGGCGGTGCGCAGTTTTGCGGCACAGGAGGAGGCTTCCGCACAGATCGACGGCAGGCTTATGTTTAAGGTCCTGGACGAGGGGGAACCGGAGTATGTGCTGGTGACGGACGGGGCGGACAGCAGCTGTCAGGTATACGGGGAGATGATCGTACTGCAGCTGCAGGGCCTTCTGACCGCCTACAAAGAGCATTTCGACAGAGACAATTTTATCAAGAACCTGCTGATCGACAATCTCCTTCTGGTCGATATCCATAATCGTGCCAAAAAGCTGCACATCCGCAGCAACATGCGCCGGGTGGTCATGATCGTAACCTACCGGACGGGGAAGACGGCCGGCGTGCAGGAGATGGTGCGGACGTCTCCCGTGATCGGGTCCGAGGATTTTGTCACGGAGGTGGACGCGGACAATGTCGTGGTCGTCAAAAGTCTCAGGGAACAGACGGACGGGAAGGACGCGCCCGAGGTAAAGGAAGCGCAGGATGCGGCACGGATGATCGTTCAGCACCTTGCCCGGGAAGGCATCCGCGATATCCATATCGCCTACGGTACCGTGGCGGGAGAGCTGCGGGAGGTTTCAAGATCCTACAAGGAAGCCAAGATGGCGCTCGAGGTCGGCAGGATCTTTTCCGGCGATTCGACCGTCATCGCTTATACGGAGCTCGGGATCGGACGCCTGATCTACCAGCTGCCGATACCGCTCTGCAAGATGTTTATCAAAGAGATCTTCGACAACCGCCGGCCCGACATGTTTGACGAGGAGACGCTGCAGACGATCGAAAAGTTCTTTGAAAACAATCTCAACGTTTCGGAGACCTCAAGGCAGTTGTTTATCCACAGAAACACGCTCGTGTACCGGCTGGACAAGCTGCAGAAATCCACCGGCCTCGATCTGCGCGTGTTTGAGGATGCGATCACCTTTAAGATCGCGATGATGGTTGTAAAATACATGAATCACATGGAAAAATCGGAGTATTGATGGCAGACGAAAAAAATAACGAAAAGAATAAGGCGGAGGAAAAGGCGCCGAGGAGAAAACGGCGAACCAAGCCGCGTGTCACGCAGGATGAGATCATCACGATCGAAAACGTGACCAAGACGTACCAGACAGGGTCCCCCGCGCTCAACGGCATCTCGCTCCATATCAAGAGAGGGGAATTTGTTTTTATCGTCGGTGATTCCGGTTCCGGGAAGAGCACGCTGATCAAGCTGCTGCTCAGGGAACTCGAGCCCACGAGCGGCAACATCACCGTCATGGGATACAATCTCGGCAGGATCAGGCATCGCCAGATCCCCAAATTTCGCAGAAAGCTCGGCATTGTCTTTCAGGATTTCCGCCTGCTCAAGGACCGCAATGTCTATGAAAACGTGGCCTTTGCGCAGCGCGTCGTACAGACGCCGCCCGGCAAGATCCGCAACAATGTCACGGCAATGCTCTCACTGGTCGGTCTGGCACCCAAGTACAAAAACAAGGTCACGCAGCTCTCCGGCGGTGAACAGCAGCGTGTGGCACTCGCCCGCGCACTGGTCAACAAGCCGGATATTCTGCTGGCGGACGAGCCGACCGGCAATCTGGATCCCGGCAATTCATGGGAGATCATGAAGCTGATGGAACAGATCAACGAGCGCGGCACGACCGTCATCGTTGTCACGCATAACCGCGAGATCGTCAACAGCATGCGCAAGCGTGTCGTTACAATGAACCAGGGCGTGATCGTGGAGGATATGGAAGAGGGTATTTACAGGGATGATGATTAGTACGTTTTGGTATACCCTGGGACAGGGTTTTAAAAATCTGACCAGAAACGGGTGGTATACGCTGGCGTCGATTGCGACGATCACGGCATCACTCTTCCTGTTCGGGATTTTCTATGCGGTGCTGGCCAATTTCCAGAATATCGTGCAGGAAGCGGAGAAGGGCGTATCCGTCACCGTCTTTTTCCACAAGGGCACGACCGAGGATGAGATGCTGGCGCTCAAGGCCGAGCTGGAGATGCGTCCGGAGGTCCGCCAGGTCGATTTTGAGTCGGCGGCTGCCGCATGGGAGGAGTTTAAGAGCCAGTATTTGGGCGAGTATGCAGAGGGATACGGCGGGGACAATCCGCTCGAGGACAGCTCCAACCTGCAGATCTATATGACGGATGTGTCCAGACAGTCATCGCTCGTGTCCTATATCGAAAGTGTCAACATCGTGCGTGTCGTCAACCGTTCGGAGATTGCGGCGAGCACGCTGTCTGCGGCCAACCGGCTGATCGCACTGGTATCCTTTGGCATCATCGCGCTGCTGATTGCCGTTTCCGTGTTCCTGATCAGCAATACGGTGGCGGTCGGTATCTCCATCCGCAGCGAGGAAATCACCATCATGAAATATATCGGCGCCACGGACTTTATCGTGCGCGCGCCGTTTGTCATTGAAGGGATCATCATCGGACTGATCGGATCGTTATTGCCGATGGGCATTGTGTATCTGATCTACCGGGCCGCAACGGATTATTTTTCCTCGCGGTTTACGATGCTCAAATCCTTCTTTTCGTTTTTGCCGACATCGGCATTTTTCGGCAACCTGATGCTGATCACCGTGATTATCGGTGTCGGCATCGGCTTTTTCGGATCCATGATTACCGTACGCAGACATCTGCGTGTGTAATGACTTGAGAGAGGACCGGGGGATGAGAAAAAAAAGACGTCTGTTCAGAGCCTTGGCGGTCACACTGGTTGCGGTCTGCTGTCTGGAATGTGCGGAATATCACGGCAGGATGCTGACCGTGTATGCGCAGGAAGGCAGCAGGGACGAACGGATCAGGGAGTATCAGAACCAGATCGCAAACACCAGGGATGAGAGGGAACAGCTCGAGGCCGCAAGGACGGATGTCGAGCGGATTCGCAACCAGCTGCAGAGCAGCAGGGAAGACCTCAATAATTATGTGCAGCAAATCGATGTGGCACTGGGAGATATCCAGATGCGGATCACGGACCTGGACGCACAGATCGAGGCCAAGCGTCTGGAGATCGAGGAGGTGCGCTGGGAGCTGGCCGAGGCGATCGACGTGCAAAACGCGCAGTACGAGGCGATGAAGGAACGCATCCGCTTCATGTATGAGCGCGGCAATAATGTGACGATCAATCTGATGCTGGAGGCCGGCTCTTTTTCCGAAATGCTCAACAAGGCGCAGTATATCGAGCAGATCGCCGCCTATGACAGGGGCAAGCTCGACGAGTATATGGCAGCGACGGAGATGGTGGCGCTCACCAGACAGACGCTCGAGGAAGAGGAGCGGACACTGGATCTCGCCATTCAGGAACAGGAGCAGGAACAGCAGAATCTGCAGATACTGAGTGCGGAAAAGACCAATGAGATCGCGGGTCTGACGCAGGAGATCAATGCCTCGCAGGCGGAGATCGACCAGTACAATGCGCAGATCGCCGCACGGGAAGAAGAGATTGCGCGCCTGCAGAGAGAACTGAGTTATATCCAGTACGGCAATCCGTATGACGGAGGCACGTTTATATGGCCCTGCCCGTCGTACACGTATATTTCCAGCGATTTCGGCTACCGCACCGGCGCCTATTCCGGCAACCACAAGGGCGTCGATATGGCGGCGCCGGCAGGGTCGCCGATCCTTGCGGCCTACAACGGCATCGTCAAGTACTGCGGTTATTCGTCTTCCATGGGCAATTATGTCTGGATCAGCCACGGATCCGGACTCGAAACGATCTATATGCACGCAAGTGCCATCTATGTCACGCAGGGACAGGAGGTATCGGCAGGCGACAAGATCGCGGCGGTGGGCACCACCGGCTGGTCAACCGGCAATCATCTGCACTTCCAGGTGATGCTCAACGGTAACGCAGTCACGCCGTGGAATTATCTCTACGATCCCAGATAGCATCCGCACGGAGTTTTCATCATGGATATGTCCGGTCAGTATCAACCTCAGCAACAACCACAGCAGCCGCAGCAGCAGATGTACGCGCAGACGCAGCAGCAGATGTACGCGCAGGCGCCGCCCCCGGCGGGACCGGTGGACATCTATGCGCTCGGCAATGCGCCGGCACCCGCACAAAAGGGCGGAGGCGGCAGGTTTTTCATCGGCCTGATCGTGGGTCTGGTGGCCGCAACACTGTTGTGTCTGGTCGTCTTTGCCGTCTTTTATCCCGCACAGAGAGGCGGGGCCCTGCAGGGGAGCGGCAGTGATCTGCTCGATGAGGAGACACGCGACAAGATTGCGCTGATCAACGAAACGATCGATACGTATTATTACAAGGACGACGTGACACCCGATCAGATGCGTGACGGCATGTACAGCGGTCTGGTCAATTCGCTCGGAGATATCTATTCGGTTTACTATACGGAAGAAGAAGTCAACGCGCTGATGCAGCAGACCACGGGCGTCTATTACGGAATCGGTGCCTATATCTCGCTGCACGAGGAGATGAACCGGGCCTATATCAGCGGCGTGATTCCCGGGTCTCCCGCGGAAGAGGCACAGCTGAGGGAAAACGACGTGATCTGGGAGGTCGACGGTACCTCGACCGAGGGCATGCAGACCGATGAGGTGGCGGGCATGATCCGGGGACCGGAGGGAACCGACGTGACGGTCGTGATCCTGCGCGGCTCCGAAGAGATGACATTTACGCTGACGAGACGCAGGGTCGAGTCACAGACCGTGATCTACGAGATGCTCGAGGACAAGATCGGCTATCTGCAGATCCGGGAGTTTGACACGGTGACCTACGAGCAGTTCGTGACGGCCTATGAGGATCTGCAGTCGCAGGGCATGCGCGGCATGATTCTGGACCTCAGGTCCAATCCGGGCGGCAGCCTCGAAACGGTATGCCTGATCGCGGAGGAGATGCTGCCGGCGGGAGAGATCGTCTATACGATCGACAAGAGCGGATACAGGGAGAGTTACGAGTCGAATGGAAAGAACGAAATACAGATCCCGCTTGTCGTACTGGTCAACGGCAATTCCGCTTCCGCTTCGGAGATCCTCGCGGGTGCCATCAAGGACTATGAAAAGGGCACGCTCATCGGCACGACGACCTTTGGCAAGGGCATCGTGCAGCGGATTTTCTTCTTTGACGACGGTACGGGCATGAAGGTGACGGTCAGCGACTATTATACGCCTGCCGGCAATAATATCCACGGTATCGGCATCGAGCCGGATATTGTCGTGGAATATGACGCCGAGGCCTATGAAAAAGACGGCACGGACAACCAGCTCGAGTATGCGGTGCAGGAAATGCAGGGCATGTTAGACTAAAAGAAAGGCATAATTTAGGTAAAATTGCTGGTTTTCAAACCGGCAAAGATCATGTATGATAAAGCCCCGTGACATTCTCATGTCCGGGGCTTGACCTTTGGCCGCAGATCGCGGCACCTTTTCCGGTGTATGGACAGTCAGGACGATCAGGGGGAAAACACATGCATATCAGGGGTTGTGTATCCACGGATGCGGGTACGACGCGTGCGCTCTGCAAGGATGCCGCCGTACTCAAGGTGGCGGCGTCGATGCGTTACGGGAGGATCGCGTTTGCGGTGCTGTGCGACGGGATCAACGATGCGTCCCACGCGGGACGGACAAGCGCACTGGTGGCGGAACGTTTTGCGGCATGGTTTCAGGAGGAGCTGCCCGCAATCCTTGCGGATGCGGAGGAGATACTCGGCGAAGAAAACAAAGGCCGCGTCCTGACCGAAGTGCTGCAATCCGACCACGGCAGACACAGCTTTACGAAGCGGATGTTTGACGCGGCGGAGCCGGCGATCAGGCAGCGCCTTGCGTCGATTGCCGGGGAAGTGCAGGTGCGGCTCGCCGGATACAAACGTCTCTACCGGACCGATGCCGCGACCAGGACGAGTTGTCTTTTGCTCATGGGGGGCGAATACCTGCTGATGCGCATCGGAAGCGCCAATGCCCTGTATGCAAAGGGGGGTGAGTGGCGGATGCTTACCGGGGAGGAGTCAAACGCCGGACCGGAGGATGCGGCACCCGCGGTTCCGGTCTTTGTGCGGGGATATACCGAGCGCAGGACGGGATTCCTTCTGTGCTCCGACGGTTTCTGGCGTCTGCAGGACAAGGAAAGACTCCGCAAGATGCTCAAAAAAACGATCGGCGCCTCCGAGCGGAGGATGCAGCACGCCTTAAAGGTCATGACCCGTTTTGTCAGAAGAAGAGGTGAGCGTGACGACGCGTTTGCCGTGATGCTCAGCGTCAACTAAGGAGTACGGGGACGGATGCTGCGCGCGGGAGAGATCATCGGTGATACCTATGTCATCGAAAAAAAACTGGCCACCGGGTCGATGAGCCGGGTTTATCTGGCATATGATCTTTCCGGCACGACAAGGTGGGTGATCAAGGAAGCGGAGATTGCGGGGGACGATGCCGACGTTGCCTTCACCGCACTGTGCACGGAGATCGAAGCACTCAAAACACTCGAGCATCCGGGACTCGTCAGAATCGTCGACGCACTGCGTGAGGGAAACCGTCTGCTGATGGTCACGGAATATGTCGAAGGCATGACGCTCGAGAGGATCCTGCGCACGAAGGGACCGATGGAGGAAGAGACGGCGGCGCGGATCGGCGTGCAGATCGCGGACGTGATCGGCTATCTGCACAGCAGGAGCGACATGCTGGTCTATCGCGATCTCAAGCCCTCAAACATCATCCTGCGGCCGGACGGACGGGCGGTGCTGATCGATTTCGGCTGCCTCCATACCGCATCCGGGGGGATGCGTCAATCCTATGTTCCCTTCGGGACCAAAGGCTATGCCGCACCGGAGCAGTACGGCATGCGCGCCGCACTGATCGGTGAGGAAACGGATATCTACGCACTCGGAAAGACGCTGTGTGCACTCCTGAGCGGCGGAGCAACCTCCGTCCGGAGGCTGCGCGGAATATCCCGCAGAATGCGGCATATCATCACGAAATGCACGATGCCCGAAAAAGAACGCCGCTACCGTCATATCGCGGAAGTCTATTATGATCTGAGAAATCAAAGGGAAAAGACACTGGAGAGCCGCATGGAGGATATTGCAAGGATCCTTTTCTTTTTGATGTTTGCGGTGTCCGGACTGTTGTCTCTTTGGCGTATGGTTACCGGTGCGGAATATGCTCTTTTTCAGGCCGCGGGATTGCTTTTATTGTCCGCGGCGGTATTTTTCTTTTTGCACATCCCCGATGCGATTCTACGCCTGACCGGCCTGAAATCGCGCCTGGAGGTCGGGCGCAGGATGCAGAGCGCAAGACGCAACGGTGTCTTCAACATCGGCAAGGACATGGGCACCAAGGAGGCCGTCTCCTGGCAGGACGTGGAGATCCCGCTCGATGAGCCGATGACGGATGTGCGGATCGACCTGGACCGCGCAAAGGTGCACTTTGTCGTCATGGAGGGCTTCGTGCTCGAACGCGATGTCATGGTGAGCTGCAGGGAAAACTATTCCGTGGTCGCCTGAGCGCATCAATGGAGTAAAGAAAGTGTCAGTTGAATAAAAAATAAAAGAAAGAGAGTATCTCACCTTTGGGTATAATGGTTTTGGGAAAAAAATACCTTTAAAAGGGGGATACTCTCATGGATTTTATTGTACCACTTCTTGAAGATT
>JAFSLV010000021.1 GCA_017448245.1 Lachnospiraceae bacterium | reverse complement strand
TCCTGATCATCCCGCGGAAGCCTGTTTTTTTGTATCCCGGAAGACGATTCTCCTTAGTTTTGCACGTCTGTCCCGGAAAAACACGCACGGATGAACTTGTGATGCCCCCGGCTGCGGCCGGGGGCATTTTGGTGATATAGGATTGCGAGAGTTTCATCTTTACGCTGTTTGCGGGCGCCCTCGGTGAGGTGATGCCGCTGCGCACGGGCGTCGTTTTGCTTTGCGCGATTGACCTTGCGGTCATGCTCCTCTTCATCTGCCTGCCGGCGCGTCACAACCGTGTCGTATATGAAGCGGTACGGGAAAAGGAGGACTAAGCATGTTTCAGATCAAAGACCTTACCATCACACATGCAAAGGACAACCGCGTTTTGTTGTCCGGCTTTTCCTTTGTCCTGCATCCCGGCGACAGGGTTGTCTGTATCGGTGAGGAGGGAAACGGAAAAAGCACGCTCTTAAAATGGATGGCGGATCCGAAGATGATTGCGGATTATACGGAGGCGGCGGGAGAGCGCATCGTTACGGGCGAGCGTATCGGCTACCTTCCGCAGGAGTTGCCGAAGAAAGATGCCGCAAAGAGAGTGTATGATTTTTTTTCCGAGGAGCAGCTTTTGCAGGACGCAAATCCGAAGGAGGTGTATGCACTTTTGCATGCCGTGGGACTGGCGGAGGATTTTCCTTACAGCGGCCAGGTGATGCATACGCTCTCCGGCGGAGAAAAGGTCAAGGCGCAGATGACAAGGCTCCTGCTGAAGGAACCGACCATGCTCCTTCTGGATGAGCCGTCGAACGACATCGACATCGAAACGCTCGAATGGCTGGAGCGCATGATCCGCGAAACCAAGGCGGGCGTCCTCTACATCTCCCACGACGAGACACTGATCGAAAACACGGCCACGCGCGTCATCCATATCGAGCAGCTGAAAAGAAAGCGGACGCCGAAGGTGACGGTTGCCAATATGCCATATACGCAGTATGTTACGGAGCGCAGGGACGCTTTTTCCAGACAGACACAGCTCGCGCTGAACGAACGCAGGGAGGAGAAAAAGCAGATGGCGCGCTTCCACAGAATCGAGCAAAGTGTGGAGCACGCGCTGCGGACGGTCAGCCGCCAGGATCCGTCCACCGGGCGTCTTTTGAAAAAGAAAATGAGGGCCGTCAAATCCCTGGAGCACCGCTATGAACGGGAGCATGCGGAGATGACACAACTCCCGGAGGAGGAGAGCCCCATGTTCTTCAAGCTGGGGGAGGGCGCGGGCCTTCCCGCGGGAAAAAACGTCCTGGAGTTGACCCTGCAGAAATTATGTGTGCCTTCCGCTGACAACGCAAATACAGGCGCGCCTCCGACAGGATGTGCGGGGACGCATGCCGCACATACAGAAGACGGTCCGGTTCTTTCACATGACATCTTCTTACGCGTGCGCGGACCGGAAAAAATCTGTATCATCGGGAGAAACGGCGCGGGCAAAACGACGCTGCTGAAGCACATTGCGGAAGAGCTTCTTACGCGCAAGGACCTGCATGCGGTCTATATGCCGCAAAATTACGAGGACCTGCTGGAGCTTTCCCTGACCCCCGTGGAATACCTTGCGCCCTCAGGCGACAAGGACGAGACGACCCGCATCCGCACCTATCTCGGCGCCATGAAATACACGGCGGATGAGATGTCGCATCCGATCCGGGATCTGTCCGGCGGTCAAAAGGCCAAGGTGCTGCTGTTAAAAATGAGCGTTTCCGGTGCGGATGTCCTGATCCTGGATGAACCGACGCGCAATTTCTCTCCGTTGTCCGGTCCCGTGATCCGTCAGATGCTGCGCGCCTTTCCGGGCGCAATCATTTCCGTCTCCCACGACAGGAAATATATCGACGAGGTCTGTGACAAAATCTACCGCTTAACGGAGGACGGGTTGAGAGAAGACGCCTGATGCGGCCTGGTGCGGCAGCGGAAGGGTTGATTTTTTTCAATCTGATTCATATACTTAATACACTTCTCCCGGAAGGCAGGTTTTTTAATGAAGTACATGCATTTCAAATCCTCCTGCTCCTATACAGCGCTTGCCGCAATCATGGAGTTAAAAGGGGTGGATACAGAGGATGATAAGATTGCGCTTGAAATCAAGCTGCCGTGGTTATTTGCCAAAGAGGACGGCAAATATCTTTCCGGCCCCATGCTGCAGGGCGCAAAATGGTTTGATCTCTGGCTCGTTCCACGCGGATACCGCATGGTCGAAAAGCCGGTAGACAAAGAGCGGCTTTGTCAATATCTTTGTGCACATAAGCCCGCAATGCTCGGAATCCAAACGACCTGCGAAAAGCACGCAGTCGTTTTCACAGGATATGACAAACAATATCATTTCATAAATCCCACCCACGAGGGCAGTGGCGAGCAGACCGAATTGTCCTTATCCGAGGAGGAATTGCTCTCCGCGGTTGATCGCGAAACGATGGTGGGAATTGTGACCCCCGCCGAGGCCGCAATGCAATCACTTGTACCGTATCTGAGTGATTCGATATCCGTAATCCGGGAAAACTGTGCCGATATAGAAGTATTTGCGGCGAAAAAGCATGACCCCGACGACTATCTTCCCGTGATGAACAGCCTGTTCCGGCCCCTGCTCCTTGACGGTATTACGATGCTGGAGCTTGCGGGAGAAACCGACCTCGCACAGGAGTACACGGAACTACAGCGGCAGTTTATGACCTTTATGCGCGGGACGCGGGAAGAAGCGCTGCAGAAAACGCTCTCCCTGGACAGATTACACGCCCTGACCGAACAATATGCACACTTGATCGAACAACAGATGCAGCATGCCCGATGAAGTGCCGGGCGGATTCGTGTTTGTCGGAATCCGGGCTATCCATACAGGTGAAGTGCGGCAGTGTTACCCTGCCGCACCTCTTTTCCCGATGAACATCAAATGCTGTGTGTAGGCGAAGTATTCGGGCTTTTCGCAAAGCGACAGCGACAGCTTCAGGTACAGCGCTCTGACATCCTCGCTCGCATCCAGAATCTCCGGCTCCGCTACGCCGGTCACGCCTTCCTGCGCGAACAGGACCTGCTTTTCATATCCGCATGCTTCAAAAAACGGAACGATTTCGTCAGGATGTATAAATCCGGCCTCCGTGAACGCCGAGCCATACCAGGATTTATTCTCCGCGAGGTGATCCAGATATTCGGGCGCGAGTGTCAGCTCCTGTATAATGTCTGCGGGACATTCCGACAGGTAATAGTTTAATCCCGCATGCAGCGCGATAAAGGATGCAAACAGCAAGCCGTCCCTGCTCAAATGCGCGGAAGCCTCCGCTACACAGCGGATGCGGTCGGCTTCTTCAAACAGGTGATAAAGAGGCCCCATCAGAAGCACATGGTCATAAACCTCACCCCCCAGCACGGACAGATCCCTTGCATCCGCCTGTACGGCGCGGATAGTGACGCCGGCCTCCCTCGCTTTTTCTTTGGCAAACGCGATGTTACCGTCACTCAGATCCGCAAGTGTCACGTCATATCCTTCCTTTGCGAGCCAGATGGAATACTGCCCCGGCCCGCCGCCGATGTCGAGAATCTTCTTTCCGCTCAGGTATTTTTTCAGATAATGCTTTGTTATTTCAAATTCAAAATAATGCCGTTCCAGGCGATTCCATTC
>JAFSLV010000020.1 GCA_017448245.1 Lachnospiraceae bacterium | reverse complement strand
TTTTGCCCAAACTGATTCTTTAACAAGCTCTCCTTCCTTAAACACATTTCGAACATGCTTTCCAATAACACTCTTATCACGTTGAAATAGTTCTGCCATCTGATCAATAGACAGCCATACCGTATCTTGATCCAACGTCACTTCGATTTTTGTTATTCCATCTTCTGTTGTATACATAATAATTTGTGAATTCTGTACCATAGTAGTATTCCCTCGTATTATGCTTCAATAATAATTAGCCTCAGCTTTAGCTCATTTTAACACACCCAAACCTGATAACTCGTTTTCCGATTTCAGAAAGTGATCATCTATCAATGTGGCGGTGTCCTTCCCACCAACCAGAACCGCTGCGACAACAATATCCACATAATCGATCATAGAGTTGTGATTGGTCTGTCCATAAGGCCTCCTACCATTTCTTCATCTGCTCAAGAAGCAACAAACAATCCATATTCCTTCGGAATCATCAGCACGCCGTTCTCCATACGGTCGGATAAGGCTCTCGCAATCTGATCGTAGTACGATTCTGACAGGTCAGATGCGGATGGCAGTGAATAAATATAGTCAACAATATCATGTACGCTTGTAACCGCAAGCGCATCTTCATAATCATGGCGGACAACATCCGAGAATACTTCTTTTATCTGCCGCTCTCCGTTTTGTAACGTAAATCGAAGATTGCGCTTCTCCTGTAAGGGGATCTCCGGCAGCCACTGTATAAGAACATCCAGCATCCCGTGCTCGCCGTAGGTGGAGGCATAGAAAACACCGCCCTCCCGTAAAACACGTCGTGCTTCCCGCAGCTCTCTGTTAATGTCCGGCACATGATACAGCATTGCATTTGCGATCACGATGTCATAAGAATTGTCTTCATAGGGCAATTCCTGAATATCGGCAAGCGCACAATCAATAAAATGACAGCCGGAAAACCTTTCCCGAACATCAGCAACCATGCCTTCGGAAGCATCGGTCAGTGTCAGGGTGCATCCTTTAGGAATGTCGTCTATATGATTTTTCCAAACATCTCCGGTTCCGCAACCACATTCCAGAATGCGAAGGTTTTCCCGAAGCGCATAATGCGAGAAGATCCAGTTCCCGAATCCCTGTCGGTTGACCGAATACTTCTCATGAATAGAGATGCGTTGATTCAGTTTCTCTGGTGTCCTGTAGTTCTCCATTTGTACTACACTCCCTTTTCCAAATACGCATCGGCCTCTTCCCGTGAGCGGAAGATAACAATCCTGCGCGTGTCCTTATACTGATCGATCAGCCGATGTATCTCCGGTAGCTGGTCTTTCGGGAAGTTGACGATGTACTGACGGAAATCCGCGTCAAATTCCGTTTCCACCCACGGAAGATCATCCCGAACCGTGCCGACCCTTGCCGCAGCGCCCTCCAGGCATACATCCACCGGCATATCGAAAAAGAAGGCCTGTTCACAGTGCTCAAACCGTAGCGGCAATGTACGCAAATAATTGCCGTCGATAATCCACTGCGGCTGTTTGATGATTTCACCCAACTTTTCATCAAACTCTTCGGGAGGCACCGTTGTTTTGTCCGGTCTGTGGAATATCATATCCAGATAAAACAGCGGCAAACCGGTTATATCACGCAGGTTCCTTGCAAATGTGCTTTTCCCCGCACCGGGACTGCCGATCACAATGATCTTATTCATTCATCGCACCTGTATCCGGGTTTTTTATATAAATATGCCTCATCCGGTACAATTTGCGCATCCCAGACATATTCCTTCCAATCAGCTTTCTCAACATCCTTGATTGCAACTGAAACACTGGATTCCTTACACCCTAGTGTTTCTGCAATAACCCGCGTCACAAGCTCTGCGCACTTTGTTTTCTGCGCGTCACTTCTTCCGGAAAAGCATTTAATATCAACATGCGGCTTTTTGTTCCCCCTTTTGTGTTCTTTTACCCAACACAAGCATTTATTGCACCCTGAGCGCCATCGGCGTATAAACCATACCATGATACTCTGCCTGATCGTCTGTCTTACGAAACCCGAGTGCTTCATAAAACGGAATTGCATATGGCGAGGCGTTCAGCTTGATTACATAGGGCGGCGTATGATCTTTTTCAATGAAATCCTTTGCATGCAGGAACAGCATCCGCCCGATGCCCTGCCGGTGATACGCCTTCTCCACAAAGGCACAGGAGATATTGCCATGTTCCGAAACTGTAATGACGCCTGCCAGGTGGTCTTCGTCATAAGCCCCAAAGGCTGTTTCCTGTCCGGATTCAATCTTCTTTCCGTATGCGGAATCAGGTGTGCAGAAGTTCTCTATAAAGTACGATGTCCCTTCCTCCGTATATTCCTTCTGCACACAATCCATAAATACACGGCGGATCAAATCAAACATTATATTGTATTCCATGGGTTCAATCCGTTTGATATTCATGACATCCCCCTGTTTGATTGCATCGTAAAAGAAATCTGTTCATATTATACCATCCGTATAAAGCCCGATGCCGCTCAACGACTGATTTTACAATGATTTCACGATTTGTTCGATGAAAACAAACCTGTAAAGCACATGCAAACGTATCGAAATAGATACGTTTGATTTCACATCTGTGATATACTGAAGTGTCAGCAAGCTTTCGGGAGGAACGCACATGCACCGCATTTTATTCATCTGCCATGGCAATATCTGTCGTTCGACCTGTGCGCATTATGTGATGCAACACATGGTGGACGCGCGCGGCCTGTCGGAAGAATTTTTTATTGATTCCGCGGCAACGTCGAGGGAGGAACTCGGAAATCCCGTATATCCGCCGATGAAGAAGGTCTTAAAAGCGCACGGTATCCCCTGCGAGGGGCATTTTGCCAGACAGATGACAAAGGAAGATTATAACCGGTTTGATTATCTGATCGGTATGGACAGGGAAAACCTGTATTTCATGAACCGCATGTACGGCGATACGGACCGTTCGGATGACCGGACGGCCTTCTGGAGGCATACGTATGACGATGTGCAGCCTTCAGATCCGGAAGGAAAGATTTCACTGTTGATGGATTATACCGACATGCCCGGCGAAGTGGCGGATCCGTGGTATACGGGCAATTTTGACGATACCTACCGCGACGTAACTGCCGGTTGCAAAGGACTGCTTGCACATCTCGGTTACGGTTGAAGCGGCGCTTCCTCCGGAAACATCTTCCGGTAGGCATCACACACCGCTTCAATCAGAATGGCACAAACCCCCAAAAGGGGCTCATCCGTTTCTTTCTGATCCAGATGTGCGTTCTCAACCGCACCAAAGGAAATGGCGTGCGCGTCCTTTCGGATGTAGTAGCTTCTTTCTTCCCCGGTCGCTTGTATCAGTCCGAAAAACTTCTTTTTATACCCGGGATCCTGACAGGTGAGAAAATATCTCTCGGCCGCATTGGCCAATTCCGCATGCAGTACGTCCCTTCCTCTTTCTCCGTATTTTGAAAGGACTGAAGTTCCAAGCTCCGACAGCAGCTTTCTGATCTCTTTGACACTTGCCGGGGAAAACATGGGCTTTGCATCCTGTATCTGGATCAGATAGATATAATTCATCAAAAACATATCTTTTTGTTTTGACGGATGAGCCGCTTCTCCGTGACGCAGAAAAAAGACCGTCTCTCTTACGTCCGCTTCCGGATCATTACCGCTTTCCTTGATTTCGGCAAGCAGGAGACGTCTTTTGTCCGGCTCGTAACAATCATAGAAGGCGGCGATTTTTTCCCCGATCACTCCGTTTTCATCCCCGCTCATCCGTCACCCCTCGATCTTTTTATTCTGTCCTTTCATCAAAACCCGCATCACCAGCGCCCTGGGGAGTAATTTGGCAAGCACGCTTCCCGCTTTGACAATGAGGCCGGGCACGATGATAATCCGTCCCTTTTTCAATTCCTTCAGTGCGGTCATCACGCAATTTCTTGCGGAAATGCCGGGCAGGGAAAACTGTACGCCCGCAACATCGTTAAAATCCGTATCCACGGGGCCCGGGCAAAGTGCGGCGATACGTACGAGACTTCCCGATTCCTTTAGTTCTGCCGCAATCGCATTGGTGATCGATACCACATATGCCTTGGTTGCATAGTAGGTGGCCATGAGCGGACCTCCCGGCATCAGTCCCGCGACGGAGGCGGTATTCAGGATGGTTCCCTTGTTGCGCGCCTTCATCTGTTCCAGAATTTCGTGCGTCAGGATATGTACCGCACGGACATTGACATCGATCATTTCCAGATCGCGGTCCAGATCACAGCTTTCAAACAGTCCGATGTTTCCAAAGCCCGCATTGTTGATAAAAAGCGTAAGCTCCCTTTCCTTCATCCGTTCGGCGATCTCCCTGCATGCTTCTTCTTTTGAGAGATCCGCCGCGATAACCTCCGCACGGGTGCGGCACTTTTTGGCAATCTGTTCCAGTTTGTCTTTGCTGCGCGCCACCAGAATCAGGTCATATCCCTGGTTGGACAATTGTCTTGCAAATTCCCTGCCGATACCGGAGCTTGCGCCCGTGATACATGCCAGTTTCATGTCTGCTCCTTTCCTGCCGTATATTTGGGTTCCCTTCCTTCACGGAACACCATCATCATCTCATTGGTCAGTGAGAAATGATCCGGTTGCATATCCACGTCCTCTCTTTTGACCCAGACCGCTTCCTTCAGTTCGTTCTCATCCATGCGGATCGTCGGATCTCCCTCCACGTCGCAGAAGAAACCGGAGAGAATATCTCCCGCCACCGCCCAGGGCTGGGACTTGTAGTAGCGGATATGTGTCACCTTCAGCCCGACTTCCTCCATTACCTCCCTGCGCACCGTATCCTCGAGGGTCTCTCCGATCTCGTTAAAGCCGGCCACCAGCGCATGATACGCGATCGGACGGTTGGCATATCTGGTAAGAATGATTTCGTCCTGATTGGTCACTCCCACGATCACCGCCGGCATGATCTTCGGGTAGATTCTCCTGTGACAGGAGGGGCAATCCAGCGCCCTCTCGTCCTGTGCGGGAACGGTCTTTGCCGCACAGCTGCCGCAATAGCGGTTTTCCTCGTACCACCGGGAAAGATGATATGCCGTCAGGAGCGCAAAGGTCTCGTGCTGGGCAAAAGGCTTTTTGCGCCGGATTTCCTGTACGGAAAGAGACATTATTTCCTTGTTAAAAACGTTTGTTTGTCCTTTTTCGGTGCATACCAGATACCAGGGCGTCTCATCGAGCAAAAAAAGGTACTGCAGAGAGACATCCTCCTTTGCAAGAGCAAGCTCCCGGACGCACGGCAAAGACAGTGCTCCGTCGCTTTCTTGCAGCAGCTGTACTTCGTCTTTTGAAAAGAAAAGAGCCACGCCCAAAGGATCCGTCTGTCCGTTATGCGGATAACCGTTATCAAGCCGGTGAGGGGAAATATCCTGTATCATGACGTTCAGTATATCATATTTTTTCATGTTCCGCTTTACGAAACCGCCAAAAAAGAATAGAATGGTATCGTTGCACATGATCATCGGAAGAGAGGTATTGCATGAAAAAGAAGAGAAATATCATTGTCGGACAATCCGGCGGACCGACCGCCGCCATCAACGCGTCTTTGGCCGGTGTCTACCGTACGGCCCGGGAGCGCGGCTACCAGAAGGTGTACGGAATGCTGCACGGTGTACAGGGACTGCTGGAGGAAAAATACATTGATCTTTCCGAGCATATTACCAATGAGCTCGACGAAGAGATCCTCAAGCGCACGCCTGCCTCTTTCCTGGGCACCTGCCGCTACAAGCTCCCTCCCATTCATGAGGGAATGGAGACCTACGAAAAGATCTTTGGCATCCTCGAAAAGCTTGAGATTGACGTCTTTATCTACATCGGCGGAAACGATTCCATGGATACGATCAAAAAGCTCTCGGATTATGCCATTCTCAAGGGCTATGAACAGCGCTTCATCGGCTGCCCCAAGACAATTGACAACGATCTTGCGCTGACAGACCACACGCCCGGCTACGGGAGCGCCGCCAAATATATCGGTACCTCCATGAAGGAAATCATCCGCGACGGTATCTGTATGGAATATGACAAGGGCGTGGTCACCATCGTCGAGATCATGGGCAGAAATGCCGGCTGGCTGACCGGCGCCAGCGCGCTCAGCAAGGGCGAAGACTGTGAGGGACCTGACCTCATCTATCTGCCGGAGCTGGATTTTGACATCAAAAAATTCGGAGAAAAGATCAAAAAGCTCCTGAAAGAAAAGGGATCCATCGTGGTGGCCGTATCCGAGGGTATCCACACCAAGGACGGCACCTATGTCTGCGACCTCGGAGAGTCGATCGATTTTGTCGATGCCTTCGGTCACAAGCAGCTGTCCGGCACTGCCTCCTATCTGGCGAGCTATATCGCCGGCGAATTTGGCTGTAAGACCCGTTCGATCGAGCTTTCGACCATGCAGCGCTCGGCTTCGCATCTGGCAAGCCGCATCGATATATCGGAAGCCGCAGAGATCGGCGGCGCCGCCGTCAAGGCCGCGGACGAAGGAGAGTCCGGCGAAATGGTCGTCTTCAAGCGCCTCTCCAATGATCCTTACCAGTGCACGACGGAAGTGAAAAACGTGCATAAGATCGCCAACGAGGAAAAGCTCGTTCCGCGCGAGTGGATCAATAAAGAGGGCGATTACGTGACCAAAGAATTCATCACCTATGTCAAACCTCTCATCCAGGGCGATGTGGCGCCGATCATGGTAGACGGGATTCCGCGCCATCTCTATGCGCCGAAGGAACTCAACCAGGTGCATGTGCCGAAAAAATAACGGCCTTATACATATACAAATACCAAAACCGCCCAAAACAACATCAAAAAGCGGAGGCGCCGGCCTCCGCTTTTTCCTGTTTCGCAAAGAATTGTTTTACCGGATCTCGATATCCTCCCAGGAGTCCTCGGGAACAATGGCGATATAGGTCTTTCCGGTATTGATCGAAATCTCCTCCAGTTCCCCTTTGTCATTGTAGGCAAAGTATCTGGTATGCTCCATGGGATCCGGCTTGGTCCAGAAGATCTCGCGCATATAGCCGTTGGTGATATAGTAGGCGGGCAGCGGATCCTCGACCTTCTCCGTATAATAGACCAGATATCCGCTGTCGTCAAACTGGTAGAAATCGCACTGCTGGATCAGCAGATTCTTAAAGCTCATCGGCTCGTCATCCTCGGCATCCACATGGAGTCTTCCGTATTCGTAATAATCATACGTACCGGTCTCCGCATTGTACTCCAGCAGGGATTTGTTATGCCAGAACGCACCGGCCAGATCGATCACTTCCGCCTTTTTGGCTTCCTGCGGGAAACGTTCTTCCAGATGAATCTCGAGTCCCCACGGGATAAAGGTAAAATGCGATTCGTCGCTCAGCCGGTACTCGTCATAGTTTTCCGTGACATTGGTATTATTCATCCGCGCTTCCACATCACCCTTCAGGACATATTCCGTATATTCGTAGGGCTTTCCGTTCTGAACGCGGGAAAATCCGGAATAATGAGGGGTCCATTCGTGGAAGTAGTAATTGACATAGAAGGGTCCGCCGTCATGGCACAGTACCGCGTTCCACTCCGGGAATAACAGAATGTTGGTCGGTCGCGTGGAACGGATGCTGCCGATCTGCGGGATTTCCTTCCAGTCCTTATACAGGCACATCAGACGCGTGACACGGTCGTTTAAGGTGGAATTGATCATCTCATAGACCACGTCGGCCTCCGCGGTTCCGAAATGATCCAGCGCCGTGATTTCATTGTCAACCATAACCGCTATCGGGCGCTGATCCCTGAGCGCCAGATCGATCGGCTCTCCGGTCATCTCGCTCAGATACATGCCGTCCGGCACCGGGCTGCCCTCTTCCGTCACGGGCGTCTCTTCGGGTGCCTCCTCCTGCGATGTCTCCGTCGAAAGCGTAACCTCCTCGCCGGACGTATCCTCTGCGCCGCCGCGCGAAGAACATCCCGCGATCATTATCACCATCAGGCCCGCGACCAGGGCGCGGCCGATTCTGTTTGCTTTTTTCATTTTAGCAAATGCCTCCCTTATTCAGCGTTTCTATAAAAATGCACAACATGAATATATTACCATAAACATGTGAAAAATACCAATTTTACGCGACTTTTCATAGTTTTTTAATCCTCCCGCACATCCTGTTTGCTGTAAAGAATCACCTTATCTCCCTCTCTGAACGAAAGAGACCCGTTCGGTGTCAGGATCTGTCCTCCTCGCCGGACCATGACAATCAGGGTCTGTCTCGAAATATCAAGATCTTTTAGCCGCTTTCCTACCCAGGCATTATGTGCGGACAGAACGATTTCCTTTAATTCCACATCCTGGTAGTCATTAAAGGGCTCCGCCCCGAGCACGACGCTGTCTCCTGTCAGCAGTTGCAGATGTCCGCGCGGGACGATCGTCTCCGTCCCCCTGCGCACAACGGCGATGATGGCGCTTTCCGGAAGCCCCAGATCCCGGATCCTTTTACCGCACCAGGCATCCCCGTTTTGCAGGCGGAATTTGATAAAATTGACGTCCGTTTCCCGGATATAGTCCGACCGCCGCTTGATGGCCGCATATTGCTCAACAAAGCCGGCGGAAATGATACCGGTCGGAATGGCGACCAGTCCTACGCCCAGAAAGGTCAGCACGATACTGAATGCCTTGCCCGCCGCGGTCACCGGATAAATATCCCCGTATCCGACGGTCAAAAGCGTCGAAACCGCCCACCATATTCCGGAAAAGGCGTTGGAAAATACCTCCGGCTGTGCCTCGTGTTCCAGGGAATACATGCAAAGGCTTGCCGCAAGCATCAGTGTCAAAATGATGAAGCACGAGCTCAGAAGTTGCGACTTTTTGGCGCGCAGCACCTCGGTAATGACATTGAGCGAATCATAATAGGCGCCCACGCGGAAGAGCCTTAAGATCCTCACCAGGCGGAACATTCGAAAGGCCACCGCCCCCGCAGGGAAGAAGACCGGCAGAAAAAAGGGCAGAAACGACAACAGATCGATCACGCCCATAAAAGAAAAAATATAACAAAGTGCGGCTTTTTGCGCCGTGCGGTGCGGATAGAGAAACCGTGCCGTGATCAGCCGCAGCACATAATCCGCCGCAAAAAAGAGTACCGTTACCAGTTCCATGACGGAAAGCGGCGTTTCCGCCTGTGCGCGGATTCCGTCAAAGGTGAAAAGGATGCTGACAAGGAGATTGAGAAGGATACAGGTCACACCCAGAAAGTCATAACAGCGGCTTACCACATCATCCGATGCGCCGACTTCCACGATTTCATACAGCCGTTCGAGTCGTTTTACCACGACTGCACCTCCGGATTACCGTAACCGCCGTAACCGTCTCCGGCACTTTCCCTTTCGCGCCTGCGCTGTGATTCCATCTGCTCTTCCCTTGCGTCACTCATCTCGTCATTGAGTCGCTGCTCGAGTTCCCGTTCTCTTCTGGTGAGGTCGTCTTCCTCCTCCCCCTCGGACGGGGACTGGCTGGGATTGTCTTCTTCCCCGCCCCCGCCTCCGGTCGGCGGCTTTCTGTTCAGGCGCATGAGGATCTCGTCGATTTCTTTTTTGAGTTGTTCCGCGTCGGCATTATGTCCGTTGGGATCATCCAGATGCGCACAATCCTCGGCCGTCAGAATTCCCCTTGCCTCAAGCAGGGCTGCCACCACCCGGTCGACCTCCTCGCGGTCGTTGATATGCAGATTTTCAAAATCAATCATATGCAGCATCGACAACGCCAGATTGATTCTGATTTCGCACTCTGCATCCTCGCCCTCCTGCGTATATGTCGTTTCTTCGTGTGGCGGGATTTCCTCCAAGGCCATCATGTAATTGTCCACGGCGGACTGGTATCTGCCGTTTTGAAAGTCGTTATTGCCGGTATTGTAATACGGTACCCATCCTTCCGGCTTTAGAGGATGCATGTGCGTGGTCGCGGAACGGTCAAAATAGTACTCCCTGCGGTAGGCAAGGTTATAGGCCTCATTGATCACATGTCGCAGGGCAAAGAAAAGACCGCCGGCAAAGATCACCGCACAAAGGACGCTGATCACGCCGATAATGGCTTTTTCCGATTTGGGCATCTTCTTTTTTGTCTTTTGGGATTCCATGATCCTTCCTCACACGCCGCGCACGGCAGCACAGGCAACAGCCATCAGCAACGAGGCCATCAACAGCACGGAAAAGATCCCCGGCTGGTCGACCTCTTTGTTGATCACGATCTCCTCCACCAGCATCGCTTCCTGTTTCTGGATATCCTCCACAATTTCTCTCACGCTCATATCCTCGGCATACTCATAGACGCGTCCGCCCGTGATATCGATGTTTTGGATCAGATCCGCCTTGGCCTCCGCGTAGTCCATATCCGTTTCCACGGAGGACAAAAACACATTGTTGGGGGTCAGGGAATTGTCAAACGCCTTTTCCCCCCGGAAGAGCCCGAATACCGTTACCTTGTTTTTTTTGCACAGCTCGCAGGCTTCCTTCAACTCGACCAGCGGATTGGCATGGATGTCGTTGGTATTTTCCGTGGACAAAAGGATAACGCGGCTGCGGTCCTCCGCGCCGAATTTCGGAAAACTGTACATACAGCTGGCCAGTCCGTCGCCCACGAGAAAATATCCCTTTTGATAGGCATTAAGGTACGTCGGCACCGTGATCTCCGCATGCAGATCCTCGTACCGCGCGTAATCCCTTTCATAATCATCCTTCATATGATCCGGCAGCGCATCCGGGAGAATGTAACCGTATGCGCCGTATTCCTGATCAAGTTTGACCAACAGCGTAAAATACTCCTTCAGGTCCTCGAGTTTTTGAATGACGTATTCATAGTCGTCCGTCATCGGAACATACAAAAGCGTTGCCGAGCAATAGATCGACACCCCGAAGCGGTCTCCCTCGAGCCCCCGCACCACATCGATCAGCGCGTCCAGCAGTTCCTCATTGAGCGTGTCCAGATAGATGCCGTTATCCATGCAAAGAAAGATGTCTCTCTTTCGTACGCCCTGGTTGATGGTCTCGGTTTTATACGGTCTTGCGAGCAGCAAAAGGACAGAAATAATCGCCGTGATCAGAAAGATTTCCGTCAGGATGCTGGTCACCTTATGCAGCATGGCGCCTCTTTTGTATATCGCAAGTTCCTTCAGATACGCCGTATTTGCCACCTTCACGCCCTTCTTAAACGCGCTGTCCTTTCGTAAAACGCGCAGAAGAATATACAGCACCAGAAAGACCGGGATGCCGATCAGAAGAAGCATAGGATATCTGAATAATAATCCTCTCATGTTCTCACAACTTTCTTTTCGTCACCTGCCGCACCAGAAGGAAGAGCAGAATACAAAGCAACGGAGCGGCATAGTAAAAATATGTATCGTCAAAGGTCTCGATTTTGGCCTCCGACACGGTGGTCCTGGCAATCTGTCTGGCGTAAGCTATCACCGCATCCACCCTGTCCGGTCGATCCATATACAGATAATCGATTCCGAGATCTTTGGCGATCTGTCTGAGGTTGTTCTCGTCGATTTTTGATACGGCGGCCTGGCCGGTCCCGGCATCATACACATAGGAAGTATAACCGGATTCGCGCATTCTTCCGCCTTCCGCGGTACCGTATCCGAGGACCGCGCCGCTGTCAAGATAATGCGCAAGGCCGGTATAGGGCGTCAGGACCGCACCGTTCGTGATCTCCCCGTCGCTCACAAAGAAGAGAATGGTGCGCCGGTCCTCCTTCTGTTCGGAAGATCGTAACAGTTCTTCCATTTTGGAATAAGGTGCGGACAAATCGCTCCCGAGCGCATAATCCCGGTCGGGAGAGCGGATGGTATCAAACGCATCCGTGACGTTGCGCACATCCTGCGTAAACGGGGTAAGGATCTGTGCCCGGTTGTCAAATCGGATCAGTGCAAAATTGGCACCCGCGAGCTGCTCCATGATATAGGCGCAGTCGGCTTTGACGCCCTCGATCCTCTCCTGTGTTCCGTTATAATCCTGCGCCCACATGCTGATCGTCGTATCCACCACGAACAGGATGTCCAGATTTCTCGTCTCCAGGTCCGCCTGGTCTCCGGCATGCATCGGGCGCAGATTGATGATAAATACCAGAATCAGCGCCACAAGAATCCTGATGGACTTGAAGACCATCTCTTTTCCCCTGCCGCCCCGGAGTATGCAGGAGGTGACAAAACAGAAAAAGCATACGGCAAGCACTGTGCCCACCGCCCAGACGGGCAGAATCGGACGGGTCCATATATCCTTTGTCTGAAAGATCATCTCCATGTATCGATCACCTGTGCCGTACGTGCGCAGGCCTCCGCGGGATTTCCCGCTCCGTACGCGGAAAACTCCGGTCCGTAATACTCTTTTACCAAAGCGCTCAGCCCCGGTATGTGCAGCAATTCTATCTCCGAGAGCGTTTCGTTGCGTACGTCGAGCCCGGTTGCCTCATGGACAAACGCACGGACGATGCGGGACAGTTCCTGATAGGCCACGCGTGTCTCCACGCTTTCTGTCTGCATGGCGCTCTGCAGTCGGAAGAGCTGTCTGCGGTATTTGTGCCGGATTACCGGCAACACCACCTTCGGCGGTTTGACGACCTGCCTGCCCTGCGCATAACGCGCACGAAGGAGGCGGTAGCGCCAGTAAAACATACTGAACAAAAACGCCGCTCCCGCCATGACGACGACAGCGATCAGAAAATAAATCAGGCTGTATGAAAACGGATCATGCAATCCGACGCTGAATTCGACTTCCATCCGGTGTTCCTACGGTGTCCGGTCCCGAAAAAGACCGATCACACGATCTGTAATCTCTTCTTCTTTGGCGATGGTTGTGCTTTGCACCCTTGCCCTGCGGAAAAGGTTATCCGCAAAGGACTGTATCCGGTTACGCCGGTCGATCTCCGCCCTGCGCAGTGCGGCACTGTTGACGATCCTTGTGTCCGCATAGCAGCGGTCTGCGGCATCATACGCCATGTGGTCCGTCAGATACGCATCCTCGATGTTGACAATCAGCAGATCGTTTCTTTCCGTGACCCTGCCGATCAGGGATTCGTCGAGCCGGTAGAGACCGTCAAAATCCGTGATCAGAAAAATGATCATGCGTTTTCTGATCTGATCCGCGGCAAATTGCAGAAGCTTCGCCGCATCATACGTGCTCTCCGTCCCCAGTTTTGAGACGCACTGCGTCAGCAGTTTTTCCAGATGCGGCATGCCGGCCCTGAAAAGCGACAATTGCATCGTGTCCTCTTCCGGTTGCAGAAGCGCAAAATCCGCACCGTTACGGTCCGCCAGATAAGCGGCCGTCCCGAAGGTCATCGCGGCGATTCTTTCCTTGCTTTGTCCGGCGGAGGTATCCGCACGCATCTTTTCTCCGCTGTCCACGATAAAAAGCAGATGATGCTTTCTCTCCGCCACATATCTTCTGACCAGGACCTGCCCCGAGCGGGAGGAGGATTTCCAGTCGATATCATGTACCTCGTCCCCGGGCATGTATTCCGACAACTCGTCAAACTCCATGCTGCGGCCACGGTACACCGAGCGGAAATCTCCCTCGAGAATATTGGAGGTCTTCCGTCCGGTATGCAGCGCAAATGCCGTGCGGATCTGCGAAAGATATTCAAAATCGATGTCGATCCGGTGCGCGTCCATGTTGTTCAGGGGGTTCTGACCGCGCCGACCAGACGGTCGATCACGGTTTCCACGCTCACGCGATCCGCCACTGCCGCATAACTTAAAGAAATCCGGTGTCTGAGAATCTGGTGTCGCAGAATCTTGACATCGTCGGGGGTGACGTAGGTGCGCCCGTACAAAAGCGCCACCGCCTTGGCCACACGCATAAATGCGATGGAAGCGCGGGGCGAAGCGCCCATGCGCACATAGCGGGACAGCTCCTCGGGTAATACCCGGTCCGCACGTCTTGTGGCATCTACAATATAAGAAATATAACGCTTGACCGCTTCGTCGATATAGACACGGGCGGTGATCTTTTGCATGCGGTCGATATCGGCAATTCCGATCACCGGCGGTTCCTTTCTGACGATGGCGCCGGTTTCCGTGCGGTTTAGAATCTCGACCTCGTCCTCCGCGGACGGATAGTCGATTTTTTCCTTGAGCATGAAGCGGTCTGTCTGTGCCTCCGACAAGGGATAGGTGCCTTCCTGCTCGATCGGATTCTGCGTGGCAATCACGATGAAGATATCCTCCGGCATCCGGTGTGTTACGCCTCCGATCGTCACCTGCCTTTCCTGCATGGCCTCGAGCATGGCCGACTGCGTCTTGGCGCTCGAGCGGTTGACCTCGTCAAGCAGCACAAAGTTGGCAAAAACGGGGCCTAAGATCGTGTCAAAATTGCCGGTTTGCTGATTGTAAATCTGCGTACCGATGATATCTCCAGGCAAAAGATCCGGCGTGCACTGGATCCTCGAAAATTTGCCGCCGATCGCATCGGCAATGGTCTTGGCGGCCGTGGTTTTGGCGAGCCCCGGAACGGATTCCAGAAGGATGTGTCCGTCCGCAAGAATGGCGGCGGACAGTACAAATTTGAGATTCTGCTGTCCGACCATCCGGGCGTCATAGTACGAAGAGAGCTTTTGGAGGATTTCCTGTGAGGCGGCAAATTCCTCCGGTGTGATGTCGGAGCGGTTATTTTCGTCCATGGTGTCTTTCCTTCTTTCTTTTATGTCGCGGACGTCTGTTTATCCTTCGGAATGCGTCCGTAGATCTCCGAGAGTCTCCGGATGGAGGCGCACAGCGCCCCGGAAAAAGAGCCGGGTCTGATCCTTACACTCCAGTTGCCGCTGTCCGTGCCGGGATTGTTGATTCGGGTATCCGCATTGAGCACCAGATAATCCTGGATCGGCACAATCGCCAGATCCGCAACCGACCGATAGGCCTCGCGGATAAAATCCCAGGTAAACTGTCCGTAATCCGTGTGCACGGAGTTGAGGTAGGCGCGTGCAAATTCTCTCTCCCCGTCCGAAATCGATTCCACCCAGGCGCGTGCGGTCGTATTGTCGTGCGTCCCGGTATAGACCACGCTGTTTTTTTCATGACGATGGGTCAGATAGATGCTCTCCCAGCTGGTAAATCCGTATTGCAATACCCGCATGCCGGGAAAACCGCTTTCCTTCAGCAGTTTCTCATTCACTGCCGTCTGTGTGCCGAGATCCTCCGCGATGATACGCTCCGTTCCGTAGTGTTCCCTGACCCTGCCGATGAAATCCATGCCGGGGCCGCGCATCATGATCCCGTTTTCCGCGGTTTCCTCGCGGTAGGGAATCTCGTAATACTCGGCAAATCCGTGAAAATGATCGATGCGCAGCATGTCAAACCAGTCAAAATTGCGGCGCAGGCGCTGCATCCACCAGTCATACTCATCCTTTTTCATCGCCTTCCAGTCATAGACCGGGTTGCCCCAGCGCTGGCCCGTAGTACTGAAGGCGTCGGGCGGACATCCCGCGATGACGATCGGCTTAAAGTCGGCATCGAGTTTGAATACCTCCGGATGCGCCCAGACATCCGCCGAATCGTAGGCCACATAGAAGGGAACGTCCCCGAGGATATGCACGTTTCTGGAGGCGGCATATTTTTTCAGCGCACTCCACTGCTTGTGGAACACAAACTGCTCAAAGTAATAGTAGGCGATTGCGTTTTCCAGGGAGATCTCCGCTTTGGCAATCGCCTCGCGGTTGCGGACACGATACGCGTCATCCCATTGGTCCCAGCTTTTGCCGTCGTGCATGTCCTTCAGTGCCATATACATGGCATAATCCGGCAGCCACGATGCCGCTTTTTTGACAAATCCCGTATATTCCCCCTGCTGCCTGCCGCCCTGTTCCACAAAATGCGTACAGGCCGTTCGCAAAAGGGCGGGGTGTGCCTTGCAGACGGCACTGTAATCCACGCGGTCCTCATTGTCTCCAAAGGAATGCTCATTGACCTCGTCCCAGGACAGAAGCCCTTCATCGATCAGATCCTTCAGGGATATCAGCAGCGGATTGCCGGCAAAGGCGCTTACGGGCTGATAGGGGCTGTCCTTAAAGCCGGTCGGCCCTATGGGCAGTACCTGCCAGACGCCCTGCCCCGCTTCGTGCAAAAAGTCCACAAATTGATACGCATCCCGGGATATCCCTCCGATGCCGAAGTCTCCTGGCAGAGAAAAGATCGGTAATAAAATGCCTGCTGTCCGCATGGGTTTTCACCTCTTTAGCAGTTGACTTATGCTATCAAATTGTACTAAATTTCAAACCCGTTGTCTATTGCCTCATCCTCGAGCAGCACCTCGATCCGCTCAGGTTTGGCAAACAGATACCCCTGGAATGTCTTGATCGGATGCGCGCGCAGACGGTCTCTTGCTTCGATGGTTTCCACGCCCTCGACACAGACGGCCGCCCCGTAGTTTTGTGCAAGCAAAGCGATCGCGCGGATCGTGTTTTCCGGCTGCTCCGATCGTTCAATGTCCGTGATAAACTGCCGGTCGATTTTGACGATGTCGAAGCGGATCTGGCGCAGCACCGAAAGAGAGGAAAATCCGGTGCCGAAATCATCCAGCGCAAACCGGACACCGATTGCCTTTAAGGACTGGATAATGCCGATCAGCATCTCCGTATCGAGCACGCGGCAACTCTCCGTTACCTCCAGACACAGATGATCCGCCGGGAATCCCGTTTCTTCGATGATGTCGGAGACCATCGAAACAAAGTCAAATTTTTCCAGCTGCGAGTAGGAAAGATTGACATTCATGACAAAATCCGGGTAAACCTTCATAAAGCGGTTCCCGTCGTTCATGGCCTGCCGTAAAATCCACGTGCCCAGTTCCGGAAAAAGCGGATCCTGCTCGAGCACCGGGACATACCGTCCGGGCGGTACGTTGCCGTAAAAATCATCCTGCCAGCGCAACAGTGCCTCGGCGCCGGTCACGGCCTCGGTCTTTGCGTCTACCAGATACTGGTAGCACAGATAAAAGCCCCGGAAATGGTCGATGATGCAGCCCCGGATGACATTGAGCATCTCGAGTGTCTGTCTGGTTTCGTCGGTCATTTCGTTTTTAAAGATCACCAGATCGCCGTTTTTCTTATTGGCGGACTCGTTGATGGCAAAGTTGAGACAGCTCATCACGGTAGTGGTATTGGTGCGGAAATTGTCAATCGTCAAAAGACCTCCGTTAAGCACCAGATTCTGGCGCTTGCCGTCCACGGTAAAGTCTCCCTTGACCCGGGTCTGCATGAGGCGGTAACTCTTGGCCATCTCCTCTTCCGTATAATCCCTGCTGACCACCGCAAAACGCGCACCGTCCATACGATAGACCTCGGCGCTGGCGCCGGCACTTTCCAATACGACCCTGCCGACCTTGGAGAGTACGCGTGAGCCGTAGTTGTAGCCGTAGACATCATTGATCTGTGCAAATTGTGCCACTCCGACCAGAAGAACCTTCAGTTCGCGTCGGCTCTTGATGAGTTCCCCGACGTCCTCCGTAAAGCCGAACTGGTTGCGCAATCCCGTCACCGGATCGATGTGACTCTGCAGGCCGTGGTTTTTAATGGAACCCGCAAAGTATTCCGGTCTTCCGTCCGCGTCCTTGATGACGACGCCCCGGCTGGTGACGGCCACATATTTGCCGTCCTTGGACAACGCACGGTACTGCATGTCGTGCCCTTCCCGGCCGCCGCCAAAAATCGCCTCTATACTCTGATGATAGGCGACCCTGTCTTCCGGATGGATATGTTCTTCCCACAGCTCCTCGGCGCGGAACATATACTCGCCCGGCAGGTCAAAGAAATCCACTACCGATTTGCCCCAGCGGGAATAGTCAAACTTCATGTCACACAGAAAGGCACTGACATCTTCCGATGCCGTTGCAATGGCCGTAAAAAGGGCATCCAGCCTGCGGCGCCTGACTTCGTCCATCTGCGGCGCATCCTCCTGCGTGATTTTTCCGACGGACACCTTCTCGTCCATATGCGGACTCGTCAGCGGCAACAGATCCTGTCCCTCGTCCGTGTAGGTCAGGCCCTCTTTTTCCTTTTGTGCCTGCTTGCGGGTATACATCCTCTGGTCTGCCAGAAGAAAGACCGCATGGGCGTCACCTTCCTCCAGCTCATGTTTAAACGCATATCCCGCAGCAACCGAGTGGGGGATCATCGGCTCGGTTTTATCGAGCATGGAAAACTCCGCTTCGATTCTTGCGACCAGTGTCTTTACCTGCTCCTCGCCGGCAGACTCCATGATGACGCAGAATTCGTCACCGCCCATGCGGCAGCAGGAGGCGTGTTCCGGGCACGACTTTTTGAGAATATCCGCAAAACCGATCAGCAATGCGTCTCCCTTTCCGTGCCCGAAGGTATCATTGACATATTTGAGATGGTTCAGATCCAGACTGATCAGGCAATAATCCCTGCGGGATTCGTTGAGGTATGCATAGCGGTCTGTCAGATAATGGCGGTTATAGAGCCCGGTCAAAGGATCCGCATTGGCAATCCGCGTGAGCGATTCAAACTCCAGCCGCCTCCCTCTCGATTCCATCAGCAGGAACAGATAGATCATGTATCTCGTGACAACAAAGACGAGCGCGCCGGTCGAAAAGATGACACGGGATGTAAAAGAGGGCGGGATGTCTCTTCTGTAATCCGTCAGGAGATAGAGCGTCGCGCCTGCCCACGCAAAGATCGCAAACAGGGTGGGGCCCGCCATCTGCAGCGTGTTGAGCAGATCCGTATGCCCGCTCCTCAGGTCATAGATATCTTCATAAAACCAGATCAGGGTCATGATAAAGCAACAGACATAGAAAACGATACGCAATCTGGTGATGTGCACCGTCCCCGTCAGATGCAGGATGATCGGTATGGCCAGTGCCACGGTATTGATGATCGTAAGGTTTCTGAGTGCCGCATGATAGCGGATCCTGTGTACCCGGAAGAGCATCACATAGTAGATCGGTACAAAGGAAAAATACGTGATATATTCGATGGTTGTCGTATGGGCGCTTTGCATGAACAGCGCGGTCAGGCGAAACTGCGTCAGTGTCCATACGCCTGCTGTCAGAGAAAGAATCGCGCTGATGACCTGCCCTCTGATTTCCGGAATCAGGACGGAAAAGAAGAGAGATACGATCAGGAAATAAAATCCAAAGACCGTGAGAAAAAGCCCCGCCGCCAGCGGATAGGAGTTCCTTGCCAGATGCATCTTATACAGATCCCTGTGTGCGCCGAAGGTCGGGGGCCGCAGATAGAAATCCGCGCCGGAATCGTCGATCAGCGCCTCGATCGTCAGTTTTTTCCCCGCACAGTCTTCGGGCAGGGACGCAAAAAAGTATTGCGCATTGAGGAACCGGCCTTCGGCAAGTTCCTCTGTTTCAAACGAGGTCACCTCCTCCCCGTCCACCAAAATCCTGAGTGCCAGATAATAGCTGTCCAAAAGAAGTGTCGGTGAAGGAATCTCTTCATCTTCTTCGGGCAGTATACGCGTAAGGGAAACGGCCAGGCCGTTTTCATACTCCTCCTTCGGGATGGAGAGTAACGCCTCCGTGCTGACCTGCGAAAGGGTGGTTGTGCCGTATGAAATCTCCCATCCGTCCGCAAACTCCCGAACGGGATAATCCGGACGATAGTGCACAAAATGATAGAGAAGCGACACTGTCGTAATGAAGAGCGCTATCGAGATAACAAGCATGATGCTGCGGTTACGGCTCCGTCTGGTCATGATTCCGCCTCCCGCTCCTGCTTGCGCTTGCGCTTCATGTCATACATCCTGCGGTCCGCCAGCATGTAGATATCCCTTACGCGTCTTCCGTAATGCGTTTCCTGGTTGGTGGCATAGCCGTAGGAGGCGCTGTAGTAAAAATGGTGCTCTTCCAGGTTCATATCGAAGAGGGACCGCTCAAACTCCTTGAGTTCGGCATTGACCATGGCACACTGTGCGCCGGTGAGAATCACGAGAAATTCATCGCCGCCCATGCGCCCGACGAGCGTCATGTCTCCAAAGCATTTTTTGAGGGCGGATGAAAACCCGAGCAGCATCCGGTCGCCCTCTGCGTGCCCCAGGGAATCGTTGACCTTTTTTAAACCGTCCATATCGAGGGAGATAATCACAAAGGGGTCCGTGATCTTGAGGTTTTGCATCTCCTGCTCGGAGCGGATGCGGTTGGCGAGCCCCGTCAACGGATCCGTATAGGCGCGGGCCTCGAGCTGTTCCCTGGTCACGTCGGCGCGCAAATGTGCCACGCCGTGCAGGAAATACTGTGCGGTCAGTGCCATGGTGAAAAGGATTGCGCCCATCGTGATAAAAGGAATTCCCATCAGGGATTCTCCGGCACCGAAATACTTGGCCTGGACAAAAAATACCATGTCCAGCAGGGCGCCGGCGACAAAAATCGTATATCCGACATAAGCCAGACGGTCCGCCAGACGGTTGAGCTCGTCATTTGCCGTCTGTGTATATCCGGTCAGTCCTCCCTGTGTCAGCAAAATATAGGGCATGCTTTCTACAAAAGCCACAATATAGACGATCGGCAAAAAGAGCGTCAGATGCGCCAGTCCCATTGCGTGCAGCGTACACGCAAAGAGAAACAACGCAATATCCGTCATCACGCAATAGAAATAGAAACGCCTGAGCCGTCCGCTCATCAACGTCCACAGGTAGGCACTTAAGACCAGCGGTAAAAGATACAGGGAGCCGTACTCGATAAAGGTCGAGGCGCTCTGCCGGTTTGTGATGAGCTCGAACAGATGATAGTAGCCTAAGATATAAAGCCCCGACAGAAGAGAAATCAGTGCGGAAAACAACGGTCTTGCGGAGGCGCTTTCCCGGATCAGAAGATACGGCATCCACAGAAGCTGTAAGATGGCATATACCACCAGAAAGATACCGAAAAACAGTGCCAGCCTGCATTCCTCGATGTATTTACGGATCAGATCGTTTTCGTTGCCAAAACGTACCGGCGCGAGGCCGCTGAAGGCACCCGGCTCCGTTGCCGTAAACCGGATAATGACGGTTTTCCCTTCATAGCCCGCCGGAAGATTGGCCATGCACAGGCCGCGTTTTAACATCCTTCCCTCTTCGTGCAGATCCTGCCCGTAGGAATAGATAATCTCCCCGTCGAGTTCCACCTCGACTGCGGACTGCAGCGTCCTGAAAAAAAGTGCCGCACCGGGGATATTCTCCTCGGGGAGAGCTGTCTCAAGCGTTGCCGTATCCTTGATCCGCACATCGCTGAAGCGTGTCCGGTCCAGCCGCTCGCCGGAGATATCCCTGTCATTATGTGTCACAATCCATCCTTCATTCAGGGGCTGTACGGGATAACGGGGCGTCTGGTCAAGAAGAGAGCCGCGGAACAAAAACCACGCAACAAAAAACACCGCCAGTACGACGCCGATAATAGAAATCACCAGGTTTGTTCGTTCCACGGAATAGCGCATACATAGTTATTATATGTTTTTTTTCTACATATAACAACCGGAAATATGACCGGGCTAAAACGCCGGGCATTGCGGAACCCGGGTGAGGACACACAAAGTCGGGCGACCCGGTTCGCTGCGGTTTTCCCGGCTTTTTGCTTTCCGTTTTGCGCCATGACTCCGGCCAGTTCATGGGGAGTATACGGTTCCTCAAGATACGCTGTTTCCTCCGGTGACTTGTCGTACTTGAACCTGGCATAGGTGTCCATTTCATATCTCTTTGTCGTCTCGCCCGGTTTTCTGCTAAGCCGTCCTGATGCCAAAGGACTATACGGCGTGAGCGCAATTCTCTGATCCCGGCAGAAGGGAACCATCTCCCGTTCTTCTTCTGTCCGCCGCCGATTGCGAAGGGACCCCATGTTATAAAACCGTTTGCACGATAGCTTCCGAGAAACTCCGCGTCGCATGTTTTGAACAGATCGCCCAACCGGCAATAAGATGATCTTCACAGGCGGTTTTATCAATGTCTTCCTATCGTGCGCCCTCCTTTTCTAATCCCATCGTATCGCATCCCGGTATGAACCAAAAGGATGTCATGGGGCAGGAAAAACGATTAAAAAGATGCGTTCCCGAACAACACTGCACAGTACGTTACGCCTTTTAAGTCGTCATAGCAGCACACTCCGGTGATTGTATAAGACGGATCAAGAAGAATCGCGAGATGTGCTTCAGATGTACAAAATGCCGCCATAACATCTTCCGCGGTGTCAAAGTTCCTCGCAAAGATTTCGGCGCAGATCGCGGTTTTCCCATAGTTCTCCGCCGTCCAGAAGGTCTTTTCGTTCGGCCGTTCATGGGAAAACTTAGAGGACACTTCCAACCCCCTGACCTTTGCGGCCTGATCCAAATCCGCATTGTATCTGAGCAGTTCCACACCGTTTTCCTTTCGGTATTCATTGATGGCGTCGTACAGAGCCATGGTCATTTCATCATTGAACGTCTGCCTGTACCCTTCATCAGTATACTGCGGCGATTCGAACACCGCAGGTATATCCGGCGGACGGATGCCCATGCCGTCGTCAATCTCCACGGAAGCGGCGCCGCATGCCAAAAGCATGCAGCACAACAACACATATGCGGATAGTTTCCGTACGATCTTCATAGTCTCTTTCATTATCTTGTACTTACATCAGGTTGTAAAGACAAAAATCTTAACCTATATCTTTCCTGTTTGAAAGATACTTCTGCTATACCCTCTTCTCCTTTGAACATTTCATAATACGTTGCTCTTTTAGATACAATATGTTCCCGCACCATTTTCATACCAAAGTGCTCATACATCCTTACCTTCCTCTCGTCATCGGTGGTAAGGATTAGCGGAATACCTAAACGCTCTGATTCCGTAAAAGCATACTCCATCATTTTTCGCATATATCCCCGGCCTTGATATTCCTTTGCCACGGCAATGATTTCAATTTTGGTAAATGGTTGTTTTGCTTTTTTGAAGTCGCTTGCAAGATACGGTCCCGAATTCATTATTTCTTTTACATACTGAGTTCCTTTTTTCAGACCAAAGGCCTTGAGCATCCATTTCGCCTGCAAAAGGCTTCCCGAAATACTTCCCTTGGTATCGGGCGTCTCAAAAACGAAGTGGCCTTCATGGTTGTCGCCGACGCTGTACAAGGAGCCATTTCTTAAAGCCAATTCAAGATAGCTTCTCGTCATATAATAAAAATGTTCCCTGTCCAAGTGCTCAAGCATCCCCAGATTGGTTCCCGTCATTTCATAATCCATGAAGGAATCCGTCATACTTCTGCACACGGACTCCATTTCTTTAGATGTCATTTGGTGAATATTCCTTGCCATATCGTATGATTCCTATCTTTTCACATATTGTAGCAAAAAGTCACAACAATCCCCATCATGTCAGATAGTCCTTGTCCTTCCCTTGCTGTTAGCCGTGTCTAACTCAACCCATTATACCAAATGTCAAGGTTGTCGTCACACCGAAAACGGCACAAAAGCAGTTAACTTCGTGCCTAATAGGCACGAAGTTACAGATGTTCCGATTTATTGTGATCGGGAGGACAACTTCGCCTCAACTTGTGGCAAAGTTCCTTCCAACCACTGATCAAAGCTCTCTTTCGAAATCCGAATATGATTTCCAATCCTTACGGAACGAAAGCAGCCTTCCTTGACCAGATTATACGCAGCCGGTCTGCTGGTTCCCAGTATTTCCTGGATTTCTGCTACGGTATACGTTCTCTTCCTGCCTGTCGTTTCGCCCAATTTAAAGTCCTCCTGTGCTTCGTTTTGTTTGTTGCCGGTATTCAAATCGTATATAAGCCTTCCGATGTATGGCAAGCTTCCCAAGCAAAAAAGAGAGGGGTGTCCTCTCTTTTTCCGACGTTCCCGGCGGGAATCGAACCCACAGCTAGCGCTTAGGAGGCGCTTGTTTTATCCGTTAAACTACGGGAACTCAACCATATCTATTGTAACCTGTCAGGCGCTGTCCGTAAAGTTGACCTGGCCCTGCATCCAGATATTGCCTTTAAACCGTCTGCCGCTTAAGGGCTCCCCTACGAGGTCTGCCGCATTGATGCAGACATCAAAATACATGTCATTGCATAAAAGCTTTAAAATATAAACACTCTCGCCGGTCATGCTGTTGAGCACCCGGCGGCAGGTGCGAATCTCACCGAGTACCGAATAGTGGTCGCACTCGACGCCGTAGGGCATGAAATAGGTGTCTACCAGCGTGAATACGTCGCTCTCCTGGATCTTTTTGGACACAGCCGTATACGTATCCATATCCTCAAGCGTCAACGATTCGATGGCGGACTCGTTCCCGCGCTTGGCGGCCGCGATCATCTTGTATCTCTTGACCGATTTTTTGCGTGTCATGTCCTGGTCCTTTCGGCTCTTCATAATGGGCAGCATGATGGTGCCGCCGTCAGACAGTGCCGAAAGCGTCAGCGTCGCGCCGTGCAATGCATGATCTTTTTCTCTTCCCCTCTCCATATAATCGGTGAGGTTGCGCATGAAAAAAATCAGCGACACGCCGACCCGCGCCTCATCGACGATGCCGGTATAGGCCTCCTGTGCCGCAAGGCGTTCGAGAGAAATGTCCTCTGCGGTCGAGATCCCGTCGCTCTTGAGATAGGGGAAATAATAATCAAACAAAAACGTGTCGTTGTCGTCATACTCGCCGCAGACGGCGATGCCGATGCCGGGCGCATAATCCTTCTGGAACATGCCAAAGGCGTATGCGTCCTGCCGGCGTACGATCTTGCGGATCGTCGCATCCTTGACCGCATCGCTGATCAGTTCCTGGATCTGTTGTCGGTTGGTGACATGGGAAAACCCCACGGCACGCAGATACTTGTGTATCATATGCTTTCTTTTCCGCCCATATAGGGGCGAAGCTTCTCGGGGATCGCGACCGATCCGTCCTCGCGCAGATTGTTTTCGAGGAAAGCGATCAGCATCCGGGGCGGAGCCGTAACCGTGTTGTTGAGCGTATGCGGAAGAATCGTTCCGTTTTCCGTTTTGACGCGGATCTTCAGCCTTCTTGCCTGTGCATCCCCCAGATTGGAGCAGCTGCCGACCTCAAAATATTTTTTTTGCCGCGGAGACCACGCCTCCACATCACAGCTTTTGACTTTGAGATCCGCAAGATCTCCGGAACAGCATTCCAGCGTTCTTACGGGAATATCGAGCGAGCAGAAAAAGTCCACCGTGTTCTGCCACAGTCGGTCATACCACATCTTGCTGTCTTCCGGCATACATACCACAATCATTTCCTGCTTTTCAAACTGATGGATCCGGTAAACGCCGCGCTCCTCCAGGCCGTGGGCCCCTTTTTCCTTGCGAAAACAGGGAGAATAACTCGTGAGTGTCAGGGGCAGTTCTTCTTCCCTGAGCATTTCTCCTTTGAATCGTCCGATCATGGAATGCTCGCTGGTGCCGATCAGATACAGGTCCTCGCCCTCGATCTTATACATCATCGCTTCCATTTCCGGAAAACTCATCACGCCGGATACCACATCTCCGTGGATCATAAACGGCGGGATGCAATAGGTAAATCCTCTGTCGATCATAAAGTCCCTGGCATAGGAAAGAACGGCCGAATGAAGCCTTGCGATATCGCCGGTCAGATAATAGAAGCCGTTGCCGGCAACCTTTCTTGCCGCATCCAGATCAATGCCGCGTTTCTTCTCCATGATCTCCGTATGGTAAGGGATTTCAAACGAAGGAACAACGGGCTCACCGAAGCGTTCAATCTCAACATTTTCCGTGTCGTCTTTTCCGATCGGCACCGAATCGTCAATGATCTGCGGGATCAAAAGCATCTTCTCGTTCAGCGCGGTGGCGGTCTGCGTCTCCTGCAGCTCCAGTTCCTCCAGGCGGTGTGCAAAGCGGGCGACTTCCTCCTTGGTTTTTTCCGCTTCTTCTTTTTTCCCCTGCGACATCAGCGCACCGATTTCTTTGGAAAGCTTGTTGCGTTTGGCGCGCAGTTCATCCGCTTCCTGCTGCAGCTTTCTGGCCATCTGGTCCAGTGCCCTTGTTTCATCGACAAAGGGCAGCTTCTCGTCCTGAAACTTCTTCCGGATGTTTTCTCTCACCAGGTCCGGATTGTCCCGGATCAGCTTAATATCGATCATATGTTCCCCTCTTTCCGGTTATGCCGCTTCCATCGCGCGCAAAAAAGCCTGTTCCTCTTCCCTGCCCAGTTCGATGGAGCTTTGTCCCGCAATGATTTCCTTGATATAAGAATAACATCCGTCTGCGGACTGCACGCTGTTTAATACAAAACCGTTATCCTCCTCATCCAGCATGCACAGCGCAAACGAAAGCTGTCCGCCCATCTGATGAAACGCGTCATATTTGACGATGCCGACCTTGCTGACATGCGTAAGCATCCGGTGGCGGATTTCTTCGATTTCCTTTTTGCTCCGGGATGCATGCTTGGTCAGCTGCCTGTTATCCTTGAACAGTCCGACGATTTCGTTTTCCAGGGATGTGACGTTTCTTCCTTTGGTAAAGGACTTGAGCTTCTGCTCCAGTTTTCCGATCCTGAGGATCTGCAGCACAAGGATTACCGCAAGCACCACAAGCAGTACCGCCAGAATGAGGACGGGTATACTCAATCCCATCTCCGCAAGCGTCCCCGCCTCTGTCGTCAGTCTGATTCCCATAGCTTCCATCCTTTCGTCAGACGCCCTCTTCGATCAGCCGGTCCGTGATCTTTTCCAGGTCATCGGCGGAATAAAACTCGATTTCAATTTTACCGGCGCCCTGTGTTCCCTTGCCCGTAATAGACACCTTGGTTCCCAGCGACCTCTGGCAACGCTCGCCCAGCTCTTTGTAGATGGCTTCGAGCGCTTCGTTCTTCTTTTTTTCTCTTTTGATTTTCCCCGGAGTATCCAGGCTGCGGACGATTTTTTCTACCTCGCGGACACTCAAATCCTCGTCCATGATCCGCTGTGCGAGCAGAAACTGGGTCTCGGTATCCTCTACGGGGATCAGTGCCCTGGCGGCCGTTTCCTTGATGCGTTTGTCAATGACCATCTGCTGTACGCCGGGACTGAGTTTCAAAAGACGCATGGAGTTGGTAATCGCAACCCGGCTCTTGGAAACGCGTTCCGCCACGTCGTCCTGTTTCATGTGAAACTCTTTGATAAGCCGCTCAAACGCCTGCGCCTCTTCGATCGCATTCAGGTCTTCGCGCTGGATGTTCTCGATCAACTGGATTTCCACCACCTGCTGATCCGTCAGATCGTTGCGGATGGTGACCGGCACCTCTTTTAATCCCGCCTTTCTGGCCGCGCGCCACCGTCTCTCTCCGGCAACGAGATCATACTGTCCGTCGATTTCGCGTACAAGCAGGGGCTCCAATACCCCGACCTGCCGGATGGAATCCGCCAGTTCATCCAGTGCATCCTCGTCAAACGTCTTTCTTGGCTGCGCGCGGTTGGGCTCGATGCGATGGATGTCGACCATCACGTGGCCACCCGGCGTATCCTTTCCCGTATGCTTTTCCTTTGCGGGCGGGATCAGTGCATCCAGTCCTTTTCCCAGCCCTCCCGAACGTTTCATGTGAAGCGGCTCCTCCCTCTATATTGCTCTTTCCATCACTTCTTCCGCCAGAAGACGAAAGGCTTCCGTTCCTGCGCTCTTTGGTTCGTACAGATTGATCGGCCTGCCGTAGGACGGCGCTTCCGCCAGACGGATATTGCGCGGAATGATCGTCTTAAATACATGCTCTCTGATATGATCACGCACGTTATCCACGACCTGCGCGGAAAGTCTCGTGCGCGCATCATACATGGTAAACACCACGCCCTCCATTTCCAGCGCGGGATTGAGACGTTCCCTGACCAGGTCCACGGTCTTTACCAGCTGGCTCAATCCCTCCAGCGCATAATACTCACACTGGATCGGCACGAGCACCGTATCCGCCGTGGTCATGGCGTTGATGGTCAACATGGACAGTGACGGGGGGCAGTCGATCAGAATAAAGTCATAACGATCCTTCACCGGTTCGACCGCATTCTTTAGACGGTATTCCTTGCCGTCGACATCGATCAGCTCGATCTCCGCCGCGGCTAAATCCACGTTGGCGGGGATCAGGTCGACCCCGCTCTCCTCCAGGCGCGAAATGACGGCGTCCGCGTCCGCCTCGCCAAGAAGCAATTCGTAAACGGTGTGTTCCTGCGCGTTTTTATCCACGCCGAAGCCGCTGGTCGTATTTCCCTGCGGATCCGCATCTATCACAAGTATGCGCTTGCCCGCCGACGAAAGCGCAGCGGCAAGGTTGATGGTCACTGTGGTTTTTCCGACGCCGCCTTTTTGGTTGGCGACCGCAATGCATCTGCTCATGTCATTTTTTTCCGCTCCGGGTCCGGTTATTGATACAGGTCTTAGTATAACACATCGGCGTGCTGTTTTTACACGTTTTTATGTGTTTTTTTACAAACAAAATGTTTCACGTGAAACATCACAACCTCTGGTTTGCCGAAAAAGTGCGTTTTCTATATCTTGTGTTCCATAAAAATGTTTCACGTGAAACATTTTACAGGGGACTTTTTTGTATTTTTGATGCCCGGCGCGGATATCTGTCATCCGTTTCCGACGTCTTTCGGATGCAGACAAGACTTCGCTCCACATCGGTGCCGGGCAGTGTATACCGTGGCACGGCGGCGATCTCCGCCCCCAGCAATTGCAACGCGCGGGTGCTTTCGGAGAGTTCCTCTTCGATTGCCGACGACTTATACGCGGCAAAAACAGCGCCTCTCTTTAAAAAGGGCACGGCATATTCGGTAAGCACCGCACACTTTGCGACGGCCCTTGATACCGCAAGATCATACCGCGCGCGGTGCGCATTATCTCTTGCAAGGTCCTCTGCGCGCGCATGCACGATCCGCAACTCTCCATCTTTGCGCAGCGAAAGGGCCTCTGCCACCTCTTCCAAAAAGAGCACCCGTTTTTCCTGTGCGTCAAGAAGCGTAAGCCGGAGTCCCGGACAAAAGATCTTGAGTACCACGCCGGGGAATCCGGCGCCGGTCCCGATATCGAGAACCGTTTCTTTGCCTGTCTGTTTCAGAATCGGAGTTCCGTCCTCATCCCGGGCCGCAAAAAGAATCGCCAGGCTGTCGAGAAAATGTAGCTTCCACACATCCTCAAAGGAGGTGATGGCGGTCAGATTCATGACCTTGTTCTTTTCCGTCAGAATCCGGTAATAGGCATCAAGCGCATCGATCTGCGCCGGATCGGGCATGATGCCAACGGTAGCACAGGCGTCGATAAACCCTTTCCATTCATCCCTCATGCGCGTTTCTCCAGATATACCAAAAGCACCGCGATATCCGCCGGATTGACACCGGCAATCCTGGATGCCGCGCCCACGGTTTCCGGTTGAAGACGCGAAAGCTTTTCCGCCGCCTCGAGCCGTAGTCCGCGGATGCTTTGATAGTCAATGTTCTTTGGAAGGACTCTCTCCTCCTGTTTTCGAAACTGTACGACCTGCCTCTCCTGCCTCAAAAGATAACCCTCGTATTTGATGCGGATTTCGATCTGTTCGGCAATCTCATCCGCCACATGGGCCGGATACGCATCGGAGGCATAGGAGGGTCTTGTGGAATCGATCGCATGAAGTGTCTGCAGCGTTACCTGCGGTCTGGTCAGCAGTGCCGCAAGCGTCGTTTGTCCCGTCACCGGTGTCGTGCCGGCCTCTTCAAGTATGGCGTTCAGCTCTCCGGAGGGAGAGATCACCGTTTCTTTCATGCGCCGGATCTCTGAAGCGATAACCTCCTCCTTTTTTCTGAGGCGCTCGATTTTTTCACGTGAAACGAGACCCGCCCGGAACCCCTTTTCGCGCAGCCGCGTATCCGCATTATCCTGCCTCAGGAGCAGGCGGTATTCCGCACGGGATGTCATCATCCGGTAAGGTTCCGTCAATTCCTTGTGTACCAGATCATCCACCAAAACCCCGATATACCCTTCGGAGCGATCAATCCGGATACCCTCTTCTCCCTTCAGAAATGCCGCGGCCTGCAATGCGGCAAAAAGGCCCTGCGCCGCAGCTTCCTCATAGCCGGAAGAACCGTTGAGCTGCCCCGCGCAGTAGAGCCCTGAAAAGCCGCGGATTTCGAGTCTTGGCGTCAGCTGTCCGCTTTCGAGACAGTCGTATTCGATGGCATATGCCGCCTTGACGATCCGGCAGTTTTCGAGTCCCGGCACGCTCCGGTACATCTTCCATTGAACATCCTCCGGCATCGAGGAGCTCATTCCGTCGATATAGACCTCATCCGTATGAGCGCCTTCCGGCTCCACAAATACCTGGTGCCTCTCCTTATCCGCAAACCGCACCACCTTGTCCTCAATGGAGGGGCAATAGCGCGGGCCGATTCCCTCGATCACGCCGGCGTATATCGGGGAGCGGTGAATATTCTCTTTTATAATATCGTGCGTTATTTTATTGGTATACGTCAGGTAGCAGGGGACCTGCTCCTTTTGCACCGCCTTCGGGTCCGTATCAAAGGAAAACGGCCGTACCGGCACATCTCCTTCCTGAATCTGCATTTTGGAATAATCGAGACTCTTTCCGTCCATCCGTGCCGGCGTTCCGGTCTTAAAGCGCCGCAGCCGGATTCCCATCTTTTCCAGGTTTTTTGACAATGCGCCGCTCATTTGGAGGCCGTTTGGACCGCTTGCGGTAATCGTCTCTCCGGTCAGACAGCGCGAAGAAAGGTAGGTGCCGGCGCACAGGATGAGCGCCCGCGCAGACACCCTGAGCCCGGTTGCGGTTTCCGCACCTGTGACACGATTCTCTTCATCCGTGAGGATCTTTGTCACCTCCGCCTGTTTGAGAAAAATGTTTTCTTCCTTTTCGAGCGCCCTGCGCATATAGGCGGAGTACGCCTGCTTGTCTGCCTGCGCGCGAAGCGAATGCACGGCCGGGCCCTTGGAGAGGTTGAGCATGCGCGATTGCAAAAAGGTATGGTCGATGGCCTGCCCCATTTCTCCGCCAAGCGCATCGATCTCCCGGACCAGATGACCCTTGGAGGATCCGCCGATGTGCGGATTGCAGGGCATAAACGCCACGTGATCGGTGCTCAGACAAAAAACAATCACCCTCCATCCCAGGCGTGCACCGCAAAGCGCGGCCTCGCATCCGGCATGTCCTGCCCCGACCACTATGAGATCAAACGGTTTTTCAAACGGTGCTCCCATTATTTCCCCATACAAAAATCACGAAATATCTTATCGATCAGATCCTCTTCCACCGCTTCTCCGAGAATCGCGGAAAACGCACGGTACGCATCCATCAGATCCGAAAGATACAGATCCTCCGGGGTTTTCTGTGCGATGGCGTCTTCTGCCAGACGAAGACTCTCCTCCGCCTCTGAAAGCGCCTCCTTGTGGCGCGCGCTTGTCAGATAAAAATCCTCCCTGGGCACAATCCTGTCGATGCGAAGCCGCTGCAGGATGCGCTCCTTCAGCTCATCCATTCCCTCTCCCGTAACCGAAGAGATCACTTCTGACGGTGTCCGTGACAGCCCCTCTTCCTCCAACATCCGTTTCAGCACCCGTTGGGCCGCTTCCCTTTTTTGTTCGTCATACAGATCCGCCTTGGTCAGAACGGCAATCAGCGGCTTTTCTTTCAGTGTGCGGAGGGTTTCTTTTACACCCTCCTCTCCGGGCTTTTCCATGTCCAGGAGAAGCAACACGATGTCGGCCTCTTTTGCCTCTTCTCTTGCTCGCAATACACCCTCGTGCTCGACCGGATCCGCTGTCTTACGAAGACCCGCCGTATCCGAAAAATGCAAAAGAACCTCCCGCATCTGTACGCTGACCTCGATGATATCCCGTGTGGTTCCGGGGAGCGCGGATACAATCGCCTTTTCGCGTCCCGAAAGCGCATTCAGCAACGAGCTTTTTCCCGCATTCACGGGACCGATGATCGCACAGCGGATCCCGTTTTTTCTTAGCGCGCCCTCTTCATAGGTGGAGAGCATCTCTTTCGTCTTTTGCCTGAGATCCCCGATCACCGCTTTCAGTTTTTCGCCGTGGGAAGAAAGCTCTTCCCCGTACACATCCGGATCGTCGAGTGCCGCCTCCAAAAACGCGGTCTCGTGCAAAAGCGCTTCCCGCATTGACTGTAGCCGTTCCTTCAGTCGTCCGGAAAGCTGTTCTGCCGCATTTTTCATGGCAAAGCGGCTGTTGGCGGAGATCAGATCCTGCACGGCTTCCGCCTGCGTCAGATCCATCTTGCCGTTGAAAAAGGCGCGCCTGGTAAATTCGCCGGGTTGCGCCACACGCACGGTTCCCCGGACACCTTTCTGTTTCCCGCTTTTCAGAAGAAGGGACAGGGTTTCCTCCGTTACCAGGTGTCCGCCGTGTACATTGATCTCCACCGTATCCTCCCCGGTATAGCTGTGCGGCGCAAGAAACACGCTGACGAGCGCCTGATCAAGAACACCTCCTTCGCCGTTTACGACATATCCGAAGCGGATCGTTGCGGTCTTCCTTTCTCTCAGGTCATGCTCCCTGCGCGCATTCACCACGATCCGGTCCGCCACGGCAACGGCGTCGGGGCCGCTGATGCGTACGATCCCGATGCCCGCATCGGACATGGCGGTGGATATGGCAACGATCGTGTCATGGACCCCGGGGGTCACATCCCCTGACTTCAAAGCATCTTTCCCCTTTGTAAAAAAGCGCCGGTGCTCATCGCCCCGGCGCAACACGTTCTCATTTCTTTGGCGTAACTACCACTTTGCGATAGGGCTCCTCGCCTTCCGAATGGGTCGTCACATACCGGTCCTGCTGCAGCGCCGAATGAATCACGCGGCGTTCATACGGATTCATCGGCTCGAGACTCACCGGACGTCTTGTGCGTTTGACTTTGTGGGCGATGTTTTTGGCGAGGTTTTCCAGCGTCGCCTTCCGGCGCTCCCTGTAATTTTCGGTATCGAGCTTGACATGCACATACTCGTCCGTGCCCTTGTTGACCGCAAGAGAAATCAGATATTGCAGCGCATCGAGCGTCTGCCCTCTTTTTCCGATCAATACGCCCATTTCATTGCCCGACAAATCAATGGAGAGTGTTTTGTCTTCCTTTTGATACTCGCAGCGCATCTCCACCGTCATCTTCATGGCGTCAAAAACATCTGTCAGAAAGGCTCTCGCATTTTCCTCCGCGGAGGACTCCTTCACCGCCGCGCGGATCAGGGCAGGCTTTGCGCCGATCCCCAAAATCCCGGCACTGCCTTCGTTGATTACCTCATAGGTCAGCTGGTCGCTGGTCACGGACAGCGCCTGACAGGCTTCCGTAATACAGTCCTCTACGCTCTTTGCTTCAAATTCCCGATATTCCATGTACGACTCCTTACCCGGCCCTTACCGGTTATTCTTCTCCTCATAGGCGCGCACGAGATTGGCGGCTTCTAAGAGGCTTCCCTTTCTGGCCTTGCCGCTGTCATAGTAATCGCGCGCCTTCTGCACCGCGGCATCCTTTTCCGCCTGCGAAAAGGCGGTGGAACCGATAAAATTGGCGCTGCTCGCCATGTTTCTCGTGTTCATTGCGGCATACTTGCTCATATCTCTTGTCTTTTCGCCGCGTTTTTCCATCTTTTCGCGGTATTTTTCCTCGTTGCGGGCGATCATTGCCTCGACATCCATCTTGTCGATGCGCTTGTTGATGAAGACCTGCTGTGCGGCCCGGATGACGGAACCGGCAATCCAGTAAAGCCCGACACCGATCGGGAGCTGGTAGCAGATAAATGCGGAAAACAGCGGCATAATGGTATTCATCGTCCGCATGCTGTTCATCATCTGTCCCTGCTGGTCGTTTTTGTCCGTCGGCTGTGCCGCCTGCGGCATCAGTTTGGTATTCACCCACTGTGAAACGGCTGCCAGAACCGGGATCAGAATCGCCGCAAAAACCATCAGATACCGGCCGCCCGAAAAGGCTTCCCGGATCATCGAGGAGGGCATGTCGCCGATGTTTAATCCGAGGAAATTGTTCATGGCACGCACCTGGTCATGTACGCTGTCCACGGGAAGGGACGTAAATTCCGAAGAGAGCGCCGCCCAGTCGGCATTGGTGGCGCGGTTGAGCACATCCACATAGGTATTGACCGCATAACTGTTTTCCGCGGACATCGAAAACGCCTCGTTGGAAAACTGGTTCAAAAAGCCGGACGCGCCCTGCAGCGTCTGCATAAAATCAAAGCTTGCGGGGATGCCGAGAAGTCCCGTGACCAGCGGTAAAAAGACCTGTTTTACCTTTCCGACATAGGCGGGAATGGCGTGAATAACACGGTAGAGCGCCCACAGTATCGGCAGCTGGATCAAAAGCGGCAGGCAGGTGCCCATCTGGGAGACACCGTATTTGGCGTAGAGCTCCCGCATCTCCTCCTGCTGCGCCATCATGGAGGCGTTGTCCCGTTTATTCTTGTACTTTTCCTGAATGGCCTTGAGCTCCGGATTCATCCTGGCCTGCAGCTTGGAAAAACGCTGCTGGCGGATGGTTAAAGGCATCATCAAAAGATTGACGATCAGGGTAAAAAGAATGATGGCAAGGCCGATATTTTCAACGCCCGCGGCAGATAACGCATTATAGATTGCGTCCATGATCAGACCGAGCAAGCGCGCTATCGGACCGATGATCGTCCCCTGGTTCTGTGTTAAATATACCCCCACAACTTTCTCCTTTTAACGCTTCTTTACGGTACCGGGTCAAAACCTCCGCTGGAGAGCGGATTGCAGCGCAATATCCGGTAAGCCGCCATGGCGCCTCCTTTGATGACGCCGTATTTTTCGATTGCCTCCTCGCCATAGGCGGAACAGGTCGGAATATACGGACATCGTACGCTCTTCATCGGCGCCACATATTTCCGGTATCCCCGGATCCCGGCAATCATGAGTTTCTTCATATTATAATACCTTATATGGCATGTGCCCGCTTCAGAAGTCCCAAAAGGATCTCTTCGGCTTCTTTATACCGGATTTCATTTGCCCGTGCATAGGTGACGCCCTTTTTGGGAAGAACAACAAGATCCGCGTTTTTCTTTATCTGCGGTCTGTATGTCCGTAAGACTTCGCGCACCACGCGTGCAAACCGGTGACGGACCACGCTGTTTCCGCATTTTTTGGATATTACTATTCCGTAACGCACCACGGGCTCCTCATGCTCCAGGATATAGAGAACATAACGCCCGCCCGCGAACGCGCGTCCCTTCCGAAACACCTTCCGGAACGCATCTGCGGTTTTTAAAGACGAAAGCGCCCTGTTCAAGCACTCAGGCGCTTTCTGCCTTTCAGTCTTCTGGACGCCAGTACCTTTCTGCCGCCCTTGGTCGCCATCCGGGCGCGAAAGCCGTGTACGCGCTTGCGCTGCCTCTTATGCGGCTGATAGGTCATTTTCATGGAACTTTCCTCCGTTGAATAATATATTTACAGTCAATCTGTAACATTATACTTGCAATCAAATCCTGCGTCAAGCATTGATTTTATGCAGGTTTTTGCCTTTTTATAAAATTGATAAAAAGAAAAAATAACAGAAAAAATTTATATCTATATCTGGTGGATTTTTTAATTATCCACAACGAGATGTTGATTTTGTGGATAAGTCGTGGTTTTATAAAAGTTATCCCCCGTTATTCACATTTTGTGGAAAACCCGAAACAAGGCCATCTTTTCCCATATTTCTTTATCCACTTGATTTTTTTTCCGCTTTTTTTTGCGCATATTTTGCAAAGTTATGCACTTATCCCCAGACATTTGCTTTTTTGTGTGCGGTCGGTTATGATGGGAATCTGTCTCAAACACTGACTGTATGGGGGGTTCTATGTCTTCATCCGATTCTGTCACACAACGCCTGACACAGGGCTGGGAAGAGGTCAAGCAGCACATCCGCGAGGATTGCGGTCTGACGGATATTTCCTTTGATACCTGGATAGCGCCGCTGACCTTTCTGGCCTATAAAGACCAGACCGTCTATATTTTGATTCCGACGGATAATGTGATCCAGCAAAATTATGTAGAGGCGCACTATATCGACTTTTTTAAGGTGGCCGTGTCCGAACAGGCCGGCGTCAATGTTTCCATTGTTTTTTTGTTAAAAAAGGACGCCGAGGCGTTTTTTGGAAAACAGACCACCGGCGAAGCGGCGGAAGCGTCTCTTTCGGATTTCCGGGAAGATAATCCGGAGGATCAGGATTTGGCCTCCTCCGTTATATTAAATGAAAAATACCGTTTTGACACCTTTGTTGTCGGCAGTAATAACAATTTTGCCTACAGCGCGGCACTGGCGGTGGCGGAATCCCCGGGTAATGTCTATAATCCGCTCTTTTTATACGGGGGACCGGGGCTTGGCAAGACACATCTGATGCATTCCGTCGGTCATTTCATCTCCATGAACAATCCCGGCAAGAAGATTCTGTATGTCACGAGCGAACAGTTCACCAACGAGGTGATCGATTCCATCCGCTCCGGTAAACAGGACAGCCGTGTCATGACGCGTTTCCGCGAAAAATACCGTACCGCGGATGTTTTATTACTCGATGACGTACAGTTTATCATCGGAAAAGAAAGTACGCAGGAAGAGTTTTTTCATACCTTTAATGTCCTTCATCAGGCGGGAAAACAAATTGTTTTATCCTCCGACCGACCACCGCGCCAGATGGAAACCCTGGACGAACGCTTCCGTTCCCGATTTGAAATGGGACTGATTGCGGATATCCAGACGCCCGATTATGAGACCAGAATGGCGATTCTGAAAAAGCTCGGCGAAGAGTATCCGTATCATATCGATGACAGCGCCTATGCTTATGTGGCAAATAACATCAAATCCAATATCCGGGAACTGGAGGGTGCTTTTAATAAACTGATTGCCCATTACAGGATTCATAATATCGACGTAATGACGGAAAAAGACGCGGAATACGTCTTAAAAGACTTTTTACACCCTTCCCTTGATAATATCATCACCATGAGTAAGGTATTTGAGGCGGTCTGCGAGCATTTTCATATCCAACAGGCAGATCTTGTATCAAAAAAACGCAGTGCGGATGTCGTGCTTCCCCGTCATATTGCCATGTATCTGTGCCGCCGGTTTATTCCCAACTCCTCCTTTGAGGAAATCGGAAATGCCCTGGGCGGCCGGGATCATACCACTATCATGAACGGAAACAACCGTATTGCGGACCAGCTGCAGAGCGACCCGGAACTTATCCGCAATGTGGATATTTTAGTGAAAAAGTTAAATCCGTCGCTCTGAAACATGTGAATATAAAATTTGTAAAAAACCCCGAAATCATGTATAATATGATGTGGTTTTACACTTATTCACATCCCTAAAGATGATGAATAAATTATTATTCTTTTCAGTTTTGTTTTACACTCTCGGGGAGGATATGCGCGCATGAAATTTATCTGTGCACAACAGGAACTGGTCAACCGGACGAACATTGTTTCCAAGGCTGTCCCGTCAAAGACCACGATGTCTATTTTACAGTACATCTATATCGACGCTTCTCAGGGAAGGATCCGTTTTATTGCCAACGATATGGAAAACGGAATAGAAACACAGGTCAACGGCAGTGTTGAAGAAGAAGGATATGCGGCGATCGAGGCATCCCTCTTTTCTTCGATCGTACGCACGCTTCCCGGCAGTGACGTCACCGTGACGGTAGACGATCATTATATGGTGAGCGTGGATTGTGAAAACACACATTTTACGCTGCCCGGGCGCAGCGGGGACGATTTTACGTTTCCTCCGGAAGTGGAACAGATGAGCGGCGTGGAAATCAAACAGATGACACTGAAAAATTTCATCTCGCAGACCGCGTTTTCCATTTCCACAAATGATGCCAATAAAATCATGACCGGTGAACTCATGGAAATCGACGGCAGCACATTTTCTCTTGTTTCTCTTGACGGACACCGGATTTCCTTGCGCAAATGTGAACTGGGCGGTTCGTATCCGAAACAAAAAGCCATCATTCCCGGACGCTCCATGACAAAGATCAGGGATATTTTATCGGATCATGCCGAAAAAAGTGTCAGCATCTATTTTACGGATAAACATGTTTGTTTTGTGATGGAGGATACGCTTTTTGTCTCCCGTCTGATCGACGGCGAATACTTTGACGTCAAACAGATGATGTCGAGCGATTACGAGACCAAGGTGCTGATTAACCGCAGACAATTTCTCGAAGGAATCGAGCGCGCCATGACCTTATCGCAGGAAGGCGATAAAAAACCGATTATCCTTGGCATTACCGACGGTGAGATGGAATTAAAGGTTTCCTCCACCAGGGGTTCCATGAACAGCTCCGTTCCGGCAGAAAAACAGGGAAAGGATATCCTGATCGGCTTTAACCCAAAGTTTTTAACGGATGCGCTGCGTGCGGTGGAAGACGACGAGCTGGATATTTATTTTGTCAATCCGAAAGCGCCCTGCTTTATCCGCAACGCGGACAGCACGTATGTATATATGATTTTGCCGATCAATTTTAAAAACATCGATTAATGGATACCATCACGTTACGGGCGGGAGAGACCTATATCAAGCTCGGACAGGCACTGAAAAAGGCGGGATATGCAGACAGCGGTGCCGGTGCGCATATCAGAATCGCGCAGGGGGAGGTATTGGTTAACGGAAAAAAAGAAGTGCGCCGCGGCAGAAAACTCTATGCCGGCGATGTTTTCACCTGCGACGGAAAAGAGGTGTCGGTAGAGGCATGATCATCCGCTCCGTCGAGCTGAAAGATTTCAGAAATTACGCGTCGCTGTCCCTGGCCCTGGATCCCGGAATCAATATTTTTTACGGGGATAACGCGCAGGGGAAGACCAATCTTCTGGAAGCCATCTTTTTATCTTGCACGACCAAATCCCACAAGGGCGCAACCGACAGGGAACTTATCCGCTTTGGCAAAAAGGAAGCGCATGTGCGCACCGTTGCGGACAAGGACGGGCTGACCATGCGGATCGATATGCATCTGCGCACAAGAGGCGCCAAAGGGGTGGCGCTCGACGGCATTAAAATGCGCAGGGCGTCGGATTTTTTAAAAAAGTGCAACGGCCGCATGATCATCTTCTCCCCGGAGGATCTGTCGGTTATAAAACAGGGGCCTGCTGTCCGCCGAAGGTTTCTCGATATGGAGATCAGCCAGGCGGACCATGTCTACATGGAGGCGCTGACCCGTTATCAGAAGGCACTGTCGGCGCGCGCCGCCGTATTAAAGGATCTGCCGCGGACAAAAAACGAAGATCTTCTCGACATTTACGATGAAACGCTGATCACCGCGGGCGAGGAAATCATGCGCGGACGCCTGCGTTTTTTGGAGGAGATCAACGCTCTGATCGGCGACGTGCAAAAGCGCTTAACGGCAGAAAAGGAAACGCTGTTTGTTGCGTACGAACCGAGCTGTTCCCCGGAACGTTTCGCTGAGGAGATGCGTCTTTCGCGGACAAAAGATATCGCGACCGCACAGACCAATACCGGCCCCCACCGGGACGACGTAAAGTTTCTTCTGCGGGGCCAATCAGAAGGGGGAGGCGCGGTTGATTTGAGAAAATACGGCTCGCAGGGTCAGCAGCGCACGGCGGCGCTGGCGCTCAAGCTCTCGGAGATCGAATATATCCGGAAGGTGCAGCATATGTCACCGGTGATGCTCCTGGACGATGTATTGTCGGAGCTCGACAGCGCAAGGCAAAACGATCTGCTTGGCGCAATCGGCGATACGCAGACGATCATTACATGTACGGGGCTTGACCACTTTGTGGGCGGGCGCCTTACCATTAACAAACTGTTTCAGGTCACGGACGGATGCGTGACCGCGGAGAATTAAAGCATATGGCGGAAAAAGTAAAGCACAGCATCATGGAGGGACAGGCCGAATACGGCGCGGATCAGATCCAGATCCTGGAGGGGTTAGAGGCTGTCCGGAGAAGGCCCGGCATGTATATCGGGACGACATCCTCGAGGGGACTGCACCATCTGGTCTATGAAATCGTCGACAACTCCGTGGACGAGGCGCTGGCCGGCTTTTGCGACAGAATCGAGGTGACCATCCATCCGGACAACACGATAACCGTGCGCGATAACGGCAGGGGTATTCCCGTGGGCATCAACCACAAATCCGGACTGCCCGGCGTAGAGGTCGTCTTTACCATTCTGCATGCCGGCGGAAAATTCGGCGGCGGCGGATATAAGGTATCGGGCGGACTCCACGGCGTCGGCGCGTCCGTCGTCAACGCGCTGTCCGAGTGGCTCATCGTCGAGGTGTTTACGGACGGCAAGATCCACGAGCAGCGCTACGAAAGGGGCAATGTCTGCTATCCGCTCAAGGTGATCGGCGATTGCACTGAGGAAGAGAGCGGAACGCGTGTTACCTTCAAGCCGGACCCCGAGATCTTTAAGGAAACGACGGTTTTTGAATATCCGGTGCTGAGACAGCGCTTGCGCGAAATGGCCTTTTTGACCAAGGGGTTAAGGATCACGCTCACAGACGAGCGTCTTACGGAGGAACAGACGCAGGTGCGCACGGAGACCTTCCTCTATGAGGGCGGAATCCGCGAGTTTGTCGCCTACCTGAACCGCTCCAAAAACGCGCTCTACGAGAGCATCATGTATTTTGAGGGTACGAGAAACGGCGTGCAGGTTGAGGTTTCCATGCAGCATAACGACTCCTATACCGAGTCGACCTATACCTTTGTCAACAATATCAATACGCCCGAGGGCGGCATGCACCTGGAAGGCTTCCGCGCGGCGCTCACCAAGACCTTTAACGACTATGCAAGAAGCAACAAGATGTTGAAGGATTCGGACGACAATCTGAGCGGCGAGGATATCCGGGAGGGGCTTACGGCCATCATCTCGGTCAAGATCGAGGACCCGCAGTTTGAAGGGCAGACCAAGCAAAAACTCGGCAATTCCGAGGCCAGAGGTGCGGTGTCCGGGATTCTGGGCGAACAGCTGACGTATTTTCTGGAACAGAACCCGGCGGTCGCAAAGATCATTCTCGAAAAGGCGATCACCGCACAGCACGCAAGGGAGGCTGCCAGAAAAGCAAGGGATTTAACGCGCAGAAAAGGCGCGCTCGACGGCATGGGCCTGCCGGGGAAGCTCGCCGACTGCTCCGACCGCGACCCCAAAAACTGTGAGATTTTTATCGTGGAGGGCGACTCCGCAGGCGGCAGCGCAAAGACCGCAAGGAGCCGGGCGACGCAGGCGATTCTGCCCCTGCGCGGCAAGATCCTCAACGTGGAAAAAGCGCGTGTCGACAAGATCTACGCCAATGCGGAGATCAAGGCGATGATCACGGCGTTCGGCACTGGCATACATGACGATTTTGATATCGAAAAGCTGCGCTATGACAAGATCATCATCATGACCGACGCGGACGTGGACGGCGCCCATATCGCAACCTTAATGCTGACCTTCCTCTACCGCTTTATGCCGCAGCTCATCAAGACGGGGCATGTATATCTGGCAAAACCCCCGCTCTTTAAGCTCGAAAAAAATAAAAAGGTATGGTATGCCTATTCCGACGAGGAACTCAATCAGATACTCGAGGAGGTCGGGCGTGACCAGAATAACAAGATCCAGCGTTATAAGGGGCTCGGAGAGATGGATCCGGAGCAGCTGTGGGAAACAACGATGGATCCCGAACGCAGGATTCTTTTGCGTGTCGGCATGAACGAGGAGGCGGCGTCGGACATCGACGTGACCTTTACGACGCTCATGGGAGATAAGGTGGAGCCGCGCAGGGAATTTATCGAGCAGAACGCGAGATTTGTAAAGAACCTGGATATCTGAGAAGGAAGAGGAAATGGCGGAACAAGAAAGCATGCACAACGACCTGCCGGACGACGTCTTTGATAAGACAATTGACCGGGACCGCATCGAAGAGGTCGACCTGAAAAAAACCATGGAGGAATCCTACATCGATTATGCGATGTCGGTGATCGCGCAGCGCGCGCTCCCTGACGTGCGTGACGGGCTAAAGCCGGTGCAGCGAAGAGTCCTCTATTCGATGATAGAGCTGGGCAACACCCCCGACAAGCCGCACAGAAAGTGCGCGCGTATCGTCGGTGACACAATGGGTAAATTCCATCCCCACGGCGACTCCTCGATCTACGGTGCGCTGGTCAACATGGCGCAGCCATGGAACATGCGATATCCGCTGGTCGACGGACACGGCAACTTCGGTTCGGTCGACGGGGACCCGCCCGCCGCCATGCGTTATACGGAGGCAAGGCTCTCCAAAATCTCGACACAGATGACGGCGGACTTAAATAAAGACACGGTCGACTTTGCGCCCAACTTTGACGAGACGGAAAAGGAGCCGCTCGTCATGCCGAGCCGCTACCCCAATCTCCTTGTCAACGGCACAACCGGGATCGCCGTCGGCATGGCGACCAATATCCCTCCGCACAACCTGCGCGAGGTGGCGGATGCCGTGATCAGGATCATTGATAACCGCGTGGAAGAGGAGCGGGAGACGGACATCGGGGAGCTCATCGAGATCGTCAAGGCGCCGGATTTTCCGACCGGGGGACTGATCCTGGGCACGAGGGGCGCGGAGGAAGCCTATCGCACGGGTCGCGGAAAGGTCGTATGCCGCGCCGTGACGGATATCGAGCCGATGAACGGCGGGAAAAACCGCATCGTCGTAACGGAACTGCCTTATCTCGTCAACAAAGCCAATCTCATCACCAAGATTGCGGATCTCGTCAAAGAAAAACGTCTCGACGGGATTACGGCGCTCAGGGACGAATCCGACCGCGAGGGCATGCGGATCGTCATCGAGCTGCGCCACGACGTCAACCCGCAGGTGATGCTCAACCAGCTCTTCAAGCATACACAGATGCAGGACTCCTTTGGCATCATCATGCTTTCTTTGGTCAACGGAGAGCCGAAGGAACTGACGCTAAAGGAGATGCTTTCGCATTATCTTGCGCACCAGGAGGAGGTCGTCACCCGCAGGACGCGCTTTGACCTCAATAAAGCAGAGGAAAGAAACCACATCCTGGAAGGGCTCCTGATTGCCCTGGATCATATCGACGAGGTCATCAAAATCATCCGCGCAAGCGCCAATACGCAGGCGGCCAAGGAAGCGCTGATGAGCCGGTTTTCCTTAAGTGATGCGCAGGCGCAGGCGATCGTCGACATGCGGCTCAGGGCACTCACCGGCCTCGAAAGAGAAAAACTCGAGACGGAACATAAAGAGCTGCTGGAAAAGATCAGGGAACTCAAGGCGATCCTTGCGGACGAAAAACTGCTGCTTGGCGTAATCCGGACGGAGCTGTCCGAGGTTTCCGAAAAATACGGGGACGAGCGCCGCACGAAGATCGAGCATACCGAGACCGACATCGACATGGAGGATCTCATTCCCAACGAGCAGACCGTGATCGCCATGACGTCGCTTGGCTACATCAAGCGGATGGGGGTCGACAATTTCCATGCGCAAAACCGCGGAGGAAAGGGCATCAAAGGCATCTCCACGATCGAAAACGACTATGTGGAAGACCTGTTGATGACAAAGACCCATAACCACATCCTCTTCTTTACCAACTTCGGGCGTGTCTATACGCTCAAGGCGTACCGGATTCCCGAGGCCTCGAGAACGTCAAGGGGGGTTGCGATCGTCAATCTCTTGCAGCTTGGCGCCAACGAAAAGATCTCCGCAATCATCCCGATCCGCTCCTTTGAAGAAGGTGCGGGCAAGTGTCTCTTCATGGCTACCAAAAACGGGACCGTCAAAAAGACGCCGATCGAAGCCTTCTTAAATATCCGCAAGAACGGACTCAACGCACTCACGATCCGCGAGGGCGACGAGCTGATCGAGGTTAAGCTCACCGACGAAAATTCACACATCTTTATGGTGACCAAATACGGCATGAGCATACACTTTAAGGCGACGGACGTGCGCGCGATGGGACGTACCGCGGCCGGTGTGCGCGGCATTATGCTGCAGCCGGAGGACGAGGTGGTCGGCATGCAGCTCGACACACAGGGGCCTTCTTTGCTGATCGTTTCGGAAAGAGGGTACGGCAAGCGCACAAATCTCGGGGAATTTTCCCTGCAACACAGGGGCGGCAAGGGGCTCAAGTGCTATAAGATCACCGAAAAGACCGGCAATGTCGTCGGCGTCAAGGCGGTCGGCGACGAGCACGAGCTGCTGATGATCACGAACGGCGGCACCATCATACAGCTCAGGATGGATGACATCAACGTCTACTCCCGCGTGACCTCCGGCGTCAAGATGATCAACGTGGACGAGGGCGTATCGGTGGCAAAGATCGCCAAGGTCCGTGCGGACGCCGATTTTGACAAACAGGACGCATCCCCGGAAGAGGCAGCGTCTGAAGAAGAAGCATAAAAAAGGCAGCACAAAAGAGGGATAAACGATGATCCGGATGGCTTTTCTGATTGCGGATATGGCAAACGACAGGATGAAGCGGATTCTTTTGGGCATGAGCGCGGCGGCAAAAGATCACGACGTCAGGATCTGCGTGTTTCCGGGCCGCTATCTCGTCAGTACGGGACATAAGAAAAGCGAGCTGCCCGATCATTATCAGGAAGCGGCGGTCTTTGATTATATCGACAAAAAAAACACGGACGTGATCGTTGCGGACATCAAAGAGATCGGCAAACACGCCCTGTCCATCAAAAAAGAGGCGTTTCTTTCCCGATTTGCGGAGATCCCGCTTCTTGTCCTGACGGAAACAGAGGGATATCCGCACGTCAGAAACACACAGGGGAGCGCCTATGAGCTTCTCGGAAAACATGCCGTCGAGGACGCGGTGACATTTTACAATAAGGGGAAGCTTGCGGATCAGGAGCGTACGGAGACGGAACTCCACGCACCCGGTGTCTCCCAGACACAGGCAATGGAGGCGCTCGAAGCGGCGGCGCACCACCTCACCCATGCCAATTATATGGCGCAGGCCAATCCGTACGATGCGGTGATAAGCGAGACGCTCTGCTTTGGTGCAAGGTGCGCGGGGTTGTTTCTCTTTCCGGAAGCAAGGGAACATACCACGGCGTCCCCGTGGGAACTGCCGGAGGAGATGCTTCTGCTTTCCCGTGTGAGAAAGGGAAAGATTCAGCATCTCAAAGAAGCAAAAACCGTAAAAAGCAAAGATATCATCCAGTCCGTTACCGGAAAAGAGGGAAAGGGGCCGGAGGATAACGCGGAGGAGCCGCAGATCTTTGTGATGAACAGCATCTATCTGGACCAAAGGCAGGTCGGACTCCTTGTTTTAGAGCTGAGCGGCGCGTTGTGCGTGCCGCAGGTCAATGCGCTCTTTATGCACCTTGTATGCGGCGCGGTCCGCCTGATCGCCAACGAGCGCCAGATCGTCCATACACAGGAGGAACTCTCCAAACAGACAAGGGAGCTCGACAAGGAGACCTCCGTCCTCGACCGTCTGGGCGATGAGGATTATCTGACCAAACAGCTCAACCGGCGGGGATTCTTTGCAACGGCCTACGATTTTCTGCAAAAGAATTTCAAGGAAGGGACCCATGCGATCGTCGGCTATATCGACATGGATTCGATCAAATCGATCAACCAGTTCTTCGGGAGAGAAGAGGGAGATCATGCCGTCAAGCGCGTATCTGAGATACTGACCGGGGTTTTCGGACCGGGCGCAGTGCTCGGCCGCATCCGCGGCAACGAATTTGCGGCGCTGGTGGTCACCGAAGACCCCGCAAGGGCCGACGAGCTCAAGGACGAAATGGCCGCACAGAACATGCGCCTGATGAATGACGCGTCCAAGCCCTATACCATCCATCTGCAGTTTTCCATCTGTGCCTTCCGCTACAAGAAAGGGCTCTCCCTCAAGCAGATGCTTGCGGAGAGCGACGAGAATCTGCAAAAGATCCGTCAGATCTGACGACACAACGACCTGTCAGACATCATATTCAAGAAAGCCAATGCAGAAAACGGAGGCGGGGAGATAAGCCCCGCCTTCTTGTTGCATAACGGATGCGTACCGCTAAACAAGTTATATGACCGTTTAAAGAGTTATGGTTGAATACGGAAAAGCACCCGGATATAATGCAGATGAAGGAGAAAAATAATGCGAAGAATAGCAATAAGAAGAATAGCAATAATATTTTTTTGCCTTACATTTACTGCGTGTGGAGGTTTTTCTCAAAACGGCAACGGCAAGCCCCTCCTCTCGATGCAAACAGACTCAGAAACAGCGCCCGGAAAGCACACACTTCTTCAAATCACCGGGATGAAAGAACAACCTCTGGACGAAGAGTTTGATTCGGTCTGCGGCATGGCATCTTGCGCAAACGGTTTTGCCGTTGCGGGAGACAAGGACGGCGCATCAAGAATCCTGCTGTATCAAACAGACGGAACTCTGTCGACATCACCGGAAGCAGAGGTTCCCGCCGACACGGGCAGTCTGTTGTGTATCGGAGAAAGCGCGGACGGAGGGTTTTGCACGCTGTCTGAACCGGAAACACCCGGTGTCTGCCGGCTGACACAGTATGATACATCAGGCCATCAGCAACGATCTTTCAGAATACCGAAGGGAGAGGACCCCTATACAGGCATCATGATGACGGCGGAAGAAACGTGGCTGGTATGGACGTGGCAGACCATGTCTTTGGTGCGTTCGGACGGCAGTATACTATCTGTTGCACTGCCCGAGGGGACGGAAATAGGAGCGGTTGAGCGCCTGAATGACGGATCTTTATACGTTGTTTTCTACGAGGGGTCGGAGGTTTTACTGACAACCATCGATCCTTTCACCGGAAAGACGGGAGAGTCAAAAAGGTACGGAAGCAATCAGATCAGATCATACATATATATCGGTGGCAGTTTAAATGCGCCGTTTATTTGGACAGGACAGTCATTACAGCGCGTAGATAAGGAGAGGGAACGAATCACGGCCACGATGGCGTGGACGGCCAACGGGCACCCGGCGCATGATCTGTGCGGCCTGATCGTACAAAACGAGACAACATATATCGCAATTACTCATTCTTTATGGGAGGGAGAAGCGGCGCTTTTCTTTTTCACAACAAAAGAAACCAATGTCGATCGGCAGATGATCACCGTCGGCGTCATGAACAACGGTTATTCACACATAGAGTCACTGGTTGACTTTTTCAATGCTACCAGCGAAGAATATGTGGCACAGATCCGCTATTATGACGAACCGATGCAGCTTGCGGCAGACCTCACTTCGGGTAACGCACCGGATGTGCTGGAAATGATGCATGTATCCGTGCCGCTCAATGACATGTATTTTATCGATATGACACAACTCATGGAAAAAATGCCATACATTACCCCGCAGGATTTTGCGGGTAATATATATCAGGCCATGCAGATAAACGGAAAGACACTGTTCCTCGTCGACAACATATATATTGAAACTGTTACCGCACGTACGGCGGATGTGGGAAGCACGCCCGGATGGACGACGGCTCAATTCCAACAACTCATGGAAGAAAAAGGAGAGGGATATATCGCGTTTCCCGCCTGGCTGCCGCCGATAGAAATGCTGCACTGGATTTCATATAATGCGATCGGCGAATACGTGGATTTTGAGACATACACCTGTAATTTTGAGAACGACGGATTTATCGCGCAGCTGCAGATGTGCAAAAATCAGCCGGACGAAACCAGTGAATATATATCGCTCCCGGAGTATGGCGAACACATTTTACTTCACGCGGAGAGCCTGTCTACGCCGGACCGGATGCCGGTGATCAGACAAAACTATGGCATGTACGAATATACCTTTATCGGTTTTCCGAACGATCTGGGAACAAACGGCTCTTTTTTTGAAAGAGGAGGTTTAAGCATTATGCTCGCCATCCCGGCCACCTCGCCGAATCCGGACGCCGCATGGCGCTTTGTGTGTACAATGTTTGAGGATACGTGGCAAAAAGGGGAGTGGGGGATTCCCGTTACAAGAGAACACATGGAGGCTGAGCTGCAGGAGAGATTATCCGATCGTGACGGAGATTTTACCGGGACTGACGCTGCGGCGCTGACGGCGTTGCTCGAGGAGACGACGGTGTTTATCTATGAGGATAGCGTGATCCGGGAAATCATAGAAGAGGAGGCACAGGCATTTTTTGCGGACGAAACAGACGCGGCGGAAGCTGCAAGGCGCATTCAAAACCGCGTGACATTATACCTGGAAGAGATACAGTAAAAAACGGCGCGGACCCCGGCTAAAAGGAGGAACTGATGAATAAGACAGTTAAAAGAATGGTAAAAACAAGTGCGGCATTATTTGTGGCAATTTCCATGGCAAATTATTCATCACTTCCTGCCGTGGCAGCAACAGGTTATATGATCGATGGACATATATGGCGATATGGAGAAATGAAGACCAGAGATGTAAAAGGCCTGACAGGATATGCTGCAGGAACATATTTAAGATAGAAAGAAACGGCAACAGATTATCCGGCAAGGGTCAACGCCAAAAAAGACCGCGGGTTTCGTTGAAAAACCGCGGTCTTTCAACATGCGCACGCGTGATAACGAAAGTCTCTTTTTTGCCGCAAGAAACCGGTTTTTGTGGTACAATCATATATGGAGCTTAAAAAAAGGGGGGAACGGATTGAAGCTGATTTCCTGGAACGTCAACGGGTTGCGTGCCTGCACACAAAAAGAACCCTTCTATCCCTTTGTACGGAAGGAGAACCCGGACATGTTGAGCCTGCAGGAGACCAAACTGCAGGAAGGCCAGATCGAAATGGAACTTGCCGGTTACGGGCAATACTGGAGCTATGCGGACAAAAAAGGCTATTCCGGTACGGCCGTATTTGTCAAAGAAGGGATTGACGTATGCGGTGTCACCTGTGGCATGGGTATCGACGAGCATGACCATGAAGGCCGCATCATTACAACAGAACTGGCCGCCTGCTATGTTGTCACCGTCTATACCCCCAATTCCAAACAGGACCTTTCGCGCTTATCCTACAGACAACGCTGGGAGGATGATTTCCGCGGATATCTCAAGGGGCTGGAAAAGAAAAAGCCCGTGATCGTTTGCGGGGACTTAAACGTGGCGCACCGGGAAATCGATCTGAAAAACCCCGCGTCCAACCACCATAGCGCAGGCTTTACCGATGAGGAGCGGGATAAATTCAGGGCGCTTTTGGATGCGGGCTTTGTCGATACGTTCCGGCATTTTTATCCGGACCTGGAAGGCGCCTACAGCTGGTGGAGCTACCGCTTTCAGGCGAGAAAAAACAATGCCGGATGGCGCATCGATTATTATCTGGTTTCTGAAGCGCTCAAAGAAAGACTGAAGGACGCGGTGATCTACGGGGAGATCGAGGGTTCGGATCATTGTCCGGTCGGTCTGGTGATTGATTTGTAACGGGAGGACTTATGAACGGCTTAAAACGCACATCCATCCTGTCCGCGCTGCTTCTGATCTGTATGCTGTCTGTCACGGTCCGTGCGGCGGACCCCGGATACTGGTATTATGACGAGTTCGGCATTGCGGAGGCCAGGCAGGAGGGACTTGACGGAAGCGGCGTGAAGATCGCGGACATCGACACGCTGATCAACCCGGATGTTCCCTGGCTTGCGGGGGCGGACATCGTGCTGCGCAACGAGGCGATCACGACCTACTACGGCGAAGGCATCCCCCCGGTATCCGATGATTTTGACATTGCCTATCACGCAACGGACATGGTGTCGCTGATTGTCGGAAACTCCGAAGGCGCCGTTGTCGGCGGTGCGCCGGACGGGATTGCGCCGGGCGCCACGATCTATCATTATGCGGCGGTCTGCAGCGAGGACGATGCGCTGACCGGCGGAGATATCTATGACGAGGCGATGCGGCTTGCGCTCGAGGACGGGGTCGACATTGTCCTGATCCCCGCGGGAGGGCTGAGCTTTTACGATGTGCAGTACCCGTATTTTCTGGAAGCCATCCGCAGGGGCATCCCCATCTTTGTCGCACATGCCAACGAGACGGTGGCGCTCGACGAGGAGACGGTACCGGAGATGTATGTGGACGAAAACGGGATAGCGCTCGACTTTGCGGATCTTCTGACCGCGGACGATGACGACGAGATCTGCTACTGGCCGGGGATCGTAACGGTGCAGGCGATCGGGGAGAACCGGCTGCTGCAGTCCTATTCCGACGTGGAGGACCCGGGAACCGATATTACGGCACCCGGCGAGGATCTGTGGATGCAGGCACAGGACTGGGGTGTCTTTGTGCCGACCGGCGGCGGATGCTCAGCGGCAACGAGTGTGGCGGTCGCCTACTGTGCACTTGCGATGCAAAAATGGCCGGACGCCACGGGCAACCAGATCCTGCAGCTGATGGTGCGCACCGCAACCGCTCAGGAGGCGCTGATCACCGGAGATCCGGCGGATATCCTTCTTCTGACAAGGGATACGTACGAGGGATACGGCCTGATCGATCCCGTCCGCATGCTGGCAACGGATCCTTCGGTTTTGCCGGATGTCAATCCGATCCTCTATCTCGATGTGCAGCGCGCGGTCGCCAATGCCTCCGCAAGAGGCGACGAAGAAGCGCTTTTGGAGCCGGAGCTCCTGGAGGTGGCGCAGGTGCTGGAGGAGCAGCTCCTCGCAGCGGGTTTTGAGCGGCCGGAGTTTCTGGTGACGCTCCTTGGCGAGCGCGAAGAGGAAGCCCCTCCCGAAGAGATCCCCGAAGAAGCCGGGGAGGAGGTATTGGAGACGCCTGCGGAGACCGTATCACAAACACAGGAGTCTGCGCCCGAAAGGGCGGAGGAAGCGGCCCCTCTCGACACCATGGACCGGATCCGTCCGATGATTCCGCTGATCGTGGTAGCCGGCGTTCTCATCGTTTCGGCGGTGGCGTTTTTCACGACGCGCTCAAAGAAAAAGGGGGATGCGCCTGATGAGCAAAAAGACTAAAGTGCTGTGGACCCTTGTCAGCGCCGTAACCGGCGGCGGTTTTTTTCTCGGCGAGAAGTGTTTTCAGCTAATCGTCCGGAAAAGACCGCAGGAGGAAGCGGGTACGATCCGCAAAAACACCCCTAAGGGAAGGCGCACGGATGTACGTCTGCTCTCGATCGACCAGCTCCGCCTGCATGCGATTTATCTGGAACCGGAGGAAAAGGAAGTGCCGCACCGCTATTGCATTCTTTTGCATGATACAAAAAGCCGTGCGGAAGATCTTTTTCCCTATGCCACACATTATCTGGCGCAGGGAAGGCGCGTACTGATCCCCGATTTCAAGGGGCATGGCGAGAGCGACGGCACCTTTTATGGCTACGGCTATGATGACCGCTATGACGTATTGACCCTGGTGCACTGGATTCTAAAGAGGGATCCGGACGCAAAGATCGTATTGCACGGCCTCGGCACGGGGGCAGCCGCGGCACTTTTTGCGCTCCCGGAGCATATGCCGGGTGCGGTATATGCGGTGATCAGCGACTCGTCCTACGTGACGCTTACGGAGTATCTGTCCCGCATATTGCGCTATGTCTATCCGTCAAAGCTTCCGCTAAAGCTGCGTCTTTTTGCCCTGAGACTGGTCACAAGGATCCGTGCGGGGTATGACATTGGAAAAGCGGACGTTCGGGCAGCGCTTGAATGCGCAACGACACCGGTGCTCTTTTTACACGGGGATGCGGACACACAGCTCCATGCGGACTGTGCCAAACGTCTCTATGCGGCGGCGCACTGTACAAGACAGCTGAGCATTATTCTGGGGGCAGGACATTTAAAGAGCATCGAGGTGAACGGGGCGCATTACTGGTCACAGATCGATGCGTTTATGAAAAAGCACGATCCGGACCGCCCCTAAGAGGCGCAGACCTCGTCGATCAGCGAAAGGATCGAAGAGATGGCGTCGGGCTGTCCGCTGCCTTCCATCCGCGAGATGATGGCGGCACGGTTTTTGTAGACTTCATTGATTTTTTCGATCAGGATATCCTCGTCGAGATCCTCGTCCTCGATGACGGTGCTAAAGCCCTGGGCCTCAAAGGATCGTGCGTTGAGGAGCTGGTCACCGCGCGAGTTCTTGACGGAAAGCGGGACTAAGACATTGGGGATTTTGAGGGCCAAAAGCTCACAGATGGAATTGGCTCCCGCACGGGAAACCACCACATCAGAGAGCGCAAAGAGATCCTTCAGTTCCGCTTTGACGTATTCAAACTGTGCATAGCCGGGTGTCGTGAGCTTGAGATTGTCCATCTTTTCGTCGCCGCAGATGTGGATGATATTGTACTCCTTCATCAGGACGTCCATTGCGCCGCGCATGCAGTCATTGATCGATTTGGCGCCGAGCGATCCGCCGAGCACCATGATCACGGGCTTTTCGTCGGTAAAGCCGCAAAAACGCCGGCCCGCCTCTTTGTCGCCCTTGCGCAGTTCCTCCCGGATCGGCGTTCCGGTCAGAACGGTTTTTTCCGCGGGGAGATACTGCAGTGTCTCCGGGAAATTGCAACAGACTTTTTTGGCAAAGGGAATGCAGAGCCTGTTGGCAAGCCCGGGCGTCAGATCCGATTCGTGCAGGATGCAGGGGATTTTTTTGCTCCTTGCCGCATGAATCACCGGCACCGACACAAAGCCGCCCTTGGAAAAAATGACGTCGGGGCGTTCTTCCTTTAAGACTTTGCCCGCGTCATGAAAACCCTTGAGTACGCGAAAGGGATCGGAAAAGTTTTTGGCGTCAAAGTACCGGCGCAGCTTGCCGGCGGAGATGCCGTAGTAACGGATGTTGAAATCCGCGATCAGCTTCTTTTCGATGCCGTCGCGTGTGCCGATGTAGGCGATATCATATCCCCTTTCCTGCAGATGGGGAATCAGGGCAAGGTTGGGGGTTACATGTCCGGCGGTGCCGCCGCCGGTGAGAATGATTTTTTTAGCCATAGCAACATTATAACAGAAAAAAACAAAAGGAGATCAATAAATTATGCAACTCGAAGAAAACAGGGATATCAACCTCGCGCTGCTGATCGACGTCGACAATGTCGCCGCGCGCTATATTGAAAGCATTCTGTCGGAGCTGTCCAAGTACGGAAAGGTCACGATCCGCAGGATGTACGGGGACTGGTCGCAGAACCGCCTAAAACGCTGGCTCAATGTCGCGTCCAGATACTCGCTCACCCCCGTCATGCAGGCCAATAATACCCCCGGCAAAAACGCCTCGGATATCGGGCTCATCATTGATGCCATGGATATCCTCTATACCGGAGGGGTCGAGGGCTTTTGTATCGTATCGAGTGATTCCGATTTTAATTATCTGGCGACCAGAATCCGGGAGGCCGGCAAGGTCGTGATCGGCATGGGAGAAAAGAAGACGCCGGAAGCCTTCCGCGCCTCCTGCGAACGCTTTATCTTTCTGGATGTCTTGCAGTCCGAGGCGGAGCAGGCTGAAGACCAGCCGGAGGACGACATGCCCTCACACGCCGGCGCACAGGATGTCGTCTCCAAAAAGGCGCTTGAAAATACCATCATCAACATGATCAACGACAATACCGCACAGGGCAAGGAAACAGGCCTTGGCGAGATCGGCTCGCGTCTGACAAAAATCTATCCGGACTTTGATATCCGCAATTATAATTACTCCAAGCTCTCGACCTTTGTCAAGGATTTTGCGTCACTGACGGTAGAGACCAGGGATTTTGCCACCTGGGTGTCGCTTAAGGTCTCCTCCTTATCGGACGTGGAGGATCAGATCCAAAAAATCTATGCGGACAACGCAACCACCGTGATGAACATCGGCCGCCTCAAGGACGAACTTGAAAAAATCAACCCGTCCCTGAACGCGACGATCCGCCAGAACGGTGTCACCAAGTTTTCCGCCTTTTTGGAGCGCAAGATTTCCTGCGTCAGGATCGTCGGCAATACAGAGGCCGAGCTGGCGATCGATACCGCGCAAAAAAGCACAAGAAAGCGCGCGACGCGGCGCAAAAAAAGTGAGGGATAACACGCGGGGAATAATGAAGACAAAAAAAGGAACCACCGTCATCGGTATCTGCGATGATCGAAAAGAAATGTGCGAAATATTACAAAAGCACATAGAAAAAATGAAGAAACAAAAGAGATACATCAATGCGTATAATGTCGTCCTGCGAGGAACGCCGGGCACACAGGGTACAAAAATAGGACTGTTACAATACGGAGAAAGATACCGGGAGCTAAATAACAGCCAGAACGGCTGGACCAATGTACAAATGATAAGCGGTGGTAATACTAACCGAAGCGGATATGTAGCGTACATGTATTGCACGATATATCTCACGCAGTAAAAGCAGTCCTATGATGTTATTTGTTAAATCCGTTCAGTCTGATCGTCTGAGACAGTTGCGCCCCGCGTAACAGCGGGGCGCAATTCGGAGAACGCTTTCTGCCGGTTCACAGCCGTTTACGCAGCGCCTCGGACAGCTCCTCATAGCCCGGTTTCCCGAGCAGTGCAAACATGTTTTTCTTATAGCTTTCGACGCCGGGCTGGTCAAAGGGGTTGACGCCCAGCAGATATCCGGAGACGCCGCAGGCAAATTCAAAGAAATAAAAGATCTGCCCGAGGCTGTACGCGTCCTGGGCGGGAATGTGCAGCATGAGATTGGGCGCGCCCCCGTCCGTATGCGCAAGGACGGTTCCCGTCATCGCCTGTTCGTTGACAAATTCCACGGTCTGCCCCGCCAGATAACCGAGCCCGTCAAGATCCTTTTCGTCCTTTGGGATCACAAGAGAGCGGCGGCTCTCTTCGACATGTAGCACCGTCTCAAAAAGGATGCGGCTGCCATCCTGGATAAACTGCCCCATGGAGTGCAGATCCGTCGTAAAGTCGACGCTTGCGGGATAGATCCCCTTTCCGTCTTTGCCCTCCGATTCGCCAAAGAGCTGCTTCCACCATTCGGAGAGATGATGCATTGTCGGTTCGTAATTGACGAGAATCTCGACCGCCTTGCCCTTGCGGTGGAGGAGGTTGCGGATCGCGGCATAAAGCAGGGCGTCATTTTCCTTATACGGAGCATCGAGCGCCTTTTTCCGCATCGCCCGCGCTCCCTCCATAAGAGCATCGATATCGACGCCGGAGACGGCGATCGGCAAAAGGCCGACCGCGGTCAGTACGCTGAAACGTCCGCCGACATCGTCCGGCACGACAAAGGCGGCATAGCCCTTGTCATCCGTTTCGTTTTTCAGCGCGCCCTTTGCCTTGTCGGTTGTGGCGTAGATACGTTTCACGGCTTCCGCCTCGCCGTATTTTGCGATCAGTTTTTCCTTGAATATGCGGAAGGCGATGCCGGGCTCCGTCGTCGTTCCCGATTTGGAGATGATATTGACGCTGAAGTCACGCTCTCCCACGAGATCCAAAAGATCCGACAGATAGGCCGCCGAGATCGAATTGCCGCAGAAATAGATCTCCGGCTTTTCCGCCTGGTTATAAAAAGCGCCGTGCGTATATTCAATCGCGCATCTTGCGCCGAGGTAGGAGCCCCCGATACCGATGACGATGAGGACCTCGGAGTCTTTGCGGATCTTTGCGGCGGCTTCTTTGATTCTTGCAAACTCATCTTTATCATAATCTACGGGCAGATCGATCCATCCCAGGAAGTCCGCGCCCGCCCCCTTTTTGGACAGCAGCACCTCTTTTGCGCAAAGGATCTGCGCCTCCATCGAATCGAGCTCCGCTTCGGAAAAAAACGGAAGGGCCTTTGCATAGTCAAAACGAATCTCCTTGCTCATACCTCATACTCCTTTCAGATAGTGGATGACAACAGATGCGCAATCCGCGGCCGCCTTCTTTTCAAAGACGGGATAGTCGATGATATCGGAACCGTCCGCCTTGTCGGAAATGGCACGGATAATACAAAAGGGAATCCCGTTTAAGAAGGCGCATTGCGCGACCGAAGCGCCCTCCATCTCACAGCAGAGCGCATCAAAGGTTTCTTTGATTTCCCGCTTTCTTTGCGCGTCGGCGATGAACTGATCCCCCGAGGCGATGCGCCCTCTAAAGCACGAAATGTCGGGGGCGGCCTCTTTGACGGCGTCCGACAACGAAGAAGCAAGCGTCTCGTCCGCGGGGAAGGAGACCTGTCCCATGGAGGGAATCTCCCCCGGCCGGTATCCGAAAAGCGTCGCGTTGACGTCATGCTGGACGGCATCGGAAGACAATACAAAATCGCCGATATTGATGCGCGCATCCAGGGAGCCGGCAACCCCGGTATTGAGGATATGCGTGACTTGGAAGCGGTCGATTAAGATCTGTGCGCACAGCGCCGCGTTGACCTTGCCGACCCCGCTTTTTACGATGACGACCTCCTTCTCATGGATCGTTCCCGCAAGAAACGCCATGCGGGCAACCGTGGCCGTCTTTTGCACCAGACAGGCCTCTTTTAACAGACGGACCTCCTCGTCCATCGCGCCGATGATGCCCGTCTTCATACCGGATATACCAGATTCTCTTCTTTGATGCAGTAGAGGCAGCGGTCCAGATACTCTTTGGAGACGTATTGCGCCATTTCGAGATTGTGATCGCGCCAGTTGCCGCAGTCATGCGGATGGGCGCCGGGGATCTCCCCCGAAAAATCCCGGACAAATTCAAAGGTCTTTGTGATGAGGCCCACGATGTCTTTGGATTCCAGATCGCCCGCCATCACGAGATAATTGCCTGTCCTGCACCCCATGGGACCGAAATAGACGATTTTATCCTTCCAGTCGGGGTCGTTACGCAGATAGGTCGCCGCCAGATGCTCGAGCGTATGGAGCTCCGCGGTATTCATGACCGGTTCGCGGTTGGGCATCTTCATGCGCAGATCAAAGGTGGTGACGGTTTCTGCCCCGACCTTATCCTTACGGGAGACATAGATGCCCGGAAGGAGGGTTTCGTGATTGATCATAAAGCTTGCGATTTTTTCCATCGTGGAACCTCCGGATCGTTGAACGAACAACAGATGCGTACATTAGTATAACACGAATTCTTTGATTTATATAGTATAGCGGCCGTTATTTTAGTATAATAACAGGTATGAGAGTCAACGCGCACCGGAAAAATTTTGCGCTGATTGCAGTCTTGATTGTTCTTTTTGCGCTCTTTTTCTGGAAATTGATCACGTCAGTGCCGGATACGGACTATCCCGTCACCAATCTGACGTCGGGCTGGGATGCCACACTTCCCGACGCCACGGAGCAGAAGGACGTTCCGCTGACAGAGGTGGCGTTCGGTGTGGTAAGGGAGGGAGAAGTCTATGTGCTCCGCCATGTACTGCCCGAAGATGTGCCCGGAGGCGCCATGCAGATCAAGACGCGGCACGCGTCGATCGAGGTCTTTGTGGAGGACGAGCTCGTCTATGCCGAAGGCATGCAGTATCCGGTCATGCGCAAGATGACACCCGGCCAGTTTCACTTTATTGCGCTTCCGGACGGATACGGAGGAAAGCAGCTGACGCTGCGCATCTGGTCCAACGAGGACGGTGCGTTTTCTTCGCTCGAGCCCGTCATCGTCGGCAATATGCACGATCTTCATACCGGATATATGCGTACAGGCCGCCTGACGCTCTTTGCAAGCCTCTTTCTTTGCGTGATGGGCGTGCTGCAGATGTTTATCTTTTTCTATCTGACCGTGCACTACCAGCGCGAAAACCGCCTCTTTTTCAGCGGCCTGATTGCCTTTTTCTTAGGGCTTTATATGCTCAGCTACTATAATCTGACAGACCTTTTGAGCGCCAATCCCCTGCGGAACGATCTGGTCGAATACGGCACCCTCTTTTATCTTCCCTTTGCCTTTGTTGCCTTTCTGGATGCGACGCAGGAGGGCGGCGCACACCAGCTGTATGTGGCGGTGCGCACCGTTAATCTTTCCGCGGCGACCGTCATTTTGATGCTGCATTTTACGGGCGTGCTCTATGTCGACCGGTGCGTGACACTGATCCATGCGATGATCTTCGTCGAAGGGATCCTCCTGATCGCCATTGCAATCCGGGGGATGATCCGGCGCAGAAACAGCGGCAGGGCCGCGGAGAGCTGGAAGATTTCCCAAAAGATCTGGGTTGTCGGATTCTTTGCGATGCTGATGAGTGCCATGATCGACATCCTCCGCTACAGCTTTGCGCGATATTCCGGAAAGGGCGGGGAGGCATATTCCAACCTTAACATCATGACGATGGGGGCACTTGCCTTTGTGGCGACGCTGATCCTCAACTTTTTCTATTATCACATCGAACAGATGCAGGAAGAGGAGATGATGCGGCGCCTGTCCGGCCTTGCCTATACCGACCCTTTGACCGACATGGCAAACCGCGCAAGGTGCGAACAACTCTTGCGGGAGATCGACGAGGAGAAGATGCCCTTTACCGTCATCAGCATGGACGTGAACCACTTAAAGGAGGTCAACGATACCTACGGACACGCCGCAGGCGACAGGTATCTGGCAGACATGGCGCAGATCTTAACGGAATGCTTTCGCGAAGCAAAGCTTGTCGGCCGGATGGGCGGCGACGAATTTGTCGCGATCATCGAGGGGACGGACGAGGCGCTTTGCCGCCGGATGCTCACGGGGCTGGCGGAAAGGGTCGTGAAGGCCAACCTGCAAAAAGACAAGCCGTTTACGTACAGCCTCTCCTGCGGGTTTGCCTACAGCACCAAAACAAAAACGGGAAGCGCCAAAGAAACGTATCAGATGGCGGACGCGAGAATGTATGACATGAAGAAAAAGCAACACGAAAGGATCGCGCAACGTGCGTAGGGTCCGTGCCGGAAAAATGATACTGTCCTTGCTGCCGGCCATACTCCTTCTGGCGGTTCTGATTGCGGTCTGGCTGCAGACACTCAAAGCCTGGCGGAGCGTAAGCACGCAGGTCGAAGAGGGATGGACGATCGAAACGGGACGCCTTTCGCTTCCTTCTTTGATGCTGCGTGTGACGGGCGGAGATGTGTATGTATATGCGGGAGAAGAAGAAATCCTGCATTCTTCCTCCCATGCGGCGTTTGGCGGCAGCCTCAACGGGTCGAGGCACCTGTTTGTGATGATCCCGGAAGACGCCGAGGGGAAGGTGCTCGATATCCGGATACTCATCGGCGAAGAAGAAGTCAACACCCTGCTTGAAAATGCGTATTTCGGGGAATACGAAAATCTCTTCCGCCTCTTTATCACGGAGGCTTTGCCGTCCATGGTGGTCGGCTCCTTTATGTTGCTGTTCGGCTTTGTGTTTCTTTGTCTGACGGTCGGCTTTTCCCTGGCAACGGAAGGCATCGCGGAGCATGTTTTGGGCGCGATCATCTGTATCGACCTGGGGCTGTGGCTCCTTGCCACGCACGGTATGGGCGCCGTCTTTTTACGCGCGCCGTATGACACGATCGTGGAGTCTTTTTCTTCGCTCCTGATCCTGCCGCTTCTTTTGATGATGCTCTACTTTCTCAGGGGGGCCGGCAGTTATCTGGAGACGGGGATATGGACCTTTGCCGCCTGTATGGGCATCTATCTGATCTATGCCGCGTCGGAGAGCATGTACGGCGTCCGGATGCCCGATATGGCCTCGCTCCTTCCGATCTTCGGATGCCTGTGCCTCGTGGTTACACTGATCCTCAACTACTACCTCAACATCTCCTCCTCTTATGCGAGGCAGGAGAGGTATGCGTCGCTGAGCGAGCAGGCCTACATCGACGCACTGACGTCTCTGCCCAACCGGAAGAGCGCGGAAAACATCTTCCGCACCTTAAAAACCGTCGGCGACAGCTATGCGATCATCTCCATGGATCTCGACAATCTCAAGATCATCAACGATACCTACGGGCATGACGCCGGCGATGAGATGCTCAAGGCCTGTGCCCGCGTATTGAACGAATGCTTTGAGGAAAAGGCCTTCCGTGCGCGGATGGGCGGCGACGAATTTGTCGTCATCATCAAGCGTGCCTCGTCAAAGACGCTCGATGCGCTGTTGGCAAAAGTCGAACGCAGGCTGAAGGAGGAGGGCGTAAAGCTCCACCAGAAGCCTTACGGCATTTCACACGGTTATGCCTTTAAGGAAGAGGTAATCGGCGGCAATCCGCAGACCGTCTTTGAACTGGCGGACGGCAGGATGTATACGCAAAAAACCGCCAAAAAAGAAGCAACGGCCCGGATGCTATCTGGAAGAACCCCAGAATAACACGGCAAGCATTCCGGGACCCGTATGGGAACCGATCACGGGACCGATCGAGGTCTCTTCAATCTGCGCCCCGGGAAAGCGCTCCCTCAGGCGTTCTTTAAAGATCTTTGCGCCTTCTTTGTTATCCCCGTTGGCAACCAGGACAAAATTGCCGTCCCCGGAGGTCCACGTCTCCTCCATGTGCCGGATCTTTAAGGCGATCGCCTGGTTGGTGCCGCGCGGCTTTCCCACGACATCGAGTCTGCCCTCTTCATCCACGCGAAGGAGCGGCTTGATGTGCAACACCGATCCGATGGCGGCCGCCGCGGCAGAGATCCTTCCGCCGTGTTTGAGATGCTCAAACGTATCCACGCTGAACCAGTGACATACGTGGAGCCGTCTCTCCAGAATCCAGGAGGCCAGTTCTTTCAGCCCAAGCCCCTCTTTTTGCTTTACGAGAGCTTCCCGTACGAGAAATCCCATGCCGGCGGAAGCGCACAGCGGATCGATGCAGAGGATTTCCCGTTCCGGATATTCCGCAAGAAGCTGCTCCTTGGCAAGCAGCGCATTCTGGAAGGTGCCGCTCAGTCCCGTGGTAAGACCGATATACAAAAGATCGAGCCCCTCTTCGAGTACTTCACGAAAGGCGGTTTCAAAGCGCAGCGGCGTGATCTGCGAGGTGGAAGCAAAATTACCCTCTCGAAGGAGAGCATAAAACTGATCGAGCCCGATATTCCCGCCCGGCCCGTACAGATAGGATGTCTCTCCCACGATGATATCCATCGGGATCACCGTGACGGGCGGCAGATCGTTTAAGAGATGATCGTCGAGATCAAAGGTCGCGTCGGTAACTATCCGGTATGCCATGGTCCTCGCTTTCTCCGGTCAAAATGCCGGCGGTCAGTCGCTTTTGACGAAGGGCTTGCCGCTCGCTGCCGGCACGCGCGAATTGCCGACAAAGAAGATGAGCGCAAGGAGTGTCACGATATAGGGAATCATCGAGACGAGGTTGGGTGAAATGACGTTGCTCGATCCCACAAGCGGCTTGATGCCGTTGCAAAAACCAAAGATCAAACAGCCGATGAGCGCCCCCTGCGGGTTGAACTTGCCGAAAATCACGGCGGCGATGGCGATAAAGCCCTGTCCCACGATCACGCTCGGCCGAAACTGCGAAACGGTCGAGAGCGTCACAAAGGCGCCGCCGAGTCCTGCGAGAAAGCCGGACAAAATCACGCAGATATAGCGGACGAGGCGCACATTAACCCCGAGTGTTTCGCAGGCCCTGGGATGCTCGCCGCAGGCACGCAGGCGCATGCCGAAGCGCGTCCGGAAAAAGACAAACCAGATGAGCGCCACAAGCGCAATGGAAAGATATGCCGCAGGATATGTTTCGACCACGTTGTAGAAAAAGCTTCCCGGCGCAAAGGTCCCGGAAAACATCTTGGGCAGCTTTTGCGCGGGCGTAAGCGACGGGGAGTCGGACGAGTTGAAGAGCGCCTTGCTCATAAAGACCGCAAGGCCCGGCCCCACGAAATTGATGGCGGTGCCGGCAATCGTCTGGTCGGCGTTAAAGGTGATACAGGCGAGCGCATGCAGAATGCCAAAGACCATACCGGCAAGACCACCCGCAAAGAAACCGACCCAGCCGTTTCCCGTGTAATGCGCCGTCATGGCACCGATAAACGCGCCGATCGTCATCATGCCTTCGATGCCGATGTTGACGACCCCGGAGCGCTCCGAAAAGCAGGAGCCGAGTGCCGCAAGGAGCAGCGGCGGCGTCGATACCAGAACGGCATTGATGAGTAAGCCTAAAATCGTTACGGGACTCATGCCACACCTCCCTTTTTCTTTCTGTTCAGCAACAGACGGAACACCTGGGAAATCGCGATAAAGAAAATGATCGTTCCCATGATGATGTTGACGACTTCGTTTGGCACGCCGACGATGGAGAGCTTGGATCCCCCGTATTTCATGGCGCCGTAGAAGAGACCGGAAAAGATGCAGCCGACGGGATTGGAGGAGGCGATCAGCGCCACCGTGATGCCCTGGAAGCCGTATCCCTCCTGTCCCGCAAACTGGGAGAGTCTTCCGCTCATGCCAAGGATCTGCACCGCGCCGCCCAGTCCCGCCAGTGCGCCGGAAATCGACATCGACGTTAAAAAGATGCGGTTGGAGGAAATGCCCGCGTATTCCGCCGCGGTCCTGGAATGACCGACCGCACGCAGCTGAAAGCCGAGGGTTGTTTTTTCGATCGTAAACCACACAAGGAACGCACAGGCGATGGCCAGCAGAAATCCCCAGTTGGCATACGAACAGATCTGTGTGATAAAGGAAGGCGCCGTCATCTTTGCGGACGCGAGGATGTCCTTGGTGGCCTCACCGCCGCCTTCCTTATGGACGGCGGGAATATTGACAACATAGTTGCTCAAATAAAAGGCAATCCAGTTGAACATGATATAGGAGAGCACTTCGTTGATCCCGCGCGCGACCTTTAAATACCCCACAACGGCGCTCCACAGGACGCCGGCCGCCATGGCCGCAAGAAGACATAGCGGCACATGGAGGATCGCCGGTACGTCGACAAAGATCCCGATGAGGCAGGCAGCAAGACTTCCCACGACAAATTGTCCCTCCGCACCGATGTTAAAGACGCCCGTCTTAAAGGAAAAGGCGACGGACAAACCGGTAAAAATGAGAGGCGACGCATAGACCGCGCTGTAGAGGATGTATTTGAACTGCGAAAAGACGCCGGTAAAGAGCTTGGCGTAGGCAACGCCGGGATTGATTCTGATACACAAAAGAAGAATCGCGCCGAAGATAAACCCGATGACGATGGAAATAAGGGTCAGGAGCATATTACTCTGTAAGATTTTTTGTTTCATGCCTTCCCTCCCGCCATCATCAGGCCCAGTTCGTATTCATCCGCACCCTCGCCGTCGACCTCGCCGACGATGCGGCCGTCAAAGATGACGTTGATCCGGTCGGAAAGCGACAGTATCTCGTCGAGTTCAAAGGAGACGAGAAGAATCGCACACATCTTGTTGCGCTGTTCGATCAGATAGCGGTGCACAAATTCGATCGCACCGACATCCAGCCCCCTCGTCGGATTAAAAGCGATCAACAGATCTCCGTTGTTGGTGACCTCTCTTGCGATGATCACCTTTTGCTGGTTGCCGCCGGACAGTGTGCCCGCAGGTCTTTCTTCGCAGCCGGAAGGCCGGATATCGAAGCGCCCGATCAGCTCCGTTGCGTGTTTTTTGATCTCGCCCTCCTGCAATACGCCGTTTTTGGAAAAGGGCGCTTTTGCAAAATTCTGGAGAATGAGATTTTCCGAGACCGTAAAGGGAAGGACCAGCCCGTGTTTTTGCCTGTCCTCCGGAATATTGGTGATGCCCTTTTCAAAAAGTGTTCCCGGGGAGAGGTTGGTGACGTTTTCCCCGTTTAAGGTAACGGTGCCGGAGAGCGCCTTCTGGAGACCGGTCAGAATCGAGACGAGCTCCGACTGGCCGTTGCCGTCGACCCCCGCAAGCCCCACGATCTCGCCGCGCCGCACCGTAAGGCTCAAGCCCTTCAGGACATCGACACCCCGGTAGTCTTTGGCGGTAATATCCCGCACGTCAAGGACGGTGTCCGTCGGCTGTTGCTTCTTTTTGTCGACATGGAAGGAAACCTCGCGCCCGACCATCATGCCGGCCAGATCGTCTTCCGATTTTTCGCCGACCCGGACGGTATCGATGTATTTGCCGCGCCGGATGATGGTGCAGTTGTCGGCCGCCATCTTGATCTCTTTTAATTTGTGCGTGATCAGGATGACGGACTTTCCGTCGGCGGTCAGATGCTGTATGATCTCCATGAGCTCGGCAATCTCCTGCGGCGTGAGGGAGGCCGTCGGCTCATCGAGAATGAGGATATTGGCGCCGCGGTATAAGACCTTTAAGATCTCCACGCGCTGCTGCATTCCGACGGAGATGTCCTCGATTTTTGCATCGGGGTCGACCATCAGATTGTATTTTTCGGAGAGTTTGACGATCTCTTCCCTGGCGCTTTTGAGATCGACGCTGAGGCCCTTAAGCGGCTCCATGCCGAGCACGATGTTTTCCGTGACGGTAAAGGGCTGCACCAGCATGAAATGCTGGTGGACCATGCCGATCCCCAGGGTAATCGCCTTTTGCGGAGAATCAATGACAACCTCTTTCCCGTTGACTTCGATCGAGCCGGAGGTCGGCGGGTACATGCCGTAGAGCACGTTCATGAGGGTGGATTTGCCCGCGCCGTTTTCCCCGAGAATCGCGTGTACCTCCCCCTGATGAACCGTGAGATTGATGTGGTCGTTGGCCGTGAAGTCGCCGAATTTTTTGACGATGTCCTTCATCCGGATGACTTCGGTCTTTGGATCCATGTGACTCAAACGTCTTCCTCCCCTCTTATGATATTCAGATCAAAATAACCTCCCGCATGCCTTCGCTTTTGGCAAGATCCGACAGGTAAGCCAGATACGGAGGATCCGGTGTCGCAAAGGACGCATATTCCTTTCTGACACCCGCCGGGCGAAACGCAATGATCTTATAACGCACGGGATACAGGTGCAGGTAAGGGGCAAGGGCCCTTGCCGTTTGCCGTACCGTTCTTTCGGCATCCACCATTTCCGGCATCACCACGGTGCGCACCTCGTGGAGCTTTCCGCACTCCGCAAGCGCGATCATGTGACGCAAAACGTCCCCGTTTCCGTGATCCGTCAGCGCCCGGTGGACGCGTGCATCCCATGCCTTGACATCGAGCATCACCCCGTCGGTGACATCGAAAAGCGCGGGACGGGAAAAAAGATCGAGCGTGCCATTCGTATCGAGCAGCGTTTCGAGAGAGAGTTCCTTACATAACCGGAAGAGTTCTGCCAGATACGAAGGATACAGGGTGCATTCCCCGCCGGAAACCGTCACGCCCCGGATATAGGGGATCTGCTTTTCAATCTCTTCAAAAGTCTCTTTTGCCGTCAGGCTGCGGATCCTTGGCGATGCGTCGTGGGGACAGACCCGGATGCAGGCATCGCAGAACACGCATGCTTCGTACGCATACAGGACATGTCCGTCCGCGTCTTTCTTCAGGGCGCCCGCGGGACAGTGCGCCACGCAATCCCCGCAATGACAGCAAAGGGCTCTTGTCTCCGGGTTGTGGCAGTAGCGGCAATTGTAATTGCAGCCCTGCAAAAAGACCACCGTCCGGTTGCCCGGTCCGTCGACGGAGGAAAAACGGATGATGCGGTTGACGGGGGCACGGTGTGTCAAAATCCTTTAACGCACCTTCCGCTCGAGAATCTTGCCGTTGTGCTTTGCACCCATGCCGAGCGCCGTCGTATCATGTTTGACGTTTTTGCCGTCCTCGAGCTTGTCGATTTCCGATCTTTTTACGAGATAGCCCGTAATACGGATCACGTCCGAATCCGCGCTGTAAAACGACAGATAGCGGATTCCCTCCTTCATGGCGCCGCGTATGATATCCGCGACATAATCCGGATTGCGGTGCACGGTGACATCGATCGGGAAGATATCGCCCGTACCCGAAGGAAAATACTTGTGGAAGCGCATAAGGACCCGCAGATGGTCGATCAGCTCTTCGGGCTCTTCGCCGATCGGGATTCTCGTTCCCGGCGACACGTCGATATCGGAAGCGATGCCGACCTGTGCGTGCAAAAGGAAGTGCCCGCCGGAGATCGTACAGTACGGATTACGGTGTTCTTTGTTAAACGCATCGATCACGTCCATGATGCGCACGCCGAGAGCGGTTGCCTCCTCGTCATGTCCGAAGCGCTTTTCCGCTTTTCCTTCCTTTGCCATCAGATCGTTGACCGCCTCCGCAAGGCCGACCAGGCCGAACATCGCAGAGAAGCGGTCCTTGTGGATGAGGCCTTCCTTTGCCAGGAAATTGTTCTCGAAAAAGCCGCTTTCCTCCACGATAAAGCGGATACGCGCATCCATATAGCGCGCCATGACATCGAGTACCTCCGGAAGGACGCGCGTGCAGTAATCGTCCGCATCCTTTGCGCGCTTTGCGATATTGCCCAGGATCAGGCGGCAAAGCGTAAAGGAGCCGCCGCCGTAAGGCAGGCCGTTATAACAGGACGCAATGACATAGGCGCCCTGGTCTTTGCCGCAAAGATCGCCCCCCGGAAATTCACGGTCAAACATCGGATGATTGGCAAAGGAGGGCTTGGCGGTATGGAGCGCCGCCTTTATCCCCGCAGCAAGAAATTCATCGGTGGTAAGCAGGGGGTCAACCTTCATGGTCAGATTGGGAACCGCGTCCTCGAGTTCTCCCACCACGTCGAGGATGATCCGCCCGGCCTTCGTGGGAGAGGGGCCGATATTGGCATGGGAAAAGGAGTCCAGGATCGTACGGTCCATATGGGTAAAGAAGAGGCGGATCAGTCTGTGCGCCGTCTCTTCGTCAACGTCGTTAATAAAGGGTTCAAGCAGCGTGTCGAGTTGCCCGACATAGACCGGGAAATTGGTCACGCTCGGTACATGCTTATAGAGAATCAAAAGGGAGTTGATCGCTTCATACAGGTCGGAAGGGGGCGGAAGTTCCAAAAAGGCGCTTCCCTCCTTCATAAACCGGGCATAGTCCGGGACAATATAGCGCGGACGAAGAGGCGCATGTCCCTCCGATAGGTCGCAGATGCACTGACCGTCGGTAATCTCCTTGTCGAGGAGACCGGAAAGCCCCTCCGGGAGATCCAGCACTTCCAACAGCGAATCGGCCAGATTGGCCATGTTGGCCACCTTCTGCGCATGCGTCAGCGTCGGTGATTTCACCACATCGAGCATCTTTTCCCTGGTCGCATTGACACGCTCCATGGAGATTTCACGCATGATAAAGGCTCCTTTCTCTTCAGAAAGGGGGCAAAGGGATCAGACCCTCTGCCCCCCGTGACGGTACAAACAATCATTAGTCGTCGAGTTCGTAAGCTTCCCCGTGTGCCGCCTCAAAATCCGCCTTGTTCTTCGGAACGCTCACGGAGCCCGCGATGATGTCGGAACGGACCGACTCGACCTGGGTGAGCACGTCCGCCGCGATGTTGTCGGTGGTAGGCGCAATGCCGACACCGTCATCCGCGAGGGAGTAGGTGCGTACGCCGCCCGGGAAAGAGCCCTCGAGCGACATCTTGGTGATATCAAAGACCGAGGTGTCGACGCGCTTCATGGCGCTCGAAAGGATGGTGCCGGGCGCGATATTGCTCTGGTCGGAGTCCACGCCGATCGCCCAGATGCCGGCTTCCTGGCAGGCCTCGATAACGCCGAGACCCGTGCCGCCCGCCGCATGGTAGATGACATCCGCGCCCTGCGCGATCATCTGGTTGGCAAGCGCCTTGCCGCCCGCGGAATCGCCAAAGTTATTGGCATTGGCCTGCAGGACGGTCGCTTCCGGATTGGCATCGAGGACGCCCGCCACATAGCCGTAGCCAAACTCATGCATCGCATCGGACGCCATGCCGAGGACAAAGCCGACGGTATCGGACTGGGTCGTAAGGCCCGCGATATAGCCCACCAGATACGAGCACTGGGACTGCTCGAACATCAAACAGGTGACATTGGCAAGATCCGCATTGCTGGAGTCGTCGATGATGGCAAATTGCTGGTCGGGATGCGCTTCCGCCGCTTCCTTGGTGGCAGCAGCCAGCATGTAGCCGACACAGATGATCAGATCATAGCCCTCGTCGATTGCCGTTTCGATATTGGGCATGTAATCGGCGTCCGTCTTGGACTCGAGGTAATTGGCGGTAACGCCCAGCTCCGAAGCGGCACGCTGTGCGCCTTCCCAGGCAGACTGGTTAAAGGACTTGTCGTTGACGCCGCCCACGTCCGTGATGATACAGACGCTGAAATCCGAGGCACCCTCCGCAGCGCCGCCTTCCGCGGGAGCACTCGACGCGCCGCCCGATGCGCCGCCGGCACCGCCCGATGCGCCACAGGCCGCGAGAGACAATGTCATCGCCGCAACCGTCAGTAAAGCCAACAGTTTCTTTTTCATAATCTTTCCTCCTTTAGAAAATAAAAAGTATTCCCCAACGGAACCTACCATACAATTATATCCGAAAAAGTCCAAGTTGTCATTGCTCTTTTTATGTTTGTTCCGTTACAATAAGGATATGACGGAACTGCATGTACATCTGGACGGATCGCTCAGAAAAGAAACGGCGATCGCCCTGGCAAAGGAAAAGGGAACGAAGATCACCTCCCTTACGGTGGACGAGGACTGCGATTCCCTGGAAACGTATCTGGAGTGCTTCAGGCTGCCGCTTTCGCTTCTGCAGGAGGCCCCTGTCATCGAACGCGCGGTCAGGGAACTGGCGGAGGATCTCCTTGCGGACGGTGTCAACCGGGCGGAGATCCGCTTTGCGCCCTATTCTTTTTGTGCCAAAGACCTGTCCCCGAAGGAGGCGGTCGATGCGGCAAGAAGAGGCGCGAGGGCAGCCATGGCGGCCCATAAGGGGCTGAAAATAGCGCTTATTTTATGTTGTATGCGCGGGCAGGAGGAAGCCCCCTTTGTCGGACGGGTGAGGGAGGAACTGACGGGAGAAAAAGCCAATTTCCGCCTGATCGATCTCATCGAAGAGGAAATGGATGACGTGGTGAAGGCGGCGGATCTTGCCGGTGCGGAGGCGCTCTTTCCGACCGGGCGCTATATAGAGCTTTTTCGATATGCAAAAAGAAAAGGGGTTCCCTTCACGATCCATGCGGGTGAAGGCGCCGGCGCAAAAAGCGTATGGGCGGCGCTCGAAACCGGAACGGGGCGCATCGGACACGGGGTACGCGCGATCGAGGAGGCGCTCCTTGTCGACGAACTCGTCAGGAAGAAGATCACGCTCGAATGCTGTGTGATCAGCAATTTTCATACCCGCTGTTTCGCCAATCCCATAGATCATCCGATCAAACGACTCTTTGACGCAGGGGTCAGGGTGACGCTCAATACCGATAACCGCACGATTTCCGATACCACGATGCACAGGGAGATCGAAACCGTACAGCGTCTGTTTCATTTTACGGACGAAGAGATCCGAAGGATGCAGGCATATGCGGAAGAAGCCTGCTTTTAGAAAACGCAGAGCCGCAGCGCACGCCTTTTTGACGGGGGGCGCAAAGCGCCGTATAATCGAATGATAAGATAACGGAAAAAAGCAGGGCGATGGCGGGAGGAGAAAAAAGAAAACCATGGATCTGAAGGGACTCTACAGGGAAATCGTCAACGAGCACAACCTGAATCCCGTACATAAAAAAGAAATGACGGATTACGATCTGGAGCTGAGAGGGGTCAACCCCTCCTGCGGCGACGACATCACGCTGCGCTTAAAGGTGAAGGACGGGGTCGTTGCGGACGCTTCCTTTACGGGAGAGGGCTGTGCGATCTCCCAGGCCTCCTGCGACATGATGTGCGACCAGATCATCGGCCTTCAAACAGAAGAAGCCTTATCGCGCGCCGAACTCTTTCACGGCATGATCCGCGGCGAGGTAACGGACGAAGACGCACTCGAACCCCTCGACGAAGCAGCTTCCCTGCAGGACATCGCCCATATGCCCGCCCGCGTTAAATGCGCCATGCTCGGCTGGCGCACCATGAAGGAACTCCTGACCTGAGCCAAAGGGTGAGCCAAAGGGGACGGCTCTCGTTGGACCCGTTCCGGTCAAAGGGGACCGATCTCACAACCAAAAGAGGAAAGTTATCATGGATGTTTCGCTTATACGTAAGGATTTCCCGATTCTCCGGGATCATCCGGAGGTGATCTATTTTGACAATGCGGCGACCGCGCAGCGCCCCGCGTGCGTGACGGAGGCTGTCCGCGCCTTTTACGACGAGACCAATGCCAATCCGCTCCGGGGGCTGTATGACTGGTCGATCGGGGCCACGGCCCGTTACGAAGCGGCCAGGGAGGTAACGGCTTCCCTGATCGGTGCTTCGCGTCCGGAGGAGATCATTTTTACCAGAAACACCACGGAATCCCTGAATCTGGTCGCCCGCACACAGGGCATGGAGCGGATCGGAGAAGGGGACGAGATCGTCATCAGCGTTACGGAGCACCATTCCGACATCCTCCCCTGGCAGATACTCTGCAAAAAGAAGGGGGCGACCCTTGTATGGATGGAGCCGGATGAAGAGGGCTATATCACCAAAGAGGAGTATACCTCAAAAATCACGAAAAAGACGAAGATCGTGGCGATCGGACACGTTTCCAACGTCCTCGGCGTCATGCAGCCGGTCAAAGAAATCGCCGCACACGCGCACGAGTGCGGGGCGATTGTCGTGGTCGACGGCGCACAGGCCGTGCCGCATACGGAAGTGGATGTCAAAGACCTCGATGCGGATTTTTATGCCTTTTCCGGACATAAGCTGATGGGGCCCTTCGGGATCGGCGTACTCTACGGTAAATACGCGCTCCTTGAGGAAACGGAGCCCTTTCTCACCGGCGGCGAGATGATCGAATATGTCACGCGCACCGAAGCGACCTGGGCGGAGATCCCGCACAAATTTGAGGCGGGCACCGTCAACGCGGCGGGGGCCTGCGGGATGGCAGAGGCCATTCGCTATCTGCAAGGCATCGGCTTTGAGGCGGTCCGCACGCAGGAAGAAACGCTCACACGGCGTCTGATGGAAGGCATGCGACGTCTTCCCTACATCCGCATCTACGGCGCAAAGGACCCCGCTTCGCACCACGGAATAGTCACTTTTACCATGGAGGGCGTCCATCCGCACGACATTTCCTCGGTCTTAAACGAGGACAAGGTCTGCGTCCGCGCGGGGCACCACTGTGCACAGCCCCTCATGCAGTTTCTTAAGGTCGGCTCCACCGCCAGGGCGTCGCTTTACTTTTACAATACGGAGGATGAGGTCGACCGCTTTCTTATGCATCTTGAGGGGGTGCGAAAGGTGATGGGCTTTTAGGCGCTCCTAATATTTTTGTAAATAATGCCGATATATACCATACACGTATATGTATGGTTATGGAGGCACCCCATGAAATTCTTCTTAAAGACCGTGACCGGCATCCTGGCAATCACCGCCGCCGCGATGCTGGCAATTATTTCTGTATTCGGAAATCCCCTTGAAGCAAAGAGCAAAACGGAGGAACTCGTCCGCGGACAGACGGATGCGGTTACGATGCCCGTGTACGGGGCCGCCGCGGATTCTGTGCCCGGGACTCCCGCGGAAGGCACGCAGGAGAATCCGGAGGAAGAGGCCGCGCCCGGGGAGGCCGCCACGGAGGCTGTGCCGCCCGCCGGACAGGAGGCGGCGTCTGCCGGATCCGCGCAGGCGCCAAAGACATCGCTGCAGCGACCGCAAAACGAGATCACCGCTGCCAATGTCACGCTGCCCGTACCGGTACAAAGCGCAAGTGAGCCGGCAGCGGAGTATTATCCCGCACTCTATGAGAATCTCGTGTCCTTTGAGCTGCCGCTGCACCGCTCCTATGCCGCGCAGGAGGACACCTTTACCACGGCGCTCAGGATGCAGCTTGCGCTTCAGATCGATATCGCCACCTTCAATGTCTTTACGGAAAACAGCAATCATCTGATCTATATCGAATTCAGTTTTAAGGACCATCAGAATACCCAGTGGATGCTGGCGGACTTTGCGGATGCGCCCGTCTGGGAAAACGGGGAACATATCACGTGGGAGAGCCTCATGGACACCCTTCTCTATATTTCGAAGGAGGTGCGCAGAGCCGCCGTGGACGTGGGACTGACCAACTCGCATGTGGCGGTGGCGTTTACCAATTCGATGACCGGAGAGCCGCTTCTGACGACGCTTAACGACCGCATTTTCTACAACTACTATGACGCGTATGAGGCGCCGCCGGATCTCACGCCCTCACAGATCATGGCCGTTGCGACCGCCATGGCCTACGTAAACGTGCCGCCGGTATCGCGTGCAAGGCTTTTGGAGGAGCTGCTTTATGCAAGAGGCAATCTGTATTCCGTCTCCGATGCCGTCTTTGCGATCGAATATCTCGAAACGCACCGTTATGTCAACTGGGAAGAACAGGCGATCATCGCCGCCATGCTGCATCTGTATTCCGCGCCGTTCTCGAGACAGGCGCTGATCCGGCAGCTGTCGTCGGAAACGGGCGACCGCTTTACCGCATGGGAAGCGGTCTATGCGATGGACTATCTGGAACAAAACGAGATGGTTGACTGGAACGAGCAGGCGCTCGTTGCCGCAAGGAGCTATACCGCCATCGAACCGTATTCGCATAACGAGCTCATGGAACAGCTCACAAACGCGGAAAAAGAAGGCTATACCTGGGAACAGGCGGAGTATGCGCTCAACGCGCTGTCCGCAAGAGAGACGCCGTAGGATGCGCCTTGCGCCCCGTAAGACCTGTGTTATATCCGGCAGCTCTTTCCGGTAGCAGGCGCACAAAATGCCCCGTGGCAATCATACCCGGTTATTTCTGATTTGGAAAAAAACTTCATCAAACTCGAATTGATTGTCCGCATGTCCCGCGTGAAAATGTACAAAGGACATAAAGAAAGAAAAGAGGCGGACAATTATGAGAGCAAATGTGAAGGAAGAAAAAAAGCAAATGATGCTGACGGAGGACGTCAGAACCCTGATTCCAAAGATGGCGATTCCGACCATCACGGCACAGCTGATCACAACGGTTTATAATCTGGTTGACACCTACTTTGTGTCGACGCTTGGCACCAACGCCACCGCGGCGGTGGGCGTCAACGCGTCGCTTGAGCGTATGATTACGGTCATCGGTTCCCTGATCGGCGCAGGCGCCTGCAGTTATGTGGCAAGGCTGTTGGGGGCCAAAAAGGAGGAACAGGCCAACCGCGTTTTATCCACATCCTTTTTCACGGGTCTTTTTCTCGGTGTTGTATTTATGCTGACCGGCAGACTTCTGATGGGGAGAATGGTGTACTGGCTCGGCGCCACCGACGAATGCGCCGAGTTTTCCATGCAATATGCCACCTATGTGCTGTATGCCGCCCCGTTTATGATCTGCAGCTTTATATTAAACATGTGTCTCAGGTCCGAGGGAAGCGCGACCTATTCCATGATCGGCATCGGATTCGGGGGCATACTCAATTGCTTTTTGGACCCGTTATTTATCTACACATTTGGCCTGGGCGTCAGGGGCGCCTCCATGGCGACAGCGATTTCAAAAACGGTAAGCTTTTGTATTTTGTGCTGGCCGTACCTGCGAAAATCCACGATTGTGGCGATTTCAATCAAAAAATTCAAGCTTGTGGCGGAGGATGTCAAAGAGGTACTGGCGATCGGATCCAGTTCGTTTTTCCGCTCCCTTCTTACGGTCGCGGCATCCGTTTCCATCAACCGGGTGGCCGGCAGCTATTCCACGGCAGCGCTCGCGGCGCTGTCTGTCGCAAACCGCGTGATGGAGTTTCCTTTTGCCATTATTCTCGGCTTCGGGCAGGGTTATCAGCCCGTCGTCGGATTCAACTGGGGTGCCAGGGCATATAAACGCGTGAAAGAAAGCTATACCTTCAGCGTATTTCTGTCGATCGTCGGCGGGCTGGTCATGGGTGCCATCATCTTTGTCTTTGCGAGACCGATCGTTCACATTTTTAATTCGCATGCCGACGAAGAGGTATTGAGTCTCGGACTATTATGCATCCGGCTGCAGTGCGTTGCCTTGACGATCCACGCAATGAGCTCCATTGTGAACATGTTTTTCTCCGGCATCGGAAACGCAAAGCTGGCGCTTTTTGTCAATTTTGCAAGACAGGGCTACTGTTTTTATCCGACCCTCCTGATCGCACCGAGGATTATGGGAATCAGAGGTGTTGCGGCAACCCAGGCGATCGCAGACCTGCTGACCGCGGTGGTAATCGTCCCGCTTGCCTTTTATATCATAAAAGTGATTAACAGAAAGATGGAAGATACGGACGCAAAGGAACCACAGAAACAGACACTGAGCGCCCAGACATAAGCGGTCCCGAGGGACAGAAAGGATGGAAAACATGTCTTTTATTCAGGTGGAAAAAGAAACAATACGGACAGAGGATGAATCTGTTGTAAAGGTGAGACAAAAGCTCTTTCCCGAAGAGGAAAAGATGCCGTTGGCAAAATACTTTTATAACTATCCCCTGCACATGCCCACGCCGATCGAAATGCAGATTATCGACACCCTGAATCCGATTCCGGTGGAAGACGCGATCCGTCCGGAAAACTTTATGGATTTGCTGAAACCGTACGGCTATGACAAAGTGGAACTGGGGTATTGCATGTTTGAGGACGGCTCCGGGTATGTTGCCACATACCGCGTGCGTCCCCCGCATATTTCCCGGGAAATGGAGCGGTGGTACCGCAACTGGAGAAACCTGAAATCAAAAAGCATGGTTCCGGGACACGGCAACCTCCGGTATAAAATATGGAATTATGCCGACCACTTTGACCACTACTATGTCAACTGGCAGGACGGTTCCGACGGCATTCACACCACGGAAAGCCTGGATCTGGGGGAAGGAGACCGGATGTATGACACGATCCGGCATCAGTTTGATCTGAAAGACTTCGGGATGACGGACGAGAGGCTCAAAGAATTGCGGGATGCGGGGTGCCAGTTAACGGGAAAGGGCTCCTATGAGACCTTTGACGAACCCGGCACGCATTTGTGTCTTTCCTATGACAGACCGTGCCCGCAGGGAGGGATGGAAACAAGAAGCCGCGAATGGATCGGATGGCGGCCGGTCAACGGAAAGCTGGTGCGCGACCCGGCCACGAAATGCGACGAGGCGTATCTGAGAAAAGTCGTGATCCATACGCTGGTTGAGTGGGAACACCTCTATACGTTTCTGCCCGACCTGTACGCGGAATATAAGGACCAGCCGATAGACGCAGATTAAGGAGGAAATGCCATGTTTACACTGTCGGGGAGAACCATGGTTATTACGGGTGGCGCCGGAGGCAACGGACTGGCAATGATCAGGGCGGCACTCGAAGGGGGCATGAACGTTGCCTTTTTGAGCGGGCTTCACACCAAGGCACAAAAAGCCATCGCCACTCTGGATCCCAAATACCGGGACCGGGTCATCGGATTTGCACAAAACCCGGCAGCAAGGCTTGAGGAAAACATGGAGGCCGCGCCCGAAATCTATGAGGGGAATACACACATGAAGGATGTCATCCGCATGGTATACGAACGTTTCGGCGGAATCGACGTGTGTGTTAACGCAAAAGGCGGGCATATCCGCTATGACTTTGAGCACACGGACAAGCAGATTTGGCGTCACTCCATGGAGGTCGTGGAGTCCGCCTTCGTTAATGCACAGCTGTGTTATCCGTATCTGCTCAAGAGCAAAGCGCCAAGAATCATCAACATTACCACGTTTGATGCCAGAAACGGAGGATATTTTCATGATCCCTCCTTTGCGGCCGCACGCGGAGGACTTGAAGCGCTGACCTATGAGATGGCAAGAGAGCTGGGCCCCAAGGGAATCACCTCCAACTGCATTCTGATCGGACACATAGAAGAAGATACGGAGGACAACCGGCTCACGGATGAAGTGCGCAAGGACATGCTGGAAAAAACGCCGGTCGGCAGACTGGGCGTACCGGAGGATCTGGTGGGCGCATTTGTATTTCTGGCGAGCGAGGAGGCTTCTTTTGTTAACGGAGCAAGAATCGACGTCAACGGCGGGATGATCGTCGGATAAACAAAAGACACGGGAAGGGAGCAATGACATGGAATTGATTACAAATGACGGAATGCCATACTTAAAAGTACCGGAGCTGACGCCGCAGGAGAAGGCCATGCCGGTTTCAAGGTTTATAACAGATTATAAGCTGTATCCGCCCAATCCGCTGCAGCAACAGATCCTGAATGCGGGACCGATCCGTGTGGAAGACGCCATTCCCGTCGGGCACTGGCTGGATCATTTGCGGATTACGGGATATCCGAGGGTGTGTTACGGCTATACCATGATGCCGGACGGCTCCGGTTTTTATATCGAATACTCCACATCGCCGGTCACGTGGCAGGGAAAGTGGAGAAGATGGTTTGGCAAGTGGTATAATCAGTATCCGAAGAGCGCCGTGCCCGGACAGGGAAATATCCGTTATAAGATATGGAACCCCGTGGATCACTGGGATCATAAGTTTGTCAACGGAAAGGACGATACGGATGGCGTATGGTCCATGGAGACGCTGGATCTGGGGGAAACGGGTGACGCGAGCAAGGGGATAGCGGCCGTTTCCCACAATATTGATTTGCGCGATTACGGACTGTCCGAGGAGCGGTATGATGAGCTGATTGCAGCCGACTGCAGGCCGGAGGCATGCTGGGAGGAATTTGACGGTCCGGGGCATCATCTGGTACTCAGATTTTCCAGACCCTGTCCCCTGGGCGGCAGGGAAAGCATCAACTGTGAATGGATGGGATACTGGGCGAAAGACGGAAAGATTGTCCGGGATGAGGATACGCCGGTAGACGAAACCTATCTGAAAAATGTCATCACGCATAACACGATCGAGCGACAGCATCTGTATGAGGTGCTGCCGGATTTGTATGAGGCATATCAGAACCTGCCGATGGATGCCGACTGAAACACGGGGAGACGCGGATGTACGACGTAAAAAAAACCTTCGTCAGACTGACGGGACGGACGCCGGGCGTGCTGTATGAGCCGAAAGAAGCGACGGCAAAGCAGCGGATCGCCGTACTGGTGATGCATTCCGATGAAGATTATCTGGATTTTTCAACGGGAGACGCTCTTGCAAAGAGGGGCTATACGGTGCTGTGCGCCAATGTCATGAACAAGGAGGGAATCCTTTTTACACAGATCCAAAAAACAAAGAGCGTACGCGCTGCGGTAGCGTATCTGCGCGGCCTGAAAACCGTGGAAAAAATCGTTTTGATGGGACACAGCGGCGGCGCGACATTGCTGTCCGCTTACCAGGCCGTGGCGGAAAACGGGCCGGAAGTTTTCAAGGGACCGGAAAAGATCATCCCTTATCCGTCCGACGAGACGCTTCCTCCCGCAGACGGTATTATGCTTTTGGATGCCAACTGGGGAAATGCGGCCATGCAGCTGTTCAGCCTGGATCCTGCGGTGGAGGATGAAAACAGCGGAAAAATGATCAACCCGGAACTGGATCTTTTTCTTCCGGAAAACGGATTTCACAAGGACGGCGTGACCTATACAAAGGACTTTATCAACCGCTACCAGAGGGCTCAGAGTGAACGCAATAACTGCCTGATCGAATACGCGTTGTCGCGCCTTTTGCTGCTGGAAAACGGGAACGGAAACTATGCGGATGATGAGCCGATGATCATCCCCGGCGCGGCGCAGGGGTTTTTTAACAACAAGCTGTACGCACAGGATCCGGATCTGATGGCGCATACACAGGGCGCGTACCGCCTGATTCATGCAGATGGCAGTCAAACCACGGAAATCATCCATTCTCTCAGGCGGCAGGAAAACGATGTCTCGCTGACGGAAAGCTTCTGGGAGGGCGCCAGGTTTTTGTCCGTTAAGACCTTTCTGACATCCTACGCCGTGCGCACGGAGAGTGACTTCGGATATGACGCGTCCCGCGTATGGGGCATCGACTGGGACAGCTCATACAGCTGTGTGCCGGGCAATATGCGGCACGTGAGCGCCCCGACACTGGTTATGGGCATGACCGCCGGCTGGGAGTTTCTGGCGTCGGAAACTATTTTTTCCCATGCCGCCGCAAAGGACAAAGAGATTGCCTTTGTAGAGGGGGCAACCCATCTGTTCCGGCCTGCAAAACACATGGAAAAACAGGAAGGACAATTTGGAGACACGGAAAAGAATCTGTATGATTTCGTGGATGCCTGGCTGTCCTCAGGTCGTTTTTGAGCCGGAGGCGGCATCCCGCGCGCCGATGGACTCGATCATGTAGTGAAGAAAATGCGCGGCACACGGAGACGAAAATCTTCTCGGATACAGAAGATAGATATACGAACGGATCGTCGGCTTAAAATCGATAACGGATATGCCGGGTATTTCGCCCGGGATATGAAAACGATTTAAGATCGCAACACCCCTCCCGGCGGAAACATAGCGCAGCATGGTGGATGTAAACTGTGATTCCGCCGCGATTTGCGCCTGAAAGCCCCTGGAAGCGCACAAATCGAGAAATTTGGCCGTTTCTTCATGGGGGATATCATTGTGCGAGGAATGCAGGATAAAGCGTTCGTTGTACAGCTGTTCCAATGCAACAAAGTCCTGCCCGGCCAGAGGGTGTCCGTCAGGCACAACCGCGGTCAGGTGATCTGTCTTGTAGATGATTTTATTGTAATTATCATCCGTAACATCCCTTTCGGAAACAAAAGCAAAATCACATTTTTTTGACTGCAGCAGGGTCATGGCCTGATAGCTTTCTACCGTATGGAAGGTGTTTTCGGGATTTTGTCCGGCATAGTCGGAGATGGTATCCACAATCCCGTATTGCCCCAGAACCGGTGCGTAGGCAATGGTAAAGCTGTTGCTGTCCTTGTTTTTCATCTCGGAGAGCTCCGCAAGCGCATCATGATGCATCATGCAGATTTGTCTGGCATAGGGGTAAAAGGCCCTGGAATACTCATTCAGTCTGACATTTCTGGTGGAACGGTCAAACAGGGAAAGATTGAGCTCTTCTTCGAGCTTGTGTATGTGCTTGGTCAAAGCCGACTGCGAAACGTTCATAACGGCAGCCGTTTCCTGAAAGCTGCACGTTTCAGCCAGGGATACAAATTCTTCCAGCACGCTGATATCCATAATCGTCCCCCTCCGATACGGCCAGTATACCATATTTTCCGATTTGGAAAAAGTGAAAAAGACAAACGAATTGATTATGGCTGATGTTGATAGGTACAATCAGGCTGTCAGAATCAATGGATCTCTTTTTGGAGGTGAATTATGAAAAAAACGAAACTAATGGGCTTACTGATGACCGCGATGCTGGTAACGGGAAGCATTGCGGGATGCGGAGGTGCGGGTTCCGCGGGTAACGAAAACGCCTCCTCCGGAACGCAGACATCACAGACGGTACAGACCGGTGGTGATACGCAGTCGGCTGCCCAGGAGGCCGAGGGCATGGCGGACAAGGTGGTTGTGGCCGTGGATGATGATTCTTTTACGATCGGCCCGTGGGGCAATGATTCCTCTGTCCGGGACTGGACGGAGAATACGCTTTGGGCGCACCTGTGCTACCGTCCGTTCATCGGGGCAATGCTTGAGGATGACCAGCTGCAAATGTATGCGGCAAAGTCCGTGACAAAGGTGGATGACGCAACCTATGAGGTAGAGATCTTTGATCATATCACGGACAGCAAGGGCAACGCCATCAAGGCATCCGATGTGGTATACAGCTATGAGACCCTGGCAAGGCTCGGCTTCGTATCGGAAATATCCCTTTATTATGCGGGTGCTGAGGCAACAGGCGACTACACCCTGACCATCCGTCTGAAGGATACGAGCGAGGGCGCCATCGAGTCGGTTTTGTGTAACTGCTCTATCGCGTCAGAGAGCTGGTACGAGAGCGCATCCGAGGATGAGATCAATTCCGATCCCGCCACAACGGGAGCGTATTATGTCACAAACATGTCGACGGGCTCCGGCGTCACCATGCAGGCCAGGGAGGATTACTGGAAAACAGAGGGCAGAGCGGATGCGGAGTATCAGAATGTGGAAGTGATCGAGATCCGCTGCATTACGGAGGGGTCCTCCAGGGCGATTGCACTTGAAAACGGAGAAGTTGACATGGCGGAAATCACCTCTAACGATCTCTCCCGGTTTGATGGCAACTCTGATTATAATGTCACCTATTACTTAAACTTTATGTCACAATACCTGATTTTCAATACGACGGAAGGCAATCCCTGCGCGGATATCAATGTCAGAAGGGCGATTGCCTATGCATTTGACACAAAAACCATGTCCCTGACCAATGGCGAATGCATCATGAGCTATGATGTGGCACCCAACTTAGGACCCGATTATGTTGATGCATGGGACAGCGCGGATTATTTTGGCAGAGATCTGGACAAGGCAAAAGAGTATCTGGCGGAAGCCGGTTATGATGAAAGCAACCCGCTGAGAATCAGCATTCTGGTGACCTCCCAGGCGCCGCAACAGCCGTATGTCGCCCTGCAGTCCATGCTGGCCGAGGCCAATATCGAGCTCACCATTGACGGTCAGGACCGTGCGGCAAGGCAGGCGGTACAAAGCGATCCTACCGCATGGGATATTTCGGAGTATTCCGATTCGGTGACCGATTTTACCACGACCTTCTGGAATGACCTCTTCGGCGCCGAGGCAAACGGCGGACTGACACAGGGCTTCACGGACGATCCGGAGCTGCAGAGACTGCTTGCCGCCGCAATCGCCGACAGAAGCGAGGCCAATATGAATGCGTTCCATGATTATGTTGTAGAAAACTGCTACATGATCGGCCTGTATACGGAAACAAAAACCATCGTCACCACGGAGGGTATCACCGACATCGCCCTTCAGAAATTAAATCCGGTTTTGAACGCGATGACATTTACGGACGACTACAGCTCTGTAGACCAATAATAAGCATTATCGTTGCCGCACATTCCGACGGGGAATGTGCGGCAACGCGCATCCTTCGGATACCGCACAAGGGAGAACATTCATGGCACGATATGTCATCAAACGATTATTGATCATGATACCGACAATGATTGCGGTGGGTGTCATCATGTTCACGCTGATGAATTTTGTCCCGGGAGACCCCGCACAGCTCGCACTCGGCTCCGGCGTGCATACAACCGCGGAGATTGAGGCAAAGAGACAGGCGCTGGGCCTGGACCGACCGTTTCTGGTCAGACTGGGAGAGTATGTAGGTAACATCTTCCTCAGATTTGACTTCGGAAAGTCCCTGATTGACGGGACGGATATCAAATGGGAACTGATGAAGCGTTTTCCGCACACCGCCAAAATTGCCATTTTCAGCATCATACTGACCGTGGTTGTCGGCCTGCCACTGGGCATCTATACCGCGGTACACGCCAATTCCGCGGGAGACAGGGCGTCGCTGTTTGTCACCCTGTTATTCGACTGCATGCCCAGTTTTTGGACGGCACTTTTGCTGGTGCTGCTCTTTTCGCTCAAACTGAAATGGCTGCCGTCATCCGGTGCCAAATCCCTGTCTTACTTTATTTTGCCGACCATCGCAAACTCTCTCGGAGGTCTTGCCGGCTTTACCAGACAGGTGAGGGCGAGCATGCTCGAGGTCATCCGCTCGGACTACGTGACAACCGCCCGTTCCAAGGGACTGCCGGAAAAAGACGTCATTTACGGGCACGCCCTCCCCAACGCGCTGATTCCGATCCTGACGGTCATCGGCATGCGTTTCGGATCCATGCTGGGAGGCGCAACAATCATCGAAGTGGTCTTTTCGATTCCCGGCATCGGGCAATATCTGGTCAATTCCATTAATAACAGAGACTATAATGCCTGTACGGGCGGAATTATTTTCATCGCGTTTACATTTGCCGTTATCATGCTGCTGACCGATCTGCTGTATGCCTTTGCCGATCCAAGAATTAAGGCGCAGTACGAATCCTCCAACAAAAAGGTGAAAAAGAATGGCTGACCATACGCATAACAAAAAAGGCGGCGGACATCACCACCGCGGACACGGGAAAAAAGGAAAACGTCATCACATCGACCCCGGGATCAAGCCGGGAAGCGCAAAATATATCTGGGCCTCGATTTCCCATAACAAGGGAGCCATCTTCGGCATGGTTTTTCTGACGGCCATGATCGTGCTTTCCCTTTTGTCACCGGTGATCTGCAGGTATAATTATGCGGCGACCGACTTTGAGATGATGAAGTCATGGCCGAGCATAAAGCATCTGTTCGGAACGGATGACCTTGGCAGGGATATTCTGTCAAGGGTCTTATACGGAGCGAGATATACGCTGATCATCGGTATTTTGTCCACACTGTTGTCGGCGGTTCTGGGCATTCTTCTGGGAGCCTGCGCAGGTTATTTTGGCGGTGTCATCGATGCCGCGCTGATGCGGTTTCTGGATATTTTCCAGGCATTCCCCTCGCTGGTGCTGGCCATGGCGTTTTGTGCGGTATTCGGAACCGGCATTGACAAGTGTATCTATGCCCTCGGTATTACGGGTATACCGGGATTTGCCAGACTGATGCGGGCCAATATTTTAAGGATCCGCAATACGGAATATATCGAGGCCGCCACCACAATCAACTGTCCCACGTGGAAGATTATTTTACAGCATATCATTCCCAACGCGGTATCTCCCGTCATCGTGGAAATCGCCATGGGGATCAGCCGGAACGGTCTTGCCTCTTCCTCCCTCAGCTTTCTGGGACTCGGGGTACAGGAGCCGAGGCCCGAATGGGGCGCCATGCTGGCCTCCACAAGAAATTACATACGCGATTATCCGTATATGGTGATCATACCGGGTATCTTCATTGTTTTCACGGTGCTCAGCTTCAATTTGTTGGGCGACGCTTTCCGTGACGCACTGGATCCGAATTTCAGAGACTGACGGGGTGGCAGATATGACGGAAAAAAACGAAGCCTTTTTTGAGATACAAAATCTGACGGTCGAGTATCATTCGGGAAACGCGATCATCCATGCGGTCAACGACGTTTCGCTCAGCCTCAGTCAGGGGGAAACCCTGGGGCTTGTCGGAGAAACGGGTGCGGGAAAAACCACCATCGCACGCGCCATCCTCAGGATTTTGCCGGAGCACTCCGTCGAGAGCGTGAGCGGAAAGGTGATGTTCGAGGGAAAAGATATTCTTGAAATGAACGCGCGGGATCTTCATGATCTTCGCGGCCGGGACATTTCCATGATTTTTCAGGATCCCATGACCGCGCTGAATCCGGTAAAAACAGTCATATCCCAGATAGCGGAGGGATATAAACTGCATCACGGATGCCCGCAGGCGGAGGCAAACGAAAGAGCCATCAAGATGCTGGAGATGGTCGGCATCGGTGCAAACCGTGCATATGAATACCCGCACCAGTTTTCCGGCGGCATGAAACAAAGAGTTGTTATTGCGCTTGCCCTTGCCTGCTCGCCAAAACTCCTGCTGGCGGATGAGCCGACCACTGCCCTGGACGTAACCATTCAGGCACAGGTACTGGATCTGATTAAGGATCTCAGAGATGAACTGGGAACGGCCATGATCCTGATCACACACGATCTTGGCGTGGTCGCGGATATCTGCGATAAGGTGGCCGTGATCTATGCCGGAAGAATCATCGAAAGCGGTACAAAAGAAGACGTATTTGATCATCCCGCTCATCCTTACACACAAGGACTGTTTGCGGCACTGCCGGATCTGGAGAAGGAGGTAGAAAGACTCTCTCCGATTGAGGGTCTGCCGCCGGATCCGTCCGTGATCAGAAAAGGGTGTGATTTTATGGAACGCTGTCCGCACCGCTGTGACAGATGCACGTCATTTGACAACAACATGGTGGAGCTGTCAACGGGGCATTTTTCGAGATGCTACAGGACCGGAAACGAGGAGGCGTGAAATATGGCGGCATTATTGGAGGTTCGCAATCTGAAAAAGTATTTCAAGAGTCCCGGCGGCACGGTACACGCGGTGGATGATGTCTCCTTTGAAATCGAAGAAGGGAAGACGGTAGGACTCGTCGGGGAGTCCGGATGCGGAAAATCGACGCTCGGAAGAACGCTGATTCATCTGAACGAGTCCACAGAGGGTACGATTGTGTACAAAGGAAAGGATGTAACGCATCTGAACAAAAAGGAAATGGTTGCGTTCCGCAGGGAAGTGCAGATGATTTTTCAGGATCCGTTTTCCTCGCTTGACCCCAGGCAGACCGTATCGGATATCATCAAGGAGCCGATGCTCTTATCGAAGAGCATGAGCAAGGCCAAGGTAGAGGAACGGACAGAGGAACTGATGGATACGGTCGGCGTGGAAAAGAGGTTGCGCATGAGTTATCCGCACGAACTCGACGGCGGAAGGAGACAGCGCGTGGGGATCGCGAGGGCGCTTGCACTCAATCCCAAATTCATCGTTTGCGACGAACCGGTTTCCGCCCTGGATGTGTCCATACAGGCACAGATTTTGAATTTGCTGATGGATTTGCAGGAACAGATGGGACTGACCTATTTGTTTATTACACACGACATGTCCGTGGTGAAGCATATTTCCAATCAGATTTGCGTGATGTACCTGGGCCAGATGGTGGAAAAGTGCGACAGGAACGAACTGTTCGCGCACCCGACACATCCGTACACCAGGGCGCTTTTGTCGGCCATTCCCACGACGGATATCCATGCAAAAAAGGAGCGTATTCTCCTGAAGGGAGAAATTAAATCTCCGATTGACCCCGGGGAAGAGTGCAGGTTTTGTTCCAGATGTATCTATGCGAAAGAGGAATGCAAAAAGGCGCAGTCCCTGACAGAGATATCGCCCGGACATTTTGTTGCCTGCTGCAGGGCAAAGGAACTCACGGACACATGAGCGAGCGGACATTTCAAACCACAAAAGAGCTGTTCGACACGTATTATAAGGCGGAGAAGGTACCGTACCATAACCGGCGCGGATACAGGATGCGTTATATCTACACCGGTCCGTGGTATTATTACGGACAAGGCGATAATATACTGCGCACGACAAAAATACGTATGGCGGCATTCTTTGTAAGCAGCGTTCTGTGTTATCTGGCGGCGGCACTCCGGCACGCATATGTCAATTATGATCGGTATGTGTCGTTGTTTGGAACACTTGCCCTGGCGGCGGTTGTTTTTGAACTCGTGGGGGTCGTTCAGTTTTTGTTTATCAGGGAAAAAACGACGATTATCAATTATCGTGATGTCGACATGAAGCTGAGAATCGCGCCGCTGATGTACGCAGCACTGATGCTTCTGACGTTTTTAATGGCATTGCGCTATCTGCTGATTTCAGATGGAGCTGGCTCCGCATACGTAATCCCTGTCATGTACTTTTTGTCGGGGGTTCTCGCGGTGGCCGTATATCTGACCTACCGGTGGATCCCGGTGACACATGACGGATGACAAATACAGAACACCCTACGGCAGGAGTCTCTCCGCACCTTTTACCCCGATGTCACAGGCGTTGGCAAAAGCAATAAAATCGGACCGGCGGCGTATTATGTGTACCGCGCAAGGATTCTTTGTACGCTTCCCAGATAGGATGTGCCGAACTGGTTTAAGTGATTGAGCATCTGATAGAGATCGTAAAGAGGCCTTCTGTCTTCGTATCCCGCCTGCAGGGGGAAGGCCTTTCTTTTTTGCGTCGGTTATTTGCGGCAGCAGGCGGTCGCTCAGGACGACGGAAATCGTCCGCAAAGCGCATAAAAGAGGACGGCGCTTGCGGCCGCTACATTTAAGGAGTCGACGTCATTTTGCATGGGGATTTTCACAACATGGTCGCAGGCGTTTACAGTATCCGCGGAAAGGCCCGCGTTTTCCGTGCCGAGAAATAAGGCAAGGCGCTTTGCCCGGTGAAACGCAGGGTCTTCGGGCGTAAGGGCGTCGTCTCTTAAGGCCGCGGCGACGCAGGTAAAACCGGATTCTTTCAGGCGCGGGCAAACGTTTTTTTCCGTAAAGGTAAAGGGCAGCGTAAAAACCGTGCCCATGCTGACGCGGACGGCGCGCCGGTAGAAGGGGTTGGTGGAGCCCGCAGTCAGGAGCAGCGCATCGATTCCGAGGGCCGCGGCGTTTCGAAAGATCGCGCCCGCGTTGGTCGGATTGCCGATTTCTTCAAGGACGGCGATGCGCTTTGCGCCCTGCAACACCTGCGCGATATCCGGAAGCTCCTTCCGGTAACAGGCGCACAAGACGCCCCTTGTCAAGTGATAGCCCGCAATCCTGTCAAGGACCTCTTCTTTTCCCACATACAGGGGCACATCCCCCGCAAGTGTAATCAGCTCTGCGGTTTCTTCTTTTTCGAGCTCTTCCTCCGCAATCAAAAGGGAACAGGCCCGGTAGCCCGCAGAAAGCGCGCGCAAAGCGACCCTTGCGCTTTCCGCAATAAAAAGACCGGGCGCGGGCTCAAAATAATGTTTTAAGCGCACCTCCGCCCGTTCGTTATAGAGCGCAACCTCCGGCTGCGCGATATCCGTGATGTCAATCCGTCTAGCCATGGCACTGTCATATCATTAAAGCCAATGAGAACCGTCCCCTTTGGCTTACTTTGGCCTATAGGGTGTCGCAGAGGTAGGCGTTGACGTGGGATTTGAGGTCGCCGTCGGGGAGGAGATTCATGACGCGCATGATCTTTGCGCGGATCATGAGTTTTTTGGCCTCGTCCGCGGAAAAACCGCGGCTTTGCATGTAGAAGAGCATCTCATCGGAGAGCTGTCCGATCGTTGCTCCGTGGTGACCGTTGATATTTTCTTCCTGGCAGAGGATGATCGGGATCGTGCGGTTGATCGCCGCGTCGGAGAGCAAGAGCACATCCTCGTTTTCTTCGCCGTCGGCATCTGAGGCGCCCGCCCTGAAATCGATCGTGCCGCGCAGCATCTTTTCCGACTGGTCAAGAAGCACCCCGTGAAAATGCATCGTGCCCTTCGTGCGCTTTCCCCTGTGTGTCGCGACGTAATTATAATCGTATTTTTGCTTTCTGCGGGCAAGATAGGCCGCTTCACAGGTGAAAGAAGCGTCCTCCCCCGTGAGATTGACGGCACAGCCGGAAAAAGCGGCATTCGAACCGAATTCGAGCCGTACAAGATCGAGGGAAGCATCCGACGATACGACAGCGCCGATGTCATCAAAATGCGTAAATCCGCCGCCGAGCATCTGCACCTGCGCAAGGTGTACCCTGGCGCCCTCTTCGAGAAGAAGCAGGGTCTGGATCCCGAAGAATCCCGCAAAGGTGCGGTGCGTATAATAATCGATGAGCACCGTGACCTCTGCGTCCTTTTCAACATGCAGCACCTGTCTGGCCAGTGCGGCCGTTTCGTGTTCCGGAGAAAACCGGAGCGAAAGGGGCTCTGCCACTTTGGTTCCCGCGGCGACGGTATAGAGTGAGGCGTCGATCTCTTCGCGCTCCATCAGCGCGTCGATCCGAAGCCCCATCCCGGTGGGGATGGCTTGTTTGGAATCGACAAAGGCATCGCCGTTGGGCTTAATCGCTTCGCGGTCGCCCTTGCGGATACCGGCGGACACCTCCTGAAAGAGCGAAAGGATGTCCTTTCTGGTTATGCCCGTTTTTTTGGTTATGCCGTCGGGGAGCGCAGGAAGCGCATCGCTTTCGATCGCGGCAAAGGAAAGCGTCTCATCGACCGCCATCTGCTCCGTATTCATCTTTAACCAGCGGTAGGTCCGCATGGGAAGCGCATTGACTGCGAGTGTATTGCTCATAAGAAGCCCCTCCTTCAGGGCATCATCCGTTCCATTCCATTTCCAGCTTGATGAGATTGTTCATCTCCGCGGCATATTCCAGGGGCAGCTCCTTGGAGACGGGATCCGCAAAGCCCGAGACGATCATGGCCTTGGCATCGTCCTCTTTGATGCCCCTGCTCATCAGATAAAAGATCGCTTCGTCGGAGATGCGGCCGATCTTTGCCTCGTGTCCGATGTCGGCATCGTCCGAGCGCACATCCATCGCGGGGATCGTGTCCGTGCGGGAGATCGAATCGAGCATCAGCGAATCGCAGGAGATTGAGGCCTTGGCCTTTTTGGCGCTCTTTTGTACAACCACGGCGCTCCGAAAGGTCCCGATGCCGCCGCCCTTTGAAATCGATTTGGAATTGACGACGGCCGTGGTCTCTTTTCCCTGATGTACGATCTTTAAGCCGGTATCGAGGTTTTGTCCGTTCCCGGAAAAGGTGATGCCGGTAAACTCCATCTGTGCGCGGTCACCTTTTAAGATGGTCATCGGATAGAGATAGGAGATATGACTGCCAAAGGAGCCGGAGACCCACTCCATCACGCCGTCCTCTTCGACGATTGCACGCTTCGTGTTAAGATTGTACATATTTTTTGACCAGTTTTCGATGGTCGAATACCGAAGCCTTGCTTTTTTGCGCACATAGAGCTCCACGCACCCCGCATGGAGATTGGCGACGTTGTATTTCGGCGCGGAGCATCCTTCGATGAAATGCACGTCCGCCCCTTCGTCCACGATGATCAGGGTATGCTCGAACTGTCCCGCCCCCGCCGCGTTTAAGCGGAAGTAGGACTGCAGCGGAATGTCAACGTAGACGCCCTTTGGCACATAGACAAAGGATCCGCCCGACCAGACGGCGCCGTGCAGCGCCGCAAACTTGTGATCCGTCGGGGGCACGAGCTTCATGAAGTGCTCTTTCACCATCCCCGCGTAATCCATGCCGTCCGCACGCTCTGCATCGAGTTCTCCGCGGATGACGCTCTCGAGGTCCGTATAGATGACGCCCTTTTCCGCGACCTCCCGGCGCACATTGTGGTAGACGAGTTCCGAGTCAAACTGGGCGCCGACACCGGCCAGCGACTCTCTTTCCGCCTGCGGAATTCCCAGGCGCTCAAAGGTGTTCTTGATATCTTCCGGCACGTCATCCCAGTTGTTTTTCATGTCTTCTTTATGCCGGACATAGGAAGAAATCCGGTCCATGTCGAGCCCCGCGATATCGGGCCCCCAGTCGACCATGGGTGTTTCCTCGTAGATCTTCAAACATTTCAAACGAAATTCGCGCATCCAGGCGGGATCTCTTTTTTCCGCGGACACACGCAGGACGATCTCCTTGGTGAGACCCTCCTTTTCGCGGAAGAAATCCGCATCGGATTCTTCGTTTTTAAAATCATACATGCTCTGCGAATCCTGTCTGCGCAGAGCCTCCTTTTCGTCGCTCATCAGATGCCTCTTTTCCTTTTGACAGGATGCTTATTCTCTTTTCCCGTAGCGCGCCTCATACGCCTCAAAGCCTTCGCGGTTGACCTTTTCGACAAGGGAGGCGTCCCCGGTCTCGACAATCCTTCCGTTGACCATGACATGTGTGTAATCGACCTTCAGCGCTTCGAGAATCTTGGTGGCGTGTGTGATGATAATCAGCGCGCCGTCATTCTTTTTATGATACTCTTCGATACCCCTTGAAACCGTGCGCACCGCATCGACGTCGAGTCCCGAGTCCGTTTCGTCGAGGATCGCAAGCTTGGGAGAGAGCATGAGGAGCTGTAAGATCTCCGCTTTCTTTTTTTCGCCGCCGGAAAAACCGACATTGAGGTCACGGTCCGCGTAGACCCCGTCCATGTCGAGAACCCGCAGGGTTTCGTTGAGCTTCTTCTGGAAGGCCAGCAGCTTGACCGGCTGGTCGGTCAACGCTCTCGTTGCGTTTCTCAAAAAGGAACTCATCGAAATGCCGGGCACCTCGAGCGGATTCTGAAACGAGAGGAAAAGACCGGCCTTTGCCCGCTTATCCGTATCCTCTTGCGTCATATCGAGTCCCTCAAACAGGATCCTGCCGCCGGTCACCGCATAGTGCGGATTGCCCATCAGGGTATAGCCGAGCGTCGATTTGCCGGCGCCGTTTGGTCCCATCAGCACATGTGTCTCTCCCTTGTGAACCAGGAGGTTGATGTCGTTCAGAATCGGAAGGGTCTCGTCGATGGAAACATGCAGGTGCTCTACCTGCAACAAGGGTTCTTGTGCCATTTGGTAAAAGCCGTCCTTTCCCCAAAAAGGATAATCATTCTTATTATCGCCGAAAACGTGCGAAATAAAAGCATTTTTGTTTCTTATCCATGATAGCACCAACGAGGGACATTTGCAACTGTTAAATATCACTAACCAACAGCGCGGGTCTTGTCAAATCATGTGCGTATTATATAATAGGGAGTCGGGGGAAAAAGTGAAAAGAAGATACCGCAGAAAAAAACCGCATACCGGACTGATTGTGGCGCTCGGGATCACGCTCCTCATCGCGGACGCCCTGCTGATGGCCTATCTGTTTGTGCCGGGCGTAAAGGAGCGTTCGGGGGCGGTGCTTGTGACAAAACCCACCGCGACACAGCTTCTGATCATGGAGGAGCAGCGGGCCAATTACTGCCGCGCCGTATTTGCCCCCGTCAAGGAGAGGTTGAGAGAGAGCGCCGGTCTTGCGGTGACCTATGTGTCCGGGATGTCCCGGGGATATGTGGCACATTCGCGCTTCAATGTCTCCAATTTTGATTTTGACCGCTACCGGACAGATCATCCGCAGATGACAAGCCCCGACGACGAAGACTTTCTTCTGTATGTACATCTGGTCAGGCAGGGTATCGCACAGAATACGCCGATACATTCGACGGATCCCGTAATCGAAGAGCAGCTGCAGGGAGAAGGGCGCGAAGCGCTTCTTTCGGAAATGCGGGATGCCTTTTATGCGGACAACCTGATCGAAGGATGGGATACGGCGCAATATACGCCGGAGGAAGAGGCGGCGATCCTTGATTTTTACAGCGGTGCGGTCTTTGCGGGAGATTCCGTAATGCTCGGCTTTTCCTATCACTGCGCGGATAACGAGGACCCCTTTTTTGCGGGGATGAAATTTCTTTCGGCGGGATCGTATTCGCTCAGGGAGGCCGTCAAGGAGGACGGTGAATTTCATCCGCTTTTCCGCGGACAGGTGATGCCGCTGTGGGAGTCTTTGCCGCAAAGCGGCGCAAGGAAGGTATTTCTGTTTTTCGGCATCAACGATGTGGCGGTCACCACCGATCTGACGGATCAGTATCTGACGCTGATCGAAAGGATCCGCGAGGCGGCGCCCGGAATCGAAATCATCATCCTCAGCGCCACTTATCCGTATGAGCAGGGCAATCGTTTAAACGGGGACAATCTGACGGCGCTCAATGAGATCATGCGCTGGAAGGCGGCGGAACTGGGACTCGACTATGTCGATGTGGCTTCACCCTTGTCCGACGGGCAGGGAAGGCTGTTGCAGCAGTACTGCTCGGACGGGCAGCTGCATATGACCTGGAGCGCCTATGATGTCTGGGGAGAGGTGTTGAAGGCCTATGCCTATACCAGGATCTATCACGAGCCGCCCCCCGCAGGGCAGCAGGACGCACAGGAAGAGGAGGCGGCAGGCCAGCCCTAAACATACGGCATGACGGATAACCGGCAAAGCAAAAGAAGAATCCAAAGGGAGGATACAGAATGAAAAAACAGATGAAACAGTGGATGATCACGGCAACGCTTACGGCCGCCTTGTGCGCCTGCGGCGGAGGCGGCGCACAGAACGCGTCTTCTTCACAAAGCGCGCCCGCGCAAAGCGCTTCTTCGCAGGAGGAAACGACACAGCCTTCGGGCGGGCAGGAGACACAAGGCGCGGCCATCGATACCAAGGCGCTCTATGAGCAGATCGCATCGGGTGTTACGCTTCCCGACATGGCAAGCATCGATCCGGAATTTAATTACGGCATCAGCACACAACTGTGTGAGTCCTTTGTGTTTTACCGCGCCAAGGAAGTGACGAAAGCCGATACGATCGCGTTGTTTTTTGTCAGGGACGGAGCGGATGTGGCGCAGGTGCAGTCGGAACTTGAGCAGGCCAAGAGCTTTGATGTCGAAAGCGCCGACGGCTACAATCCGGACACCTTTGAACTGTTCAGCAATTCCGAGATCAAGACGGAGGGTAACCTCGTCTACTGGATCGTATCGGAGGACGCGGCCCCGATCGAGCAGATCGTTACCTCCGCGCAGTAAAGGGACACAGAAAAAGAGATGGTTTTTTCCGGACTGCCCTTTTTGTTTTTCTTTCTGCCGGCGTTTTTGTTATGTTATCTGCCGGCAAAGGGCAGGGCGAAAAATATCGTCCTGCTCATATTCAGCCTGTTTTTTTACGCCTGGGGAGAGCCCGTCTATCTTTTTTTGATGCTCTTTACGACCCTGATCGATTATACGGCGGGGCGCCTGATGGAGCGTTATCCGGTTGAACAGGGTGACGCCTCCGAAAAGGAAATGAGAAGAAAGCGCAGGTGCCTGCTGATCGTGGCGGTGTCGGTCAACCTCTGTCTGCTTGCCTTTTTCAAGTACGCGGACTTTGCGGTGCGGATCGCCAACACCCTGCGCGGCGTTTTATTGCAGAGCGTGCCGCCCTTTCCTTTGCCCGGCATTGCCCTTCCGATCGGCATCAGCTTTTACACCTTCCAGTCCATGTCCTATACGATCGACCGCTACCGGGGAAGGGTCGGTGTACAAAAAAACTACGCCGACTACCTGACCTATGTTTCGATGTTTCCGCAGCTGATCGCGGGGCCGATCGTCAGGTACCAGACGGTGGAAAGAGAACTCAGGGAGCGTCAAGCGGGAAGGCAGGATTTTCTGTTTGGCTTTAGGCGCTTTCTCATCGGGCTCTTCCGGAAGGTGTTGATCGCAAACCAGGTCGGTGCGCTCTGGGACGCCATCCGGACGGCGCAGACGCTCTCCGTCCCTTCCGCGTGGCTCGGACTCCTTTGCTTTACCTTACAGCTCTACTATGACTTTTCCGCCTATTCCGACATGGCGATCGGCCTCGGACGGATGATGGGCTTTCACTTTCTCGAAAACTTCAACTATCCGCTGTCCGCCGTATCGATCACGGACTTCTGGCGCAGGTGGCACATCTCTCTTTCGAGCTGGTTTAAGGATTATGTCTATATCCCGCTCGGCGGAAACCGTAAGGGATTGAAGCGGCAGCTGATAAACCTTCTGATCGTCTTCTTTCTGACGGGCCTTTGGCACGGCGCGTTTTTAAACTATATCCTCTGGGGGCTCTACCACGGACTCTTTCTCGTGATCGAAAAGTTTTATCTGCTGCGAAAGATCGAATGGTGGCCCAAATGGATCTGCCACCTGTATACGATCATCATCGTCGTGATCGGCTTTGGCATCTTTTATTTTGAAGACCTGAACGCGCTTACGCTTTATGCCGCAAAGCTGTTCGGCGCGGGAGAAGGAGGCATGGCACCTGCCACCGACTTTTTGTGGTATGCGCTCAACTACCTCCCGCAGCTTGTGATCGCCTGCCTGTGCGCCTTTCCCCTGTATCCCGCCATCGAAAAAAAGATCGCGTCCGTCAGGGGGATACAGGTGCCTGTCAGCGTATTGCGAGGTCTTTTTGCCATCCTCTTTTTTGCGATCAGCATTGCGAGCCTTGTGAGAGATACCTACAATCCGTTTTTGTACTTCCGTTTTTAGCGGACAAAAACGAAGCTGTTTACGGACCGCCGGGGAAGGCGGGACGGATGAGCGGAAAGAAAAAAAGAATGGACGAAACAAAAGAAAAAGAGCAGACAAACACAGGGGAAAAAGATACCGCGCCCGCAGATCGGACGTCCGTGCGGGACGCCTCCTTTGTGCGCGCCCCGGAGGCCGTCTGCATGACAATGATTGTCGCCGCGCTCTTTCTCTTTGGCATCCTCTTTTTTGCGCTACCCAAAAAAAGCTTTTCCGAAAACGAAAACCGCAATCTCGCCCGCTTCCCCGCCTTTGAAGCAAAAGACCTGACGGGCGGGGTCTACACGGGAAAGGTCGAGGACTATATCGCAGACCACTTTCCGGCAAGGGATACATGGATGGCACTCGCGACGGAGGCGGAGCGCCTGAGCGGGAAAAAGCTCATCAACGGGGTGTATCTGGCAAACGGCCGCCTGATCGACGCCTATGAAACACCGCAGCATACGGACCGTGCGGTACAGTCCTTTGTGCGCTTTGCAAACGCGCTGCCAAAAGACATCACCGTGGAGTTGATGCTGGTCCCTACGGCGGCGCTTGTTTACCGGGATACGCTGCCGCGCTTTTCTCCCGTAGCGCAGCCGCCGGAGGATGAAGAACAGATCAGGGTCATTGAAGACATCTATGCGCGCGTCGAAGAGGAAACGGGAGGACGCGTCGTGACGATTGACGTGGTCGAAGGAGATTACCCCGTATACGGACTATACGAACGCAGAAGAGGAGAAAACGGGACGGATGCGTATTATTTCCGGACGGACCATCACTGGTCTCTGGACGGTGCTTATGTCGGATATGGCCGGTGGATTGCGGAAAGACCAAATCATTTGAAAACACAAACGACAGAGGCACAGATGGCGCGGGGGGATTATCTGTATGCACATCTCTACGGAGAATACCGCACGAGAGTGTCCTCCTCCTTCCGGGGCACGACCTGGTCGAAATTAAACGACCCCTATTTTGCGCCGGATGTGATCGAGGCCTATGTCGACCCCGCATGGGATATCAGCGTCACGTATACGGATACCGGCGTCACCCAGGATACGCCCTACAATGAGGAGCGGCTTTCCCAAAAAGACCGGTACAGCTATTTTCTTGACGGGATTCATCCGCTTGTCATCATCGAAAATCACGCGGCACCGGAGGGTATTGGCGCGATCGCTATCGTCAAGGACTCCTATGCCAACATCATGATTCCCTTCATGATCCGCGACTTTGAGACGATCTACGTCTTTGATCCCCGTTACTACAGGGAAGGGATCTCCGATTTCATCAAAGAACATCCGGAAATCAAAGAGGTGCTCCTCCTCTATAACCTCGGCACGATGGACACGGATGCCGGGATCGGGGGCATCTTCTAAAAAAACTGTCCAAAACCCCTCTTTCTGCGCTATAATAGAAAGTAAGAGGGCACAAATTATGATCCGGCAGATACTCATGATCGTCGATAAGGATTCGTTTTCCACCAGATCGATTGCCTCGTCACTCATGGCAAAGGGTCTGGTGCCGCGCCCTGCCGCTCCTCAATACTCCGCCATGCCCAAGGCTGATGACTGCCCTCCTGCCGTATTTATGTGCCTGCAGGACTGGAGCACTGACCACAAATTTTTGATGCCGGTGATCCGGGATCTGATCCGGGATACGGGGGCGCTTCTTTTTATCGCCGGGGATCGTCCGCATCTTGAGGAAAGCGTTCTGCATTATTTTCCCAAGCACATGATCACGGATACCTTTTTCAGGCCCTTCAACGCCGCCCAGATTGCGGAGCGCGTGGAAAAGCTCTACGACGATCACATCAAGAATCCTTCCAACCGGGAAAGGCTCAAGGTTCCCCAGAAGGTAACACAGAAGAGAATCCTGATCGTGGATGACAACCCGAGCTCCTTACGCGCCCTGCGCAGCGTCCTGCATGCTTACTACAAGGTCGTCATGACCGATTCCGGGATGGGGGCACTCACCTATCTCGAGGAGCAGACACCGGATCTGATCTTACTCGATTACGAAATGCCGGTGCTGAACGGACCGCAGTTTTTATCCATGCTGCGCGCAAGGGAACGCCTGAGGGACATACCGGTGGTCTTTCTTACGGGAAAAAGTGACCGCGAAGTGGTGATGGAGGTCATGAGCATGAAGCCCGAAGGCTATCTCCTGAAGAGCACGCCGCCGGAAGAAATCCGCGACAAGATCGCGGCGCTCTTTGCCGCCATTGATCAGAGAAAGGCCCGCATGTGAGCATCCATCTGACAAGCAACATCTGGCCCGAGGTCGCGGCCGGTGTATTCGGCATCATTCTTTGTCTTAATCTGCATTTCAAATATGCCGATGCCGCGGAGGCCAATGTGTTTTACCGCCATCTGGCCTACGCCGTCACGGCAGCCACCGTCGTGGACGTGTTTTCCGTGATAATGCACGGTGTGACGCATCCCGTACCGTCGGAGGTGTTTTTGCTCAACACCACGCTGTTTTACATCGCCACCGTGGTCGCGGCCTATTGCCTTTTGCGCTATATCGTCATGCGTGCACAGCGGCAGAACAGGCGGTATTTCCGTCTGCAAAAGTATATTCTGTATGCGGATATCCTGCTGCTCATCTCCAACCTCGTGACGCGTTTCTTCTATGATTACGACGAGACGGGAAGGATTATCTACGGCCCGTTCCATCTGGCGGTTGCCTATGGCGTCGCCTTTTATTTTCTTTTGAGCGCCTGTGTCATGCAGGGCGTGCATAAGGGGCTCTACACCCTGGTACAGCGCGTTGTTTTGCGGTCTGCCGGCGTGTCTTTGCTGGTCGCGTTTGTCATCCAGTTTTTTTTCCTGAGAGAGCTGATGTTCAGCTATGCGGTCGGAATCTTAAGTGTCTATCTTGTCTTTTTTGCGGTGGAACTGCCGGTGTACCGGCGTCTTGAGGAAACGACCAGACAGCTCAAGCAGACGGAAGAGGAGGCGTTCCTTGCGGCCAGCCGCGCACAGGCGGCAAGCCGCGCCAAGACCAACTTTCTGGCCAATACCTCGCATGAGATCCGAACACCCATGAATGCCATCATGGGCATGAACGAGATGATCCTGCGCGCAACGAATGACGAGCAGATCGCGCAGGCCGCAGGACAGATCCGGGGAGCCGGGCTCTCGCTTTTGCAGATCATCAACGACGTGCTCGATTATGCCCGGATCGAATCCGGCAAGATGCAGCGGATCGACGGGCGTTTTTGCCTGAGCGATATTCTGATGGAGGTGGTACATCTGTGGCAGCCGCAGATCGAGGAGAGAGGGATTTCGTTTACGGTAGAGATCGAAGAGGACGTGACCGATGAACGTTACGGCGATCAGGACAAGCTCCGTCAGATCACGGCCAATCTGATCAGCAATGCATACAAGTATACCGAAAAAGGAAGCATCCGGCTGCATGTGGGCAGAAAGGAACCGGAAGAAGAGCTTTTACTCGTGCAGGTAGAGGATACCGGAAGCGGCATCCGCGAAGAGGAAATCGAAAGCATCTTTCAGCTTTTTACCCGCGCATCCCTGGAAGAAAACAGGGACAAGCAGGGTGCGGGACTGGGACTCAAAATCGCCGACGAACTGTCAAAGATCATGGGAGGACTCATTCGTGTCAGTTCGGTATACGGAGAAGGGTCATGCTTTACGCTGGAAGTACCCCTGCAGCAGGGAGAAGGGGAGGAAAAGGCAAGGGCGGCGTTTTTAAGAAAACAACAGGAATACCTGGAGCGGCAGACCAGGGCGCCCTTTACCGCAAGGGACAAAACCGTGCTGGTCGTCGACGATACCGTTGTCAATCTGACGGTGGCCAGGGGGATGCTCTCGCCCTTCGGCGTGCGCGTGGACGCCGCGATGAACGGAAAGGAAGCGCTCTCTCTTGCCAAACTCCATGCCTATGACCTGGTCTTTATGGACCACCGGATGCCGGAGATGGACGGTATCGAAACCTTACGGAGACTGCGCCGGATCAAAGGCTACGAGTCGGGCAAAACCGCGGTCGTCGCACTGACCTCCAACGTGGACGAAACCTCAAGAAGCTTTTATCTGTCACAGGGATTTGACGATTATCTTCCCAAGCCCATGCGGCAGAACGAAGTGGAAGACATGCTCAAAAAACATCTCGGAGAAGGCGCTTGAACGAGCTGCATGTGACGGAACTGAATATCATGTCCGTGCTTTTTGCAACGGCACTTTTTGTTTTTCTGATGCTGCTCAACCGCAGGGAACAACAGATCCGGAAAACCTATGTGCGGATGCTTCTGGCAGGGGGATTTGTCGCGTTTTCGGAGGCGTTGCTCGGCATCATGCTCAATGCGGGCGTCAGGGGAGATGTGCCCGCCCCCGTCTCCATGTTCTGTTTTATTCTGCTCGATATTGCGGAAACAACGGAATGCATCGCATTTATCCGTTATGTCGCGGATCATGCCGCGGACCCGGAAAGCGCCAAAAAGAAGACCTTGCAGCCTGTGCGCATTTTGTTTGTTTTTTATCTTTTGCTGCAGGCCTTTAATTTTTTTACCGGCATAGCCTTTACGACGTCTCCCGCGGGAAGGCTGATCGGCGGTCCCCTGATGGTTCCTGTTGTCTACGGCATTCCGGGGATTCTTTTGCTGTACGGCGTGATTCTTTATTTTTCCATTGTCAGAAAAGAAACGATCATCCGTCGGTTTACCGTGCTGAGCGCCGCGATCTTTCCGCTCGCAGCCGCCTTTTTGCAGATCGCCTGTGTGCCGCATGTGATGATGATCGGCTTTGCCGTGGTGTTGAGTGATTTTCTGATCTATTTTGTCTTTGAAACGCCGCCCTTCAGGCAGTTGAGCGAGCAGCTCCGCCAGCTCGAGGAAACGACGAAAAGGGCACAGGAAGCAAAGGAAAAAGCACTGTCAGAGGATGCGGCGATGAACGACTTTCTCGCCAATATGTCCCATGAGATAAGAACCCCCTTAACCGCCATTCTCGGATATGACGAGGTGATTCTCAACGACGCCGCGGAAGAGGATGTAAAGGAGGCCGCCAGGGATATCCGCGGTGCCTCAAACACGCTGTTATACATTGTCAATGACATTCTTGATTTTTCCAAGATCGAGTCGGGAGATCTGTCCCTGAGCATCAGCGCCTATCATCTGTCGGACGTGATCGACAACATCGGCAATATCATCCGCAAACGCGCCAGGGACAAGGGACTCGAGTACCGTACGATGATCGACCGCACGATGCCGGATGAGCTGATCGGGGACGGGATCCGGGTCAACCAGATCATGATCAACCTGTTAAACAATGCCGTCAAGTACACAGAGCACGGATATGCACAGCTGGCGGTCAATGCGGACATTGCACAGGACAAAAAAAGCCTGATGTTACATATCCGTGTCGAAGACAGCGGCATCGGTATCCGCAAGGAGGAACTGCCCAAGCTCTTTGATGCGTTTGCCCGCTTTGATTCGATCAGAAACCGCGGTGTGGAAGGAACAGGCCTTGGTCTCGCCATTACGTCAAGGCTCGTCGATCTCATGGGCGGAACCATCAGCGCAACCAGCGTATACGGAGAGGGTTCTGTCTTTTCGGTTGATATTCCGCAACAGATCGCATCCGCGGAATCAATGAACGTGCGCGATGCGCGGGAGGAAAAAGAGGCGGTTTCGGGCGCGGGCGTTGCGTTTTACGCGCCGGACGCGCGTCTTCTGGTGGTGGATGACAATGAGACCAACCGCACCGTGGTGGCGGAGCTTCTCAGACCCACAAAAATCCGCGTGGACAGCGCGGACGGGGGAGCCGAAGCGCTTTCCCTTGTACAAAACCACGCCTATGACATCATCCTGATGGATCAGATGATGCCGCGCATGAGCGGGCCGCAAACGCTTGCGGCGATGCGCACATTGCCTGAGAATGCCAGCAAAAATGCCGCCGTGATCGCCTTTACCGCCAATGCCATTGCCGGTGCAAGAGAGCAGCTCTTAAGTCTCGGATTTGACGATTATCTGAGTAAGCCCGTCACCGGCGCCGATCTGTGCGGCATGATCATCAAGCATGCCGCAAAGGAAAAGATCATGCTGCCGGGGTCTCCGGGCTATGAGGAAAACCTTGCGTTGTCAAGAAGCGCAAAGAAGGATAAAACGGAGGAGCAGAGGATTCTGGAAGAGCTAAAGGGCATCGATCTGAGTCTTGCGCTGACCTATTGCGGGACAAGAGAGGTACTCTTTGCGGCGGTCAGGGATTTTTATATTACGATCTCCCAGCAGGCGGACGTGATCGAACGCTATTGCGAGGAGGAGGATTATCAGAATTACACGATCAAGGTCCATGCGCTAAAGAGTGCGGCACGCTCGATCGGCGCGGAGCAGCTCTCGGAGGATGCGGCATATCTGGAGCGGTGCGGAAACGAAAAGCGCCATGACGAAATACGAGAAAAGACCCCGGCACTTCTTTCACTCTACCGCAGCTACACGGAAAAGCTTGCGGCAGTGTCCCCCGATGCCAAAAAGAACGATGACCGGGAAGAAATCGGCATGGAGGATTTAAGGGAAGCCTATGAGGAAATCAAGCAGTTTGCGATTGCCTTTGACTTTGACGGCATCGATTCCGTGATGGAATCGCTCGAAGCCTACCGGATCCCCGTGGAAGAGCAGCCGCATTTTGAGGCGGTCAGACTTGCCGTGGCCAACGTCAGCAGGGAAATGCTCCTGGCTCTTTTGTAAAGGCGCTAACGCGTCTGTTCTTTGATCGCCTGATACCACAGATCATATGCGCCCGCGGTGAGATGTACGCCGTCAAAGGTAAGGGAGGCATCGAGCGCGCCGTTTGCGTCATCCGTCTTGTAATTGAGATCGATATAAAAGATATCCGTATCGTTGGCAAGGAGCCGAAGCGCTTCGTTTCGTTCGTTGACGGCCGCATTGTTGAAAACGGGCTGCTCGATTTCCTTTTGCGAAGAAACGTGCATGATGCTCTGGATGTAGATAACGGCTTCGGGCTGCAGTGCGCGGATTTTTGCAATGAGCTGCGCATAGGCCTCGATGAAGCCGTCCTTGTCATAACCGATTTCGTTGATGCCGATCATGAGATAGACTTTTCCGAAATGCTCCGTTTCGAGTGCGCGTTCAATCGTCACGACGCCCTCGGCAGTCGTTGCGCAGGGAGCCGTAAGCGCACCAAAGACCGTGAGTGACACCTGACAGTAAAAGGAAGCCTGCGCGTCGAGTGCGGGACAGTACTGCGAAAGACCGACCGTGCGGGAGTCTCCGATAAAGAGGGCGTCCGCGTAGTACGTATCCTCCGCGGCGTGCGGCGCACCCGCCAGCGGCGCCGGCTCGTCCCGGGGGATATCCGGTGTTTCGTCGACGGGCGACGTTTCGGTCACTTCTTCGGAAATCTCATCAGGGACTTCTTCCGGGACATCCTCCGGAAGCTCCTCCGGGAGCGCTTCGGAAGAATCCGCGGGTACTTCTTCGGAGATCTCATCCTGCGGCGCTTCGGGTTCCGTAACGGGCTCCGTTTCGACAACCGTGATTTCCGGCGCGGGATCCCAAAAAGATACGCCGTCACGTATTCCCTGTAAGGGAAGCGTCAAAAGCGGCGCCGAGGTATAGGTATACTCCGGATAACGCGCATACGCGCGGGTGCGCCCGTAGGCGCCGGCCGCGGTCAGACCAAGCGATGAAATCAGGAGCCCCAATGTAATCAGATGCGGATGACGTTTCATCAAATTCCTTTCTGTTTCTCAGAACCTGAAATACATAAACGGGTTGGCATCGGTGCCGGCAAGCGAATAGACGCTGCACCAGAATGCCGCAAGCAGGACGATCGCCGTCAGCGGATGCCTGCGCTTTTTTTCCATTGTGTCATAAACGGCGGGTATCAGGAATACCAGCCCCGCCAAAAGGAACGGCCAGTAATTCTGCACTACCGACACATAGTCTTTTGCGTAGACATTGGCCGGAAGATGCGCAAAGGGAAAGAGCCTGTGCATATAGCCGCCAAGGTGGTCAAAGGAATTCATGGCAAAAGGAATCCAGCTCAAAGGAACCAGCACCCACACATGCAGCCGCATCAGGCAGGAAGAGAGTATCCCGGGCAGGCGCGAGGTCACGTATTTTTCCAGAACAATCAGCAAAAAGAGCACCATCCCCCAGATCAGGAAGGTGACGGAAATCCCGTGCCAGAGCGCGGTCATGATCCAGACGAGGAGGAGATTGCGGATGGTGAAAAAGGCCCCTTTCCGGCTGCCCCCCAGCGGGATATAGACATAATCACGAAACCAGCTGCCGAGCGTCATATGCCACCTGCGGTAAAAATCCGCCACGCCCTTTGCCGCATAGGGATGATGAAAGTTTTCGATAAAAGAAAAGCCGAGCGCGCAGGTCAGCCCCGACGCCATCAGGGAAAAACCCCAGAAATCAAAATAGAGATTAAGCGCATAACATAACACGCCGATCCAGGCAAGCGGGGTGGAGAGATGCGCATAGCCGATGGTGCCGATCTGGCGCCAGCACATGGCCAGATGGTCCGCAATGAGGACCTTGAAGGCAAGGCCTGTGCAGAAATAAAACGCACCGTCCTCCAGGCGGTCGAGACAAAAAAGACGCCGGTCCTTTGCGCTCATCAGGGCGCTCGGATGCCAGAGAACGGAGGCGGCATATTCCGGATAGCGCATGATCGGGCCGCTTGTGACCTGTGCAAACAGCGTAAAGTAGGTTGCGGTATCAAGAGGAGTGGGCCTGGGCGAGACCTTGCCCCGGTAGAGATCGACCTGATAGGAGATCATTTTAAATGTGTAGAAGCTGATACCGACCGGAAGGAAGGAGGCTCCGAGTGCCGTCCCGAGGAGCTTAAAGGCAATCAGAAGCTCCGCATCCAGGATGACGGCCAGTGCGCAGAAAATCCTGCGGTGCGCGGCCGCCTGAATGCCGAGCAGATGATTGACGATCGTCAAAAAGATCAGAAGCGCAAAATAATGCGCATCGCCGAGCGCATAAAAAAGGAGGGAAGCGCACAGCAAAACAAAACGCCTGAGATACGCGGGCGCGATATAATAGGTGACGAGAAACAAGGGCAGAAAACGAAAAATAAAAGAAAGATCCGAAAACGACATTATGCCTGCTTTCCGAGCTCTTTCAGAAGTTCCACCATGGCCACATCTTTATCGAGGATTCTCAGGTTGCAGAGTTTTTCTTCGCCCGAAGGGGAGACGACCTTCATTTCGATCAAAGACCCCTCCTCCACGCTGTCCTTTGCAAGTGACTGCAAGAAGGAGACGGCCTTTGGATGATCCGAGCGAAATCTTTGGAACTCCGCAAACAGCTTCATCGTATTGGCAGGATTCACAACATACCTCCGTCTGTCACATCCGACAGATATCAGTTTAGCACAGTTTGGATAAATATGGTAAACTATTCGCATAAAGCTGTAAGAAACGCTGGTTTTTCCTGTCATTTGAGTTCAGAGGATCCCCGATGGAAGATGCCCGGATCATTGAGTTGTATTTTGCGCGGAACGAAAGCGCCATACAATGCACGATCGAAAAATACGGAGCTTACTGTCTGGCGGTGGCAAGACGCATTTTAAACAGCGCAGAGGATGCCGAAGAGTGCACGAGTGACACCTGGATGCAGGCATGGCAGGCGATTCCTCCGGCAAAACCCGTTTTTTTGCGCGCCTTTCTCGCAAAGATCACGAGGAATCTGGCCATCAACCGCTTCCACGCGGCACGTGCGCAAAAAAGAGGTTCCGGGGAGACGGATCTCGTTCTGGAGGAACTCTCCGAGGTGATCGGAGACGCAAAAAGCGTCGAGGACGAGGTGATTACGCGGGAACTGCGATCAATCCTCGATGCGTTTGTGCGCACGCTTCCCGAGCGGGAGGGCAATCTGTTCATCCGGCGCTATTTCTTTACGGAGAGCGTAAAAGAAATTGCGAAACGATACGGATTAAAGGAAGGCAATGTCTCCGTGATACTGAACCGGACACGCGGCAAATTAAAAGACGTCTTGAAAGACGCGGGGTATGCGGTATGAAACAGGCGGATGCGAAAACCCTGTATGCGGCCATGGACGGCATCGGGGAGGATCTTCTCGAAAGATCGGAAAAGAAGAAAAAGAAAAGGATAAACCGGGGCGTGATCGCCGCGTTGTCGATGGCGGCAGCGGCGCTGATTGCAATCGCCGCCTATCCGCATCTGTTTTCCGGACGCGCCTCATCCGCCGATGTCGCCCATGAAACCGCCATCCGGGAGAACGCTGCAAAACAAGCGTCCGCCGATGTCGCCGGGAGCGCACAGGATGAAGCGCCACAGGAAACGGGCGGCGGCGTACTGACGGAGAGCGCCGCACAGGAAGAAGAGGCGGCGGAAGAAGAGACGCTTTACGCATTACCGCTTGTATCGGAACAGGCGGATCAGGAGGCCGCCACGCACGGGGCGTCGGATGACGCGACGCTGCCGGGGCTTTCGTGCGGTGCACAGGCCATCCTGATCGGGATTACTTCATTTGGCCAGTGAGGCGCCGTTCCTTACGAGAGCGCTTCTGGTTTCCGTATAATCGCTGACAATCTCCTGCAGGATATCGGGATGTTCAAAGTCCTTTTTGCATACGAGATTGATCTCGCGGTTCATCGTCAGATGCTCGATCGGGAGCGCCACCAGCTTTTCTTTTTTCAGTTCGTCGAGGCAGGCGCTTTTGGCGAGTACCGAGACACCAAAGTCCCTGCGGATGAGATCCTTGATCGTTGCGATGTTGTCGATTTCCATCACCACGTTAAATTCGTCGATGCGCATGTTGTTGCTTTCCAGAGAAGCGACAAAGAGGTTGCGCGTATTGGATTCGGGGAGTCTGAGAATCATGCGCTCCTTTTTGAGCTCGTCGATTTTGACCATCGTGCGGGATGCCAGATAATGGGTCGGAGATACCGCAAGAATGATCGAATCCGTATCGAGCGGCAGATATTCGAGCGAAGGATCTCCGATCCGGCCCTCCACCACCGCAAAGTGCAGCTCGTAATTTTTCAGGCGTGTATAGAGATGTTCGCTCGTATCGGTGATGATCTTGATTGTCACGTTTTCATGCGCCCTGGCATAACGCGCAAAGGCTTCCGCGATCGGATTGGATTCGGCCGTATGCGTGATCCCGACCGTCATCGCGCGCAGCTGCCGCTTTTCGCTGCTGAGCTCTTCCTGCAGATTGTTGTAGAGAGAGAGCATGCGCCTTGCGTATTTGACGACAAGCTCGCCTTCTCTCGTGACCCGGAGGGAGGAAGCGCTACGCTCAAAAATCTTAAGGCCGAGCGTCTTTTCGAGCGACTGGATATGTTGTGAGACGGCAGGCTGCGTGAGGGAGAGCGCCTGCGCCGCTCTGGTAAAGGAACCCGTTTCATACACCTTGATCAGGGAATAGAGCTTTTGGTCGATCATGCGTGCACCTCCTTTTTTTTCAAAAACAACACCAGCAATATCACGGCCACCAGGCAGCAGAAGATATCCGCCAAAGGGGTGGCCCAGACAACCCGGAAGATACCGCCCGCGGCGCCCAAAAGAAACATCAAAGGAATATCCAGCGCGCCCTTACGCAAGACAGCCAGCATAAACGAGTGGACGCCCTTGCCCGTTGCCTGGAAAAAACTGATCAGCATATACGCACAGGCAGAGAAGGGGGCACCTATGCACAGGATGCGGAGGAAGGATGTCCCGTACATCCGGGAAGCGGTCTGTTCCCGGATAAACAGCCGCACAAGCGCATCGGGAAACAGGAGGCACGCTCCCATGCACAGGGCGGCCAGCGACACGGAAACGGCCAGTGCCGTAAAGATACCGCGCCGCATACGTTTCCATTTTCCCGCGGCATAGTTGAAGGAAATAAACGGCAAAACGCCCTGTGCCATGCCACGCACGATGCAGTGAGCCAGCATGTTGATCTTTTTGGCAACGCCGATGCCCGCATGCGCTTCCAGCGAATGGTGTGCGCAAAGACTACCCAGCACGGCGTAAGAGACGTTTTCAAACAGGGTCATCAGACAGGCGGGCAGACCCGCGCGCAATATGTCTGCGGGGATCTTTTTTTCAAAGGTTTTTTTGAGGCGCTTTACGGAGACGGAGAGTCTGAGCACCGTTTTCTTTTTTCCGCGTCTCTTCAGGGCGATCAGGAAAAAAACAAAGGCACACAGGTTGGAAAGCGCCGTGGCAATGCCTGCACCAAGCACCTCTTTTCCTTCGGGCAAAATCACAAACATGAACAGCGGATCAAGCGCGATGTTGAAAAATCCGCCCAACGAAACGCCGATACTCGAGACAAGACTGCGCCCCTCCGCGCGGAAGAGATGGCTGAGCAGGGCACTCATGGAGGCAAAGACGCCGCCGGCAACGACCGTTACCAGCATATAGGAAGAGGCATAGAGATGCGCCTCTTCGTCGATGCCGCCAAGCAGGCGGACATACGGATGGAGAAAACCAAGCACCGAAAGAGAATACAAAAGCGTCAGCACGAGGCACCCCCAGAAGGCAAAGGAGGAGGCGCGTTTGGCCCGGCGCAGCTTGCCCTTCCCGAGGGCCCGCGCCATCGCGCTTGAAGCGCCGATGCCGAACAGATTGGAAATGGCGGAGAGAAACATAAAGGCCGGCAGACAGACGGTTACCGCGCTGATTTTGGCATCCGATCCGGTCAGCGACACGAAAAAGGTGTCCGCGATATTATAGATCACCAGGATGATCTGTCCGATGACCGTGGGAATCGCGAGCGCAAGAACGGTTTTCAATATGCCGTTGCCGGTAAAGGCATTTTTGGCGGAAGATTTCATGTCACACCTGTCCATAAGCATTTGCTTTTTGATACTACACCCATTATAGGAGAGTGTTATTAAAAAAACAAATTATATTTCCGGATTGATATATAAGCATGCCTTATATATCGGAAAACGTTGAATTTACCGTAAAAAAAAGATATAATATCAATGTATCTGCGTGAAACGAATGACAGTTCCGTACGGAGGGTAGGATGCTCGCGACACTGATACCGTTATTTGATGCCGAGATGAAGGTCTGCGGTTATTCCGTTTTCGCACAGAAAGCCAATTATTTCTTAAAGCCGGGCCTGAACGGCACGATCCGCCTTGACGGTGCCGGCAATGTGACGGGACTCGATCTGGTGGATTCCATGGGGATCGAGACACTCTCCGGCGACAAAGAGGTCTTTGTGGAGATGAACAATATCTCCGTCTTTGCAAGGGTGGATGAGCAGTGCAGTGCGCCCCACGAACAGATCACGCTCCTGATGGATCATACCGTCAGGCCGGAGGCGATGTATATCGACCGGATCTCCGAGCTCAAGCGCATGGGATACAAGCTGGCGGTGAGAAAGCTGGCCATCGACCAGTTTGAACCGTATAAGCCCCTTTTGCAGATGATGGATTATATTCTGCTCGACCACAAAAAGATCCGCATCGAGTCCGCCAAGATCTATTTCAGTAAACAATACCCGAATATCAAACTGCTGGCCGTCAATGTCGATACGCAGGAAGAATACGAAGCCCTGACGGCACATGGCGGATACGATCTGTATGAAGGCGCGTTTTTCAGGATGCCGATCACCAAGTCGGAGCGGGAGATTGCCCCTTTAAAGGTCAACTATATCGAACTGCTCAACGTGGTGAATGCGCCGGATTATGACCTGACGGATGCGGCGGATGTGGTCGGCAGGGATACGGCGCTGGTGCTTTCGATGCTCGAAATGGTCAACCGCATGACGATTGCGGGAGGCGTCTCGAGCGTGCGACACGCCGCGGCGATGCTCGGCCAAAAGGAACTCAAAAAGTGGATCAATACCGCAATCACCAGGGAGCTTTTGGCGGACAAGCCCTCGGAAATCATGCGCTTATCGCTGTTGCGCGCCAAATTTGCGGAAAACTTAAGCAAGATCTTTGAGATGGCCCAGATGTCGCAGGAGCTCTTCCTGATGGGACTCTTTTCGGTGCTCGATATCATGCTCGACAAGACGATGGCAGAGGCGCTCGACATCGTCAAAGTCTCAAAACCCATTCACGACGCGCTTCTTGACGGAACGGGGCCGCTCTATCCCGTACTCAATTTTATCAGGGAATACGAAAACGCTTCCTGGCAGGAGGTATCGCGCCTGATGGTATTGTCCAATATCGACATGGATCCCGTCTATGAAGCCTATGTCGATTCGCTCAAGTGGTACCGCAACCTGTTGTCGTGAATGACGACATCCGGGCACTTCTTTCGCACATCCGTCTATTTGTACTCGATATGGACGGCACCGTTTATTTGTCGGACACGCTGATTGACGGCGCATCCGAGCTCGTTAGCGTGCTTTCGTCACATCCCGAAAAGGAGTATCTGTTTTTTTCCAACAACGCATCCCGTACGGCAGCGCAGTATGCGGCAAAGCTTTCGCGTCTCGGATGTCACGTGCCGGAAGAAAAGATTCTCACCGCGGGTGATGTGACGGCGCAGTTTCTTTTGCAAAACCATCCCGGTGCACGCATCTTTTTAAACGGCACAAAGGAACTGGCCGATGACTGGAGATCAAAAGGCCTTCTTCTGACAGACGATCATCCGGACATCGCCGTGCAGAGCTTTGATCTGTCGATGACCTATGAGCGGATGGAAAAGATCTGCCGCTTTATCCGGGAGGGCGCACTCTTCTACGCCACACATCCGGACATCAACTGTCCCGTGGAGGGAGGCTTTATCCCGGACTGCGGGGCGATGTGCGCGCTGATCAGCGCCTCCACCGGAAAAACCCCCGTGTTTTTCGGCAAGCCTTCCGCACAAACCGTCGACAGGATCGAAGCGCTTACGGGGATTCCCGGGGAACAGATTGCGTTTGTGGGCGACCGGATCTACACGGACATCGCCGCAGGGATAAAGAACGGCGCAAAGGGGATCCTCGTTCTGACGGGGGAAACGGATGAGGAGATGCTTCGCAGATCGGACATCCGGCCGGATGCTGTCTTTACGGGCGTGAAAGAGCTTGCTGCGCGCGTTTCAGAAGCAGGATAAAACAGACAAGATGCGCGATGCCCGTCACCACCCAGGAGACGGGATAGGAGAGATAGAGCATCCGGAGCGTATGATATCCGGGCATCCTGAAGATCGTGAGAATCCATAGAATTCTGAGTCCGCAGGCTCCCGCGGTTGCAACGATCATCGGCGTGATCGCGGCACCAAGCCCCCTGACGGCCCCGCAGGCCACTTCCATCATTCCGCACACAAGATAGACGGTACAGATCACGGAGATCCGCATCATGCCCACCGATACCGCGTCGGGATCCGAGGTATACAGGGACACCAAAGGCCTTGCAAACAGATGACACAGATTGCCAAGGACGAGGCCCGTGCCCGCAACGAGCACAAGGCAGGTCACAAGCACACGCTTTACCCGTTTCCATTCATGTGCGCCGAAGTTTTGTGAGACAAAGGTAACGCACGCCTGATAAAAGGCATTCATCGACACATAGACAAAGCCTTCGATATTGGCCCCCGCGGCATTGCCCGCCATCGCCATTGCGCCAAAGGCGTTGACGGAGGACTGGATGATGACGTTGGAGAGGGAAAAGACCGATCCCTGCAGACCTGCGGGCAGTCCGATCTGCAGGATGCGCAGAAGCTTATCTTTTTTGATCCGGAGCTTTTTCCTCTCGAGGCGGTAAGAACCCTCGCTCGTCGCAAGGCAGCGCAGAACGAGCACGGCGGAGATACACTGGGAGAGAATCGTCGCAAGGGCGACGCCGGCCACGTCCATGTGCAGGACGATGACAAAAAAGAGATTCAGGATCACATTGACGACGCCCGCGATCGTGAGATAAAACAGGGGACGTCTGGTATCTCCCGTGGCGCGCAATACGGCGGAGCCGATATTGTAGAGGAGATTGACGCACATACCGGCAAAGTAGATGCGCAGATATACGGCCGCCAGAGGCAGGACTTCGTCGGGGGTCCCCATGAGCGAAAGCAAAGGCGCCGCCAGAAGCATGCCGAAAAAGGTCAGAAAAAGACCCGCGAAAAAGGAAGTCACGACCGCCGTATGCACGGTTTCCGACACGTCTTCTTCCCTTGCGATCGCATGATAGTGCGCGACGATGACGTTGACGCCGACGGAGAGTCCCATAAAAACGGAGACCAAAAGATTGATCAGGGATCCCGTCGAGCCGACCGCCGCCACGGAATAGTCGCTGGCAAACTGCCCCACCACGATGATATCCGCCGCGTTAAAGAGCAGCTGCAGGATGCCGGAGATCATCAGCGGAACGGCAAAGAGCAGGATCTTTCCCGTGAGCGGTCCGTGGACCATATCGATTTCGTAGGTTTTTTTCTTTGTTTTATGCATCAGTCGCTTTCAGACAAAAAGTCTTCGAGTCCTTCTTCCGATTCCGGCACATACAGGTGGAGATTCTTGCTGACGACTTCATTGTAGAGGACTTGTCTGTCTGTCCATTCATTGACGTATGCGGACTCCCTGCCCGGGATCGTATAGGTCTGGGGAGCTTCTTTGTCCGGCGTATCGGGCGACGTTTTTTCATTGATGATATCGGTCACATGTATCCGGCAACAGATGGTGCGCTCCTCCCGGTATTCGTCTCCCGGTACGGTTCATCCTCTTTTCTTGCGCTCCGGACGGCATGCTCGATGGCGGTCGTGTCCCATTTGATGCTGTTTGGATCGAGCAGCCCTTCGCCGCCGATCGTTTTGCAGGCCGAACAACGAAAGTACCTCCTCCACGCGCTGCTTTCTCTTTTTGCGGTCGTTACGGATGTCTTCGGGCAAGAAGAGCCGGCCCGCATCCTCCAGAGTGTGGAACACCGTATAGATATCCCGGAGATTAACATATTGCGGAACGAGCTTGACAAAGGTCTTTCTCGCCTCTTCGTCGGCATAGAGATCGATGCCGTTATAGGTGATCGTCGCATGTGCCTTTTCAAAGCCGGTAACCGCATCCATTGTAACGCATTTTGCCGCTGTCAACAAGGTTTGACAAGGGCATTGTTTTTGTAGTATGATCATATCCGCAAAAATACGCATCACTAACGAGGCGTGGCTCAGCTTGGTAGAGCGCTGCGTTCGGGACGCAGAGGCCGCTGGTTCGAATCCAGTCGCCTCGATGAAGGACAGGATCATCCGCCGGATGATCCTGTTTTGTGTTATAATAAGACAAGTATCTTCAAAGGAGTTTCCGTGCATAACGTACTCAGGGAAAAAATGAAGGAAGCGGTGGGAAGCGTGCTCCCGATTGCGCTGATTGTCGCCGCCATCTGTTTTACCATCGCGCCGGTGCCGACGGATCTGATGCTGTCGTTTGTCATCGGAACGGTTCTTTTGATTGCGGGGCTGGGGCTTTTTTCTTACGGATCGGAGGTCTCCGTAACACGGATGGGCGCGCATATCGGCGCTCGTCTTACCCGTACCAGAAAGATCCTTGCGATTCTTCTTCTGACTTTTTTGCTGGGCATTCTCGTGACCGTGGCGGAGCCGGACCTTTCCGTGCTGGCCGTCAATGTGCCGCATATCAGCACGCCCGTGCTGATATGCACCGTGTCGGTCGGCGTCGGCTTCTTTCTGGCGCTGAGCATGGCGCGTATCATGTTCGGGATCCGGTTGCAGTGGCTGCTTCTTTTTTTCTACGGCCTTCTCTTTTTGCTTGCGGCGTATGCGGATCCCGATTACTTAAGCGTCGCCTTTGATTCCGGAGGCGTCACGACCGGCCCCATGACCGCGCCCTTCATCATCTCGCTCGGCGTGGGCGTCGCGGCCATCCGCTCCGATTCCCGGGCGGAGGAAGACAGCTTTGGTCTGGTGGCGCTGTGCTCCATCGGTCCGATTCTTTCCGTGCTCCTTTTGGGGTTTTTCTATGAAGCGGACGGCGGCACCATTGCGGCCTCCGTGATTAGCGCCTATGCGCACACGGCTGATATCGGTCACGCGTATCTGCTTGCTTTTCCCCGTTATATGGGAGAGGTGGCGGTGGCGCTGCTTCCGGTGGCCGCCTTTTTTGCGGTGTTCCAGCTGTTGGTGCTGCGCCTGCAAAAGCTCCCGTTTCAGAGGATTTTGCTCGGGCTGATCTATACGTATGCGGGACTTGTGCTGTTCCTTACGGGCGTCAATGTAGGCTTTTCTTCGCTGGGACTGTACCTGGGGGAGAGCCTGGCGAACGGATGGACCAGGGCGCTGATTCTTCCCGTTGTCGCGCTGATGGGGTGGTTTATCGTTGCCGCGGAGCCTGCCGTGCATGTGTTAAACGCACAGGTGGAGGAGATCAGTGCGGGCGCCGTCAGCAAGCAGTCCATGCATATTGCGCTCTCCGTCGCCATTGCCTTTGCCATGGTTCTCGCGATGGTAAGGATTCTGTTTTCCATACCGATCCTGTGGTTTGTACTCCCCGGATACGGCGCGGCGCTGATTCTGAGCTTTTTTGTGCCGCGGATGTTTACCGCCATTGCCTTTGATGCGGGCGGCGTGGCTTCGGGACCGATGTCCGCGGCCTTTATGCTGCCCTTTGCCATGGGGGTATGCAGGGCCTGCGGCGGCAATCTCCTCACCGACGCCTTCGGGATCGTGGCGCTGGTCGCGCTGATGCCCCTGATCACCGTACAGATCATGGGTGCCGTCTCCGTGTGGAAGACCGGGGCGGAAGTAAAAGAAACACTCGTACCCGCGGATTATGCGGACGAAGACATCATCGAATTGTGGTAGGGTGTGATGCGTTTATACAATATTGTGACCATTATTGACAGATCGCGCGAAAAGTTCTATGCAAAGATCTGCAAAGAACAGGAAATCCCGCTTTCCGTGACGATCATGGGCAGCGGCACCGCCACGCGCAAGCATCTGGATTTTTACGGTCTGGAACCGACGGAAAAAGCAATCATCATGAGTATCGTAACGGAAGAGCGCCGTCATGCGCTCTTTGACGCGGCTAAGGAGCGGATGTTTATCGATGTACCGGGCAACGGCGTAATGGCTGCCGTTCCCCTGAAAAGCGTGGGAGGAGGACGTACCTTGGCATTCTTAACCAACAATGCGCTGGCGGAAGACGGCGCGCCCGATCTGAAAGACACCTACGAAATGATTCTGGTTATCCTTAACCGGGGATTTACCGATGATGTCATGGATGCGGCAAGGGGCGCCGGCGCCAAGGGCGGCACCGTGCTGCACGCCAAGGGAACGGGCGCTTCTTATGCGCAGAAGTTTCTGGGTGTTACGCTGGCAGAGGAAAAGGAACTGATACTGATCGCCGCACAAAAAGAGCAAAGAAGTGCCATCATGCAGGCGTTTTTGCATCATACCGGGCCGGAATCTCCCGCGGGAGCGATTGCTTTTTCCGTGCCCGTTACGCATATCACGGGGATCCGCAACCTGAACGCCGAATGAATGCCGCAACCACACAAATTACGTTATAATAAAAGCATGACCAGCGGCTCGATTCCGAAAAAAATGATAACATTTGCGCTGCCGCTTCTGATGGGCAATTTGTTCCAGCAGCTGTACAATACGGCAGATTCGCTGATCGTCGGCAATTTCCTGGGCAACAGCGCGCTGGCGGCGGTATCAAGCTCCGGCAATCTCATCTTTATGCTGATCGGGTTTTTTATCGGGCTTTCCATGGGCGCGGGGGTTGTCATTGCAAGACATATCGGCGCAAAGGACGAGGAGATGACACAGGTGGCCGTGCATACGACGATCAGTATGGGGGTGATCATCGGCGTGGCATTGTCGGTCATCGGCTTGAGCTGCGCGCCCCTGATACTGCGCCTCATCGGGACCCCCGCGGACGTGATGCCGGAGTCGCTTTCGTACTTCAGGATTTATTTTCTGGGTTCCACGGGGTTTGTGTTATACAACCAGTCCGTCGGCGTGCTGCGCGCGGCAGGTGATTCCAGACATCCGCTGTACTTTCTGATCCTGTCCGCCCTGGTCAACGTGGTGTTCGATCTGTTATTTATCGCGGTCTTCGGAATGGGGGTCGGAGGCGCCGCGCTCGCAACGATACTCTCACAATACCTGAGTGCGCTGATGAGCCTTGCCTATCTGACGCGCGTTGATGAAACGTACCGCCTCATACCCAAAAAATGCAGAATCCACACAAAGACACTTTTGACCATCGTCCGGATCGGCGTGCCGGCCGGTATTCAAAATGCGGTCATCGGCTTTTCCAATGTCGTCGTCCAGTCGCACGTCAACCATTTCGGCAAGATGGCAATGGCGGGCATCGGGGCGGCCTCCAAACTCGAGGGTTTTGCCTTTCTGCCGATCACGTCGTTTTCGATGGCAATCACGCCCTTTGTATCGCAAAACATCGGCGCAAAGGATTATGAACGCGCAAGGAAGGGGGCGCGCTTCGGAATCCTTTGCTGCGTGCTCATGGCGGAGGCGATCGGGATCCTCTTCTTTTTCCTGGCACCATATCTGATCGCCGCCTTTGACCGTACGCCGGAGGTGATCGACATCGGCGCCCGGAAGCTGCAGGTGACGACGCTCTTTTACTGCCTGCTTTCGCTCTCGCACGCGGTGGCCGCGGCGCTGCGCGGTGCGGGCAAGAGTATCGTGCCGATGATCATCATGCTCTCCGCCTGGTGCGTACTGCGCGTGGCGATTCTCGAGGGGGCGGTCATGGCCTTCGGTCATCAGCTCCTGACGGTGATGGTGGTATATCCGGTCACCTGGGGGATTTCCAGCATCCTCTATCTCGTCTATTATCTGCGCTATGATTTCCGTAACAGCACCCTGTAAAAAGCCTGCATTTCGCGCAAAAACCGTTGACAAGCACGCAGGCGTTTCTTTATAATAGTGTTTGCTCACCCCCTGGCCGGGATGAGTTATGCGCGAGCGAAGCGAGCACCCCGTGAAAATGCCTGCATTTTCACGGAAGAGGAGCAGCAACGGAGCGATCGCATGGGAAAAATGCTTGCATTTTTCCCAAAGAGGAGGCGTGACGGAGCGCAACGAGGGCTGAGCGCAGCGAAAGCCCGAGTATAAGCGTAGTCCACGCCGACGAGGAGATGTACTCAAGAGGCCGAAGAGGCGCCCCTGCTAAGGGTGTAGGTCGGGAGACCGGCGCGAGGGTTCAAATCCCTCCATCTCCGTCCGTTTTTTTCTTGAAAATATAAGGAAAAACAGGTTGACATCCGTATTCACAGATGTTATAGTAATGTGCGCTGTCCGCATATAATAAGCGCGAGTACCTTGAAAACTGAACAGTGATACAACCCTGAATCTTCGCGAAGGCAATGAGCCATGCGCAGGCGGAGAAAGACGCTCGATGGGTGCTTGCACACAAGAGAGCGGTTTTCGACGACTGCATAGGGCGACAGCCCGCGACCGAGGAAACGCGAAGCGTTTTCGAGGCCGGTGAATTGCCGAGCGAAGTCATATAGGCAAAACAAATCCTTGACAATTCCAAGGTAAATCCCATCGCGAGAGCGATGAAAGAATTTAAACGTGAGAG
>JAFSLV010000019.1 GCA_017448245.1 Lachnospiraceae bacterium | reverse complement strand
TAGTGCGCCGTTTTTCAAGGTTCAGCCACCAAACGAGGTGGTAATGCAAGGAAATATCGAGGCTTTCCAGCCTCATAACGTAAAAAATTATTTACATGGTGCCATTGCCAACGTATGCTGAATTAATCAGCGTTTCCTTAGCCTGTCCAGGCACCCACCACCGACCCCTTACACCATAACCTTTCAATAAAAAAGCCGACGGATCATTCCATCGGCCTTTACTGCATCAGCAGGTAAATTTTTTGTAGAACTAATTTTCTATCACTCGGAAGTGTCTTAACGCATCTTCAATCATCTTTTCTTTTTCCTTCGGCACCTGCGGTTGCCGACTATTTTCACTCCTTGGTCTGTTATAGCAATCACGCATCTCTAAGCCATGCTTCGCCTTAACCTGAGCCACATACAGTGAAGAGACTTTGACATTATACTTCTTCAGGACGTATTCCTTTATTTCGTCGTATGTTGCAGTTCCAGGAAAACTCTTTAAATACTCGGCATCTTTCGGTTCATAGGGCACTGAGATGAACTTATCTTTTTGGTGGTACAAAAGACATACAGTCTCGACATGCCTCGTCCACGGAAACTGATCCACGCACCTAAGACGCCGCACCTCATACCCGGACGCGCGCATCACGGGCAGGTCTTTTGCGAGCGCCCCCGGATTGCAGGAGACATAGACGATATACGGCACGCCGTATGCAAGGATTTTCTTCAGGGCCTTCGGGTGCACCCCGTCCCGCGGCGGATCCAGGATAATGAGATCCGGCGCATCCGCAACCGCGTCGAGTACCTTTAGCACATCGCCGCACAAAAAGGTACAATTTTCGATCCCGTTGGCATTTGCGCTCTCTTTTGCCGCAGCTACCGCTTCCGCAACAATCTCGACTCCGATCGCATGATTGCACACCGCGCTCATGAGCTGCGTGATCGTACCGGTACCGCTGTACAGATCATAGACTGTACCGATACGCACATCCTGTTCCTTCCCGGCAGCACCGTCCGCATCCCGGTTTCCTCCGAGCGCGCACCGTACATATCTGCGCACGGTCTCATAGATGAGCTCCGCCCCCCGTGTATTGGTCTGGAAAAAAGAAAAAGGCGACACGCGAAAACTCAGTCCGAGGATCATCTCCGTAAATGCCTCTTTGCCAAAGAGCACCTTCGTCCCCTCATCGCGGATCACATCCGCCACCGCATCATTCCTGGTATGTAGAATCCCCGCAATCTTCCCTGTATATGACGCAGTAAGCAGCGCCTCCCCAAAGGCACCAAGCATCTCCTCCTCACGCATCCCGGACACGGTCTCCTCAAACTGCGTGCTCGTCACGAGTGCGATCAGAATCTCTCCCGTGTGTACGGCCTTTCGTACAAGAAGATGACGCAGATATCCTGTTTTATTTTTTCGGTGATAGAAGGAGATCTTCCCCGCATCATAAAGCGGCGTAAAAAAAGAAAGTGTGCGCAGTACGACCGTCCTGAAATCCTCATCCGCGATCACGCATCCGGACACCGTGACGATATCGTGAAACGCGCCCTTCTTGTGCAGTCCCAGTGCGAGCGGCCCGTCCTTATGTGCATCGCCAAAGGTATATTCCATCTTGTTGCGGTAGCCGTACACCGAAGGAGATCTCAGGGTTTCTTCCCACAAAGCCTCCTCCGATTGCAAATCAAGCGCAGGCTGTACCAGTGTACGCACCTGCGCTTCCTTTGTCTGTAACGATGATTCATACGGACCGTCGAGAAACTGACAGCCGCCGCAACTCCCGAAGTGCGGACAGCTTCCCGTTATGGGTTCAAGCGTCTGCACCCGCGGCCGCTTCCGGTTCGTCAAAATCGTCTTCGAAATCATCGAAGAAATCGTCATCATCAAAATCATCCGTATACGACGGCGTCATATAACGGTAGACCGCATACGCAATCGCGGCAATCGCTGTCACCGCGCCGACGATGGCAAGGATCCATAACAATGCGTGTCCGGATTTGTTTTCGTTCATGGATGATTCCCCCTTATCGATACTGTACAGTATTGCACACGAAAAAAAACGATATATTGATTTTATCACACCTTCTGCAGTTTTGCAAACGCGGCATACATGACCTTGGGACCGTAGTCGTCAAAATCCACGCTGACCTTGTAATCTCTCGTCTCCTGTTCGATCCCGGTAACGGTGCCTTCGCCAAACTTGATATGTCGCACACGGTCCCCCGCATCATATTCGGGCCTTGTGCCGGCCGGCATTCCCTTCTGCATGGACGGCGCCTGGTTTATTTTGCTCTTCATCGCCTGCATATATTTGACGGCGCTGTTTGCGGATGTCTGATTACGTCCCGTCGGCAGATCGCCGCTCCTTCCCGCACGTGCGCCTGTGGTCCGAAGCGCCTGCAGCGCATCTTCCCCTCCCTCGATCAGGTCCTGCGGAATTTCCTCCACAAATCGGCTCAACCGGTGATAATGCGTCTCTCCGTGCATCATCCTGGCTCTCGCACTGCACAGCGTCAGGTGACGTTTGGCTCTCGTCATGCCGACATAGGCAAGGCGCCGCTCCTCCTCCATCGCCGTCTTGTCATAGTCCTCCGCCTGACAGGACTGGTAGGACGGAAAGACATCCTCCTCCATGCCTGTCAGATATACACGGGCAAATTCCAGTCCCTTGGCCGCATGCAACGTCATCAGCATCGCACGGTCTGCCGTATCGTCCGCAAGATCGATATCCGCAATGAGCGCGACCTCCTCGAGAAATCCCGTAAGCGACGGTGCCTCGGTACTCGCGTCATAATCTGCCGCCTTGCTGATGAGTTCCCCGACATTGAGTACGCGTGCGTTTTCTTCCTCCCCGAACGGATCACTGACCTCGGAGAGTGTCATCAGATAATCTTCATATTCGATCCGTCCGATCAGCTCCGTGATCAGATCCCCGACGGTGAATTCCTCCGCCGTCTCGCGCAGCTCCTCAATGAGCCGCGTAAATGCGGCAATCTTTTTTGCACCGGATGCACCCAGCACCTCCGGTGCGTGATCCAGCGCCTCATAAAAAGGAATCTCCTGCCGTGCGGCATAAGCGGCGAGCTTGTCGATACTGCCCGCACCGATACCGCGTTTTGGCACGTTGATAATGCGCATCACCGCCAGATCATCCCTTGCATTATCGATCGTCTTGAGATAGGCCAGCAGATCCTTGATCTCTCTCCTGGCATAGAAATGCACGCCGCCGACCAGCTCATACGGGATCCCTTCCCTGACAAAACGCTCCTCCAGCAGACGCGACTGCGCATTGGTCCGGTAGAGCACGGCGACATCCGCATAATTGCTTTCGCCTCTTTGCTTGAGTGCTGCAACCTCCTGCGCCACAAAATCCGCCTCGTCATAGGCGGTCGAAAACACTCTGAGCCGCACCCGCTCTCCGTCCCCGAGATCGCTCCACAACGCCTTGTCTTTACGTCCCGCATTATGAGCGATGATGCCGTTGGCGGCACTCAGGATATGCTGGGTCGAGCGGTAGTTCTGTTCGAGCTTGACCGTATAGGCATCCGGATAGACCAGTTCAAAATCCAGAATATTGCGGATATTGGCGCCCCGGAACCTGTAGATCGACTGGTCGTCATCGCCGACCACGCACAGATTGCGGTAGCGCCCGGCCAAAAGCCTGACCAGCTCGAACTGCGCGTTATTGGTATCCTGGTATTCATCGACACAGATATAGTGCCAGCGTTCCTGACACTCCTCGAGTACCTCCGGATGCCTCCTGAACAGTTCCACCGTCTGCATGATCAGATCGTCAAAATCAAACGCATTGGCTTCCTTCAGCGCTCTCTGGTATTCCCGGTAGGCATGCGCGATCCGCTCGACGTCCCTGTCATACTGATGCGCCATGAGATATTCGCCGGCACTGATGAGGGAATCCTTGGCAGATGAGATTTTGGTCAGAAACGTACGCAGCTTCAGATCCCTTGTTTCGAGCTGATCCCGTTTCAGGATCTGCTTCATCAGCGCTTTGGAATCGTCGCTGTCATAGATCGAAAAATGCGTATCATATCCCAACAGATCCGCGTGCCGTCTGAGGATCCTCACGCATGCGGCATGAAAGGTCGCGGCAAGCACATATTGCGCGTCGTCTCCCACGGTCTTTTCCACACGTTCCTTGAGTTCCTTTGCCGCCTTATTGGTAAAGGTAATCGCAAGAATCTGCCAGGGCTTCACGCCTTTTTCGGCGATCAGATATGCGATACGTTCCGTCAGCACACGGGTCTTACCGCTTCCCGCGCCCGCGAGAATCAGCACGGGCCCCTCCGTATGCCGGACAGCGTCCTCCTGTTCCGGATTGAGTGCAATCGTCCCCTTCACTTTTGGTCCGCCTTTTTCCGTTCTTTTTTTGCGGCCTTCCTGTCCGCTTTTTTCTCCGTCCTTTTGCCGGCAACCGAAAAAGCCGGATCCCGGTCGAGCATCTTTTCGATCAGTGTCTGCTTGATATAGACGTCATACTCGAGCATGGCCAAAAACGCAAAGGACTGCAGACGCTCCCTGTCTTTTTGCATAGCCCCGGCAAAGGTTTTTGACGCGTCAAGCGCCATCCGCTCCATGTCCTTCCTGACGGCGTCCTTTTCCCCCGCGCACCAGGCAAGCGTTTCCTTGTAGATATCATCGAGCGTCACACCGTCCGTCCCGTCGAAATGCTCCTTCAGCGGCCCGATCAGTGTATTGATATCCGTGATGGACAGATTGTTCTTGAAGAAAAAGATATAGATGAGGAGAATCAGATGCTCTCTTGTATATTTTTTTCTTACCGGCGCTGGCAAAAGATCATTCTTGGTATAGTTGTTGATCATGGTCTTGGTCAGTACCTTGTCCCGCTCGGGATTGCGCGTATGCGCCCGGAGCTTACGGTCCATAAAGGTCGTGAGTTGGTCCATGTATATGTCGATATTGGGAATGGCGTCCGGATCGATGATGCTGAGCGAAAAAATCTCCTCACACAGTTTCTCAAATAACACCCTTGTCTGTTCCGTCATCTCAATGACCTCTTTTTTCTTTTTTACGTTCCAATGCTTCCCTGCGCATCTTTCGTGCGCTTTCGAGTGCGGCATCGGAGATCTGATCGGTTCCCGTGAGTCTTGCAAGTTCGCGGATCCCCTCTTCCTCCGACAGTCTTTGGATTCTGGTTACGCTGCGGCCTTCACTGACCTCCTTGCGGATGCAAAAATGCGTATCCGCCATTGCGGCGATCTGCGCCAGATGTGTGATGCAGATGACCTGCCGGTGCACGGACAGATCACCGAGCTTGCCCGATACCTTCCAGGCGGTCTTCCCGCTGATGCCCGCATCGATCTCATCAAAAATCATCGACAGCTCTTCGCTGCTTTCGCTGATTACCGTCCGGATGGCGAGCATGATGCGGGACAGTTCTCCGCCGGAAGCGACCTTTTCCAGAGGGCGCATCTTTTCTCCCGGATTGGTCGAGATCAGAAAGGTCACCTCATCCATGCCTCCTGCCGTCAGATGCGCCGCATCGCTCTCCACTTCGATGGATAGCGAAACAGCCGCAAAATTGAGGTCCTCCATCGCCTCTGTCAGCCTGCCTGTCAATTCCCCCGCAATCCGCTTCCTTTCAGCGGAGAGTTCCTTTGCGATCGCAAGCGCTTCTTCGGTTCTCTTTTCGATCTCCTTTTTCAGACGCGCCATATGCGCTTCATGATCCTCAAGTGCCCGGAGTCTTTCCTCTCTTTCGTCACGATAGGAAAGTATCGCCGCAATTCCCAGGCGCTTCTCATCGTATTTGGCCTTCAGGCGGTTGATGAGATTGAGTCTTTCGGAGATTTCATTCAGACGCGCTTCATCATGCGACGACGTGTCCATATAATCCGCCACCGTGCGGGCCGCCTCGCGCAGAAGCGTCTCCGCATCCGACAGCTGTGCGGACACATCCGAGAGCGCATCGTCCATTCTCACGGCATCCGATACCTCGCGAAAGGCCGCTGCCGCAAGATCCGCGGCACCCTCGTCTCCCGCGAGAAAACGATGCGCGTTTTGCAGCGCCGCCGCGATCTTTTCAAAGGCGCTTCGTTTTCGGAATTCCTCCTCCAGGGTATCGTCCTCGCCCTCCGTAAGCGCCGCCCGGTCGATCTCGTCGATCTCATAACGGATAAGATCCGCCTCCCGCTGTCTCGTCTGCGCATCCGTATCCATCGACCGGTACTGTTCCCGGATCTCCTGCAATGCCCCGAAGGAGGCGGCGAGCCGCTCCTTCAGCGGTGCGGTTTTTTCTTTTCCGTAATCATCGAGCAGCGCCAGCTGCCGCTTCCTGCTCATCATCTCCAGATGATCGTTTTGTCCGTGGATATTGATCAGGCGTTCCGCCAGCTGTCGCATCTGCTTTAAGGATACGGTCTCCCCGAGCACCTTGCAGGACGAACGGTTGTGATAGATCCTGCGCTTTAAGACCAGCATTCCGTCATCTTCGACGGGGATCTCCATCTCCCGGAGTTGTGCGCGCAGCAGGTCATCCGACACATGAAAGGTCATCTCGATCAGGGCGCTGTCCGCGCCGTCGCGGATCATGGAAGCATCCGCCTTTTCGCCGAGCGCCAGATTGATCGAGCCGATCAGAACCGATTTGCCGGCGCCCGTTTCTCCCGTCAGGATATTGAGCCCCTCCGTAAAATCGATCTCCGCCTCGTCGATCAGTGCCAGATTTTTTACATACAGACTTTGCAGCATCTTTATACCAGTTTTGAATGCAGCACATCCAGAAAGCTCGTCTGTTCCAAGCGTATGATTCTGGTTGCGCGCTTGGCCTCAAAGATCTCGATACTGTCGCCGGGACGCATCCGTTCCGTATGCGCCGCGTCAAAGCTGATCTCCGCCTCCGCTTCCTCATGCTCGTGCGTGGCCTGAATGGTTACGCGGATCCGGTCATCGGGCGAGAGCACGATCGACCGCGGAGAAAGCGTATGCGCAGAGATCGGCGTCAGCAGAAGGAGTCTTGCCACCGGCTCCACGATCGGACCGCCGGCGGACATATTGTAACCGGTGGATCCGGTCGGCGTCGACAACACGACACCGTCCGCATGATAGTCGCACAGCGCACTCCCGTTGACCTCGATATGGAGTCGCAGCATCCGTATGGAGCCGTATCTTGCGATCACGATGTCGTTGAGTGACTGCCAGACGGCGACCGGTTGCGTATCATTTCCGCGAAACACCCTTCCCTCGATCATCATGCGGTGATCCGTCGTATAGGAGCCGGCCAGTACCCTCGACAGCGCACTCTCCACCTCCTGTGCCTCGACCTCCGTGAGATATCCGATATTTCCGAGATTGACACCGAGCAGGGGGATCTCCCTCCCGTGCAGAAAATGCGCCGCCTCGAGCATCGTGCCGTCCCCGCCGAGTACCAGGCAGATCCCGGTGTCATCGGGAATCACCGTGTCCGCCTCAGTGCCCTGTATCTTTTGTCTCAGCGCGGAAAGGAGCGCACCCTCATACGGCACGCCCTCCCTGTCGAGAAAGGCCTTTACCCTTCCCGTCACGGTAAGTGCGGGATCCTTGTAGTCATTGGTGATGATAAAAAACCGTTCTTTCATATCTGCCATGCCTCATGCGCCCTTGATACCGTTTCTTTGACCGTATCTCCCAAAGGAGCATCCTCTTCTCCGTTTTGCAACAGCAACAGATACTCGATATTGCCCTCCGGTCCGCGGACGGGTGAAAAATCAAGCCCCCGTACGGTCAGTCCGTTTTCCCGCGCACAGGAACAAACATTGCGGATGACCTCCTCGTGTACGGACCTGTCCCGCACCACACCCTTTTTGCCGACATGCTCCCTGCCCGCCTCAAACTGCGGCTTGATGAGCACCGTCATCCATGCGTCTTCCGAAAGCAGCTTCACCGCCGCGGGAAAGATCTTTGACAACGAGATAAAGGACACATCGGCACTTGCAAAGCCGATCTCCTCCGGGATCTCCTGTTTCGTCACATAACGGAAGTTGGTCTTTTCCATGACGATGACTCTCTCATCCGTCCGCAGCGTATACGCAAGCTGTCCGTAGCCGACATCCACCGCATAGACCTTTTGCGCACCGTGACGGAGCATACAGTCCGTAAATCCGCCGGTCGATGCGCCGATATCGAGACATACCAGTCCGTCGATCCGGAGAGGCCAGATCTCAAATGCCTTTTGGAGCTTGAGACCGCCGCGGCTGACAAAGGGCAGCTTTTCACCCCGGATTTCGATTTCCGGAACCTTTTCTTCATCGATCATGGTGCCGGCCTTATCCTCGCGGCTGCCGGAGACAAAGACGATCCCCTCCATGATCATGCTCTTTGCGCGCTCTCTCGAGGGCGCGTGACCGTATTCGGTTAATAATACATCCAGACGTTTTTTGCCCATCTCTTTATCCGGGAGAGACCTCAACAATCCTCCGGAATACGCTTTCCGGATCGATGCCGAGTGCTTCCTTGAGCGCGTCCGGCGCACCGTGTGCGACAAAGCGGTCGGGCAGTGCGATGGACAGACACTGCATACCGATCTTCTCCTCGTCCAGAAACGCCCTGACCCGTTCGCCGAAGCCGCCGTTTGCGACATTTTCCTCCATGGTCACGATCAGATCGTGCGATGCGGCCGCTTCCCTGAGATAGTCCTGATCAAATGGCTTGACGAATCGCGCATTGACAAGCGTCGCCTTTCTTCCGCGCGCGATCAGCATCTCTCTCACCTCTCTTGCGCACTGCACCATGGAGCCGACCGCAAAGAGCAGAATCTCCTCTCCCTCATAGAGCACCTCGCATTTTCCGGTTTCGATCTCCTTGCGCAGATCGGTCAGTCCCGCATAGGCTTCTCCTCTCGGATAGCGGATCGCGCAGGGCGAACCGAGATCCACGGCATACTTGAGCATATCGGAGAGCTCCCATTTGTTCTTCGGCGCACAGATTACGAGATTCGGAATCGTTGCCAGATAGGACAGATCAAAGATCCCCTGATGCGTCTCGCCGTCCGCCCCGACAAGACCCGCACGGTCGATCGCAAAGACCACCGGGAGATTCTGCAGGCAGACATCCTCCATCACCTGGTCATAGGCTCTCTGCAAGAAGGTGGAATAGACGGCAAAAACCGGTTTATAACCGCCCAGTGCAAGACCCGCCGCAAAAGTCACCGCATGCTGTTCCGCGATCCCGACATCAAAGAAACGCTCCGGATACTTGTTGCGGAAGCGCTTGAGACCGGTGCCCTCCGCCATGGCTGCGGTGATCGCACAGATCTTTTCGTCTCTTTGCGCAAGCTTGACCATAACGGTGGAAAACACGTCCTGATAGGCTGCCCGCTTCCTTCCCTTGGGTACGCCGTTTTCGATATGGAAGGGATCCGTTCCGTGAAAACGGGACGGATGCTTTTCCGCGGGCTCATACCCCTTTCCCTTTTTGGTAAAAACATGCAGCACCACCGCCTTGCGCACCTTGCGCGCTTCGCTGATTCCGCGGGCAAGCGCACGGATGTTATGCCCGTCCACGGGACCTAAGTAGGTGATCCCCAGATTTTCAAACATCATGCCGGGGACGAAGAGCTGCTTCACGCTGTTTTTGGCCCTGCGGATGCCCTCGATCATACGGCTTTTGCGTTTGGAATTGAGCGATTCGTAGACATTGTCCCTTAAGTCCAGATAGCCCGGCATCGTGCGGATCCCGTTTAAGTATCTGCTCATTCCGCCGACCGGCGCAGAGATGGACATGTTGTTGTCATTGAGGATGATCAGCAGATTGGTATTGAGCTTGGCAGCATTGTTGAGCGCCTCAAAGGCTTCGCCTCCGGAGAGCGCACCGTCGCCGATGACGCAGCAGACCGTATAGTCCTCGCCGCTTAAGTCCCTCGCCTGCGCAAGTCCGAGTCCCGCCGAGATGGAATTGGACGCATGTCCCGTTTCAAAGATATCCGTCTCGCTTTCGTTCTTTTTGGGAAAACCGCTTAAGCCTCCGCTTTTTCGCAGGAGTTCAAAGCCGTCCTTTCTGCCGGTCAGGATCTTATGCGTATAACACTGATGACCGACGTCCCAGATGATCTTGTCCTTTGGCAGATCCAGGGCGCGGTGCAGCGCAATCGTGAGCTCAACGGCGCCGAGGTTGGAGGCCAGATGACCGCCGGTCACGCTGATGTGGGACACCAGAAACGACCGGATCTCCTTTGCCAGCGCATCCAGCTCGTCTTCCGGAATATGACGGACATCCCCGTTTTTTTCAATCTGCTCCAGCCACATAGAATCAACGCTCAATGATCGCGGTAGGTCAGATACCGGATCAGCCGCACGATAAAATCCTCCTCCCGCGCGCCCGCTTCCTTGAGCGTCTGCACGGCTTTTTCCGTTTCGTCTTCCATATCTTCTTTGGCCTGGTCGAGACCGCGCAGCGACACATACGTGAGCTTGCCGCTGTTTTCATCCTTGCCCGCGGTCTTCCCGAGGGTGGCGGTATTTCCCGTTACGTCCAGAATATCGTCCCTGATCTGGAAGACGTGACCGATCCGGGACCCCGCTTCTTCCATGCGGTCGACCGACGTCGCGGGAGCTCCCGCGAGGATTGCGCCGCACATAAACGCTGCCTCGATCAGCGCGGCCGTCTTATTTTCATGGATAAAATACAATGTCTTTTCCGCATCCGCCGGACGCACTCCCTGCTCCGATGCCAGATCGATGCACTGTCCCGCAACCATGCCGCGGATACCGCTTTTGGCGGCAAGAATGCGGAGCGCCAGCACGATCCGCATCAGTTCCCCGGCATCCGCGCAGTGCTCGGATGCCAAAAGCGCCGTCTCAAAGGCGAGATTGAGCAGACCGTCGCCGGCAAGAATCGCCGTCGCCTCGCCGTATGCCGCATGCGTCGTCTTGTTGCCCCTGCGCAAAAGATCATTGTCCATCGCCGGCAGATCGTCATGCACAAGCGAGTAGGTATGGATCATTTCGATCGCCGCCATGAACGGATGCAGGATCTGCACATTGGTTCCGTGAAAGAGTTCAAATGTCAGCTGCATCAGCATGGGACGCAGACGTTTTCCCCCCGACTCAAGGGAATAATTCATCGCCTCCGCGACACTCAGGTGCATCAGCACATCCTTGCGGTCGGGAATCGCGTCGGCACTCCCCGTCACACTGACGAGATAGCGCAGTACGATCTCCTCCGCGGTTTTCGTGTGTTCGGACAGCCTCTCCTGGAATTCTCTGATGTCATTCAAAGGGCTCTTCTTCTCCTTCTTCCGTGATCTGCATGACCTGCTTTTCGATCTTGTCGATCGCACCCTCGAGTTTTTTTACGAGCGCCATGCCCTCCCGAAACTGCAAAAATGCTTCCTCGAGCGGCACCTCGTCATCCTCAAGCCTCTCGATCTTTTGTTCAATCAGTTCAAAGGTCTCTTCGACCGACCGGTTGTCCTTGTCTTTTTTCGCAGCCATCATTCCCCCTTCAGGCGATTCGTCTTTTCCGCCCTCGCGCTGATCCGTGCATCCCTGAAATATACCTGCATGACATCTCCCGGTGCCACCTGCATGCCGGAACGGATCCGCTTTCCCTTTTCATCCGTTACAAACGCAAAACCCTGCGCGATCCTGTCCGCAAAAGAAAGCCCCTTCAGACGTTCCCTGTACAGTTCATTTCGCGTACGTGCCGCAAGGATCCTCCCCTTCATCGCGGACAACAGCCGGTCGGCTGCCGCGTCTGCGCGCAGCCTGAGATCCCTGACCCTGGCGTCGGGACTCAGATACTTCAGATCCTTTTTGATCGCATCGAGACGTGTTCTCGCGTCTCCGATCCGTGACAGTATCGCATCCGTCAGCGTCTCCTTCAGTGCCAAAACCTGCTGTTCAAAAACCCCGTATTCAAATACGGCCAGTTCCGCCGCGGTCGACGGCGTCGGTGCCCTGAGATCCGCGACATAGTCCGCAATCGTCACGTCCGTCTCATGACCGACGGCACTGATCACGGGGACGGGCGTATCAAAGATCGCGCGTGCCACCTTTTCTTCGTTAAAGGCCCAAAGATCCTCGATCGAACCGCCGCCCCTGCCGCAGATGATCACGTCGACACCTGCGCGCGCAAGCACCTGTAAGCCTCTGACAATCGAGTCCGCGGCGCTTGCGCCCTGTACAATCGCGGGAAAGAGCACGATCTCCACGTAAGGATTTCTGCGTTTTGCATTGCGGATGATATCGCGTACGGCAGCCCCGGTCGGTGCGGTGATCACGCCGAGCCGCCTGACATATGCGGGAATCTCGCGCTTGTACTCCGCGGCAAAGAGTCCCTCTTCCTCGAGCATATCCCTGATACGCACAAATCTTTCGTACCACTCTCCCGCACCGCTCCTTTTGATCTGCGTCGCATAGAGCTGGTAGCGGCCGCTTGCCGGATACACATCGATGCGTCCCGTGACCTCGACCTCGATCCCTTCTTCCGGTTCAAAGGAAAGGCCTCCCCGGTCGGATGCAAACATCACACAGGAGATTGTCGCCGTTTTGTCTTTGAGCGTGAAATAGATATGCCCGGAACCGTGCAGGGTCAGATTGCTGATCTCTCCCTTCACCTTCAGTGCACGCATGATCACATCCCTGCGTAAAAGATCACGGATGTAGGTATTGACCTGTGCGACTGTGTAGACTGTTCCCCCGGATTTCATCTCTTATGCAAAGTGCGCAAGCACCCCGTTGACAAAAGAAGCGGATTCTTCCTGCCCGTAGTGCTTGGCAAGCTCCACCGCCTCGTTGATGGCAACCGCCGTCGGCACCGTATCATCGTAGAGAATCTCATAGACCGCCAGACGCAGGATCGTCAGCTCCGCCTTCCCCATGCGCGACGTCGTCCATCCGCTTGTGCGCTCATTGATCAGCGCATCGATCTCATGCAGATGCCCGGTCACCCCGTCAAAGCGTTCACGGATATAGAGCAGATCCTCCGCCGTCAGCGATTCGTCCGCCTGCTCCATGCAGATGGCCGCCTGCGAAGGAAGCTCTTGTTCCTCGAAAAAATCGATCTGGAACAGAAAACGGAAAACCTGTTCCCTTAACGCACTGCGTTTCATGCTTCGGGCATCTTGATGCCGGCGACCCGTACGTTGACGTCGGAAACCAAAAGCCCCGTCATGTTGGTCACCGTCTGCGAAACCTTCTGCTGCACCGCGCGGCACGTATCCGGGATATTGTAACCGTATCCCATGACCAGCGAAAGGTCGAGTGCCGCCTTTCCGCCGGTGATGTTGACCTTGACACCCTTGCCGAGCGTGTTTTTGGATACCTTGCTGACCGCCTCACGGTTCAGGTTGCCGCCCGCGGCGTCGACCCCCTCCACATCAAGGGCGGCGATTCCCGCGATCCTGGCGATGACATCCGTTGCGATCTTGACTTTTCCGATCTCTGTGTCCATACAAAACCTCCGTTCCGGTTTCCCTATTATATCACATTACGCGTTATTCTTAAATTCCGTAAGGATGAGCCCAGGGTTCCGCTCAAGTGTCATGTTGACGCTCCACTCGTTGATGAAGAGGAGCAGCGGCCTTCCCTTTAAGTCGGTCACCTTCTTCATGTCGCTCGTCCCGCTCAGTGTCTTTAAGTCCGTATCGGAATCGACCCACCGGATATACTCGTACGGCAGCGCATCCATCGCTATTTCCACATTATACTCGTTTTCAAGCCGGAATTTGAGTACCTCAAACTGCAACACGCCCACAACACCGACGATGATCTCCTCGAGGCCGGAGTCCGGCTCGTGGAAGATCTGGATTGCGCCCTCCTGCGCGATCTGCTCGATGCCCTTGACAAACTGCTTGCGCTTCATCGTATCGATCTGTCTGACCCTCGCGAAATGCTCCGGCGCAAAGGTGGGAATCCCCTCATAGCGGATGCTTTTCCCGGGCGTACAGATCGTATCCCCGATCGAAAAGAGACCGGGATCGAAGACGCCGATGATGTCCCCCGCATAGGCTTCCTTTAAGATCTTGCGCTCGTTGGCAATGAGCGTCTGTGGCTGGGACAGACGGAGCGTGCGTCCGGATTGCGTATGCGCCACCTCATCCTCCGCATCGTAACGACCCGAACAGATCCGGAAAAAAGCGATGCGGTCCCGGTGCGCCTTGTTCATGTTGGCCTGGATCTTAAAGACAAAGGCACTGAAGTCATCCGTCAAAGGATCGATGATCTGACCTTCGCTGATCCGTCCCGCGGGCTCCGGCGCCATCTCGAGAAAGGCGCGCAAAAAAATCCCGACACCGAAGTTTTGCAGGGCGCTCCCGAAAAACACCGGCGTCAGTCTCCCCTCCCTTACCGCCGTAAGATCAAAATCCGCACCCGCACCGTCAAAGAGTTCGAGCTCTTCAAGCAGCAGGGCAAGCGCTTCCTCTCCGACGGCCTCCCTGGCACGTCCGGTATCCGACAGATCGATCCGGTGTTCCGTTCCCTCCTTTGTACCCTTTTGCGTATCCCCGTACATGACGATCTGTCTGCTTTTGCGTTCGTAGATCCCCTTAAACTGCGCGCCGCTGCCGATCGGCAGGTTGACGGGACAGGTCTCGATTCCCAGATGGTTTTCGATGTCCTCCATCAGCGCAAACGTATCGAGCGCTTCGCGGTCGAGCTTGTTGATAAAGGTAAAGATCGGGATGTGCCGCATCGTACATACCCTGAAGAGCTTTTTGGTCTGTGCCTCCACGCCCTTCGAGGCATCGATCACCATGACGGCGCAATCGGCCGCCATGAGCGTACGGTACGTATCCTCGGAAAAGTCCTGGTGTCCCGGCGTATCGAGGATGTTGACGCAGGCACCGTTGTAATGAAACTGCAGTGCCGAGCTGGTGACGGAAATACCGCGCTGTTTTTCGATCTCCATCCAGTCGCTGACCGCATGCCTTGCCGTCGCCTTGCCCTTGACGCTGCCGGCGAGATTGATCGCGCCGCCGTATAGCAGAAACTTCTCCGTCAGCGTGGTCTTGCCCGCATCCGGATGCGAGATGATCGCAAATGTCCTTCTGGATTTGATTTCAGCCGTTGTATCCACTTCCTGTTGCTCTCCGTGCATTTCTAAATTTTCTATAAACTCGGGAAACACCCGCATCCTCTATGTTAATATAGGAAGGATGGTTTTTTCAAGTCTTCTGTTTACCTTCTTCTTTCTGCCGGTGGTGCTGATACTGTACTACCTGTCGAAGAAGGGGATGAAAAATTACATTCTGCTGGCAGCAAGTCTGTTTTTCTACGGATACGGGGAACCTGTGTTTGTTTTCGTTATGCTGGCCTCGATCCTGATCAACTACGGACTGGCACTGCTGATCGACCGGGTACGGTCCGGGGGGGGACATGCAAGGCCGCATCTTGCGCTGGCCGTCATCGTCAACCTGGGCCTGTTGTTCGTATTCAAATATCTGAGCTTTACCCTCAGGACGATCGATCATTTCTTCCATACGGGACGGGTAATCGAGATTGCGCTACCGATCGGTATCTCCTTTTTTACCTTTCAGGCACTCTCCTACGTGATCGACGTCTACCGCGGCACCGTACCGGTACAGAAGAATCCGATGTATCTTGCGCTCTATATCTCCTTTTTCCCGCAGCTGATTGCGGGACCGATCGTCCGCTATCACACGATCGAACAACAGATCCGGGAACGCAGCGTAAACCTCGAAAAGTTTTCCGACGGCGCAAGGCGCTTCCTGTACGGATTCTGCAAAAAGGTGCTGATCGCAAATAATCTGTCGGTGGTTGCGACGCGCGTCTTTGACATCACCAATGTGCAGGGCGAAATCGGCACCGTCTTTTTATGGATGGGAGCACTTGCCTATACGTTGCAGATCTATTACGATTTTTCCGGCTATTCCGACATGGCGATCGGTCTCGGCAAGCTCTTCGGTTTTACCTTTGAGGAAAATTTCCGCGATCCCTATATGTGTGATTCGGTGACGGATTACTGGCGCAGATGGCATATCTCACTGGGCAGCTGGTTCCGTGATTATGTCTATTTCCCGCTCGGCGGTTCGCGCTGTACGGTCGTAAAACAGATCCGTAATCTGCTGGTGGTCTGGGCGCTGACCGGCATCTGGCACGGCGCCAACTGGACCTTCTTTATCTGGGGACTTTTGTATTTTGTGATGCTGGTGCTTGAAAAATTCATCGTCAAACCGTCCGCCCGGCCTCTGCCCTTCCGGATCCTGTGGCGGATCGTTTCTCTCACCTATATTGTCTGGTGTTTTGCTTTATTCAATTCGCAGACCTTTACGGCCGGCCGGAACTATATGCGCGGCATGTTCGGCGGATACACGGCGCTCGAAGCGGCGGACCCTCTCTACCTTTCCTATTTTGTCCGTGAATTCGGGATTTACTTTGTGATGGCCATCGTGCTCGCAACCCCCGTTTTCAGATGGTTCTCCGCACAGGCGGACAAAATCCGGCCGCTTTCGTACGTCAAGACCTTTGCGCAGCCTCTTTTTTCCGGCTTCCTGTTTTTATGGGCCGTGTCGTTTTTGATCCTCGGCGTACACAATCCGTTTATTTACTTTAACTTTTAACAGAAAGGTTTTGCTCTTTATGCAACGGGTCAGACACTTTTTACAAACCGGCATCTTTCTCCTCCTCGTCGTGGTACTGGGGATTGTCTGTATGTACAAATACGGCCGCTTCAAGCTCACCAACGAAACCGACTATAACGAATGGGCGGCGGATCTCGGATCCAGACTCGAGACCGACATTGCATCGAGCTTTTATCAGAAATTCCAATTTGTCAATCTCAACGGTGCCGTTCGATCCGTGATCGGACAGCGTGAAATGAATAATGTCCAGAAGCTCAATAACGGCAAGCTCAAAATGTATCACATGCCTGCGGATCAGGAAGGCATCGATCACTGCGCCTTCCAGATGTCCAGGATCTCTTCCTTTTTGACCGCGCGCGGCATCCCGTTTATCTATATGATTCCTCCGCATTCGATCTCCAAATATGATCCGCAGCTGCCCTCAGGCACCTTCGATTATGCCAATGACAACGGCGACCGCTTTGTTGAGGCCTATCGTGCCTACGGATATGATGTTTGGGATTTGCGTGACATGATGTACGAAGAAGGCATCGACCACTACTCCATGGTCTATCGCACCGACCATCACTGGACGACACAGGCAGGACTCTATACGGCACAGAAGGTCATCCCTTACTTTGCCGAAGTTCTGCAGTGCGACTACGATTCCCGCGTGCTCGATCCGGACAACTATATGGTCGAGACCTACGAGGCGCAGCATCTGGGCTCGTACGGGCAGCGCACCGGCCTCTACTACGCTGGAATCGATGATTTTACCGTCTATCTGCCGATGTTCGAAACGGCCGTGGAGTGTCCGGAGCGCGGCATGAACGGCTCTCTGGTCGGCGCCTTCATCAATATGGAGCCGCTCATGACCAAAGACTATACCAACCGCTATACGTATGACTATGTGTTGGGAGGCGGCAGCGCCGTGGCCGAGTGTACCTATATCAACCACCTGAGTCTCAATGACAAGAAGATCCTGATCGTCGGGGATTCGTTTTACCGCACGATCATCCCCTTCATGATGCTTTCGTTTCAGGAGGTGCACTATGTGCACAGAAACGACTCCTACGTTCTGACCGCCGAATACCTGGAACGCTACGACGCCGTCCTGTTCCTGTATGGTGTCGATACAGTACTGGGCGGCGCCGCGAGTTATCAGTTTCCTTATTATGAATGAGTACTGAGATTCTTTAGCTGTTCTGGTCCACGTCCTTCATGGAGAAGGATATCCTGCCCATCCGGTCTTTACCGAGGCACACCACGCGGACCTTGTCTCCCAGTGTCAGCACATCCTCGACACGGTCGATTCTGCCCTTGGCGATCTTGGAGATATGGACCATACCTTCCTTGCCCGGCGCAAACTCGATGAACGCACCAAACTCCTTGATGCTCACGACCTTGCCGTCGAGGATCTGGCCCTTTTCAAACTCGGTCACGATCATCCGGATCATCTCGATGGCCTTTCCGATGGCCTCCTTATCCTGACCCGCAACAGACACGGAACCGTCATCCTCGATGTCGATCGAGACGCCGGTGCGCGCGATGATCTCATTGATGGTCTTGCCGCGCTGACCGACAACATCGCCGATCTTTTCGGGATCGATATGCATGAACTCGATCTTGGGCGCGTACTTGCTGACCTCCTCGCGGGGCTTGTCGATTGCCTTGACGAGCACCTCGTCGATAATGTAGTCGCGCGCTTCCTTGCACTGGCGGATCGCCTGCTCCACGATCGCACGGGTCAGGCCGTGGATCTTGATATCCATCTGGATCGCCGTGATGCCGTCATGGGTTCCCGCAACCTTAAAGTCCATGTCCCCGAAAAAGTCCTCGAGTCCCTGGATGTCGGTCAGGACCAGATATTCGTCATCGCTGTCTCCCGTGACCAGGCCGCAGCTGATACCCGCCACATGCTTTTTGATCGGCACGCCCGCCGCCATCAGGGACAGGGTCGATGCACAGACCGATGCCTGCGAGGTCGATCCGTTGGACTCAAAGGTCTCGGAGACGCAACGGATCGCGTACGGAAATTCCGATTCCGGAGGAAGCACCGGCAACAGCGCCGTCTCCGCCAGCGCACCGTGACCGATTTCACGGCGTCCGGGACCTCTCGAGATCCTGGTCTCGCCCACGGAATAGGACGGGAAATTGTACTGGTGCAGATAACGCTTGTTGGGCGCATAGACATTGAGGCCGTCCACGCGCTGCATGTCGGAGAGCGGTGCCAGCGTGCAGATATCGCAGATCTGCGTCTGCCCTCTGGTAAACATACCGGATCCGTGGACACGCGGTACCGTATCGATCTCCGCGGCCAACGGTCTGATCTGTTTGATGTCACGGCCGTCCGGACGCTTTTTATCCTTTAAGATCATCTTGCGGACGGTCTTCTTTTCGTACTGGTAGATCGCCTCATCGACAAGCGGCAGCCACTCTTCTTTTTCCGCAAGCTGTGCGTTGACGCGCTCCGTCAGCTCCGCGATATTCTTGTCGCGGACTTCCTTTTCGTCCGCAAAGACCGCGCGCTCCATCTCGTCGTCGGGAATGATGCGGTGGATCTCGTCGACCAGTTCCTGCGGCGGAAGACAGCTGGTATAGCTGTGCTTTTCCTTGCCGACTTCGGCGACGATGCCGTTGATAAACTCAATGACCTTTAAATTGGTCTCGTGGGCGAGATAGATCGCCTCGATCATTTTTTCTTCCGGGATCTCGTTGCAGCCGGCCTCGATCATGATGACCTTTTCACCGACCGACGCGACCGTGAGACGCATGTCACCGGTGACCCACAGCTCCTGTCCGGGATTGATCACAAACTCGCCGTTCTCCATGCCGATCTGCGTCATCGCGCAGGGGCCCGCGAACGGGATGTCCGAAATCGACGCCGCGATGGAGGAGCCGATCATCGCCACGAGCTCCGGTCTGCAGGCGGGATCAACCGCCAGCACGATGTCGTCGATCGACACGTCGTTGCGATAGTCCTTGGGGAACAGCGGACGCATCGGGCGGTCAATGACGCGGCTCGTCAGGACCGCGTTTTCGCTGGGTCTGCCTTCCCGCTTGTTGAATCCGCCGGGGAATTTGCCGACCGCATAAAACTTTTCCTCATACTCCACCGACAGCGGGAAGAAATCGATCCCGTCACGCGGTTTCTTGGATGCCGTGGCGGTGCAGATGACAGTGGTCTCTCCGTACTGCATGAATGCACAGCCGTTTGCCTGTTTTCCTACCTTGCCGATCTCAACGTGCAGTGTTCTGCCGGCAAGATCCATTTCATAGATTTTTGTCATGTTGTTTTTCCTTTCCCTTCTCTTCTTCTCTTCTCTTCGGGTTTTCTTTGAAAGTCGGATCGTCCGCGACGATTTTTACTTTCTGAGTCCGAGCTCCGCAATCAGCTTACGATAGGCCTCGATGTCCTTGTCGCGCAGATACGCGAGCAGGGAACGACGCTTACCGACCATCTTGAGAAGTCCCCTCCTCGAATGATGGTCCTTGGGATGCGTGTTCAGATGCCCGTTGAGTTCCTTGATACGCTCCGTAAGAATGGCGATCTGCACCTCCGGTGAACCGGTATCGCCGGCCTTACGCGCATACTTTCCGATGACTTCCGTTTTCTTTTCTTTTGAGATCATGAAAAAGACACCTCCTTATCATCTCAAGTCGCCTGTACGAAGATATGGCCGGAGTTACCGATATCCGCGTGACAGGTCCTTCCATAAATAGAACGGGATGATACTGCCCTCCCGTCAACAACTTACTGATTATACTACGTATCCGTCAATCTGTAAAGACCACGGAGACCGTTCTCATTGCATTGATTTGATTGTCTAAACTACAGTATACTTATAAATTAGCTAAAGATATAAATAATAGCAAAAATAATTCCCAATATAACAAGCACATTCCAGAAATGAATAGTATCCTCAATTCTTTTAATAGAATCCCGTAGATCAAATATTACATCGCTTACAGATTCCGTTGCCTTTCCATCAAATTGATTCTCTGTTTGATTATGTAGATAATTTACGTCTTGAGGTCTTTGTCCACTCATTTTTTGAAACCATCGATCAACCATTCCATTGATTGCATCGCTCGCTCGACCAGTGAATGATTGTGCTCCATTCTGTTGACTGATGTTCGATTGTTTATCTTTTGCCGCTTGGATGGCTTGGTTGCATTTATTACATATTGTAGGGACGCTCCCGTCACACGGCTTCCCGCATACAACACAGGTCGGTTCAAATGGTTTTACTTCATACATGTCTTGTATTCTTCTTTTAAACCGCATACCAACAGGTGTGCTGAAATAATCATTCGCATTAATGGCATCTACGATAGCCTTTAAATCATTAGGTGCATTAAGAACAATCGACGTATTTAAATTATGCATGATGATAAGCTCCCTTATTATTGTACTATTATTATTGTTTTCCATTTTTTACCTCATAATGAACAAAACGGTCAAGAGGGAAAGATTCCTCCAACAGTATACCACAATCGTGTTGTTAAAGTGCATGTATCGCACAGTTTCTCTGTTCCGTCACCTCAAACATATGGTATAATCGTCCCATGACGGATGTGAATTCGCACGCCTGTTTTGCCGGAAATGGGATAAAAGAATGAACACGACAAAAAAGAAACCCTTGCTGAATGCAGACGGAACTCCAAACGCGGGATATGCAACCCACGAGTTTTTGCACTATAACAAAGATGCGATTAAGGCAATGCCCTGGCGCATCAAGGAGTGGGATTTCTATCAGGTGGAGGATATTGCGGGAAGATACTGCTTACAGCTGACTTACGGCCATGCCGCTTATGTCGGGCAGGTCGGAGTCATGTTCTTTGACATCAAGGAACATCATTTTATCGTAAATGAATCCAAACTGATTCCTCTTGCGTTTGACTCCATGAAACTGCCACGTACGGCCGAGGGAGATTCTGAGATCCGATATCTGGATAAGAAAAAGGGTATCAAAGTGCATTTCAGAACGAAGGACGGAGTCCGTGATTTATTGTTTACCTTCGGAGATTTTTCCTGTTCGCTCCGTCTCTCACCGGGAATCCCAGACGCACTTTGCATTGCCGTTCCATTTTTGGAAAAGCCGACACAGTTCTACTATAACTACAAGCGAAACGGCATGGCCTGCACGGGAGAAGTGCATTATAAGGATGGCGGTGAATCAAAAACGCTGCTGTTCGGAGAGGACTCTCCGGAGAAGTTGCCGGCACTCGGTATTCTTGACTGGGGACGCGGTGTCTGGCCGTTTTCCAACGAATGGTTCTGGTCGAACGGTGCCGGATATATCGACGGGGAACTGTTTGGTTTTAATCTCGGCTGCGGTTTCGGTGATACGAGCAAGGCAACGGAAAATATCCTTTTTTATCGAGGGAAGGCACATAAGCTCGGACAGGTACGTATCCTGCATGAACCCGATTATCTTGCACCCTGGATGTTAAAGGACGAAGAAGGCAGGCTAAACCTCACAATGGAGCCGGAGCATGATCGTATTACCCGGGACAAGGTGTTATTCGTCGATAACTGTACGCACCAGGTGTTCGGACGTTTTTACGGGCAGGCGGTACTCGATGACGGAAGCACGGTCGCGATAGAGGGCCTTCCGGCCTTTGCGGAGCATGCCATAAATAACTGGTGAGAGCGGATTTCCAGTAAGGGGTATAGGGAAAAACTGGAGAAAGCCAAGGAGTATGCCATTACAGATTTGAAAAAACGAGCCTTCCGCGCGGGTGGTAATGCCATTATCGGAACCTCGTTATCAATCACAACGTTTAATCGGGATGTAATTGGTATTGTCGTTACCGGAACCGTTGTGGAAATTGAACCTGCCGATAATAATCAACGTAGCGAGTAGTCATGCCGCGTCGGGCGGACTTTCTTTGCGGCGCCGTTCCCCGGCGTTAGCCAAGCAACGAGCTTAGTGTCTGCGGGCTTGCGGGAAGGAAAACGAAAGCGCCCGAAATCCGGCTGTCTGAGCACACGCAGTGTGCGAGTTCCGGAATTTCGCGGCGCGTTTTACGTTTTCCGTCGGAAGCCCTGCAGACACTTATGCGAGGGGCGCGGAACGGCGCGCAACAGAAAGCCGCTCGACGCGCCCCCCCGGCCTGATATGTTTGCGTCGCGGCGGAGGACGGCTTGCGTCGCGTCAGGCGGCACGTTTTGCAACCCTTGGCTCAGGCAAAAAAGGCTTCGGCGGCGGTGCGGTCTTTTTTCAACTGCGCTTTCAGGGCGGCTATGTCCGCAAACGCGGTCTCTTTTCTGTGGAAGTGCATCATGGACACTTCGATCTCCGCACCGTAGAGGTCCTTGTCGCAGTCGAACAGATGCGTCTCGACACTGCGTGAACCGTCCGAGGATACCGTCGGCCGTACACCGATATTGGTCATGCCGTCACAGAGCATACCGTCGATCAGGGTTTTGGTAAAATAGACGCCGTCCGGCGGAAGGAGTTTTTCTTCGGGCGGGAGCAGATTGACCGTGGGAAATCCGATCGTATGCCCCAGACGCTTACCGTGCTGTACTCTGCCGCTTACGATATAGGGCGCGCCGAGCAGAAGCGCGGCTTCCTCCATCCGTCCCGCGGATACCGTTTCCCGGACATAGGTGGAGCTGATCTCCCTTCCCTCATGCATCAGCTTTTCGACGATGCTGGTCTCATAGTGCAGCTCCCGCTTCAGCGATTCCAGAAGCGCCACATCACCAAGCCCCTTGTACCCGAAGGTCAGATCGCTTCCCGCGACAATCAGACGCGCATGAAGCGCCCTGTTCAGGATGTCCCTGACAAATGCTTCCGCGGGGATTTTCGCGGTGTCCGCATTGAGCGGATACTCGATGAGCAGATCGATGCCGAGCTTTGCAAAGACACGCCGCTTTTCCTCTTTGGTAAAAAGCTCTCTCTGCTCCTGCCCGGAAAAAAACACGGCAGGCGAAGGATCAAAGGTAAAAACCACTGTCCTGAGCGTGTGCGGCGGCAGCGCCGCGCAGCGCATCAGCTCCAGAATCAGAAACTGGTGTCCGCGGTGCATGCCGTCAAATTTGCCGATCACGACGGCACTCTCGTCCTGAAGATGCAGTTTGGTTTGTCCGCTGATGATTTTCATTCGTGGTTATGATTCAGACTCTCAAGATCGCCAAGGACCCGCTCGACAGGCAGCACGAAGTCTTCCTTCCTGCCCTCTTTGACCGCTTCCTCGATCTCTCCGATCTTTTTTGCGTCCCCGATCCGGAAGTTACCGACGGCCGTCCTGACGAGATGCGCCATCGTACCGGCCGTACCGAGCGCCTCCCCGATATCCTCGCATAAAGTGCGGATGTACGTGCCCTTGGAGCATCTCACCTCCATCGTAAAAGTCCCGTCCTCCCCGAGCGTTGACGCATCCAGAAGGGAAATCTCTTCGATCCGCACCATGCGCGGTTTTCTTTCCACTTCACCGCCCTTTCGCGCGATATCATAGAGCCTTTTTCCGTTGACCTTGAGGGCGGAATACATCGGCGGGATCTGTGCGTAATCTCCGAGAAACCGTTCCAGCGCCGCGCGTACGGCGTCTGCGTCGGTATGCACGTCTTTTTCCAGGAGGATACGGCCGCTCATATCGCCCGTATCCGTTTTGATACCGAGCTTACAACGTGCGATGTAGGTCTTGTCATGCTCCGTGAGGCGGCTCACCAGCCTCGTTGCACGCCCCGCACACACCACAAGCACACCCTCCGCATCGGGATCGAGTGTCCCCGTATGTCCGACTTTCTTTGTCTCTAAGAGCCTCCGCAATCTGGCGCAGACATCCATCGATGTCCAGCCCGGCTCCTTATATACATTGATCACACCTTCCGTCATCGCTTACCGGAACACTCAACCGTTTTTCAACTGGGCCTCGACATAAGGCAGCATCTGCGCAATGATCTCCGTGGCGCGTCCCTTTGTCGTGCAGCCTGCGGCACGGATATGTCCGCCTCCGCCAAAGGCTTTTGCGATCTCGGAAACATCCACGGTTTTCTTGGAACGAAGGGATACCTTGACCGTGCCCTCCTCCGGCTCGTAGGCAAAAAGAGCGCACTCGATTCCCGTCGTCAGATTCATCTGCGATACCACGGGATCCGTGTCCGCATGGCTGATCTTTTCCTTCTGCATGCGTGCGTGATCCAGTGTGCAGACGATACAGCGCCCGTCCAGCTCCAGGCGGCTGTCCGCAAGCATCATGCCGAGCGTACGGTTCTGCGAAAAGGTACGCTCGAGCTCCACATGCTCGATGAGCGCGCTGAAATCAAACGGGAATTCCAGAAGCCTTGCCGCCACGCGCATCGTTTTCGGACTCGTCGCGGAATAACGGAACAGTCCCGTATCCGTCACGATCCCGGTGTAGAGCGCCATTGCGCACGATACGTCCATCCTGTCAAAATCGAGCACATCCGTCATCAGCTCACACACGCTCGAGGCGTCCGGTACGATGTAATTGATCTCTCCGCTGCCCGGATTGGACACGTGGTGATCGATATTGACCCTTAAGCGCGCACGGTCAAACATCGCCTCCGCGCCGGCCGTCCTTGCCTTTTCCGAATCCAGAATAAAGAACACGTCATACGTCTCCACATCGGACGTAAACGCGGTGCGGATCGCCTCCGCACCCGGCAGGATCTTCAGTTCCTCCGGAACAAATTCCAAAAAGATATCCGCACGTACCTGCGGATGGTTTTTTTTGAGATAATGATATAAGCCGAGACAGGAGCCCACACAGTCCCCGTCCGGCGAAATATGTCCGCTGATGCCGACGGTACGGACCTCGTCCGTGATCAGATCATCCACCCGCAACGTTTCCATCCGTCTCCTTTCGCGCTTTGCGCGCTTCCTCGTCCCTGGCCATGACCTCATCGATCTTTGCGCTCATATGAATCGCGTAGGCCGTATTATCATCCTCCAGAAAGACCAGCTCCGGCGTGCGCCGCATGTTGAGCCGGTCCGCCACCACGGAGCGGATATACCCGTTTGCGCTTTGCAGCCCTTCAAACGTCCGCTGCTTTTCTTCCTCGCTTCCGAGCACACTGACCTTGACCTTACAGGTCTTTAAGTCCGGCGCAACCGAAACATCCGTAACGCTTGCAAGCTTCGAGATGCGCGGATCCTTGGAGGAACGCACCGCTTCCGCAATCACACGCAATACTTCGCCGTTGATTCTTAAGTTTTTGATACTGTTCTTTCTCACTGTCCGGCTCTCTTATGATCTGGGGACCTCGACCATGGTATACGCCTCCACGGTATCCCCGACATTCATCTGGTCAAAACCGTCAAAGACCAGACCGCACTCATACCCTTCCCTGACTTCCTTGACATCATCCTTGAAGCGCTTTAAGGATTTGAGATCGCCCTCAAAAATCATCTCGTCGTCCCTGCGGATGCGTACCCTGCAGCCTCTCGACACCTGCCCGTCGAGCACATAGGAGCCCGCGATATTACCGATCGCGCTGGCCTTAAAGATCTGACGCACCTCCGCATGGCCGATGACGCGCTCCTCGTAGACGGGTGCAAGCATCCCCTTCATGGCGGCCTCCACGTCATCGATCGCCTGATAGATGACACGGTAGAGTTTGATCTCGACGCCCTCCGCCTCCGCAAGGGACTTGGCCTGCGCATCGGGCTTGACATCAAAACCGATGATGATCGCATTGGAGGTTGCGGCCAGTGTCACGTCCGACTCGTTGATCTGGCCGACACCGGAGTGGATCACCTTGATGACGACCTCGTCTCCGGAGAGCTTTAAGAGGCTTGTTTTGAGCGCCTCCGCACTGCCCTGTACGTCCGCCTTGATGATGATATCGAGTTCCTTGAGCTTGCCCTCTTCGATCTTGGAATACAGATCGTCGAGAGACATCTTGGCTTTTGTTTCCTCGATGAGATCTTTTTTATGCTGCTGCAGATAGGTATTGGCATACTGCTTGGCTTCCTTGTCGCTCTTGTGACCGACCAGGATCTCACCCGCGGCCGGCACATCGGACAGACCAAGGATCTCCACCGGCTGCGAAGGAAGCGCCTTTGTGACACGCCGTCCCTTGTCGTCCATCATCGCACGCACCTTGCCGGAGCAGGCACCCGCGGAGATAAAATCACCGACATGCAGTGTTCCCTTCTGGATCAGTACATTGGCCACCGGGCCTCTGCCCTTGTCAAGCTCGGCTTCGAGCACCAGACCTCTCGCCTCTCTGTCCGGATTGGCCTTGAGTTCGAGGATATCCGCCGTCAAAAGAATCGTCTCGAGCAGCGTCTCGATCCCTTCGCCGGTCTTGGCGGAAACCTCGACAAATTCCGTGGTGCCGCCCCAGTCGGTCGCCACCAGGTCATGCTCCGTCAGCTCCTGCTTGACACGGTTGACATTGGCACCTTCCTTGTCGATCTTGTTGATCGCAACGACGATCTCAACCCCCGCCGCCTTGGCATGATTGATCGCCTCGATCGTCTGCGGCATGACACCGTCATCCGCGGCCACCACGAGGATGGCGATATCCGTCGAATTGGCACCGCGCATACGCATCGCGGTAAACGCCTCGTGGCCGGGCGTATCGAGAAAGGTGATCGAGCGGCCCTTGATATCGACGGAATAGGCACCGATCTTCTGTGTAATGCCGCCGGCCTCCTTGTCGATGACATTGGTCTGGCGGATCTTGTCGAGGAGCGAGGTCTTACCGTGATCGACATGCCCCATGACAACCACAACCGGCGGTCTCCTCTTGAGGGTCTCCGGCGCGTCCTCCTCTTCCTTGAGGAGCTCTTCGATCACGTCGACCGGGATCTCCTTTTCACAGATGATGTCATAATCGATCGCGATATTTTCCGCTTCTTCATAGGTCAGTTCCGAATTGACCGTCACGATCTGCCCCGCCATGAAGAGCTTTTTGATGATGGCGGACGGCTGGACCCGCATCTTGTCCGCGAGCTCCTTGATCGTGAGTTTCTCCGGAACGGAGATCATCTTGATCTGCTCCTCGACCTCTTCCTTGACGACGACCGGTTTGATAAAGCGTCCGACCTTTTTCTGACGCGTCATCTGGGTCTCTTCGGTATAATTGATCAGATTCTTGTTGCCGCGGCGCTCCTTCTCCTGCGAAATCCTGCGCTTGTCGGTCTCCTGCCGTTCCCTGGTGCCCTTTTGCGCATCGCGTTTGTCTCCCTTGATGCGGCGGCCGCCTTTTCCGGTCGCGGCATCCTGCGCGGGACGCTGTGCGGCTTCCTCCTGCGCCTTCGGCGCAACGCGCGCAGCATCCGGGCGTTTGACGCGTTTGGCATCCTGGCGCACGCTGTCCGCGGTCTTTGCCACCGGTGCCTTGATGCCTTCCTTGGCGGCGCCCATGGCCTGTGCGGTGGCCTGCGCGTTTTCCGCGGTGACGGCATCTCTCGACTCCGCGGCAGGACGCTTGACCGAAGGCTTTTCGACAACCGCCTTCCTTGGCGGCACCTTCGGCTGCGGCTTTTTGATATCGCCCTGATAAGACTCGGGCTGGGAAGGCATCGTGAGAGGCTTGATCGGATGATACGCGTTTTGCGACACGCTGAATCCCGAGCGCGCACCGCCTCTTGTGCCCCTTCCGGTGCCGCTGTCCTTAAAGCCTCCCATCTTGGAATTGTTCGGATTGGAGACAAAGATAATCTTCTTTTTGCGCTTGACCGGCGCATTGCCCGCGTTATTTGCATCCTCGGAGGCGCTTAAGTTTTCGGTGGAGACGGCTGCCTGCACCGCACCCTTCTGCACCGTTTCGTTCTCCGCGGCAACGGCCTCTTTTCCCCTGGCGGTTTTTGTCTTTTTGGCCGTTTTCTTTTCCGCGGACTCCGCATCCGCCTTCTTTTCCGTCTTTGCGGCTTTTTCTGTCTTTTCTTCCGCTGCGGACGCCTTTTTCACCGTCTTTTTTGCGGGCTTTTCTTCAGGAGACGCCTTGGCAAAATGCTTTTTTGCCTTATCCGCGTCCGCTTCCTCGACCGCGCTGTTATAGCTCTTGGCCGATTCCACGCCCTGCTCCTGCAGGAATGCGATCACGTCTTTTGATTTGAGTCCCAGTTCATCCGCAATGTCTTTTACTCTGATCTTTGCCATACCTCTGTCCTCTCCAGGACCGCCTTTGCCAATCCTTCATCCGTTACGGCGCATACCGCGCGCACCTCGTGTCCCGTCACGCTTCCGAGATCTGCGACCGTAAAGGCTGTCACTGCCGTAATACCATACGTGCTGCATTTATCCTGAAAACGCTTTTTTGTATTGTCGGAGGCGTCGGACGCAATGATCACAAGCTCCGCGTCCCCGCTCTGTACGGCCTTAAACACCGCCGTATCTCCCGATACCAGTTTTTGGGCCTTCCGGCAAATGCCCAGAAAGCGCAATGCGTTATCCTTCATCAATGACCGATCTCCTGCGCCAGCTGTTCGTAGACCGCAGCGTCGATCTTTTCCCGGAAGGAGCGGTCGAGTCCGCGCTTTTTGACCGCCTTCTCCAGGCAGGCGACGTTGTCACACAGATACGCGCCGCGCCCGTTCAGCTTCATGTTCCGCTCGATCGCAAAGGAACGGTCCGGCATCCTCACCACCCGCACGAGCAGTGACTGTTCCCGCACCATACCGCATCCGACGCATTTACGTTGCGGCTTCTTCTTCGTCGTCTGCGTCATCGGTCTCTTCCGTTTCTTCAGCCTCTTCTTCCGTTTCTTCTGCCTCTTCTTCTGCTTCTTCCGCCGCGTCCTCTTCTTCCGTCAACTCCTGTACGGCATCCTCACCGGCGGCATCGTCTTCCGCGTATTCCTCTTCTTCCGCCTCTTCGTACTCGCCGTCCTCGTAGGCGATAAACTCGCCGTCCTCGTCATAATAGCCTTCCTCGTCGTCGTATTCGTCGTCGAGATAGTCCTCGTAACGGAAGCCGGGCGTATCCTTGGCCTGCGTCTCGGACTTGATATCGATCTTGTAGCCGGTCAGCCTGGCGGCAAGCCTCGCATTCTGACCCTCCTTGCCGATGGCAAGGGAGAGCTGGTAATCCGGCACGACGACCTTGGCCGTCTTTTCATCCGGATCCGCAAAGACCGCAACGATTTTTGCGGGAGACAGCGCGTTCTGGATGAGATTACCGGGATTGTCGTCCCAGGGAATGACGTCGATCTTTTCCCCGTTGAGCTCGTCGACGATCAAATTGACGCGCGAGCCGTTGACGCCGACACAGGCACCGACGGGATCCACGTTCGGATTGTTGGAATATACCGCGATCTTGGTACGGCTTCCCGGCTCCCTCGCGATCGCCATGATCTCGACCACACCCTCACGGATCTCCGTCACCTCCTGCTCAAACAGCCTTTTTACGAGATCGGGATGTGTCCGGCTCACCAGAATCCTCGGTCCCTTGTTGCCGTCCCTGACCTCCAGGATATAGACCTTCAACCGGTCGCGCAGCCGGTAATGCTCGTTGCGCGTATGGATCTGTTCCTTTTCCGAAAGAATCGCATCGGTACGTCCCAGATTGACCGAGATATTGCGTCCGATAAAGCGCTGCACGACACCCGTGACGATGTTGTGCTCCTTGTCGTGGTATTCCCTGTAGACCGCACCGCGCTCCTCCTCGCGGATCTTCTGCAGAATCACGTTTTTGGCATTCTGCGTCGCGATGCGTGTAAAATCCTTGGAGTCGAGTTCCTCGGAAACCGTACCGTCCACCTCGGCGTCGGGATCGATGGCCCTGGCGTCGGCCAGACAGATCTCCGTCATTTTGTCTTCGATCTTTTCCCCGTCCGGGATGACCACCTTGTCCACATACAGATGAAAATCACAGGTCTCCGGGTCGATTTCCACCCTGACATTGTCCGCCTTGCCGAAATGATTGCGGCAGGCCGTCACCAGCGAATTTTCGATGGCCTCAAAGAGAGACTCCTTGCTGATGTTTTTCTCCTTCTCGAGCATGTCGAGGGCGTCCATCATTTCTTTGCTCATTTTTTTCGGTATCCTCCTCTAAAAGTCAATGGTCAGCTTGATACTTGCAATATCTTTTCTGCGGAACGTGACGGGTGCGTCATCGACCGCAATGGTAATCGAATCCCTGTCAAACGCGGTGAGAATCCCGCAAAAGACCTTCTGTCCGTCTTTCGCCTGATACAGCTTGACGTCGATCTCGCTGCCGATCTCGTGCTCCAGATGCCTGTCCTTGGTCAGCGACCTGCCCAGTCCCGGCGATGAGACCTCGAGCGTATAGGCTTCGTCGATAAAATCCTCCTCGTCCAGGGCCTTGCTCATCGCATGGTTGACGGCCACGCAGTGATCGATCGTCACGCCGCCCTCCCGGTCGATGAAGCAGCGCAGGAAGTATTCGCCGGCTTCCCTGACATACTCGACGTCATAGACCGAGACACCGTTTTCGATGGCGATTGCCGTAAGCAGCATCTCCGCGCGCTGTTCGATCTCGCGTTTTTTCATCGTGATCGTCCTCACCCCAAAAAGAAAGCGGGCTTTTTGCGAGCCCACTTACAACATAATCCTTAGATACATTAGCACGTTTGCCGCGCCGCGTCAAGGTTTTTTCACTTTTATATCAAAGATTTCTTCTTTGATAATGCGTTCGGGAGTGATATAATGATTGTCACACGGTCATTTACTCCATCAAGGAGCGGTGTATGTCGGAATCTGGCAGATATGTAGTCGTCTATGAAGCACAGGGACAGAAGGCGCAATGGAAGGCGCTGCAAAAAGCCTTCCGGGAAGCCGGTGTAGGAAAGCTGCGCGCCTCCTTCTGGGAGGATGACCCGATGCTGTATGTCTATCCGCTCGATCCCAGGGATTTCGGAAAAAAAGGACGGATCGACCGCAAGATCTATACGATCCGCGTGCGTGCGGAAGACGCCGACCCGGCCTCCGAAATCGTTCTGCGTCTGGTGCCGGACTATGTCCCCTATGTGCACAAGACCGCGCCCTCTCCCGAAAAAGAAAAAATCTCACGGAAAAAGGATCCGGAGGACACCTTCCTCGGCATGGTACGCGCCCACAAGGGATATTTTATCTTTTTTGCCGTTGCGCTGCTGGCCATGGTCATCTATATGGTCTTTATCCGGGACTTCTCTTCCCCCGCTTCGGCGGAACTGTCGACGGATGCGCTTGAGCGCATGCCTTCCTACGAGACGCAGATTCCCGGCGCACCGCTGGAAACGGCGCCGGCCGCCATGCCCTGGTATCTGTTGCCGTTTCTTTTGTCCGGCCCTCTCATCATCATCATGATGTTTGTGACCTTTTTCCGCGGCGGAAGGGCGCACGCGACGGAGCCCGCCGGCTCCTCCTATGTCAGCGATCATCTCCGGGAAGGAGAAAAAAAGACCTTCAGGGACATCGGCGGCCTCAAGCCCCTGAAAGAAGACCTGCAGGTCGTCGTCGACTTTTTGAAGACGCCGGACAAATACCACGCGGCGGGTGCGGATCTCCCCAGGGGGCTGCTCCTGGTCGGCCCTCCCGGTACCGGAAAGACCCTGATCGCACAGGTCATGGCCAACGAGGCCAGGGTCAACTTTCTCTATGCCAACGCATCCGACTTTGTCGAAAAATACGTCGGCACCGGTGCGGCAAGGATCCGTTCGCTCTTCAAAAAGGCCAGAAAGGATACGCCCTGCATCGTCTTTATCGACGAGGTCGATACACTGTGCGGAAAGCGCGGAAAGGACATGAACGCGGAGGACCGCAAGGCCCTCACCGCACTGCTCACCGAGATGGACGGCTTTCGCAAATCGGACAATCTTCTGGTCATCGGTGCGACCAACCGCGTCGAGGACATCGACGAGGCGGCCTTACGGCCCGGCCGTTTTACGGAGATCTATACCGTCCCGATCCCCGAGACCGTCGAGGAGCGTCTCGAGGTCATCGATATCTACATGAAGAACAAGAAATTTGCCGAGGATTTTGACAGGCGCGCCTTTGCCAGGGAGATGATGGGCCGCTCCCCCGCGGAGATCAAGGATATCTTAAACGAGGCCGCCATCATCTCTGTCCAGAGGGGCCTTGATTATATCAACAAGGAATGCGTCGAAATTGCCTTTTACAAAAGGCTCATGCACGGGCATCAGACGGACCACGACGAGACCGATCCCGACGATCTCAGGACCATCGCCTACCACGAGGCGGGACATACGCTCATTGCAAGGCTCACCGGCTCCCGCGTAACCAAGGTGACGATCATGCCCTCGACGTCCGGTGCCGGCGGCGTTACCTTTATCCAGCCGTTTGAAAAAAAGCTCCATACCAAGACGATGATGGAGCACAAGGTCATGGAGCTCTACGGCGGCAAGGTCGCCGAATATCTCGTCCACGGCCGTGACTGGGACAAGACCTCGCAGGGCTGTGCCAACGACATCCGGAAGGCAACGGAGATCCTCAAAAACATGGTCGATGCCTATGGCATGTCCGAAAACGGGCTCGTCAACATGGGCATGCTCACCTCCGAGACCGGAGAGACCTCGACACGTTATATCGTGGAGATGTCCGAGCAGTTAAAACAGCGTACCGTCGACCTGATGGAGGAGAACATAACGCTTCTCGAAACGCTCGCTGAGGAGCTTCTGGTCAAAGATACGCTGTATGAGGACGAGATCAATACGCTGTTACATCTGACGCCGTAGTCTCAGGCGTACACCGCTTCTCCCGCATAATTTCTGATCTGGCCTACGCCCGTAAACACGCGGCAGTTGTCTCCCTCCATCACGATGAGGGACGGTGCGCTGACGATGTCGTATTTTCTTGCCATCTCCGCACCCGCGTCTTCCTCCGCGTTGAGCACACGATATTCGATACCGGCATCCGTCAGTACCTTTTTGGCGATCTTGCAGTTGGGGCAGGTACTCGTCACGATCAGAACCGGTGTCTCAACGGTCCCGAGCGACATCATCTCCGCCTCCTTGATGGCCCCCTCGATCAGGGAAGGATCGGCGGCGACCTCCTCAAATCCGGCCGCAAAATTCTGGATGATGATCTTGGGCATCCTGAAGGACTGTACCGCCGTTTCTCTGGTTTCTTCCTTTTCCGGAAGCGCGGTATCCACGAGGATCGTCTGCATCGCGTCCTTGAGCGTCTCCTTTGTCACCTCCGGCGTCTTCGTCTCCGCTGCCTGCGCCTCCGGCGCCTTCATCTCCGGTGCCTTTCCCTTCTGTTCCTTCATCTCAAAGGTCCTGGGCAGCATCTGTGCGCGTGCATATTCGGGCTCATAGGTCTTTCTGGCATGGAATTCCGCGGTCTTGCCGTCATTCCAGTTGCGGACCGGCCGGTAATAGCCCGTGATCCTCGAATAGACCTCGGCATCCTCGCCGCAGGTCGGGCAGCTAAAGTGCTCGCCGCTGATATATCCGTGCGTTCGGCAGACCGAGTAGGTCGGTGACATCGTATAATACGGCAGACGGAAGTTTTCCGCAATCTTGCGCACCAGTGTCGCGGCACTGCGCCAGTCGGGCAGCCTCTCGCCGATAAAGCCGTGGAAGACCGTACCGGAGGTATAGAGTGTCTGCAGATCATCTTCCTGCTCAAGCGCGTCAAAGATGTCCGAGGTGTATCCGACCGGCAGGTGCGTGGAATTGGTATAATACGGCGCTTCCACCCCTTTGCTGATCACGCCGCCGTTCTTCGCGGGGGCACTCAGGTCGGTCGATGCCGTGATGATGTCCGGGAATTCCTCGACATCGTGTCTGGCAAAACGATAGGTCGTGGATTCGGCCGGCGTCGCTTCCAGATTGTAGAGATCGCCGTACTGTTCCTGATAATCGGACAGACGCTCTCTCATGTGTTCGAGGGTCTCTTTCGCAAAGGCATGTCCCTGCGTCGTGGTGATATCCCCCGTCATCCACCGGGCGTTCAGGATCGCCTCGTTCATGCCGACGAGACCGATCGTCGAAAAGTGGTTGTCAAAGCCGCCCAGATAACGTTTCGTATACGGATAGAGACCTTCGTCAAGAAGTCTTGTGACGACCTTGCGTTTGACGGAAAGCGAGCGCGCCGCGATATCCATGTACTTGTCGAGCATCGCGTAGAAGTCCTTTTTGTCCCTGGAGAGATAGGCGATCCTCGGAAGATTGAGCGTCACCACACCGATCGAGCCGGTGGATTCGCCGGAGCCGAAGAACCCGCCGCCCTTCTTGCGCAGCTCTCTCAAGTCCAGACGCAGTCTGCAGCACATCGAGCGGACATCCGACGGCTTCATGTCGGAATTGATGTAATTGGAAAAATACGGGGTGCCGTACTTGGCGGTCATTTCAAAGAGCAGCCGGTTATTCTCCGTCTCCGACCAGTCAAAATCCTTGGTGATGGAATAGGTCGGGATCGGATACTGGAAGCCGCGGCCGTTGGCGTCGCCCTCGATCATGGTCTCGATGAAGGCCTTGTTGATCATGTCCATCTCCGCCTTGCAGTCCCCGTAGGTAAAATCCTGCGCCTCGCCGCCGATGATCGCGGGCATGTCCTTCATGTCCTCGGGGACGGTCCAGTCGAGCGTCACATTGGTAAACGGTGCCTGCGTGCCCCATCTCGAAGGCGTATTGACCCCGTAGATAAAACTCTGGATGCACTGCTTGACATCCGTATAACTGAGACGGTCGATTTTGACAAAGGGCGCCAGATACGTGTCAAAGGAGGAAAATGCCTGCGCGCCGGCCCATTCGTTCTGCATGATGCCGAGGAAATTGACCATCTGGTTGCAGAGCGTGGACAGGTGCTTTGCCGGGGCACTCGTCATGCGTCCCGTGACGCCGCCCAGTCCTACCTCGATCAGCTGTTTCAGACTCCAGCCGGCACAATAGCCGGTCAGCATGGAGAGATCGTGCAGATGGATAAAGCATTTTCTGTGTGCCTCCGCAACCTCGTCGTCATAGACCTCCGTCAGCCAGTAATTGGCGGTGATCGCACCGGAATTGGACAGAATGAGGCCGCCGACCGACATCGTCACGGTGGAGTTTTCCTTGACGCGCCAGTCCTTTTCCTCACCAATGTAGCCGTTGACGAGCATCTTGTAATCCAGCAGGGTATTCTTGGTCTCGCGTACCTTGGCATGCTGCGAACGATACAGAATATAGGCCTTGGCGGTGCGCTGGTAGCCGCACTTCATCAGTGCCAGCTCCACGGCGTCCTGGATCTGTTCCACGGACGGCTTGCTCAGTCCCGATTCCCGAAGCGAAGTATCGACAATCAGTGTGATGGCGCGCGACATTGTGGATACGTCTCTTGCCTCCACTTCCCCGGTCGCGACAAACGCCTTTGCCACTGCGTTTTCGATTTTTTTTCCGTCAAACTTTGCTTCTTCGCCGCTGCGCTTGACCACTGCCTTAAATGCACTCATACGTGACTCCTCTCATGAAACCTGCGGTACGCTTTCCCTGTCCTGTGTATCCGGTACATACCCCACAATCTGTCCGGCACGAAGGCTCTTCGGAACATCGATGAGACGCTGGTTGGAGGAGCCCCTCCAATACGGTACGCCCGCCTCGTCCGCGGGATGTTCGTAGGCGCGGGAGGCAATAAACCGTCCGTCGACCAGGACGTCGATAAAGGAAAGACCTTCCCTTGCCTCCTCCGCGCTGACATGCGGCACCTTCCCCTGCAGCAGTGCCTCCCATGTCCAGCCGGTATACATCCACACATTGAGCCCCGCTTCCCTGGCGGCTCTTGCGATTTCAAAAGAGGCCTCTGCCTGCAGCAGCGGATCGCCGCCCGAAAGCGTGATCCCGTCCAGGAATCTGGTCGCCAGCATCTCGGCGATCAGCTCGGACGTATCCAGTGCCGTACCTCCTTCGCACGCCCAGGTCTCCGGATTGTGACAGGACGGGCACGCGTGGATGCAGCCCTGCGTGAAAATCACAAACCGGATCCCCTCCCCGTCAACAAACGAATGCTTTTGAATTCCCGCCGTGTGGATGATTGACATTATTACGAATATCCCTATACCTAATTCCGTAAAAAACCCTAACCACCATTATAGCAGGTTTTGTGGTTTCGTCAAGGGGGTATCCCAATATCTTGTGGAATTATAAAAAAAACCAGGGGTATCTCAAAACCCTTGATTTTACTGGGGTTGGGGCGTTTTTATGATATTTTTCACACATTTTAACGTAAAATTTTGTGCTATTTTTTGTGATATGCCTCCGGAACCGGAGGGCGCGAAAGCGCCGGGCGCTGTCAGGAAGACAGCTCCCCGGCGATTTCATCGAGAAATGCTTCGGTGGACAGGATTTTGACCTGTTTGAGACTCGTAATCAGCGCCAGATCCTTGGTCATGCGGCCGGAGGCGATGGTCGAAAGCGTCGCCTTTTCGAGCTTTTTGGCAAACTGTATCAGCGCCTTGTTGCCGTCGAGTTCCCCCCGTTTTGCGAGGGCCCCCGTCCAGGCAAAGATCGTCGCGACCGAATTGGTGCTCGTCTCCTTCCCCTCGAGGTGCTGGTAATAATGGCGCTGCACCGTACCGTGCGCCGCCTCGTACTCAAAGACCCCGTCCGGAGACACGAGGACGCTCGTCATCATGGCGAGCGAGCCGAAGGCGCTCGACACCATATCGCTCATCACGTCGCCGTCGTAATTCTTGCAGGCCCAGATCATGCCTCCCTCGGATTTCATGATACGCGCGACGATATCGTCGATCAGGGAGTAAAAATACGTGATGCCCTTTTGTTCAAACGCCTCCCGGAAGGACCGCTCGTAGACCTCCTCAAAGATCGCCTTAAACCGGGCGTCATAGATCTTGGAGATCGTGTCCTTGGCGCCGAACCACACGTCCTGCTTCTTGTCGAGCGCATACGTAAAGCAGGCCTTGGCAAAGCTCTCGATCGATCGGTCGGTGTTATGGATGCCCTGGATGACCCCGGGGCCGTCAAACCGGTGGATTTCCTCCGCGCGGCTTTTTCCTCCCTTTTCCGCAAAGGAAAGCGCGGCATCCCCCGCCCCCGTCACGCGGATTTCGGTGTTTTTATACACGTCGCCGTACGCGTGGCGCGCGATCGTGATCGGCTTTTTCCAGTTTTTCACACAGGGGCGGATCCCCTTCACGACGATCGGCGCACGGAACACCGTACCGTCGAGGATCGCCCGGATCGTGCCGTTCGGGGATTTCCACATCTGCTTTAAGTGATACTCCTCCATGCGCGCGTGATTGGGCGTGATGGTCGCGCATTTGACGGCCACGCCGTACTTTTTGGTCGCATGGGCGCTCAAAGACGTGATCTGGTCACCGGTCTCGTCGCGTTTTTTGAGGCCGAGATCGTAATACTCGGTATTGAGATCGATGTAGGGCAACAGCAGCTTGTCCTTGATCATCTGCCAGATGATGCGTGTCATTTCGTCTCCGTCCATTTCCACGAGCGGGACGCTCATCCTGATCTTTCCCATATTATTCAGCCTCGTGCCATGCGGTTTCGAGCGCAATCTGCATCATCTCTTTGAAGGACTGCTCACGGTCCTTTGCGGAGAGCGCAACCCCCGTGAAGATCTCGTCGGAGATCGTGAGGATCGCCAGCGCCTTTTTCCGCAGCGACATCGCCGTCACATAGAGGCCCGCGGCCTCCATCTCGACACACAGATGGCCCAGGTTTTTGAGCTTTGTATTGATGTCCTTATCCGGATGGTAGAAAAAGTCGGAGGTATAGATATTGCCGACCTTGACGCCCACCTTGAGTTCTTCGGCGGCTTTTACGGCATTGGCGAGCATCCCGTAATCCGCAACCGGTGCGATCTGTCCGACCATGTCATACTGGTTGATATAATTGCTGTTGGTCGACGCCCCCATCGCAATCACGACGTCGCGTACCCGGATACCTTCGCCGATCGCGCCCGCGGAGCCGATGCGGATGATCGCATTCACGTCAAACTGGCTGTAGAGCTCCGTCGCATAGATCCCGATCGAGGGCACACCCATGCCGCTTCCCATGACGGAGATCTTTCTGCCCCTGTAGGTGCCGGTATATCCGAGCATGTTGCGCACGTCGGAAAAAAGTACCGGATCCTCAAGAAAGTTTTCCGCGACATATTTGGCACGGAGCGGATCCCCCGGCATCAGGACGACCTTTGCGATCTGTGCCCCCTCCTTCATGGAAATGCTTGCAGAAATCGATTCCTTACCCATACTGTATCCTCCTTTTCGGGTTTCTTATGACTGATTGATATAATTGATCAGGCCTTCCGCATCGATGATCTTTTGCATGAACGGCGGAAACGCCTGACCCTGAAAGGTCTCTCCCGTCGTCTCGTCGGTGATCAGGCCCGTGTCAAAATCGACAAGGACCGTATCTCCGGCTTTGATCTTTTGTGCGGCATCCGCACACTCGATGATCGGAAGCCCGATATTGATTGCGTTGCGGTAAAAGATCCTGGCAAAGGTCTCGGCGATCACGACGGAGATACCGCTTGCCTTGATGGCGATCGGCGCATGCTCCCTGGAGGAACCGCAGCCAAAGTTTTTGTCCGCGACGATAATGTCGCCCTCCCGCACATTTTTGACAAAATCCCCGTCAATATCCTCCATGCAGTGCGCGGCGAGTCCCTGCGCGCTCGTCTCCGCGAGATATCTCGCGGGGATGATGACATCGGTGTCGACATTGTCGCCGTATTTAAATACCTTACCCTTTGCAGCTTTCATCCGTTTCCTCCTGTACCACCGGGCGCCACGGCCCTTTTGTATGTCACCGTACGGCCATGCAGGCCAAAAATCAGCCCCCTTCCGGTGCCGCAAGCCTTCCCGCTACCGCACTGGCCGCCGCCACCGCCGGCGACGCTAGATAGATCTCGGAATCCACCGCCCCCATGCGGCCGACAAAATTGCGGTTCGTCGTCGATACACAGCGCTCCTTACTCGCAAGGATCCCCATGTAGCCGCCCAGACAAGGCCCGCACGTCGGCGTGGAGACCACACAGCCGGCCTCGATGAAGGTCCGGATAAGCCCCTCCTCCAGACACTGCGAAAAAATCTTCTGGGTGGCGGGAATCACGATGCAGCGCACGCCCTTTGCGACCTTTTTGCCCTGCAGGACGGATGCAGCCATCCGCATGTCCGAGATGTGTCCGTTGGTGCAGCTGCCGATCACGACCTGGTCGATCGTGATATCCCCGATCTCGTCAAAGGTTCTGGTATTCTCCGGCAGATGCGGAAAGGCGACCGTGGGCGTGAGCGCGCCAAGATCGATTTCATATACCTCATCGTAGACGGCATCCTCATCCGCCGTAAAGACCTCATAGTCCTTTCCCGGAGCGTGCTCACCGAGATATTCTTTTGTGATGTCGTCGACCGGAAAGATCCCGTTCTTGGCCCCCGCCTCGATCGCCATGTTGGCGATGGTCATCCGGTCGTCGATCGAAAGATGGGCGATCCCGTCTCCCGTAAATTCCATCGACTTGTACAGGGCACCGTCCACGCCGATCCTGCCGATGATGTGCAGGATCACGTCCTTGCCGCAGACATGGGGCGAGGGCTTTCCCGTCAGATGAAACCGGATCGCCGCAGGCACCTTGAACCAGCTCTTTCCCGTCGCCATGCCGGCCGCCATGTCGGTCGAACCCACGCCCGTCGAAAAGGCGCCGAGCGCACCGTACGTGCAGGTATGGCTGTCCGCGCCGATGATGAGATTGCCCGGCAGCGCAAGTCCTTTTTCCGGCACCAGCGCATGCTCGATCCCCATCTCTCCGACATCGTAAAAATGCGTGATGTCATGTTCCGCCGCAAAGCTTCTGACACATTTGCAGTTTTCCGCGGATTTAATATCCTTGGCCGGTACAAAATGATCGAGCACCAGTGCGACCTTGTCCCTGTCAAAGACACCCTTTGTGCGGAATTTGTCCATCTCCGCGATGGCGACCGGTGACGTGATGTCATTGCCGAGCACCAGATCAAGATCAGCTTCGATCAGCTGTCCCGCTTCGACCCGGTCAAGCCCCGCATGACGGGCAAGGATCTTCTGGCTCATGGTCATATGGCTCATATTGTCTCCCTCTTTTCTTTTTTTGCGGTTCTTCCCATATGGTAGAGACCGTACAGCATACAGATCATGACGCCCGCAAAGGAGCACATCGCCCCCTGCTCGAGATACGGCGGCACAAAACGCGCCTCGATCTCATGGATACCCGCCGGCACCGGAACGGCTGTCAGTCCGTAATCCGCCCGGATGACGGGCACCTCCTCCCCGTCCACCGTGATCGTAAATCCCCCGGATGCGGGGATCGGAAAAAAGACGAGCGTCTCTTTTTCCAGATACGACGTCCGCGCACGATACCCGCTGTCCGTCTCCGCAAAATACGTACAGGCACTTCTTGCGCGCTCCCTGCACAGGGCGTCAAAGACCGGATCGCTGACATAGGCGGAGCGGTAGGACACCGGCAGCTCCTCCATCAGATGACCGTACCGGTCCGCATCCTCGTCACTGAGGATCAGCGCACGCACCAGCAGCCTGTCGTTGTTTTTCTTGTCGAGTCCGTCAAAATCGGACTCCCTTATATAATACTCGAAAGTGGTCCCGGGGGGAATATAGTTTTTGTTTTCAAAGACGGTCAGGCCGTTACCCTCGAACACGGTTTCGTCAAAGCCGTAGATTCCCTCTCCCTTTCCGAACTCGCCCTCCTCGTAGATCTCGCTGTTCCAGATGTAATATCTGACCGAAAGCAGCGCGCGGATTCCGTCTCTTACAAGCGGCAGCTCCGATTCCACGAGTCTCGTGATGCCGGCCGCGCCTTCGTAAAAGGTAAAGATCTCTCCGGGCACCGTCGACAAAAAGCAATGCACCGTGGGATAGCCCCAGACCATTTCGTAATTGGTGGCGGTATCGTCGGTATCCACGCGGTAAAAGACACCGGCATCCTCCGGAAGTGAGGGCCTCGTATCGAGCATCTGCAGCTTCCACATCTCCATCCCGTAATTGCTGATCAGGGTCTTTCCCTTGGCGACGACATTCATCGTCAGCGTGACGGACGCGATGACCGAAAGCGCATACAGGACCCGGATCCTTGCCCCCCTCCTGCGGATCAGAAAGACTGCCACGATCAGCAGCAGCGTAAGAACCGCAGACACGATCGCATCCAGAATAAAGTATTCCGGATTCTCCGACATATGGAGCCACTCCCACTGTCCCTCCGCGTCCTTCGAAGGCAGGAAAAATACGAGCACCATGAAGAGAAAGCATCCCGTCTGCAACAGTACCCCGAACCGCATATCCTTTTTTTGCGCTCGCTCTATCGCCAGCGACGTCGCAAGCGCAAGAAACAACAGCGGCATATAATACCATCTGGCATAGTAGTGCGTATTCAGCATGGAAAACGCGCCGTTGAGTACGGGGAGTGCGGCACAGACAACGGAGGCCCCGAGGATCCGGCTGAGCCACCGGATCTTTCTCCGCTTCATGTGCAGAAAGACCGCGCCGCCCGCAATCCCGAACATAGGCAGATATCCGGCCAGCGACGAATTCTTGACGGCCGTCGAGTAAAAGATCGTCCCCCGCCCGATGATATCCGGCGTCATCACCATGTTTTTGAGGATGTCAAAATACATCTTTGCATCGGGATAGACCAGCAGCTCGTAGCCGCTTAAGAGGTTGTCGAGCCTTGTATTTCCCGCAACCCCCGTCATCGCGATCACGAGATATCCCGCAGCCAGAAGCATCCCCGTCACACCCGCGGACAACGCGCTTCCGATCTTTTTCGGCAAAAGACGCAGGGTATGTTTTCTGACATGGCGCAGCACCGCATACAGCAGCAAAAACAGCACCATGCCGAAAAAGAAATAATAATTGATCACGGCAAGCAGCGTGACCGTCAGCGCAAATTTGAGCCACGGTAAAAACGCTTCCCGGAACCGGTCCTCCATGTGTTCCTTTTCGCTGACGGCCATCAGATCGTCAAAGGTAAGGATGAGCAGCGGAAAAAAGCAGGTCGCATCCGTAAAATGATGAAAGACGATATTGACGGCGGCAAAACCGGAAAACGCATACAAAAGCGCACCGAGGCGCGCGCTGCTCTCCGTCCCGGTGTGGCGCCGGATCCAGAGGTACGACGTAAGTGCGGAGCACGCGTATTTGAGCCCCATCAGATACGGCATCAGATACGGCAGCACACGCTCCGGAAACGGCAGCGTCAGCCAGAAAAACGGACTCCCCGTCAGATAAAACGCAAAGTCCCCGGCAACAGTGCCTCCGAGATCGAGCTGCAGGGTATAAAAGAAACGGCCGCTGCGGATCAGACGGTGGGCCAGGATATAAAAGGGAACCTGCTGCACATTGTAGTCGCCGTAGTAGAAAAAAAGTCCCTTGTGCATGATGAGCACCGGCAGTACCGCAAGCAGGTACATGCAAAAGGCCAGAACAAACAGGACAAGGGGGCCCGGAAGACCCGTATAGGGAAACAGGTGCGCGGAAAGAAAGGAAAACGGTCCCTTCCCCTTTGGAAAAGCGGAAAAAGGGCGGTTTCTTTTCCGCCCTTCTTCCGCTGCTATTTCATTAAAGCTGCGTACACGGTTCATGCTCAGTTGTTGATCAGCTTATCCTCTTCCTTGTTCCAGCTGTACATCTTGCGGACCTCCGCGCCGGTCTTCTCCGCGATATGCTCGCCTGCGAGCTTGCGCATCGCCTGAAAATGCACCTGACCGCCCGCTTCCGACATGTCGAGCAGAAACTGCTTGGCAAAGGAGCCGTCCTGGATCTCGTGCAGAATCTGCTTCATCGTCTTTTTGGTCTCCTCGGTGATGATCTTGGGGCCGGTGATATAATCGCCGTATTCCGCCGTATTGGAGATCGAATAGCGCATGCCGGCAAAGCCCGACTGATAGATCAGATCGACGATCAGCTTCATCTCGTGGACGCACTCAAAGTAGGCATTTCTCGGATCGTAGCCCGCCTCGACCAGCGTCTCAAAGCCCGCCTGCATCAGGGCGCATACGCCGCCGCACAGTACCGCCTGCTCGCCGAACAGGTCGGTCTCCGTCTCCGTACGGAAGGTGGTCTCGAGCACGCCCGCGCGTGCGCCGCCGATCCCCGCGGCATAAGCAAGCGCCAGATCGAGCGCCTTGCCCGACTCGTCCTGCTCGACCGCAACCAGCATCGGTACGCCCTTGCCCGCCTGGTATTCGCTGCGTACCGTATGACCCGGCGCCTTGGGCGCGATCATCGTCACGTCCACGCCCTTCGGGGCCTTGATCAGGCCGAAATGCACGTTAAAGCCGTGCGCAAACATCAGCATGTCGCCTTCCTTGAGATTGGGCTCGATGTCCTTGTGATACATCGCGGCCATCTTCTCATCGTTGATCAGGATCATGATGATATCCGCCCACTTTGCGGCTTCCGCCGTGGTCTTCACCGTCACGCCCTGCTTTTTTGCTTTTTCCATGGAAGCGGACCCCTCATAGAGTCCGACGCAGACGTCCATGCCCGAATCGATCAGATTGAGCGCGTGTGCGTGTCCCTGCGAACCGTAACCGATGATCGCGATCTTCTTTCCCTTTAACAGATCCGGATTGCAATCTTCCTGATAGTAGATTCTTGCTTCAGCTGCCATGTTTTTACCCTCCGTATGTGTCTGATGTCCTTTTATCGTCTCTATTTGCCTAAAAGGTTCGCCGGATAGACGACCTTGTCGATGCCGCGGAAGAGTCCCGCCACGCCCGTTCTTGCGAGCTCGAGTATTTCATATCCGTCCAGCAGATGCAAAAACGCGTCGATCTTGGAGGAGGATCCCGTGATCTCGATCATCAGGGATTCCGGCCCCACGTCGATGATGTTGCCGCGAAAAACATTGGCAATCGAAATCAGATTGGTCTTGTCCTTTGCGCCCGCGCGGACCTTGATCATCGCAAGCTCCCGGAACACGCTCTCGTCCGTTTTGAGTTCCCGGATGTCCCTGACATCGGTGAGCTTGCCGATCTGCTTTTCGATCTGCTCGAGTGTCTCGTCATCCCCGGAGGCGACAATCGTGATTCTGGTAAACCGCGGATCCGCCGTTTCTCCCGCCGTGATCGACTCGATATTATAGCCGCGCCTCGTAAAGAGACCGGAGATACGGGACAGCACGCCCGGGGTGTTATCGACGATGATCTGAAACGCTTTTTTATTCATCCTTCCTACCTTTCATTTTCCCTGCACTTTTGCAGCGCGACCGTGCCGGTGCGTGCCACCTCCACGATGCTGATACCCTTTAATACCTGGAGGAACAGCTCCACCTTTTCCGTCGTGTCACAGATCTGGATCATCATATACCCCCTGGACATATCCACGATCCGCGCATGGCAGATCTCGCAGTTCTCCATGATGTCGCGGCGGTTGGTTTTGTTGTATTTGACCTTGACGAGCATGAGCTCGCGGTCGATCGCGTCCGCCTCCCGGAAGGTCTTGACCTTGATGACGTCGAGTTTTTTGTTGAGCTGCTTTTCGATCTGCTCGATGGTCCGCTCGTCGCCGCTCGAGACGATCGTCATGCAGGAGACGTCATGCGCGTCCGTCTCCCCCACCACGAGGGAATCGATGTTGAAATTTCTGCGGGAGAACAATCCCGCGACCTTGGCCAGGACGCCGGCGCGGTTTTCCACGAGTACGGAGTAGATTTTCTTCATGGGCGGATCCCTCCTTATACCCGGTCGCGCGGATCCACGGATACCTCGAGGATCCTTGCGCCGTCCGCATGCAAAAAGGAATACAGTGCCTGCTCCATGTCGCCTTTGCCGTCGAGCATCTCATATCCCATGCCGTAGGCTTCGGCGATTTTTTTGTAATCCGGAGTATCCTTTCCGAGATCGACCATGGTGGCACGGCTGTCATAGAGCGAATGGATTGTCTCCATCACCATGCCGAGCGTATTGTTTCTCAGAATCACGATGCCGATGTCTCCGCCGTACTGCGCGATGGTTCCCAGCTCGCACATCGACATCTGGAAGCCGCCGTCGCCGCACAGTGCAATCGTCTGCCGGTCGGGTCTGGCCTGTGACGCGCCGAACGCCGCGGGGATCGCGTAGCCCATCGTTCCCATGCCGCCGGAGGTCATAAACCGTCCCTTCTCGGATACCTTGAAATAGTGCGTGGACCAGATCTGGTTCTGTCCGACGTCACACACAAAGACCGCGTTTTTGTCCATCCGGAGAGAAAGCGTCTCCAGAAACGCCCTGACGTCGACATAGGCCTTGCCGGCTTTTGCGCGCACCTCCTGCGTCCTGAGACGGTATTCGCATAAGGTATTGATCCATGCCGCATGATCCTTCATGTGGATCTCCGACTTGTCGATCTGCCGGAACACATGCCGGATATCCCCAACGAGCGGGATCGTCGGACCCACGTTTTTGCCGATCTCGGCGGGATCCACGTCGATATGGATGAGGACCTTGTTTTCCGTGATCAGATCCGGCCGGTTGACCGCCCGGTCGGCGACCCTTGCTCCTACCACCAGCAACAGGTCCGATTCTCCCACCGCACGGTTGGCATAGGGCCTTCCGTTATTACCCACCATTCCGAAATAGAGATTGTCCCCGGAGGGCATCGCACCGATCCCCATCATCGTGCTCACCACGGGGATCTGGTACTTTCTGACAAACGCGCGGATCTCGTCGATCGCGCCGGACAGCGCGACGCCGCCGCCCACACACATGATCGGCCTTTCCGCCTTTTCGAGCTCGCGGATAACCTTGGCGATCTGCGCGCCGTTGCCTTCGACGGTCGGCTTGTAGGTGCGCATCTGCACCTTGTCCGGATAGACGTATTTTTTGATCTCACACGCCATGACGTCGGTCGGCACATCGATGAGCACCGGCCCCCGGCGTCCGCTCTCCGCGATATAGAACGCTTCCTTCATGATGCGGGGAAGGTCCTGTGCATCGCGGACCAGATACGAGTACTTGACAAAGGACTCCACGGCCCCCGTGATATCGGCCTCCTGGAAGACATCGGAGCCGATCATGGAGCTGACGACCTGTCCCGTGATGCAGACAAGCGGAATCGAATCGGCAAACGCCGTGGCGATACCGGTGATCAGATTGGTCGCACCGGGACCGCTCGTCACGACACAGACCCCGGCTCTCCCCTTCATGCGCGCATAGCCGCTCGCCATGTGGGCCGCATTCTGCTCCTGTCTGACCAGCACGGGCGTGATCTTTGACGACAGCAGCGCGTCATAAAAAGGGCAGATCGCGGCACCGGAATACCCGTAGAGCCGCTCCACACCCTCCGCTTCGAGACATTTTACCATTGCCTGTGCGCCATTCATCCGCATCAACCTCCCAAAGCCTTCCGGTACATAGATTTTATTAGCATAGCATAATCATTCCTTGCATTGCAAATCGTAGTATGGTACATTTGGTATTATGTTAAAAATGATCAGAAAACTGTTGCCGGCGGTGATTCTTGCGATCCTTCTGTGCGGATGTACCGACGCCAGAACCCGCAAGCTCGAAACCTACCGGGACAACATGACGCGTTTTTATGACAATGTCAACGCGTACAATACACGCATCAACGAAATCGACGCCTCCTCGGACAGCGCGGTCGCCGATCTGTTGCAGAACCTCGACGGTCTCAACGAAGAGTTCCGGCTGCTGCGCTCGTACGAAATCCCCGAGGAGTTTCACTCCATCAGCAATCTCACCACGGATGCCGCCGACTCCATGGAAAACGCGGTGCGTCTCTACCACGAAGCCTACGACGACGGCTATCAGGCCGCCAGGGTCGACGAAGCGAGGGTCTGGTATGACCGCGCCAACCGCTGCATCCAGATCATCTTACAGGTCCTGCACGGGGAAGAGCCGACGGGCGACGACATCCGCATCACGTACTGACACTGTCCGGCATTACCTCCACCGTGGTCTTGTAGACCCTTCGGAAAAAGACGAGCGAGAATACCAGAGATACCGTCTCCGCAATCAGAAAGGCCCACCAGACATTGCCCACGTCCCCTGTCCGTGCCAGAAGATAGGCCGCGGGAATCAGGGCTACGAGCTGACGCATAATCGAAATCACCAGGGAATAATAGCTCTTTGACAGCGCCTGGAAGATGGACCCCATGATGATGCACAGGGCGGCAATCGGAAAATGGATCGCAATCCTGCGGAGCGCCGGGATCCCCATCTCCATCATCGCGCGGTAATTGTCCGGATTGGTCCCCTCATCCGCAAATAAAGACAGTAATCCCGCGGGAAACAGCTCCATCACGACGGTGCCCGTCGCCATGACGGCGATCGCAAGCATCAGGGAAAAGGTCAGCGCCTCCTTCATTCTCTCTTTCTTCCTTGCGCCGTAATTGAAGGCAAGCACCGGGATGAGCCCGTTGTTGAGTCCGAAGACCGGCATGAAGAAAAAGCTCTGCAGCTTGAAATAGGCGCCGAACACGGCGATGGCGACTGCCCCGGTGACCGCGCCAAAGCTCCCCAGAATCCGGTTGAGCAGATAGGTCATGAGCGAACCGATCGACATCATCAGGATCGAGGGCACGCCGACAAAAAAGATCTGTCCGATGACTTCTTTGTCCGGCCGCAGGATGTGCGCCATTCGCAGATGCACATCGTCATTTTTCCTCAGATTGAGAAACAGCCCCGTCACGGCAGCCACGCATTGTCCGATCACCGTCGCATAGGCGGCGCCGGCCACCCCGAAGGCGGGACAGCCGAGCAGGCCGAAGATCATGACCGGATCGAGGATGATATTGATGATTGCGCCCGTCATCTGGGAGATCATGCTGTAAAACGTACGCCCCGTGGACTGCAGGAGTCTCTCCAGCATCACCTGGAAAAAGAGTCCGACCGAGCACATGGCGACAATCGACAGATAGGTCGTGCCGTAAGCGGCGATCTGCGCATCCGCGGTCTGTGTGCGGATAAAGGGGCCCGAAGCCACCGCCCCGATCAGGAAAAAGAGTACCGCGCTGCATCCCGCAAGAAATACACCGTTACAGGCCGCGGCATCCGCCCTGTCCTGCTTTTTCTCCCCGAGCGAGCGCGACAAAAGCGCGTTGACACCCACGCCCGTGCCGGCGCCGAGCGCGATCATGAGATTCTGCATCGGAAACGCCAGCGTCACCGCCGTCAGCGCATCCATGCTCAGTCTCGCGACGAAGATCGAGTCCACGACATTGTAGAGCGCCTGCACCAGCATGGAGACCATCATGGGCAGCGACATCGATACGATCAGTTTTTTGACGGGCATCACGCCCATTTTATTATCCGGCATTTAGTTTCCTTTTCATTTTCTTCTTGCAAGGTCCGCGGCATCAAAGGCATCCGCAATCGACCTGCCCGCGGGTACCATCGGAAAAACGGCATCGTCCGTATCGATCACGCAGTCGAGGACGACCGTTTTCTTTGCCCGGAAGGCCAGCGCAAGCGCGTCTTCCAGCTCCGCCATCGTGGTCACGCGGTATGCCTCGCATCCGAAGCCCTCCGCAATCCTGCAATAATCCACGGGATCCGTGATGTCGGTTGCGCTGTAGGCCCGGTCATAAAAGAGCGTCTGCCACTGTCTGACCATTCCGAGCGTCCGGTTGTCAAAGATCACCTCGATCACGGGCAGCCCGTAAGCGGTGGACGTCGCAAGCTCGTTGCAGTTCATGCGAAAGCAGCCGTCTCCCGTGACATTCACGATCCGCTTTGCGGGATGCGCGCATTTGGCGCCGATCGCGGCCCCCAGGCCAAAGCCCATCGTCCCCAGCCCCCCGGAGCTCAGAAACGTGCGCGGACGGTGCGCTTCAAAAAACTGTGCACTCCACATCTGGTGCTGTCCGACGTCGGTGGTGAGGATGTCGCCTTCCCGCATATGCGACTGCAGTGCCCGTATCACCGCGGGTCCGGTGAGTCTCTTTTTCTCCGTGCGCAGCGGATACCTCTTTTTAAGTGTCTCCACCTCCCGTACAAACGCGGTATGACGCATGGGCGAAAGGTGCGCATTGAGCGCTTTGAGTACCTGCTTCAGATCCCCGTTGATATGGTGGTCGGCGCGGATATTCTTGTTGATTTCCGCGGGATCGATATCGACATGCAATATCTTTGCCCCCTGCGCAAAGGTCGCGGGATTTCCGGTCACACGGTCGCTGAATCTGGCCCCCAGTGCAATCACCAGATCACAGGCGGACACGCCGAGATTGGACGCCTTGGTGCCGTGCATTCCGATCATGCCGCTGAAGAGGGGATTGCGCTCGTCAAAGGCGCCCTTTCCCATGAGCGACGTACAGACCGGCGCATGGACCTTTTCGACAAAGGTCCCGAGCTCCTTTGCACAGCCGGCGGATACCGCCCCGCCGCCGACATAGATATAGGGCTTTTTGGCCTTTTTGATCATCGACGCGGCTCTTTCGATCTCCTCTTCCGTAAAGGTCTTCTTTGCGGAAGCGGACGTCTTTTTTCCGGCCGGCTCATACTCTCCCGTCTTCTGCGTGGTGTCCTTGGTGATGTCGACGAGCACGGGCCCCGGTCTTCCGCTCCCGGCGATTTCAAATGCCTTGCGGATCGCATCCGCAAGGAGCGATGTATCCTTGACGATAAAGCTGTGCTTGGTGATCGGCATGGTGACGCCCGTGATATCCACCTCCTGGAAGCTGTCCTTGCCGAGCAGCTGGTTGGTGACATTGCAGGTGATCGCAACCACCGGCACCGAATCCATATAGGCGGTCGCAAGGCCGGTGACCAGATTGGTGGAGCCGGGGCCGGATGTCGCAAGGCACACGCCGACCCTGCCGCTTGCCCTCGCATAGCCGTCCGCCGCATGCGCGGCGCCCTGCTCGTGGCTCGTCCGGATATGACGGATCTCCTTTTTATGATGATAGAGCGCATCGTAAATATCCAGGATCGTTCCGCCGGGATATCCGAAGACACAGTCCACGCCCTGCTCCAGCAGACAACGGACGACGATTTCAGCTCCCTTCATCCGCATATCATTCGTCTCCCTTCAGTTCCAGCACCGCGCCGCGGTTGCCGCTCGTCACCAGATGCGTATACCTTCTGAGATAGCCTGTCTGTATGTCTGCCTCTCTGGGCTGCCATGCCGCCCTTCTCCTCGCCATCTCCTCGTCGGAGATCCGTACGTCCAGCCGGTGTTCCGGGATATTGACCGAGATGATATCGCCCTCTTCGACCAGCGCGATCGGTCCGCCGACCGCGGCTTCCGGAGAGACATGCCCGATCGAGGCGCCTCTGGACGCACCGGAAAACCGGCCGTCCGTGATCAGGGCGACGCTCGAGCCCAGCCCCATGCCGGCAATGGCGGACGTCGGGGAGAGCATCTCCGGCATCCCCGGTCCTCCCTTAGGGCCGACATAACGGATGATGACCACATCGCCCTCTTTGATCCTGCCGCCGAGGATCGCCGAGATCGCATCGTCCTCGCAGTCAAAGACCCTGGCCGGTCCCTCGTGCACCATCATCTCGGGAACGACTGCTGCCGCCTTGACGACGCCGGTATCGGGCGCAAGATTGCCCCTCAGCACGGCAATTCCGCCCTTTTCCAGATACGGATTGTCGATCGGGCGGATGACATTCTCATTCCGGTTGACGGCATGCTGCAGATTTTCCGCGACGGTTTTTCCCGTGACGGTGATCAGATCCGTTTTCAGAATATCGCGCTTTGTCAGTTCCTTCATCACGGCATAGACACCGCCTGCCTCCTCGAGATCTTCCATATAGGTCGGACCGGCCGGTGCCAGGTGACAGAGGTTGGGGGTCTTTTCGGAAACGGCATTGGCGATCTCCATGTCGATCGTCACGCCCGCCTCACGCGCAATCGCCGGCAGATGCAGCATCGTATTGGTGGAGCAGCCCAGCGCCATGTCGACCGCCAGGGCATTCATAAAGGCATCCTCCGTCATGATGTCGCGCGGACGGATATTTTTTTCGATCAGGGTCATGATCTGATTGCCCGCATGCTTGGCGAGGCGGATCCTTGCGGAGTAGACCGCGGGGATGGTGCCGTTGCCCCGTAAACCCATGCCGATCGCCTCGGTGAGGCAGTTCATCGAATTGGCCGTATACATGCCGGAGCAGGAGCCGCAGGACGGGCAGACGTTTTCTTCGTATTCCCGGAGCTTGTCCTCCGTCATGCGTCCGGCCGTGACCTCGCCGACCGCTTCAAAGATCGAGGAAAGCGAACGCTTCCGTCCGTCGATATGACCGGCCAGCATCGGTCCGCCCGACACAAAGATCGTGGGGATATTAACCCTGGCCGCCGCCATCAGAAGGCCGGGGACGTTTTTGTCGCAGTTGGGGATCATCACCATGCCGTCAAAGGCATGCGCAAGCGCGAGGCACTCCGTCGAATCCGCGATCAGGTCTCTCGTGACCAGCGAATATTTCATCCCGGTATGTCCCATCGCGATGCCGTCGCAGACGGCGATTGCGGGCACCATCACGGGCATGCCGCCACTCTCCGCGACCCCGAGTTTGACCGCCTCGCAGAGCTTGTCCAGATTCATATGACCGGGCACGACCTCCGACTGGGAGCATACGACACCGATCACGGGCTTTTTCATCTCCTCCTCGGTCCATCCCAGTGCGTTCAAAAGACTGCGGTGCGGCGCACGGCCGATTCCCTTTGTGACAGCTTCACTATTCATGGTCATTCTCCCTTCACGTGTTCCGCGACCTTGTCGCCCATGGCGGCGCAACCAAGGATCTTTTCCTTATCTGTCGTTGCCGATGCGATATCCCGTGTACGATACCCCTCCGCAAGCGTCTCCCTGACCGCCCGCTCCACCGCATCCGCTTCCTTTTCCAGACCAAAGGTCGTACGCAGCATAAGTGCGGCGGAGAGGATCGTTGCGAGCGGATTGGCGACATCCTTGCCCGCGATGTCCGGGGCGCTGCCGCCGCTCGGTTCGTACAGTCCGAATTTTGACTCATTGAGGGATGCGCTCGGCAGCATCCCGATCGATCCCGTGATCATGCTGGCCTCGTCCGAGAGAATATCGCCAAACATGTTCTCCGTCAGGATCACGTCAAACTGTGCGGGATCGAGAACGATCTGCATGGCGCAGTTATCGACCAGCATATGTTCGAGCGTGATATCGGGATAGTCCTTTGCGACCTCCTCCGTGACGGTACGCCACAGACGGGAGCTGTCGAGCACGTTGGCCTTGTCGACGCTCGTGACCTTTTTCCTGCGCGTCATCGCAATATCAAAGGCCCTTCGTGCGACGCGCCGGATCTCCTCTTCGGAATAGACGAGCGTATCGGTCGCAATACGCACACCGTCCACCTCCTGCGTCTTCCGGTCCCCGAAATACAATCCGCCCGTCAGTTCCCTGACCAGCATCAGATCAAAGCCTTTTTTCGCGGTCTCTTCCCGCAAAGGACAGGCTTCCGCAAGCTCCGGATACAGGAAGGCAGGACGCAGATTGGCAAACAGGCGCAGCGCCTTCCTCAGTCCGAGGAGTCCCGCCTCCGGTCTTTTGTCCGGCGAAAGCCTGTACCACGGGGACGTCTTGGCGTCGCCCCCGATCGATCCCATCAGCACGGCATCCGCTGCCTGACATCTCTCAACGGTCTCCTGCGTCAGCGGTACCCCGTAAGCGTCGATCGACGCACCGCCCATCAGCAGATCCTCCCTCTGTATGGTATGCCCGCAGACGGCTGCCGTCTGTCCGAGCACCTTTAAGGCCTCCCTTGTAATCTCCGGACCGATCCCGTCTCCCGCAATGCACGCAATATTCATGTTCATGGCCGGTTGCTCCTGTCTGTGTGATTTGCATATATAGAAGAAAAAGCCGGAGGCATGAATACGCCCGGCTTTTCCACCGACAATCCATCTGTGCCTTTACTTCTTTTTCTTGCTGTCCTCTTCCACGGGCTTCACCGCATCCTCGGGCTTTTCGACCTCGACGATGGCTTCCTTGAGCATCGGAATCCGGCAGTTTTTGTTGTTACCGAACTCGACAATCACGGTGTTGCCCTCCTCGCTGATATCGATAATCGTACCGAAAAAGCCGCTGGAAGTACGGATGGAATCCCCGATCTCCAAAGACGCCAGGCGTGCCGCCTGGTTTTTCTGCTCCTTGCGCTGCGGACGGATCAGGATAAAATAGAATACCGCCACAATCGCAACCAGATAGATAATCATTCCGTAGGAGCCGAGCCCGCCGGCGGCCTCCCCTGCAAGTCTCATCATCATAAAACGTCTTACCTCCCCACTGTTGCCATAATAAAATTTCAATAATCAATCATACAAGATCATCACCAAAAAAACAAGTCACAATTCCCGCATCTCTTCGATTTTTTGTTTCTTGTACGCGGCAAAACGGTTTTCTTCGATGGCAGTACGGATTTCCTCCATCAGACGGTTATAAAACCGGAGATTGTGCATCACCGCGAGCCTGAGCCCCAGTGCCTCTCCCGACCGGATCAGATGCCGCACATAGGCCCTGCTGTAATTGCGGCAGGCCTCGCAGTCACATCCCTCCTCGATGGGACGGGGATCCGTTTCAAAGCGCCTGTTTTTGATATTGAGGCGTCCCTTTCCCGTATAGAGATGCCCGTGGCGCCCGTTCCGCGAAGGATAGACACAGTCAAAGAAATCGACGCCTCTCTCCACCCCTTCGAGGATGTTTTCGGGCGTTCCCACGCCCATCAGATAGACGGGCCTGTCCTTGGGCAGATGCGGCACGGTGACATCGAGGATATGATACATCTCCTCATGCGTCTCCCCGACGGCGAGTCCCCCGACGGCATAGCCGTCGAGGTTCATGGCGGCGATCTCCTTTGCGTGCGCGATGCGCAGATCGTCAAAGACCGCCCCCTGGTTGATTCCGAAGAGGAGCTGTCCCGGATTGACTGTCTGCGAAAGCCCGTTCAGGCGCTTCATCTCCGCCACGCAGCGCACAAGCCACCGCGTGGTCCTTGCAACGCTCTGTTCGGTATAGGCCCGGTCCGATCTCGCATCCGGACATTCGTCAAAGGCCATGGCGACGGTGGAGCCCAGATGTGACTGGATCCGCATGCTCTCCTCGGGGCCGATAAAGAGCGGACGTCCGTCGATATGGGACCTGAAATGCACCCCCGCTTCCGTGATCTTCCTTCTCGCCGCAAGCGAAAAGACCTGAAATCCGCCGGAGTCGGTCAGAACGGGGCCGTCCCAGTGCATCATGCGGCGCAGCCCCCCCATGCGGTAGACCACGTCATCCCCGGGTCGTAAGCGCAGATGATAGGTATTGCCGAGTACCATCTGCGTGCCGATGCCCGCAAGGTCTTTTGCGCTGACGCCCCCCTTGATCGCCCCCGCCGTTGCGACATTCATAAAGACGGGGGTCTCCACCACGCCGTGGACCGTCGTGAAGCGCGCTCTTTTGGCTCTGTTCTCGGTTGCGATGATCTGATACATGTCTCATTCCTTCTTTTTTTCCGTCGTCCGTCACCGCCCTCATTATAATCACTCGTGCGGTATTCTTCAATGTGCTATGATAGATACAGGGTTCAACAGCCTTACGGAGGTGTACGCATGGGTTCCAATTCTTTCGGCCGCATACTGACCATGACGACATTCGGCGAATCCCACGGCAGGGCGCTCGGCGCCGTGCTCGACGGGTTTCCCGCGGGGGTGCCTCTTTCCGAAGAGGATCTTGCCCCGTATCTTGCGCGCAGAAAACCGGGCGGACACTATCTTTCGACCGCACGCGGGGAGAGTGACCGTGCGGAGATTCTGTCCGGTGTGTTTGAGGGCCGCACCACGGGCACACCGATCGCCATGCTGGTATATAACCAGGATGCGCACCCCGGAGATTATGAGGCGCTCAAAGACCTCTACCGGCCGGGACATGCCGACTATACGTATGAGGCCAAATACGGCATCCGGGATTACCGGGGCGGCGGACGCGCCAGCGGCCGCGAAACGATCGGCCGTGTTCTGTGCGGTGCCGTCTGCATGCAGCTTCTGAAGGAGCTTTCCGTCGATGTCTTTGCCTATACCCGCTCGATCGGGGAGATCGAAGCGGACCCCGCGCGTTTTGAGAGAGCCGCGATCCTCGAAAGCCGTACCGCCATGCCGGACAGGGAAGCGGACGAAAAGGCCGTCGCCTGTATCGAAGCCCTGCGGGCAAAGGGCGACTCCGCGGGCGGTGTCGCGGAATGCATCATGCGCGGCGTTCCCGCGGGGCTTGGCGATCCCGTCTTTGACAAGCTCGATGCCCTTCTCTCCCATGCCGTGATGAGCATCGGCGCCGTCAAGGCCGTGGAGATCGGCGACGGCATCCTCGCGGCGACCGCGCAGGGTTCTTCCCACAACGACGCGTTTGCTGTCTCCATGGGCTCCGTCACCAAAAAAAGCAATCATGCGGGCGGGATCCTCGGCGGGATCAGCGACGGCTCCGATATCGTGCTGCGCGCACACATCAAGCCGACGCCCTCGATTGCCTCCGGGCAACAGACCGTGACAAAAGACAAAAAAGAGGTGTCCTTACACATAAAGGGGCGGCACGATCCCGTGATCGTACCGCGCGCCGTGGTGGTCATCGAGTGCATGTGCGCCTTTGTCCTGACGGATGCCCTGCTTGGCGGCATGCCCGCACAAAAAGACGCGGTGCTTGCGCATTACAGACGGTGAAAGACGATGCAGTTGGGTCTTGCGACGCTGAGCTCCTTCCCGTTCATGATGAGCGTCCTGTTCTCTTCGCTGAATTTAAAAAACGTCATGGAATCCGACTCATGATTGAGGGATACCAGATGGCGGTTGTCCGGAAACAGGATGGCGTCCTTCGGGTAGGTGCCGGCGATCGGAAGACTCAGAATCCTTGAGAGATTGCCGTTCTTCGGATCGGCCTTGAAGACCACCACCTCGTTGGTCGTCATGTCGGAGCTGATCATGTAACGGAAATCATGGGAAAAATTGAGCGCGCTTGCCGCCGTGCCGACCGGATCGTCCTCATCCCCCGTAGGAATCTGGTAGAGACGTTCAAACACCGGCTCCCCGTTTTGTTCCTCATAGGAATAGACATCGATCTGCGCCTTCTGCTCGCAGACGATATACATAAAACGTCCGTCCTTCGAAAACTTGATGTGACGCGGGGCGCTTCCCGGCTCCGCATGGATGATATCCGCCTGGGTGAGCTTGCCCGTTGCGTGCTGGATCCGGTAGACGATCGTGCGGTCCATTCCCGAATCGCAGGCACAGACGTATTTGTTGTCCCTCGTGAGCTTGGCACATTCGACATGCGGCATGTTGGCGCGTCCCGATCCGAGCCCCAGTCCCTTGTGATAGATCTCGTCCGTGATCCTGCCGAAGGTCCCGTCCTCATTGAGCCGAAGAACCGTCAGCTTCCCGTCATGATAGCCGGCAACAAAGAGGAGTCTGTCCTCAAAATCCGTCGAAAGATAGCAGCCGCGCATCCCGTTGATCGACGTTTCGTCGAGCTGCTGCAGATGTCCGCCCTTTTCAATGCGGTACGCCTCGACACCCCGGTCCGTAATGGAATAGAGATATTTCCCGCTGCGGGACTGCGTGATATAAGAGGAATTGGTGATATGCACCTTTTCCTTTTCCGTCATCCGCCCCTTGTCCATGTCGACATCATAGACCCGGATGCCGTACTTGTCACCGGTGCCCCGGGTATAACTCGATACATAGGCGACATAAGTCGCATCCTTTGCCGCCGGCGCTTTCTTCGCAACTGTCTTTGCGGTTGTCTTTGCCGCCGTCTTTGTCTTTTCTCCGCTCTTTGCTCCTGCCATAGAATCATTTCCTCCGGTATGCACAGTATACCACGATTCCCGCGCCCGATACATCCTTTTCTTTGCATCTACTATAGCACATCCTTTGCACAGATTCCATGTTTTGTGCAGTTTTCAGACGAAATACAGAACATTTTAGAACGAAAAAAAATTGACCCGACGCGTCATAAAGCGTATAATATTTTCGTCCGATATACATATATGAGTCAGTCTTGCCCTAAGGAGGAACGGATTCTATGAGCGGTAGCATAGTGGTCCCGAAAATCACGGACGACCCGGTGGACAACATCGAAGGACTCTATTCACAGGCGGATTTTTACGAAAAAGTGCAACAGGTATTGCGCACATCCGCAGATCGCTGGTACATGCTCTCCTTTGCCATCGAAGACTTTCCTTTGATCAGCGAGCTGTACGGCCGCGACATCGCAAAGGATATCCTCTATCGCACGGCAACGATGCTGATGACGCACAGGTCCGAATCCACCGTGGTCGGCCGCGTCAAACGCGACGAGTTTTCCGCGCTTGTCAGAAGCGACCGGTTCAACGAACTGGAAATCAGGGAGATCCTGCAGGAATTCCAGGAGACCTCCTCCCCCAACCATATCTTTTTACATGTCGGTATCTACGAGATCAAGGACCCTTCGGCCTCCGCCGTTGCGATCTGTAACCGTGCCTCCATCGCACTCGATCACATTGCGGAGGAAAAGGGCAACACCTTTGCCTATTACAGCGAATCCCAGACCGACCACGCGGGCCTCAAGCGCAAGGTCATAAGGGAGGTGGAGGATGCGCTCGACAAGGAGCATTTCCAGATCTTTCTGCAGCCGCTCCTCGACCGTCAGGGAACACTCGTCGGTGCGGAATCGCTCGTACGCTGGAACCATCCGGAGGACGGCATCATCCCGCCCGGACGCTTCGTCGGGATCCTCGAGGACGCCGGTCTCATCTATCTGATCGACCGCTATGTATGGGAGCTTGCGGCTTCGCAGCTCGAGGCCTGGAAGGGCACCGCGCACAACGATCTCTTTATCACGGTCAATATCTCGCAAAAGGACTTTTATTATCTCGATATCTATACCATTTTTACGGATCTGGTACAGCAGTACCGCATCGATCCCTCGAGGCTGCGCCTGGAGATCACGGAGGATGCCTTTGTCATCGGCGCCAACCGCCACATGATCGACCGTCTTAAGGCCCAGGGCTTTATGGTGGCGATCGACAAGTTCGGCTCCGGTTCCTCTTCCCTGAAACTCTTAAAAGACGTTTCGATCGATGCGATCAAGATCGACACGGAGCTGGTGCGCGAGAGCGACGAAAGGCGCCGCAGCCGTATCCTTCTCGAAGCCGTGATCCGCATGTGCAAGCAGCTCGACATGATTGTCGTCGCGGAAGGCATCGAAACGCCCGCACAGCTCGATCATCTGATGGAGCAGGGGGTGGACGCCTTCCAGGGCTACTATTTCGACAAGCCGATGACGGTACTGGACTTCGAGGACAAATACTTCAGGGACTGACGATTTGCGTATATGAAATTCTGGTATGTTCTCCTTCTGACCGGCATGACGGTGGCCCTTACCGTGGTCTCCGCACTCGGACTGAAAAAAAAGAATCATAATCTGCGCCTCCTGTGGCATCTCACGATCGTGACGCTCGTCATGGTCGTCAGCTATGTGACCGGGGTCTATGCGACATCGGAGACGCTCATCCTCTTCGGTCACGGCATTTACTGTGCCTGCTATGTCTGGATGGTTGCCTTTTTCCTCCGGTTTATCACACAGTATTCCGGTTCCCGCATCATCACCCGGCCCATGCGCATGGTGATCTTTGTGCTGACGATCGCCAACACCGCTTCTTTCCTGATCAATACCTATACGCGGCATGCCTTCACCGTATACGAAGAAACCTTCATCGACGGTCTCTCCTACCATTATTACAATACAAATACGCCGTTTTATGCCGCCCACATGCTCTTTGCCTACATACTCTCCGTCCTGGTGGCGGGGATCCTTGTCTATAACATGATCCACTTAAAGGGCATCTACCGCAGACGCTACGTCATCCTTTTGGGGATCTTTGTGTCCATGCTGCTCATCGATGCCTTCTTTATGCTGTTCGGACTGCCGCTCGATCTCAATCTCTTCACGTATATCATCATGCAGCTGATGCTGAGCTATTTCGTGGGCTCCTATATTCCGAGAGACATCATCCTGCGCCTGCTCACCTATGCCTCCTCCTCGGTGCAGAATGCCCTCGTATGCTTTGACGAGAATATGCGCATGGTGTACGCCAATCCCGAAGCCTACCGCCTGATGTGCCTCAAAATACACGATCCGCATCTGGAACAGATTCTCGGTGCGATGTACCGCGACCGGGAGCTCGACGAAAAGGACTGCCTCGAATGGACGGACCGCTTTACGACGCCGGACGGCGTGCGCTGGTACGGCTATGACTATCAGATCATCGAAGACGATACCGGGCACAGGATCGGCTACTATTTTGCGATCCGTGACAAGACCGAGGAAACCATTGCCTTTGACAGGGAGAAAACACGCGCCACGCACGATTCGCTGACCGGTCTCTACAATACGGACGGCTTTATCGAGCACGCCCAGGAAATGCTGAAAAACGATCCCGACACGCCGCGTTTTATGCTCTCGAGCAATATCCGCGATTTCAAGCTCGTCAACGATCTGTTCGGACTCGAAAAGGGCGACGAGATCCTCGTGCGGATTGCGGATCTTTTGCAGGAACAGTGCTCCGCAAATACGGTCTGCGGCCGTGTGGGTGCCGACCAGTTTGTCGTGCTGATCCGCCGTTCCGATTTTCATGAAGAAGACTTTAAACGCGGCATGGACGAGGTGGCCTCCCTCATCCGGTCCTCCTCCTACCGCCTGCGTATCCAGATCGGTGTCTACGCGATCGACGATCTGACGATGAGCATCCCGAGCATGTACGACCGCGCCAAGGTCGCGATCACTTCGCTGAGAGACGAGAGTTCGAGCCGTATCGTCTACTATTCCCCGCAGATGATGCAGCGGTCGCGCAGGGAGCGCCGGATCATCGACGAACTCGAGGAGTCCATCTTAAACGGCGCACTCCGGATCTATCTGCAGCCGCAGGTCGACCGGCAGGGAATCGTACAGGGGGCGGAGGCGCTGGTGCGCTGGATCCATACGGAGCAGGGCGTCATCATGCCGGGCCGCTTTATCTCCGTGCTCGAGGATGCGGGACTGATCTACCAGCTCGACCTCGCGGTCTGGGAGATGGCCTGCAAACAGCTGCGCGCCTGGCAGGGCACGGACATGGAGGATCTTTATCTGTCCGTCAATATCTCTCCGCGCGATTTCTACTACATCGATATCTTTGCATCCTTCACGGATCTCGTTACCAGATACGGCGTGGATCCGTCCAGGCTCCATCTCGAGATCATCGAGAGCGCCCTGATGAATGATTTCCAGGTACAGCACGCACTCGTAAAGAGGCTCAGGGACTACGGCTTCCGCGTGGAGATCGACGATTTCGGATCGGGCTACTCTTCTCTTTCCATGCTCAAGGATCTGCAGGTCGATGCCTTAAAGATCGACATGGAATTTTTAAGGGAAACGGAAAACAAGTCCCGCGCACGCACGATTCTCAGAAACATCGTCACCATGTCCCACGAACTGCACATGCCCGTCATCACCGAGGGCGTGGAAAACCAGGCGCAGCTCGACTATCTCGGCAGTCTCGGATGTAATTGTTTTCAGGGATTTCTTTTTTCAAGACCGATTCCCGTTCGGGAATTTGAACAAATCTATTATCCGGCGCACGCGCAAAAGAAGCTCAATCCGCATACTGCGCCGCAATTTGCGAATACCGCTTCCGGTAGTCCCGGTTCATTCTGACACAGTGCAGATACGGCAGTGCGCCGTCCTTGTCGCATCTCGTCAGTGCGATCCTCGCGATACAGTTTTTATTGAGGATTCTTGCGCAGGCCTCCGCCTCCTGTCTCGTTCTTCCCATGCAGAAAGCCCCGTCGCCCGGCGTCATCACCGCATTGACATGTTCTTTGACCGCAATCACGCCGGTATTGGCCTCCCTGTCGTTTCCGGGGATCGGCACCCTGGTCCCCACGATCTGTGCAAAGTCGTCAAAGAGGGGCTTCAGCTCCGTATACCGCGCCGAAACGATATGCTCCGGCTCGCCGTCCGTATGCAGGATCTCACGGATGTCCGGTCTTTTTGCGTAAATGGCACGATGGATGCGGCGCACCCTTTCCGGCGTCGAGGGATCGGCAAACGTAATCTCCCCGTTATTCCGCACACTCGAAAAGCGTTCGGTAATCCCGTACTGCAGCAGTGTATTGCAGTATTCCGCCAGATACGTATAGCATAAGATCTCGATGGACTCGGCCCTGGCCCTTGCCTGTCTCTCGTTTCTGCCCCAGCACAGCACGCCGTGGTTTTCGATGAGCAGCCCGTAACAGTCGGGAAAGCGCGCGATCGTATCGGTAACATTGGTGGCCAGATTGGCGGAACCGGGCGCCGCGTAAGACGCGATCGGAAGTCTCGTAATCTTTTCCATCGCCTCGATTTCCGTGTGCGGCAGATAGATCTCTTCCTCCCCGAGGGCGCTTGCGCAGGACGCGTAGGGCTGGTGTGTATGGATGATAAATCCCGCGTCCTCCCGGACCTGGTAGACCGCAGCATGCATGGCCGCTTCGCTTGACGGCAGAACACTTCCTTTATAAGAAAGCGAGCGGATATTGACGCGCACGATCTTGTCCACCGACAGATCCTCGTACCGGACACCGCTCGGCGTCACGACAAAGTGATCCCGGTCGGAGCGTCTCGACACGTTGCCGAAGGTATGGATCATGAGCCCGCGCTCCACCAGCATGTGGGCAACGCGGATGACCGCCATCTTCTGCTCCCTGAGCGTTTCGGCGTCGAGTTTTTTGGCGGAGGAGGCCTCCTTTTGGCCTTCCTGTGCGGCTTCCTTTTCTCTTTTGCGTTTTCTGATTGCCATCTTAGCGTCTGATCTGCCCCGTTCCTTCGATCTGATACTTGTAACTTGTCAGTTCCTTTAGTCCCATCGGTCCTCTTGCGTGCAGCATCTGCGTACTGATCCCGATCTCCGCGCCAAAGCCGAATTCAAAGCCGTCCGTAAATCTCGTCGACGCATTGACATAGACACAGGCCGCATCGACTTCCCTGAGAAATCTGTCTGCGCTTTTCTTGTCGCGCGTGAGGATCGCATCGGAGTGCTTTGTATTGCAGCGGTTGATATGCGCGATGGCTTCGTCGAGACTCTGTACGGTTTTGACGGAGAGTATGTAATCGAGATATTCCGTCCGATAGTCCTCTTCGGTCGCCTCCTTTGCCCCGGGAAGATAAGGGAGCGCCTTTTTGTCCGCGCGGATCTCGACGTGTGCCTGTTCCATTGCCTCACGGAATCGGGGATAAAAGGCTTTTGCGATCTCCTCATGCACGACAAGCGATTCGCACGCATTGCATACGCCGATGCGCTGGGTCTTGGCATTGACGATGATCGGCAGCGCCTCATCGATGTCGGCCTCCCTGTCGACATAGATATGACAGTTGCCCGTGCCCGTTTCGATCACCGGGATCTGTGCGTTTTCGACAACGGAGCGGATGAGCGAGGCGCTGCCTCTGGGAATCAGCACATCGACATACGCCTTCTGCTTCATGAACTGTGTCGTGACCGCGCGGTCCGTATCCTCTATGATCTGCACACAGTCGGGACTTAAACCCGCACTGGCGAGCGCTTCGCGGATGATGGCGGTAATCGCGAGATTGGAACGGATCGCGTCGCTTCCTCCCTTTAATATGGTGGCATTGCCCGCCTTAAAGCAAAGGGAAAACGCATCCGCCGTCACATTGGGTCTCGACTCGTAGATGATGCCGATGACACCTAACGGCACGCGTACCTTGCGGATGAGGAGGCCGTTCGGTCTCGTAAAGGTGTCGAGGATCTCTCCCACCGGGTCTTCGAGTGCGGCCACCTGACGGATGCCCTCCGCCATCGCTTCGATCCTTTTGCCGTTCAGCTGCAACCGGTCGAGGAGTCCCTCGTGCATGCCGTTTGCCCTGCCCGCTGCAAGATCCTTTTCGTTTTCTTTAAGTATCTCCTCCGCGCGTCCGGTGAGTGCCGAGGCCACCTGCAAAAGCGCCTTGTTTTTTTCTTCCGGTCCGAGTTTGCCCGCAAAGGTACGTGCCCTTTGCGCGCGCTCTCCCATGTCCCTGAAATCCGTCATAGGTCACCCCGTTTCCGACATTTTAAATACAGTAAAATAGTATAACACACTTTGGGCCGGTAAGGTGCAGTTGTTATTTTTCATAGAAAACCGGTGAAATGTTTTACAGATTTTACATCTTGTATATTATTGCCGTTTTTCCTATAATGATTTTTGATGTTTTTATTCAAATTCACTAATATCGAAGGAGGGTTACACAGGTATGGCATCTGGCGGTTTCGGTTCCATGATCGAAAAATTAAAACAGAATCCGAAAAAGATCGTCTTCACGGAGGGCACGGATCCGCGCATTCTCGAAGCGGCCTCGCGTCTTCTGGCCGGAAACTTTTTGCATCCGGTGCTCGTTGGAAAAGAAGACGAGATCCTGAAGGCTTCGGAGGAGGCCGGCTACAACATCCGCGGCGCGGAGATGTATGATCCGGAACACTTCGACCGGATGGACGAGATGGTCGGGCAGTTTTGTGAGCTCAGAAAGAGCAAGGGCGTGACAAAAGAGCAGGCGCGTGAGATCTTAAAGGGCGCCAATTACTTTGGCACGATGCTCGTCAAGATGGGGATTGCGGATGCGCTCCTTGGCGGCGCGACGTACTCCACGGCGGATACGGTACGCCCCGCCCTGCAGCTGATCAAGACCAAGCCCGGCAACAAAATCGTTTCTTCCTGCTTTATTCTGGTACGGCCCACGGGTCTCGGGGAGGACGAGGTGCTGGCGATGGGCGACTGTGCGATCTGCATCGACCCGACGGAGGACGAGCTCGTCGAGATCGCAAGGGAAACCGCGGAATGTGCCACACATTTCGGGATCGAGCCCCGCATCGGCTTTTTGAGTTATTCCACCAAGGGGTCGGGCGCCGGCGAAGACGTCGACAAAATGCGCAATGCCGTAAAAAAGACGATCGAGCAGCATCCGGAGCTGCGCGTCCTCGAGGCCGAGGTACAGTTTGACGCCGCCGTTTCTCCCAAGGTCGCGGAGACCAAGTTCCCCGGCAACGAGATCGCGGGACACTGCAATACCTTTATCTTCCCCGATATCAATGCAGGCAATATCGGCTATAAAATCGCGCAGCGACTCGGCGGCTTTGACGCCTACGGCCCGATTTTGCTGGGTCTCAATGCCCCGATCAACGATTTGTCCCGCGGCTGCAACGGACAGGAGGTCTACTCGATGGCGATCGTCACTGCCGCGCTTGCATAATAGGGATATCAGTAAATATTCCTGTTTTATTAATATCGCTTGACAAGTCTTTATATGGATTTTATAATTTTATGTATATGTGAATTATAACTAACAATTTCTAAAGAGGAGGGAGTGTAAATGAAAAAATTTACCAACGCATGCGTCAATTTCATGCAGAAGTTCCTGCCTGACGCATTCATCTTCGCGGTGATTCTGACCATCGTCGTCTTTATCTTCGCGATGCCCGCAGCAGGCGCCACGCCGATCGCGCTCATCAACGCATGGGGCGGCGGTGTTTGGAATCTGCTTGCATTCTCCATGCAGATGGCTCTCGTCGTTGTGACGGGTACCGCATTTGCGACGGCGCCGCCGATCAAGAAGGCGCTCGAAGCGATCGCGAAGCTGGCCAAGACCCCGGTACAGGGCGTTGTTCTGGTCGTCGTCGTCGGCTCCATCGCTTCCTTTATCAACTGGGGCTTCGGTCTGGTCGTCGGTGCGCTTCTCGGACGCGCGGTTGCCAGACAGCTCAAGAACGTGGACTACCGTATGCTGATCGCTGCCGGTTATTCGGGCTTTGCGATCTGGCACGCGGGTATCTCCGGTTCCATCCCGCTCAACATCAACACCCCCGGTCAGATCGGTGCCTACACCACGAGAGACTTCTCCCTGATCGAGACCCTGCAGAATTATTTCGGCAAGGCGGTGGAGTATACGGAAGCGACCGTGGAACTTGCGGACGGCGGTTCGGCGGTCGAGTATACCTTTGACGCGGTTGCGAGCACCGGCGGTGCGGTCACGGAACTGATCCCGACGACCGCAACGATCTTTGCTCCCTGGAACCTGCTGATGATCGCTGCCTGTATCATTCTGACGGCACTCATCTTCGGTGCTTCCCATCCGAAGGAAGAGGACACCTTCGTGGTCGATCCCAAGCTCCTTGAGGATGTCGAGCGTGAGTATCCGAAGGCGGAGACACCCGCACAGAAGATCGAGAACAGCCCGATCCTTTCCTGGATCATCGTGGTCGGCGGTCTGATCTATCTGGTCATGTACTTTGCCAAAGCCGGTATCAACGGCCTCAACCTCAATATCGTTAACTTCATCTTCCTGATCCTCGGTATGCTCTGCCACGGCACGCCAATCCGCTATGTGCATGCGATGGAAGATGCGGCCAAGGGCGCGGCGGGCGTTATCCTGCAGTTCCCGTTCTATGCCGGTATCCAGGCGCTGATGGTCTTTGCGGGCGGTTCCACGGGCACCAGCCTTGCGGCGGTCATCTCCAACTTCTTCGTATCGATCTCCAACCACATGACCTTCCCGCTGTGGACCTTCCTCGCGGCAGGTATCGTCAACTTCTTCGTCCCTTCGGGCGGCGGACAGTGGACGGTGCAGGGACCGATCATGATGCCCGCGGGCTTACGCCTCAATGTCCATCCGGCCGTTACCGGTATGGCGATTGCCTGGGGTGACCAGTGGACCAACATGGTGCAGCCGTTCTGGGCGCTGCCGGCACTCGGTGCCGCGGGCCTCGGCGCAAAGGACATCATGGGCTACTGCGTGCTGACGCTGCTCGTCATGGCGGTCGTCGCCATCGTAGGCTTCCTGATTGTCGGTGCGATGACGATGTAGTTCATGGTACCATCCGGTTCAATCAAACAGTTTTTTCTCGTACAGGGTGCCCCCGGGCACCCTGTACGTAACAGAGTCTTTATTATCGAATGATGAATGATCAATAAAAATATCATATAAACGGAGGTGACACACTATGGCAAAACAAGTTTCCATGCAGGAAGCTGCCGCTCTCGTCAAGGACGGCATGACCGTAATGGTCGGCGGATTCTTGAGTGTCGGCGGCGCCAACGAGCTGCTCCACGCGATTGCGGAGACGGGCGTCAAGAACCTCACGCTCATCTGCAACGACGGCGGTCAGCCTGCCCTTGAACACGGGGTCCACGAGATGATCCACAACGGACAGTTCAAGGAGATGTATGCAACCCACATCGGCATCAATCCGGAAGTCGGCCAGATGATGAACGAGGGCACCATGAAGGTCACGCTCGTTCCCCAGGGCTCGATGGCGGAAAAGATCCGTGCAGGCGGCTACGGCCTCGGCGGCGTCTTAACCCCCACCGGTATCGGCACACCGGTCGGTGAGGAAGCCGGCAAGAAGCTCGTGGAAGTCAACGGCAAGAAATTCCTTCTGGAGGAGCCGCTCCACGCGGACATCGCAATCATCTACGGCACACAGGTCGACAAGTACGGCAACATCCGCTATCACGGCACGACCCGCAACTTTAACGTGGTCATGGCTTCCGCCGCGGATACCGTCGTCGTACAGGCGGACGAGATCGTCGACATGATCGATCCCGACGACGTGGTCGTACAGGGGATCCTGGTCGATTATATTGTGGACGGAGGTGCAAAATAATGGATAAAAACGAAATCAAGGCATTTATCGCGAAACGTGTGGCAAAAGAATTTCACGACGGCGACGTCGTCAATCTGGGCATCGGTCTCCCGACGATGGTGCCCTCCTTCCTTCCTCCGGATGTCAAGGTCATCCTGGAAGCGGAGAACGGCATGGTCGGCGCGGGTGCCAAGCCCGAAGTACCGGACAAGTGCGTCTCCGATGCGGGCGGACAGCCCTCTTCGATCGCTCCCGGCGGTGCGTTCATCGACTCCGCCACGAGCTTTGGCATCATCCGCGGCGGTCACGTCGACGCAACGGTCTTAGGCGCCCTGCAGGTCGATGAAAAAGGCAATCTCGCCAACTGGATCATTCCCGGCAAGATGGTGCCCGGCATGGGCGGTGCGATGGACTTGGTCGTCGGTGCGCCCAACGTCATCGTCGCCATGGAGCACACCCAGAAGGGTGCGCACAAGATCTTAGAGGCCTGCACACTGCCTCTGACGGCCCAGACCTGCGTCACCAAGATCATCACCGAGATGGGCGTGATGGAAGTGACGGATAAGGGCCTGGTCGTGACCGAGATCAATCCCGAGTTTACGCAGGAGCAGATGCAGGAAGCAACCGGCTGCAAGCTGACCTTTGCTGCGGACATCAAGAACATGGAATAAACGCTTTTTCACCTTATTCTCAAAGGGGCTGCCTCACGGCAGCCCCTTGATATTACACACATCCAGTGTGGCAAAGTAATCCGCGGGTGTCTCCGCCCTTCTGATCAGCCGCACGCTCCCGTCTTCCCTGAGGAGGAGCTCCGCACACTTGAGTTTTCCGTTGTAATTGTATCCCATCGAAAAGCTGTGTGCACCTGCATCATGGATATAGAGCAGATCTCCCTTGTCGATCCTTGGCAGATGACGGTCGATCGCAAACTTGTCGTTATTTTCGCATAAAGACCCCACGACATCATAGATATGGTCATGCGGCGCATGCTCCTTGCCGAGCACCGTGATATGATGATAGGCACCGTACATGGCAGGCCGGATCAGATGCACCGCACAGGCATCCACACCGATGTATTCCTTGTAAATATGCTTTTCATGTACTGCCCTGGTGACGAGCGCACCGTACGGTCCCGTCATGAAACGTCCCATCTCCGTACAGACGGCGACCTCATCGAGCCCCTCCGGCACGAGGATCCTGCGGTACTGTTCCTTTACGCCCTCTCCGATCTTTCGGATATCATTGGGCATCTCCTCCGGGCGATACGGAATGCCGACCCCGCCGGAGAGATTGATAAAGGAAAGCGCAATGCCGGTTTCCCTGCGAATCTCTGTGGCCAGCTGAAAGAGCCTGGAAGCCAGATGCGGATAATAGTCATTGGAAACGGTATTGGAGGCCAGAAAGGCATGCAGGCCAAAGCGGCTGACACCCAGTGACTTCAGCCGCTGGTATGCTTCCATCAGCTGCACCTTTGTCATGCCGTATTTGGAATCGCCCGGATTGTCCATGATGCCGTTGGCCATCTCAAAGACACCGCCCGGATTGTACCGGCAGCTGACCGTTTCGGGAAAACGGACCCCGCCCGGCGCTTTATCGTCTCCCGGGCATACCGAAAGCAGCGTATCGATATGCGTGATATCATCGAGATTGATCACGCCGCCGAGGCGGTTGACATACGCAAATTCCTCCGGCGGGGTGTCATTGGAGGAAAACATGATCTCCTCTCCTGTGCTCCCGAGTGCCTCCGCAAGCATCAGTTCCGTCTGTGAGGAACAGTCAAAGCCGCATCCCTCTTCCTTCAGGATCTGCATGATCACGGGATTCGGCAGCGCCTTGACGGCAAAGAACTCATGAAAGCCCCTGTTCCAGCGAAAGGCCTCCCGCACCCTGCGTGCGTTGTCCCGGATGCCCTTTTCGTCATAGATATAAAACGGCGTCGGATACTCGGAGGCGATCGCCTCCGCCAGCTCTTTGGTTAAAAACGCGTCTTTCATTTCCATCCTTTCATGATCCAAAGCGCATTTCCTTATGAAACGCTCAGGGTCGCCAGTCGACGGCATCCACGCCGTGCGCGGTCAAAAAGTCATTGCACCGGCTGAAATGCTTACATCCGAAAAATCCCCTGTAAGCAGACAGCGGGCTCGGATGCGGCGCCTTCAGCACGAGATGCGCCGGATTGTCCAGTATCGTTTCTTTTTCCTGTGCGGGTCTTCCCCAGAGCATACAGACCACGGGTTCCTTCTTGTCATTGACGATCCGGATAATCGCGTCCGTAAACTGCTCCCAGCCCCTGCCCCTGTGGGAATAGGCCCGGTGGGCGCGTACCGTAAGCACCGTATTGAGCAGCAATACTCCCCGGGACGCCCACTTCTCGAGACAGCCGTGGTCCGGTATTTCGATCCCCAGATCGTCCTGCAGCTCCCGATAGATATTTTGCAAAGACGGCGGGCAGGGAACTCCCTTCCTGACGGAAAAACAAAGACCGTGCGCCTGCCCCGGCTCGTGATAGGGATCCTGTCCGAGGATCAGTACCTTGACCTGCTCGAGCGGCGTCAGATGCAGGGCATTGAAGAGATCATCCGCAGGCGGATATATCACCTGTGTGGCATATTCCTCACGCACAAAACGAAAAAGCTCCTTATAATAGGGCTTTTGGAATTCCTGCGCAAGTGCCGCCTGCCAGCTCCCGGTAATGGCTGCCACTTTACTTTTTCCCCGCCATTTCCATTGTGATGACGAGCCCCGCAAGCACCAGCAACGCACCGACCGTGGCGCCAGCGATCAAAGGAAGCGGGGACACGATCCCCAGCACGATCAGCAGGATTCCCGCAAGGACCAGTACCACGGCCAGTATCATGAGCAGCATCTTCGGATCTCCTTACGCCTCATCTGCGCACCGCCACACCCTTGTCCAGCAGATACTGCTTGACATCGGCAATCGTCAGTTCCTGAAAATGAAAGAGACTGGCCGCAAGCGCGGCATCCGCCCTTCCTTCCGTAAGTATCTCGTAAAAGTGTTCCTTTGCACCGGCTCCGCCGGAGGCGATGACGGGTACCGGTACGAGGTCCGCGACGGCTCTCGTGAGTGCGACATCAAAGCCCTCTTTTGTACCGTCCGCATCCATACTGGTCAGAAGGATCTCCCCCGCGCCGCGCTTTACGCCTTCCTCGATCCATTTCAGTGCATCCAGGCCCGTATCGATGCGGCCGCCGTTTTGATACACATTCCATCCGGAAGAGTCTTTGCGCTTCCTGCAGTCGACCGCCAGCACAACACACTGCGAACCGAATTTGTCCGCGCTTTCATTGATAAGTTCCGGGGTGTTGATCGCGGCGGAATTGACGGAGCATTTGTCCGCCCCCTCGCGAAGGACGGCGCGCATATCGTCCACCGTGCGGATGCCGCCGCCGACCGTGAAGGGAATAAAGACCTTTTCCGCAACGCGACGCACCAGATCCGTCACCGTTTCCCGTGCGTCCGATGTCGCGGTGATGTCCAGAAAGACCAGCTCGTCCGCACCCGCGTCGGAATACGCCGCTCCCGCCTCCACCGGATCTCCCGCGTCCCTGAGGTTGATAAAATTGATTCCCTTGACCACCCTGCCGTCCTTGATGTCCAGGCAGGGGATGATGCGCTTCGTGAACATAGCAACAATTATAACACGTTTTGCACGACACCCGCAAAGAGGATGGATCCGTCGCGGGCCGTCACGGTAAAGAAGAAGGGGCGGTCCAGGACAAAATCGATTTCATCGCCGCCTTCCGCGGCGCCCTCCGCCACCATCATGATCGTGTAGGCCGCACCGGTCACGCCCTCTTCATCCACTTCCACGACCGCCGCGTGTTCGGCGCTGCTCAGGGAAAGATCACCGAGCGAGGCATCCCCTGTCAGAGGAGAAAAGTCAGCAACGCCCGCCGTCATCACGTCCGTCATGCCGAGTCGCTCAAAAGCCTCCATCAGATCGGTTTTGGCCTCCGTCCGGAATTTCGGGACGGACAGATGTACCATCGGCCAGGACACATTCCCGTATGTACCGCGGATCACCTGCATCACCTGTTCATCGGTCACAAGGTCTTTCACATCCACACCCTCGTCCGGCAAAAAGAAGGACATCGTACCGCTGTCGGTAAGGGCGAGCTGCACGGCACCGAATTTGTCTCCCGCGTAATAACTCATCATATCCGTCAGGTGCATCATGTCGACTTCCGTGTCAGCAGCCGCGCCGTGGAAGGTCTGTTTGTCCGTCGCACCCTCATGGAATTTGTCGACCCAGCCCGCTTTGTAATAGATGGTCGAAACAAGAGCCAGCACGGTCTCCGGCGTTGTATGGATATCTTTGACGGCGTCTTCCAAAAGGCCTCCGGTGTTCTCATTCATCCAGCCCTGCAGGGCAGCGTCCATCTCCTCCGTCCCCATGGGCCCGGAAAAGGAGGAGGCATAATAGAGTTCCGCAAGGCGCTGCATCGTCTCCTCATTGTACGTAACGCCGTCACGCATCCAGACGGAATCCGCAAGCAGTGAGGTCAGTACCGGTGTATCGATGTAATTGGCTTCCCACAGGGTTTTGATCCGGGCGCGCAGCGTTTCGACACTGTCTGCCCCCAGAACGTCAAGGATCTGTGCCCTGGTATTACCGTCCGTACATTCCGCAAGCATCGCCAGTGCGACATAGATATTGATCGGGGAGCAGACCGTATTCTCCGTCTCGTCCGTGACGAGCAGTTCACGCATCACGGCATTGTAATAAGACTCCATCCCGTCCTGTACTTCGAGAGAAGCTTCCATTTTCGGGCGGTATTCGTCCCACCACTCCCAGTGCGCATCCGATTCCATAAAGGCCTGTGCGTCCATGTTCCCGGGGATGCCTGTATCGGGATACTGCGCAACCACCGCTTCGATTCCGTTCGCGGTCCGGCCTGGCTGCCCGCTTCCTGCAGGCGTTTGATTGCCCGCGGGGGAAGCCGTACATCCTGCGAGCATCGCCGCAAGCAACACGACAGCGTACATCTTTTTCATTCCGTTTCTCACACTTCTTCTCATTCCTTGCCTCGCTTTCCTTTTGCGCAATCCGCCGCAAAAACTCTTCTGTCCTTACAGACAGAATCGTCCGGCAAATCTTACAGTCATGTTGCATTATACGGAAAGAAAGTTTTCAAGAATCCGCATCCCGACATCCGCGCTTTTTTCCGGATGAAACTGGCAGGCAAACAGATTGTCCTTTTCGATGCCGGCATCAAACATCAGACCGTAGAGCGCCTGTGCGGAAACGATGGTCGGATCATCGGCATGCAAAAAATACGAATGTACAAAATAGACGTAAGAGCTCTGCGGAATATCGTGGAACAGACGCTTGCGCACGGGAAAACGGAGGTCATTCCATCCGATATGCGGGATTTTCAGGTCCTTTTTTTCCGGAAAGCGCCGGATTCTGCCGCGCAAAAGAGACAGCCCGCGCACACCGGGCGATTCTTCGCTTGACTCAAATAAGAGCTGCATCCCCAGACAGATGCCTAAAAACGGTGTGCCGTTATCCGCAATCCGGCGTATCACGCCACACAGACCGAATGCATTCAGCTGATCCATGGCATCGCCAAAGGCGCCGACACCCGGCAAAATAACACGGGACGCTTTCAGTAACTGATCGGCGTCCCTTGTTACAATGACCTCTTCTCCGAGTGTACGCAGCGCATTTTCGACACTTTTGATATTGCCTGCGTCATAATCGATGATGGCTGTCATGTGGTTCTTTTGACTGTCCTCCTTACGGCCTGAGTCCCGCAATCTGCTGCAGGCGCATGGTATAGAGCAGACGGTCGCTGATCGCATAGAGCTCCAGCGCCTGTTCCGGTGTAAGTCCGTAATCCACCTGCAGGGCACCTACCACGCTGTTGTAGGAAACACGCAGCTCGTTTTCGACCGAGATGTCCTGCAGGGCTGCCGCCTGTTCCTGCAGCGGCGTATAGCTGACAACGCCCTTGACCAGTTCGTTGAGCGCCTCCACCGTCATGCCGGCCTGTTTGTAGTTATTATAGGAATCATAGTAATACTTCATGTTTACGATGATTCTTGCCTTGTCATACACTGCCTGTGCCTCGGAAGAGAGTTTTTCCTTTCCGTGCAGTTCCTTAAAGGCCGTTGTGTAATCTCCCTGGTAATAGCTTGAAACCGCATGACCGATGGCGATCCGCTGCGGCAAAAGCATCGCGGGCAGGATACAGAGTACACCGAGCGTTGCGGCAAAGAGCGCTGCCACCGCCACCCGTTTGGGCGGCACACGCTTTTGCGGCGGTCCCGTAGGAACCGGCTTTTCCTTCTTCGGCTTTTCTTTCTTGGGCTTCTTTTCTTTCTTCGGTTTTTCTTTCTTTTCCTTCTTCGGCTTTTCTTTCTTTTCTTTCTTCTTCTTTTCTTTCTTCTTCTTGCCGCTGTCTTCCTCGGCAAGCTCATTTAAAACCTGCTGGTTTTCATCGGTCAGTGAAGCAAGAGACGCGTCTTCTCCCTCGGCGAGTGCTGCCGCCGCACCGGCCTCCGGTGCGCCGTCCTCTTCTTCCTCCGTCAAAAGATTCAGAATCCGTGCCAGAAGGCCGGGCTTCTTTTCACCCTCTGCGCCTTCTTCTGCGGGAGCTTTTGCTTTTTTCTTTTTGCGTTTTCCGAAGAGTCCCTTTTTCTTTCCGGCCTCCGGAATCTCGTCATCCTCGGACAGACCCGCAAGATATACCGCCGCTTCTTCCGCGGCATCGTCACCGGACCGGTCAGCCACCTGGGGCTCGACATCGATATCCCGGATGTCTTCTTCCGTCTCCAGATCCTCGATATCATCCGTCTTGAGCGAATTCATCAGTGCATCGAGTTCCGCAAGATCCGCGTCGGTATCCAGTAACGCTTCGGCATTCTCAGCGGAAATCGCTTCGCCGATGTTGATTTCGGGAATATCCAGACCCTCGCCTTCCGCAAGCGCCGTCAGGTCGAGTTCGTCTGCCGGTGCCTCTTCGGACGCTTCCGCTTCCTGTGCGGGCGTTGTCCGGCCAGCCGCATCAAACATCTTCTCGATGTCCTCCGCGCTCAGTGTGGCATTCGGATCCACGTCACCCAGCGCGCTCAGCGCAGCACCTATATCCGGTTCATCGGAGGCTTCGGGCGCAGGTTCGGGCTCCGCCGCGGGGGCTTCCGCCGCCGCCGCGAGGGCCGCGATCTGCTCCGGCGTCAGGATCGCATTCGGGTCATTCGGCAGTTCGACCGCAGGCGCAAGATCCGGCGCAGGTGCGGGTTCCGGCTCCGGTGTGGGTTCGGGCGCGGGTTCGGGCTCCGCCGCGGGGGCTTCCGCCGCCGCCGCGAGGGCCGCGATCTGCTCCGGCGTCAGGATCGCATTCGGGTCATCCGGCAGTTCGACCGCAGCCGCAAGATCCGGCGCAGGTGTGGGTTCGGGTGCGGGTTCGGGCTCCGCCGCGGGCGCTTCCGCCGCCGCCGCGAGGGCCGCGATCTGCTCCGGCGTCAGGATTGCATTCGGATCATCCGGCAGCTCGACCGCAGGCGCAGGCTCCGGCGCAGGTGCAGGTTCCGGCTCAGGCTCGGGTGCGGGTTCGGGCTCCGCCGCGGGGGCTTCCGCCGCCGCCGCAAGGGCCGCGATCTGCTCCGGCGTCAGGATTGCATTCGGATCATCCGGCAGTTCGACCGCAGGCGCAAGATCCGGCGCAGGTGCGGATTCCGGCTCCGGTGTGGGTTCGGGTGCGGGTTCGGACTCCGCCGCGGGGGCTTCCGCCGCCGCCGCGAGGGCCGCGATCTGCTCCGGCGTCAGGATCGCATTCGGGTCATCCGGCAGTTCGACTGCAGGCGCAGGCTCCGGCTCAGGTGCGGGTTCCGGCGCAGGCTCGGGAGCGGGTTCGGGCTCCGCCGCGGGTGCTTCCGCTGCCGCCGCGAGGGCCGCGATCTGCTCCGGCGTCAGGATCGCATTCGGGTCATCCGGCAGTTCGACCGCAGCCGCAAGATCCGGCGCAGGTGCAGGTTCCGGTTCCGGCGCAGGCTCGGGAGCGGGTTCGGGCTCCGCCGCAGGTGCTTCCGCCGCCGCCGCGAGGGCCGCGATCTGCTCCGGCGTCAGGATTGCATTCGGATCATCCGGCAGTTCGACCGCAGGCGCAGGCTCCGGCTCAGGTACGGGTTCCAGCTCCGGCAACGGCTCTTCTGCAGCCGGCATCTCAATCTCCTGCTCGGGCTCCGGCAACGGCTCTTCCGCAGCCGGCATCTCGATCTCAGGTTCCGGCAGCGGCTCTTCTATCGCCGGCATCTCGACCTCCGGCTCCGGCAACGGCTCCTCCATCGCCGGCATCTCCATCTCAGGCTCCGGCAACGGTTCCTCCGCCACAGGCATATCAAGGTCGCCTGTCTCGGCCGCCAGGATCTCCAGCTGCTCCGGACTCAGACCACTGTCTGCGTCAAACTCCGGCAACGGCTCTTCCACTGCCGGCATTTCGATCTCGGGCTCCGGCAAGGGATCTTCCATCGCCGGCATCTCGATCTCCGGTTCCGGCAGCGGCTCTTCTATCGCCGGCATTTCGATCTCCGGCTCCGGCAAGGGTTCCTCCATCGCCGGCATCTCGATCTCCGGCTCCGGCAACGGGTCCTCCGCCACAGGCATATCAAGGCCGCCCGTCTCGGCCGCCAGGATCTCCAGCTGCTCCGGACTCAGACCACTGTCTGCGTCAAACTCCGGCAGCGGCTCTTCCATCACCGGCATCTCCATCTCAGGCTCCGGTAACGGCACTTCCATCACCGGCATCTCCATCTCCGGCTCAGGCAGCGGCTCTTCCATCACCGGCATCTCCATCTCAGGCTCCGGCAACGGTTCTTCCGCCACAGGCATATCAAGGCCGCCCGTCTCGGCCGCCAGGATCTCCAGCTGCTCCGGACTCAGACCACTGTCTGCGTCAAACTCCGGCAGCGGCATCTCGATCTCAGGCTCCGGTAACGGCTCTTCCGCAGTCGGCATCTCCATCTCCGGCTCAGGCAGCGGCTCTTCCATCACCGGCATCTCAATCTCCGGCTCGGGTTCCGGTAACGGCTCTTCCGCAGCCGGCATCTCCATCTCCGGCTCAGGCACCGGCTCTTCCACTGCCGGCATTTCGATCTCCGGCTCGGGCTCCGGTAACGACTCTTCCATCACCGGCATCTCCATCTCCGGCTCCGGCAACGGTTCTTCCGCCACAGGCATATCAAGGCCGCCTGTCTCGGCCGCCAGGATCTCCAGTTGCTCCGGGCTCAGACCACTGTCTGCGTCAAACTCCGGCAGCGGCTCTTCCACTGCCGGCATTTCGATCTCGGGCTCCGGCAAGGGATCTTCCATCGCCGGCATCTCGATCTCAGGCTCGGGCTCCGGTAACGGCTCTTCCATCGCCGGCATTTCGATCTCAGGCTCCGGCAAGGGTTCCTCCATCGCCGACATTTCGATCTCAGGCTCCGGCAAGGGTTCCTCCATCGCCGGCATCTCCATCTCAGGCTCCGACAACGGTTCTTCCGTCACAGGCATCTCAAGGCCGCCCGTCTCGGCCGCCAGGATCTCCAGCTGCTCCGGGCTCAGACCACTGTCTGCGTCAAACTCCGGCAGCGGCTCTTCCGGCACCAGCATCTCCATCTCCGGCTCGGGCTCCGGTAACGACTCCTCCGGCAACGGCATCTCGATCTCCGGCTCCGGTAACGGCTCTTCCGCAGCCGGCATCTCCATCTCCGGCTCCGGCAACGGCTCCTCCGGCAGCGGCTCTTCCACTGCCGGCATTTCCATCTCCGGCTCAGGTTCCGGCTCCGGTGCCGCTTCTTCCATCACATGCTCTGCATCCGAGATCGCCGCATCCAGTGCGATTTCTTCCTCATCACGCAGATCCGGCGCTTCCTCAAAGGTCTGAGCTTCCTCGCTGACATGCATCACCGGCGGCGGTGCCTGCTTCGCTTTTTCTGCCGCAGCCTCAAATGCCTGCAGTCTCTGCTCCAGACTCTGGTCGACGAGAATGCTCTGATCCGCCATCTTGAGCAATTCGTCAAGACGCGCAAGCTCACGCTCAGCCGCCTCCATCTCCATATTCATGGAGGCGCCGTTCGTTTGAGATTTTGTTTTGGAAACCGATTCCATCAGGGAATCCAGATACTTCTCGTCCATATGCATCCCCGGCCGTACTTAAAAAGTATAAAGGACGCACCGGACCGCGCTTTGCGTTCCATTGTGCGTCCCCTTTCTACCTCATAGCGTTATGCGGTCATCACGCTTCTTCCGCAGCTTCAATTTCCTTTGGTGCAAGACCGTTAACCAGCTCGTCGATGGTGGCAACCAGATGTCCGATCTCGGGTTTGGACAACTGTCTGTCCGCACCGAGCGATTCACCCTTTTTCCGCATCTCCTCATTGACCAGAGAGGAGAAAATCACCACCGGTATATGTTTGGTCGCATCGTCGGTTTTAATCATCTTGGTCAGACGATGGCCGTCCATCAGCGGCATCTCAATATCCGTGATGATGCAACGCACCTTTTCATCGAGAACGCCGGCATCCTTGCACTGCTGTACAAAGTCATAGGCAAGCTTGCCGTTCTCAAAATTCTTGACGTTGTTGTAGCCGGACTTATGCAGCGAATCCACGATCAGTTTGTTGAGCAACTGCGAGTCCTCCGCAAGGATGATCGGGATCTCGTTCCTCGGGCGCGCTTTGAACATCTTGAGCTGATCCATATTAAGACCGGTATTCGGATTGATATCCGAGACGATCTTTTCAAAGTCGAGAATGATGATAAGCCTGTCATCAAACTTGATGATACCGGTCGTGACACTCTTTTCCACCGTCGACATGGTCGCATCCGGTTTGATGATATCCGCCCAGTTGAAACGATGAATGCCCGTCACCGAATCCACATGGAAGGCAATATCCAGCTTGTTGAAGTTGGTGATGATGAAGAGTCCTCCCGGCGCTGACGCACCGCGCTGCAGACAGTTGCGCAGGTCGATTGCGGTGATCATCATGTCACGCGGCATAAAAATGCCTTCGATTGACGGGTGCGCGTTGGGAACCGGCGTCACCTCCTGAAATGTGATGATCTCCTTGATCTTGGCCACATTGATACCGTAGCAATGATCATCGATCATAAACTCCAGTATCTCGAGTTCATTGGTGCCGCTTTCCATTAAAATGTTAGAATCCACTATGCCCACCTCTCTGTCAGATTAGTCGGCGGTCTCCCGCCATCGCCACATAGTTCTAAAATGTTATCGGTTAAAAACTGTATAAATTTAATAGACAATTCAAACTTTTTCCCTAATTTCGGAAAAAAGCGCCGCACAACCGTCTTCTTTTGAACATTATACCACACATTTATGGCGAAAAAAATGATTTTTTCAAAAATATATGGTACATTATTACCATGAAAAGACAACTCTCACTCCTTATACGCAATCTCCTCGTACTCACCTGTTCTGCCGTACTTTTTTTTACGGGCTGCGCCGTGGAGTACTCGCCTGCCGCAACCGTCACGGATCCGCCAAATGATGCACAAACAACCGCTGAAGATCCGCTTCCCGTGCAGGATCCCTCCATCTTTTCGCGTGTTGCGGATTACGAAAACCACTTTACCGTGTGGGGGCAGATCCCCGGGAGCAGCAGGGAAAATAAGCTTGATTTCATGAATGTGGATCTGGGCAGCAATCAGGATGACGCCTTTTCGCTGACGGGGCATCTGTGCCGCGACACTTACGAGGATGCGGAGCAGATCGTCGATACGCTGACTTACTTTTATGAAATCGTACAGGGCTATGAAAAAGCGACCTTTGAGGATGCGCCGTATCTGATTCCCTATCTCGTCGAAAATCCGCTGGGCGCCATCATTATCCTGCCCGGCGGCGGCTACGTCTACAAGTCGATGGACGGAGGAACCGGCGAAAGCAAAGACGTGGCACTGCTGTGTAATGAGGCGGGCTACGATGCCTTTGTGCTGCACTACCGCTCCAACCCCTACGAATATCCCCTGCCGCAGCTCGATGTACAGCGTTCCGTGCGATTTATCCGGCATTTTGCGGACGATTACGGTTTTCCCGCGGATAACATCGGACTGATCGGCTTTTCCGCGGGCGCCTACCAGACAGGCAGCTACATCAATCTCGTCATGGGCAACAACCTGTTTCCCGATTCGTATATGCCGGATGAAATCGACGCCGAAGACGACACGGTACAGCATGCCGCCATGATCTATCCGCTGCTGGATTTCTACCATAACGTACCGATGCTGTTTGCCCTGTTTGACGCCGACGATCTGCGCAACGAGGACATCCGCACGCAGATCCTTAAGGATACGGATCTGTCTGAAAACTTTCGTTCCGCAAGTGTCCGGCAATTTGTCAGCTACGGAACTGCCGACTCTGTCGTAGGCACCGAAACAGCGCTCCGCTATGAGCAGGCAGCTTTGGCCGCCGGCTGTGATCTGACCATGCATGTCGCAACAGACTACGGTCATGCCTATCATTACAGTGTTTATGAGGAAGCTTATACCGCGTGGCTGAAGGAGGCGCCTGACGTACAACCATGAATTCTCCCGCAACGCCGTGCAGGCATTCATCACCGGTAAGAATAAAAAAAGAGCCATACACACGGCTCTTTTTATGACCTTAAAAACTCAATACAGAAGATCAAAACAGACAAATGATCAAGCCCTCGACCTATTAGTACGCATCAGCTGAATGTGTTACCACACTTACACCTTGCGCCTATCTACCTTGTCGTCTTCAAGGGGTCTTACGATTCCCGAAGGAATCGGGATATCCCATCTTGAGGGGGGCTTCACGCTTAGATGCCTTCAGCGTTTATCCCTGCCGGACTTGGCTACCCTGCCTCTTGCGAATGGCTTCGCAGCAGATACACCAGCGGTCCGTCCATCCCGGTCCTCTCGTACTAAGGACAGCTCC
>JAFSLV010000001.1 GCA_017448245.1 Lachnospiraceae bacterium | reverse complement strand
AATCGTTGAATTATATCATGCGCGGGATGAGTCGGCGATTGCCGAGACAAACCGTAAATACGGTCGCTATTGTCATGCGATCGCATATCGCATTCTACGGAATGACCGTGACAGTGAGGAATGCGTCAGTGATACATGGTTGCGTGCATGGGACAGCATGCCGCCAAAGAAGCCGGAGATCCTGTCTGTGTTTCTTGGAAGAATCACACGCAATCTGTCGCTTGACCGGGTGAAGCTGCGGATGGCATCTAAACGCGGCGGAGGGCACATGGAGGCGGCTTTGGACGAACTGCTGGAATGCATACCGTCGGAGGATTTTGCGGACAGGATCATTAATGACATGGAGCTGACAGAATTGCTGAACGGATTCCTGTCCGATCTGACCGTGCAAAACCGGATCATCTTTATGCGGCGGTATTGGCATATGCTCTCGATCAAAGAAATCGCAGGACAAATGAAGCTGAAGGAAAGCGCCATAAAGATGTCGCTGATGCGTTCAAGGAAAAGGCTGAAAAAGCTGATGAAGGAGAAAGGGGTCGTTTTATGAAACAGGAACGGATTCTTTATGCACTGGGAAATGTATCAGAGTCGTTTATCATCGAATCTATGCCGGCAGCAAGAACAAGGCACCCTGTGAAATGGCTGGTTCCGATCTGCGCTGCCGCTGTTCTGCTCATCGTGTCCGGGATAGCATATCAGATGGCGCAAACGCGTCGGAACATGGAAATGGAAACAGCGGAAGCTGAGACGGAACCTGCTGAGATTGAGATTACGGCGCAAACGGAAGGGGATACAGGCGGTATGGTTACGGAGTCATCTTCCGGGGATGAGCGCTTTGTGGATGTGAAGGAGCTTCTCGCTGCGGCCGGCAGCGGACAGGCAGCTGCCACGGAAGAACTTGCGCAGAAAATAATGCAGATTCCCATCGGATCATATACTGCCGTGTATGAAGGCGTAGGAAATGATGGCGGAGAAGCATTCCGCGAGGAGCTTTATGCATCAAGGGGGAGCGTTTTCCTGGAGAACGAAGGGCTCTATTATGTCAGCGGACATACAGATAAGCAATACCTGATTCAGGTGCAGGACAATGCGGCCTCTCTGTGGAAGTTTGTGTGTTTTGACGCAGAGGGTTATCCGTACCGGGACGTATTGACGCAGATTTATGATATTCACTCCGCAGATGGTTTTGCGGAACTCGTTGTGTCAGCCGGGAATATGGATAATACGCCCGAGGGCATCCGGATTCAGCAGGAAATCGGAACCCGCAGCATAACGGACCGTCATTCGCTTCATGAGTTATACCGTATCCTGGGCAGTATGACCTGTTATGGGCGGGACCAATGGGACAGAATACAACTCGGCAGTCAGGATGCGGATACATCAGGAAATATGGAGAACATGCATCAGGAAGTGCGCATGACAAGATATCTGACGATTGTGACGCCCTATCATGAGATTGACAGGCTGAAATACACAGCCATTTCCGGTATGTTTTATGAATTCGACGGGATCGCTTATGAACCGCTGTCAGAAACAGACGCACAGATCATGTGGGATATGCTCGGGATGCACAGATAAAACGTCAATGGCAGGAGAACATATATTTGCATAATCACATGAACGGAAGGAAATCATAGAAACAATCTAAAGATATGCTCATATCAGCCGATATATGATATAAGAGAAGTGGAACTATTCCAAAAATAATGGACAACAGGAGTATAAATGGGGACTATGAGACTAAACCAACGCGAAGAGGACATGATGGAAATGCTGTGGGAACAGGGACAGCCCATGACCTCCGCAGAAATGAAGGAAACGCTGGAAAAGCAGGGCTGGAACAAATCCACCCTGTTTAACACGATTCAGTCGTTGTTGGATCGCGGCTGCATCAGGATCAGCGGATTGGAGCGTAACAATACACAATATGCCAGACAATTTGAGGCTGCTGTTTCGAAGGAAGAATATATGGCACGCCTGTTGACAGAAAAGGGGTTTACACGAAGTGAACTTGCAAACATCGCGCTGGCAATGACAGGCGGCGAAAAAGGTAAGAAAAGAACCCGGAAAGAAAACGATGCGCTGATTGCTGATTTGGAACAGATCATCAGACAGCTGCGGGCATCCGGAGACTGAAATGCGGGTCACCTTCTTTTCAATCGTGATGAGCGTTGTATGGAGCAGCTGCCTGCTGGTGCTGTTTACATTGCTCAGAAAGAACAGCCGGCTGCTCGATTTGTGCAGTATACCGGGAATGATCGTGCTGTATGCGTTTGGCGCGGTCAGAATGCTGATACCCATTGAGTTTCCTTGGACAAAAGCGGTATCGGCAGCGGTGGTGTTTAATCCGGCATATACATTTATCAGAAGACAGATTCCGGGAGTACCGCTCACAGTCGGCAGACTGCTGTTGATCATCTGGGCACTCATTGCACTGATCCTTCTGATACGGATCATTGTCAATTACAAGAGCTTCTATACGAGGATGAAAGGCGTCTGCGGACTTGGCAGGGAACTTGAAGCATCGGGTTATGGCATAGAGAAAAACGTCGGAATACGCATATATCAGTCACCGGCAGTGGAAGTACCCTTGAGTTATGGAATAAAGGAAAAGCGAATTGTCATTCCGGATGGAGGGTATAGCGAAAAAGAAACGGAGCTGATCGTGCGTCACGAAAAAGCGCATTTGGAGAACAGCGATCCGGCCGTGCAGCTATTGGCAAATATACTCTGCGCGATTTATTGGTGGAATCCGTTTGTATATGTTTTCCGGAGCAATCTGGAGCAGATATTTGAAATCAGATGCGACAAGATGGTGACGGCAGACATGACACCGGCAGAGGCGGCAGACTATTTGGAAACGCTTCTGAAAATATACAGGAATACGACCGGGGAGCACATAAGGACCGGCGTGGGCGTGATCGAAAACGCAAAAGCCGGCGGAGATGAACTGAAGGAACGATTTGAATATCTTTCAAAGCACATTGGCAGGAACAAGCGTGACCATACCGGAGCGGCAGCTGCACTGACCATTGCATGCCTGCTACTTGTGATCTCCTACTCCTTTATTTTTCAGTCGGCGTATGACGCGCCGCAGCTGGAGGACGGAGCATATTACATAGATCCGGGCAATACCTATTTGCTCAGACGGGCAGACGGTACATATGTGATCATCTCGGAAAAAGAAGCACCGAAAGAGATCAGCCTGAAAACGGCAGAGATGATGATAAACGACGGTTTCCACGTGCAGGTGGAATGAACATGAGCACAATTCAAAACGGCGATTTGGAGCTTGGATAAAAAGCAAAGGAGGGCGTTATGGGCAACAATATTTCACCTTTATTCTCAAGTCTGAACGGATCTTATAATGCTGCGGCAAATATGTCGTCTGTGATTTCACAGCGGTCACAGATTCAGAATGGCAGCTATGGCAAGCTGATGAAAGCCTATGTAAGAAAGGTCGGGAATAAGACTGCCCTGAATGCATATCGCAGTACGGGTACAACGGCCAATAGTGCCTCTGATCTTGCCCCATCCAAAACAGAATCTGAATCAGCCTCTGTGAGCAGTATAAAAAAGAGAACACCACAAAAAAGCAGCTTCCTTGATAATCATCTCTCTTCGATCGGAAAGGCGCAGACATCGCGTGCAACCGCTTCCGGTAAATCGTATCTTGATACGTATCTGAAGGAGAAAGCAGAACCGGAAATGACCGGGGTTGCAAAAGCAAAGTTGCATGCGGAAACTGTCACCGGAAGAAAACTGAACGAGGACGGAACCACATCGGTAATAGCAGAAGAAACAGGTGATGGAAGCGTACAAGCTACTACTACTGTTGAGACGAGTTCCGGCACAAAAGGAGCCGATAAATATGCCGGAATGAAGTCCTCCTGGTTAGATGATCATCTGAAGAGTTACGATCAGGAAGCAAAAGTACAGACCGCCGCAGATACCTCGGTGGCTGTGGATGAAACGGTTTAATCAAATATTACCGAAAAGAGTTCCAAGCAAGAACGCAAAGGAGGTAACCATCATGTCAACAACGATTCATCCAAACTACAGTCAGTATTATATAGGCTCCGAGACGATCAAGACCCGCGATTCCGGAAGCGGTGCAAAGGACACGATTTCTCAGAATGAAGACAATGTGATCGTGGAGTTTTCGGGAGATGGTCTGGCGGCACTTGAAGCGCATAAGGGTATGTTCCCGGAAGAGCATAAGGAAATCCCGGAGGGGATGATCACAGAGCTGGAGGGACCGAAGCAGCTGACGGAAGAAGAACTGAGTGCGGCAAAAGGACGCAACGGAACCGAGGTTGAAGCACAGATGCGTGTCACTGATCCGGATGCGTATAACGAATATCAAAAGGTCAAGGCAGACGCCTATGCCGGCGGAACGAAGGAAGATCTGGCAGGAATTGCGAAATATATGCTCAAATGGGTGACCAACCGGGCAATCAATGATCCTGGTTGGGAAGACCGCGCTAACAAAAAGATCGAGAAGGAAACAACGGCGGAATCAAAGCTCTCGACCAATGCACAGAAGTACCTGGACAAGCTTCGGAAGCAATACGGTGATTACGATTTCGTAATTGCAGGAAAAGGTGATGACCGGAAGACATTGGCAAAGCAAGGGACGAAGGAATTCTCCGTAATCTTTGACATAGAAGAACTGGAGCGTATGGCGAATGATGAAAAATACGCCGATGAAAAACTGCGCAGGATGCAGACGGCTGTGGATATGTCAATCCGGATTTGTGAGGAATATGGATATGGCAGAAACAGCGGTGCAAATGGTACGCTGAATAATCTTTCTATTTCATTCAACAAAGACGGCAGTACATCCATCTTCGCTGAACTGGAAAAATCATCCGAGAAGCAGCGCGAACGGATTGAGGCGACGAAGGAAAAGCGTGCTGAGGAGAAGAAAGCTGCCGAGAAAAAGACAGAAGAAAAGCGTGCAGAGGAAAAGAAAGCAGAGTCAGAGGAGGAACAGCCAAAACGTATTACGATAGCTGCTTCCTCGGAGGAGGATCTGATCAAACAGCTCACATCAATTGATTGGGAAAGTGCTTGATTACCATACTTTCCATCGAAATGCCCGGGGAGAATGACATCGAAATTGTAAGGCACAGAGGGCGCACTTTGATGAAATATTGCAAAAACCATATAAGAACAACCACTTTATGCCGATATAGGATATGAAGAAGTGGATTAAAACGCTAAAATCGAAATGAGCTGTCCATTCGCACCCGAAAAAGGTCGTTTCATATCATTTCGGTTGTGAAGACAGGGCTATGCTCCGATAACTGATATAAGACAGCTGTCACAGGATAAGGAGTCCGGTACAGGGGAGTCCGGATTCAAAATATGTAAGGAAATGATACGGTCTTGAAAAGCAGACCGTATCTGTACGCTCCGCGCATTTTAAATCGAGCCGAAGCTCGATGCGCTTCGCTACAAGGAGGTTTTCGCCATGCAGATCAGAAACCAGAACGTTATCAACGTCACGGCTCTTTCCGGGAACGAACCGGAAAGCGGTATTCGTGTTGCGACCGGGGCAAAGAACCATGAAAAGAGCCTGCGCACACCCAAAGCAGCAGATTCCCCGAATGGAAGTATTTCTGCGTCTTCCCTGCGTCTTGGCGAAAACAGCATCGAAGCCAGAAAACAACAGGCCCAAAAACAGGCGATGAAAATCGTCGGTGATGCGTTTGAAAATGAAAAGCGCATGGATCAAAACCGTCAGGAAATGCAGGATGCCATCAAAAGACTAAATGAGGATCTCGGCACCCGCAAGCAGAAGGTGAATGACAACCACGAAAAGCTGGCGGAGCTCCGTGCGGAATACGGGATCGAGGAAGGCAGCAAAGAGGAGCAGGGGCTGCAAAAGGCAGCCATGAAGGCAAATTCCAAGGACGGGATGAGCGCGGACGAGTTTGAAGCGCTTTCGGAATATCAAAAACGCGCGTTGTACTATGCCGCCGACAACATGACGAACGAGCGGGCGATCGCGGAGGATGAGGCGCTGCTTGCGGCCAACGTGCAGTCGACGACCGATCTGGAAATGGCGCGTCTGAAGGATCACAGCATGATCGATGCGCAGAAGGAAGCCGACGAGATCATGAGCGCTGCGGAGAAGGATGCCGTGTCCATGCTGACGATGGAGGCAATGGAGCATATCGAAGAAGAAGCGGAAAAAGAGCGGGAAGAGGCAAAGGAAAAAGCAGAGGAAGAGAAGGAAGCAAAGAAGGAAGAAGCGAAGAAAGCCGAGGCGCAGGCGAAGATCGACGAGCTGAACGCCCGCATCCGCGCAAACGGAGAAGCGGAGGCCGCCGAAGCTGTGGCACGCGGCAGAGCCGCAAGACAGGAGAAGGAAAACGCCGGGTCAACAGACATCACGGAATCCGCGGTGCAGTTTGATATTCAGAGTATCCGGGACGGCGCAGCAGAGAGCGAGGTTGCCGGTGATGTGAAGAATATCCTGAACAAGCTGAGCCTGCTTTCCGAGGACATAAAGGGCATCAGTGTGGATGATTTAACATAATGCAAATGGAAGGTAGTACTGCCATGATATAAAAAAGGGCTGTCGCGATATCATCCGGCAGCCCTTGATTTATGATATACTACCAGGTGTCGGACATCATACCGAGATAAATACCAATTTGAGGAGGGAAACCTTGTTAGATCATAAAGGCTTTGATTTATGGGCGGACGGATATGATGCAGATGTCGATATTACCGATGACGACAATGAATATCCATTTGCAGGATATAAAAACATATTAGGGAGCATTTACAGGACAATCATGTATAAGCCAAATGCTGTCGTGCTTGATATTGGCTTTGGCACCGGCACATTGGCGGCAAAGCTTTATGAAAAAGGCTGCGTAATTTACGGCCAGGATTTTTCATCAAAAATGATTGAGCTGGCTTCTGAAAAGATGCCCGATGCCCGGCTCTACCGGGGCGATTTCGCGCAGGGTCTGGTTGAACCATTGAAAGAGCATGTATATGACTTTATTGTAGCGACTTACTCTATCCATCACTTAACCGATGAACAAAAGATTCTTTTACTGAGGGAACTACTCCATCATTTACATGATGGCGGGAGGATTCTTATAGGAGATGTTGCCTTTGAGACCCGCGAGGAGTTAGATAAATGCCGCATGGAAAGTGGTGACGACTGGGATGATGAGGAATATTATTGTGTTGCCGAGGAATTAAGGAAAGCGTTCCCAAACCTGAGTTTTGAGAAAATGTCATTTTGTTCGGGTATCATCTCGGTCAATAAATAAAGCGAAAGCCCAAGGCCGCAGATCGTCAATGTACCAATTGATCTGCTGATTGCATCTATGGATGTCATCAATGCATATTTTGATGCGTTACAGTATGAAGAAAGAATAATTACACCGGATGATGCATTTATTCTTGCGGTAAACGAGGAATACTAAGGTGGATGTTCGTAGAATTCTCATTCCCATCTCAATTATCATGCTGCTGATTGGATGTTCTGCGAAGCAAGATACTTCAGAAAAGATAGAAAGGATTGCGGCAGAATCCGGTTATATGGTTGAAGAGGGAGACGGGGGGTACTCTTTATTAAAGGATAACACAGAAATAGCAATAGAGAATCGTGGAAACAGAGTTAGTCTCCAGTCTGTAAAAGTAGAAGTTATATCAAAAAAGAAGAGTGATAATCAAGAGAATACGGGGACTTTGCAAATCGTGCCTGTTAACAACAGCGAGATTGAAGTGTATTTAGACTATGAATCGCCGTTAAACAGTGGAAGAACATTTCCGGGCAAAATCTTTATTACTTGTGACTATGAGTTTGATTATATACAGAATCACAGCAGAGATGCGCTCGCAAAGTTTGAAAAGTACTATTACAATATAACGAACAACTGGGCAACAAAGGAGGAATTGCAGAGTATCTATCACGGCGCGCGGGAAGTTGTCGATGAAATCAACGACGGTCTAAATGATAACTAAAAAAGCAAAAGAAAGTTTTGACTATACAGAATGGCAACTCCGGCACTTTAACCGGACCCTTTTTGCGCGGATACGCCCGCAAGGACAACTATAGGTTTGCATTCTCCGGATAAAATGCCGGATTTTTTGCAGAAAGGAGAGAATTAGGAGAGAATTGGGGGACTTTCAAAGCCATATCTGATACAGCAAAAACCTGTTGTCTCTAATACAAAAAACAGCGGAATCCCGCTAAAATCAAGGCTTTCCGCTGTTTGCATTCAACGCAGAGGGTGGGATTCGAACCCACGCACCGGAGACCGGCCTATAGCATTTCGAGTGCCACCTCTTGGACCACTTGAGTACCTCTGCACATATCCGCTCTTTCATATCGAAAGCGGCAAATCTTATTATAATGAGCGCTTTCGTCCCTGTCAATCATCCTAAAAGCGTTGAAACGGTCGGATTATACGCCGCGCCGTGCGAGGCGCCATGAATCCGGGGGAAAAGCCGGATAGCACGGGATGCCAAATCATGCTATAATTTAAGGTACATTGTCTTTCATTTCACAGGAGGTGTGTATGAAACGTGTAGGTTTTCTGACCAGTGGCGGTGATTGCCAGGCGCTGAACGCAGCCATGCGCGGTGTTGTCAAATGTCTGGCCAACAGCGGAGAGGAATTTGAGTTTTACGGGTTTTTAAACGGATACAAGGGATTGATTGCCGGCGATTTCCGGATTCTTTCAGCAAAGGAGTTTTCCGGCATATTGACGCGCGGCGGCACGATCTTAGGCTCCTCCCGGATGCCCTTCAAACAGATCAGGGAGCCGGATGAAGAAGGCAGGGACAAGGTCGAATCGATGAAGCAGACCTATCATAAGCTGCAGCTCGACTGCCTCGTTGTCCTGGGTGGCAACGGTTCGCAAAAGACCGCAAATCTCTTGCGCAAGGAGGGGCTGCATATTGTATCACTACCCAAGACCATCGATAATGATCTGTGGGGTACGGAAATGACCTTTGGCTTCCAGTCTGCGGTGGATATCGCAACCAATGTCATTGATCTGATTCATACGACGGCGGATTCTCACGGACGCGTCTTCATCATCGAAATCATGGGACACAAGGCAGGGTGGCTTGCGCTCAATGCCGGCATGGCGGGAGGCGCTGACATCATTTTGCTTCCCGAGATTCCTTACGACATCCAGAAGGTGGTGGAAAAGATCAATGAGCGCGCCAAAAAGGGCTCCCGGTTCACGATTATTGCCGTGGCGGAAGGTGCAATCTCCAAGGAAGACGCCAAGCTGACCAAAAAGGAACTGCGCAAAAAGCAGGAGAAGAGCAAATACACGTCTGTTTCCTATGAGGTCGCCGACGAGATCACCAAAAAGACCGGCATGGAAGTCCGTGTCACGGTACCGGGACACATGCAGCGCGGCGGGGCGCCCGATGCGTATGACCGTGTCTTTGCGTCGCGCCTGGGTGCGGAAGCGGGCCAGCTGATCCTGAAAGAAAAATACGGCTACATGGTAGCGTATCAGAACCGGGAAATCGTCAAGATGCCGCTCGAAGAGATTGCCGGCAAGCTCAAGACCATCCCGAAAAATGCGGGCATCATCAAGGAAGCCAAGATGCTCGGTGTTTCTTTTGGAGACTGACAAAGCAAAATATGGCATATCAGGCACTGTATCGAAAATTTCGCCCTCCCGTCTGGGAAGACGTGAAGGGACAGGATCATATTGTCACGACGTTGCGAAATCAGATCATCTCCGACCGCGTAGGACATGCGTATTTGTTTTGCGGTACACGCGGTACAGGGAAGACGAGCGTGGCCAAGATCTTTGCGCGCGCCGTCAACTGCGAACAGCCCGACAACGGCAATCCGTGCGGCAATTGTGAGAGCTGCCGCACGGCACTCGAGGGCACCAATCTCAACATTATCGAAATCGATGCCGCATCCAATAACGGCGTGGACAATGTGCGTGAGATTATCGATGAGATTGCGTATTCTCCGGTAAAGGGGAAAAAGAAGGTCTACATCGTGGATGAGGCACATATGCTGTCCACCGGTGCCTTCAATGCGTTCCTGAAGACGCTCGAGGATCCGCCGGAGTATGTGATGTTCATTCTCGCAACCACCGAGGCGCAGAAGATCCTGCCGACGATTCTTTCAAGATGCCAACGCTATGATTTTCACAGAATCACGGCGAAGGTTATCGAAAAGAGGCTCAGGGAGGTCGCGGACGCGGAGAAGATCGATACCGAAAAGGCGGCGCTCGAATACATCGCCCGTGCAGCGGACGGCGCTTTGCGTGACGGCCTGAGTCTTTTGGATCAGTGCGTGGCGTTTTATGCGGGAGAAAAGCTGACGCATGACCGCGTGCTGGAGGTTCTTGGCGCAGTGGATACGGAGGTATTTCACGCTTTTTTTGAAGCACTGCAAAAGGGAGATGTGATAGCAGCCATCGATGTGCTCGACGAGGTTGTCTATCAGGGAAAGGAACTTGCACAGTTTACCGGCGACTTTATCTGGTATCTGCGCAATCTGATGCTTGCGCAGACCGCGGAAGGCGCGGAGCGGATCATTGATCTGTCCGCCGAGCAGATGAAGGAACTCAGGGAGCAGGCGGCATCAACCGATATCGGGGTCATCATGCGTCTGATCCGCGTTTTTTCCGAAACACAGGCGCAGATGCGCTATGACGTGCAAAAGAGGACCCTGCTGGAAATGACAGTGGTGCGTGTCTGCAGGCCTTCCTCGGACAGCGGGGAAGCTTCGATCGAAGCGCGCGTTGCCGCGTTGGAGGAACAGGAAAACCGCGTGTTCGCTGCGCTGCGTCTCATTGAATCCGGCGCGTTTACACCCGGAGCAAACACGGGACAACAGGAAAAAAAAAGGACGGAAGAGACGACCGTGAGTGCCGTGTCGGAGGAAGATAAAAAGAAGTGGGAGGTGGCGCTTCCCGAGGAGATACGGGAGGTTGCCGCACACTGGCAGGAGTATATTCCGTCGATGTCCGGCCGTCTCAAGGCGTACATGCAGGCCTTGCCGCAACCGAAGCTGTCGGTGACGGAGGATGGCAGGAAATTGTTAATCGTATTGTTTCACAAGCAGCACGCCGATGCATTCGGCTCATATCCCGCACTTCTGGAAGAGCTAGAGGGAATTTTGCGTTCGCATACCGAAAAGGAGGTACCGGTCGCCGTGGAATACATGTCCGATCCCGGTACGTTTGGTCGCACCTATCCGGATTTGTCGGAAATCATACACATGCGTATCGAGGAGGATGAAGATGAGTAAGAGAGGCGGAGGCTTCCCCGGCGGCGGGATGCCCGGCAACATGAACAATCTGATGAAACAGGCGCAGCGCATGCAGCGTCAGATGGAGGAAGCGCAAAAGGAACTTGAAACAAAGGAGTTTCAGGCAAGTGCGGGCGGCGGCGCGGTCGAAGCGACCGTTACCGGCGCACACAGGATAGTCTCCCTGAAGATCAGTCCGGAGGCGATCGACCCGGAGGATGCGGAGACCCTGCAAGACATGATTATCGCGGCCGTCAACGAAGCAATGAAGAGTGCGGAGGACGCGGCCGGTGCCGCCATGGGCGGTATGGGCGGCATGAGTGGTCTTTTCTGACGATGAATCTGTACAGCGGTCCGATCAATCAGTTAATCGATGAACTGGCGGCGCTGCCGGGCGTGGGAGAAAAAACGGCGCAGCGCCTTGCTTTTTTTATCATCAATCTGCCAAAAGACCGGGTGGTGCGTCTTTCGCAGTCGCTTCTGGACGCAAGAGAAAAAGTACACTATTGCGATACCTGTTTTACACTGACGGACGATACGCGCTGTGCGGTCTGCCGGAGTGAAAAGCGCGATCATCAGACCGTGATGGTGGTGGAAAATGTCCGCGATCAGGCCGCCTATGAAAAAACGGGCCGGTACGAGGGGGTCTATCACGTGCTCCACGGCGCAATCTCGCCGATGACGGGTGTGGGACCCGGGGATTTAAAGATCAAGGAACTGGTCGCGCGTGTCGGAAAAGAGGATGTCAAAGAGGTGATTCTTGCGACGGGCTCTTCGCTGGAGGGAGAAACCACGGCGATGTATATCAGCAAGCTGCTAAAGCCTGCCGGCATCCGGGTCACGCGTATCGCGTCCGGTGTGCCGGTCGGCGGCGATCTGGAGTATATTGACGAGATCACACTGCTGCGTGCGCTTGAAGGCCGCACGGAACTGTAGGAATCATGGCTGAAGTCAGGGATTTTGATACATACGCAAAAAAGAAAAAGGCGGAACAAAGGAGCATGCTTCCCGCGTTTCGCATGGTCAGCGTACTGATTGTTGTTGTGCTGCTGATCGCTCTTTCCTATTATTCCTGGCGGGACAAAGTCTATACGCAAAGCCGTATCGTCTCCCGCGCCAACATTGTCGATGCCGTGGAAGCGGCCTGCGTCAATCTGGACGGTTACATCCTGCAGTACAGCAGGGACGGCATGAGCCTGATGGATCAAAACGGTGAGGTGATCTGGAACCGCACATACGAGATGCAGTCTCCGATTGTGGAGATCTGCGGAGACGTTGTGGCGATCGGGGATTATAACGGACGTACGATTTATGTGGCGGATACCACCTCCTCGATCGGGGAGATCAGCACATCGCTTCCGATCCGCTCTTTTCACGTGGCCTCTCAGGGAGTGGTCGCCGTGGTGCTGGATGATTCCGAAGTGACCTGGATCAATCTCTACGATCCGCAGGGCACGGAGCTGGCATCCTTCCGCACCACCATGGCGGACAGCGGCTATCCGCTTTCCGTATCCATTTCTCCGGACGGAGAGCTGGTATGCGTATCCTTTCTGACGGTGGAGGACGCACATGCCAAGACGGCCGTTGCTTTCTATAATTTCGGCGCGGTCGGACAAAACCGTACGGATAATTTTGTCTCCGGTTACGCCTGCGAAGACAATGTGATTCCGCGCGTGCGTTTCCTGGACAATTCCCATGCCTATGCCATCGCAACGGACCGCATTCTGTTTTTTGAGGGAGACGAAATTCCGGTGGAAAAAAACGCGGTGATGCTTGGCAGTGACGAGATCCGCTCCGTCTACGAGTCGGACAGCTATGTGGGGATACTGTTTTCCGGCGGCAGCGACGAGGGCGCCTTCCGCCTGCAGGTGTATGACAAGACGGGCACGCATCGTTTTACCCGGTTTTTTGACCACGAATACGAAGGGCTGCTGTTTGCCAACCATCACGTGATCCTCTATGACACCGATGCGTGGCGGGTAATCAGCATGGAGGGGCGTGACCGCTATGAGGGGACATTTGATTACAGCGTGCGCGCCGTGATACCGACCGATGTCCGCAGCCGGTTTCTTCTGGTGGCATCGGACCGGATCGAGACCGTGGAATTGAGGTAAGCATTAGTATGGAAGAAATACAGGAACTGATCGAAGAGCTTCCGGCAGTACGGCTGTCGGAGTATTCATTTTCCGGCATCTCCGCAAGCACCCTGACGACCGTGCTTGCGGCGGTTTTTTTGATCGTGATGATGGCAATCGGTTATAAGCGCGGCATAATCGTGGAGTTGTCCGGCATGATCGCACTGATCGGATCCTTTGTCGGTCTGCTCCTTGTCAAACCGTATGTGTTGCCGTTTTTTCCACAGTCCTTTGGACGTCTCGCCCGGGCGGTCTGCTATCTGTTATTCTGTTTTCTGGTATTTATGCTGGTCAGGGCTCTTGTCAGGCATATCGGACATATGTTCCGCAAAATTCCGGTCATAGGCTGGCTTGTCGCAGTGCTTGGGGCTGCGGCAGGATGTGTCAAGGCGGTGATCTGTGTGCTGATCCTTCAGCATGCCACGGGGATTGCCGTCACGGAAGCCGTTCTGGAGACCATCGACAAGCTGCCGCTTGCCCTCTGATCTGTTCCCGGGGTCGTCCGGGATATCTTTTTATCATAATCCGACCCACCACAAAAATTAAATAAAAATAAACAGGAAAATATGATAGGTTATATGATAGTTTGCGTGATATTATCATACCGAACTCATTATTCACGACAAAACGCCGAAATATGATATGGATTATGAGTGCATCAAGGAGGGTCGCATCATGAGGAAGACAATCAAAGACATTCTCGCCGTACTTCTTTCTGTCTCGCTTGCCTTTGGTCTTGCCACGACGGCACTGGCCTCGGGCGAGAGTGACGCACGGGAATTGACGGAAAACGCCGCGTCGGAAACGACGGTGGAGGAAGTCATTCCCCAGGAAAACGCACAGGAGACCGCAACACCGGATCCGCAGCCGCAGGATTCGCAGGAGCAGTCCGCGGAACAACCTTCGGAGATTCCGGTCGAACAGCCGGAAAACACACAGCCGGAGAATACACAGCCGGAAAATACGCAACAGGAGAATACACAGCCGGATAATTCACAGCCGGAGAATGTGCAGTTATTCAGCAATTCCGGGCAGCAGGAAGGTACCCCGGAAGATTCTCCCGAAGAGATCGTTGATCCGGAGGTACAAAAGGAAGCGGTTGTGCCGGAGCAGACGATTGTCGAAGAAGACGGGGATGAGGCGAGCGTCTCCGGGATTGTCTATTCTTTAAATAAAGATCGTATGACAGCATCCGTGAAAACGGGTGATTTTGACGTACTCGGGAGCACGGTTTCGATTCCCTCCCATATCACTACGAAGGCCGGCAATACCTACGCCGTAACGTCGATTGACGCGCGTGCGTTTTATGGGGCTTCTTCGATCCAAAAGGCAGAAATCGCGGAAGGCGTTGAAACCATCGGCGATGCGGCCTTTGCAAAATCCTCCCTCACGGGAACGATCGTGATACCGGACTCCGTCAGAACGATCGGCAACGATGCGTTCACGCTGTGCTCGTTTGACAGGATCGTCATCGGCAGCGGCGTTGAGACGCTCGGATATGCATTCCGCCAGAATCAAACGGATTATGTGCTGGAGATGCATTGCACGGCCCTTTCCTCCGGCAGCGCCTATGCGTTCCAGATCACGAACGGCAAGCTCACGCAGGCAATCCTGTATGGCGATGATCCGGAAGCGCTGTTGGATACATTCCGGTATCTGAACGAGGCGGATCAGATCCTCACGCCGGATGCCGGGGAGGGAGCCGTATCCCAGAGCGCACTCACCTATACCTTCAGGGATGACGGAACGGCGCTCGTCACGGGCGGCGTGGCATCTCTCATCGGAGACACCATCGAAATCCCCGCAACCGTGGAAAAGAGGGGCATGACGTACCGTGTCACGGAAATCGCGGACAGTGCGTTTCGTGATGATGACGGCACGAAGTTCCCCGGGGTACGCACCCTGATCCTTCCCGAAGGGCTTGAAAAAATCGGTCAGACGGCATTCTACAATCTGCCTCTGACGGGTCAGCTCGTAATTCCGGACAGCGTCCGGATGATCGGACAGTGGGCCTTTGCCAGATGCCCGTTTACCTCGATTGTTCTCGGTAACGGTCTGGATACCCCCAATGCGATCGGACCGCTTGCCTTCGCGTATGGAAGCTATGAGCAGATTCTTGTAAAAGAAAATGTATACAGACTGCCGGAACAGTGCTTCATGAAAAACGCCGCGGTGGTTTCCTCCGTGGTATTTGAAGGAAATGACACGGAAGTGGTCGTCTATTCCTTTGGTTCGACACAGGTCAATGATGTGATCTTCAAAAAGACGCCGACGGCCGATACGCTGAGCAGCGCATTCTATTATCTGGGCAACGTGAGTGCCGCTAAAGACAGTTACCTGGTCAATGCGGCCGGCAGAAGCCAGCGCTTTGTTCTCGAGGAAAGCGGTGAAGTCCTCAGTGTGCGCGACGGCAACATCTATGTTATTTCGGACAATAAGGCCAGACTCGTTGCGCTGAACGGCATCTATTCCAATACGATCGAGGTCCCCGCCTCCATCCTCGTGAACGGACAAACGATTCCTGTCACGCAGATCGGTGAAGCGATCGCGGATCATCCGTATACGGATATCAGCTCGAGCTATGTGTCGCTGGCGCTTCTTGTGGCACCCGATGACAAGCTTGAAAAGGTGGCGGCAAATGCCTTTGATCACCTGGATATCGTCTCCGTTACCTGTAATTTTGCCCACGAAGCGATCTATCAGGCGGCGAAAGGAGCGTTCCCTTCGGCGGATTTTGTCAATAACGGAAGCGAGCGCGCAGAAATCGAAGAAAACGGCGTGATCTACCGGCTGTCGGAAAATACGGCGCATGTGATCGCACTGGACGCTCTTCCGGACAATGTGATCCGCATTCCGGCGACGATTACCGTCGGGGAAAAGGAATACAGAGTGGTTTCGATCGAGGATCATCTGATGGCGCATCCTTCCACTACCTTTGAAGGAACAGAGGTCCGTCTCGTCATCGATCCCGACGCACAGATCGAGGCGGTATCCTTCAGTGCCTTTAAGGATCTGGATGTAACGGAGAGGACGCACAGCGTTCTGAATCTCGAGCTGTTGAGCAAGCTGATGTATATGCTGCCGGATGCCGCATATATCAATAACGCGCCCGGCGTCACCGTCGCCGTGGACGAAGGAAATACCTATCTGATCACGGACGGTGCGGCAACGCTTGTTGCGATCGGCTTTGCGGACGATACGCTGCATATCCCCGCGGCGGTGGAAGGTGCTCCGGTGACCGCCGTTGACGCGCGCATCGCGCATCATCCGCTCGCAACCGCGAAAGGCGCGGCACTCCGTATCCTTGACATCGATCCCGAAGCACCGCTGACCGATGTGGACCTGACCGCGTTCCGCAAAAGAACGCAGAGAGACGAAAGCTCCCTGACCGAGGAAGAAAAGAGAGCAGAGGTTCTTCCCGTAACGGATGTCTATGTCAATTTTGCCAATGCGCGTTTGAAAGCAAGGCTGCAGGAGATATTACCGGATGCGACATTCCACGATAACGGCGACGCGCAGGATATTCTTGACGCCGATGCCCTGCAGGCGCTGGTCGACAAGGGCGGCGTCGTCGAGATCACGGGACATTATGTCATCGATCATACGGTTACGATCCCCGCGGGTACGGAGGTGACCTTTGTTACGGCAGACAGCAACACGGTGCAGCCGATGATGGCAGCGGCAGGCACGGCTCAGGCAGCATCCGCCGTTGCGGGTCCTTCGCTGATCGAAGCGGCTGAGGATCTGACAGGCCCCGTCTTTGTGGTCGAAGGTACGCTTTCGATCGCGGACGATGCGCTGACCCTGCAGGCAAAGAACACCGTACTCCTCGACGTAAAGGGCACGCTCCATCTGTCCGGCGGCACGCTGCTCGGCGGAGAGCAGAGAGAAAATGCCTCCGGCGCGGTCAAGGTAGGCGGTGCGTTCACGATGACCGGCGGAGAGATTACGGGAACGGTCATTACGAGAGGCATTGAAAAAGCGCCGGTCTATGTCGGCAAGGGCGCGACATTTACGATGAACGGCGGAAGGATTCACGACAATGACGCAAGTGCCATGGACAACCAGCACGGTGCGGGCGCCGTCTTTGTCGATGACGGAACGCTCGTCATGACGGGCGGCGAGATTAGCGCAAACCGCGGCGGCTACCAGGCGGGCGGCATCATGGTCTGCGGAAGCAACGCATCCTTTACCTTCTCCGGCGGCAGTGTCAGCAATAACTCCGCCGAAAACGGCGGCGGTATCACCATTCTGAAAATGGCGGCCTTCCGCATGAGCGGCGGTGTCGTATCGGGCAACCGCACGACGGACGGTCTGGCGGGCAGCACCGGCTACGGCGGGGGACTCTTCCTCCATACCGATAACGGACGGATCACCGGAGGCCTCATCGAGAATAACCACGCGCACGTAGCGGGCGGCGGCATCTATGTCGCAAACTCCGAATGTAACGTATATCTGTCGGATGTCCTGATCACGGGAAACCGTGCGGTCGGAGGCAGCACCCTTGATGCGCAGGGCGCGGGCGGCGGTCTGTGGTTTTGCCCGACGGGTAACGGCAGCGTGCACGCAAAAAGCGGTGCAGCGATCTTTGACAACTACGCACAGCTGGCGGGTGCGGACGTGGCGAGCTTTTCCGCACATCCGACACGCCTCGACAGCACGATCCTCGGCAGCGGCAGCGTCACATACTATGAAGACGGAAAGGTGGCAGGCGGGCGCGAAGACCGCGGGATGTTCGGCAGTTCCTTCGGTACGGTCACGGATCCGGACGCCCGCTATAACGGCGCATCCTTTGGCACGCCGCTTCCGATGAACCAGCCGGTCGGGTACGCCTTTGCCGCAAAGGCCGTGGTCTCCTCCGTGGACAAGGCCAAGGCACAGGCCGTGGCGGCTGTCGTCATCCGCGGCAACGAAGCGGCAAGAGGCGGCGGCATCGGCACCAATGGCACGGTCGTCTTTGGCGAAGCGGTCGACGCAACGCTTGAGGCGCGTAAGACGCTCAACAACATCGCGCCGGGTGCGGAACGCTTCACCTTTGTGCTGGAAGACGAGTATCACCAAGAGATAGCCACAGCACAGAATGACGAAAACGGCGTGATCGTCTTTCGTCCGAAGGATCCGAAGTATCTTCACTTTGCGGATGAGGGAGAGAAAACCTTCTATGTAAGAGAGATCAATGACGGCCAATACAAGATCGTCTACGACGAGACGGTATACCGCGTGGAAATCACCGCGGAAAAGAAAGAAGGAGTATTGTCGGTGACAACCACGTATACCGCCATCAGCGGAGGAACGGAAACGGCGGCAGAGCAGATGATCTTCCGCAATACAAGGGAAGATCCGGACGTGACCCCCGCGCGCGTGCGATTCACCGCGGTGAAATATCTCAACAACGCGACACCGAACCGTACCTTCAGCTTTACCCTCTCGGACGGCAACGGCTCGGCGCTGCAGATCAAGAGCAACGAGGGACGCGTCATCACCTTCGACGAGATGGTCTTTGACAAGGAAGGCGTCTATACCTATGTATTAAGGGAAACGGCAGGGAGCGAACCCTATGTGACCTACGACGCGACGACCTATACCGCGACGGTACGCGTCACGGAAGAAAAGGATGAAAGAGGGGACATTACCTGCAGGGCGGCCGTAACATGGACCAGGAACGGTGCGGGTTATACGGGGGCGGAGCCTGTCTTCCGCAATACCTACAATCCGCCCAGAACGCCTCCGCAGACACCGCCCGGCACACCGCCGACTCCTCCGCAGACCCCTCCGCAGACCCCTCCGACGCCGCAGCAGCCGGCACCGCAGGTGTTGGGAGCAAGGCGTACGGATTCGGAAGCGGTGCTCGGCGCAAGGCGCGGCATCACGGGCGAACAAAGAAGCAATCATGCAAAGGTCCTGGTCGGCGCGGCGGTCTTCGGACTGATCAACCTGATGCTGTTGAAGAAGAAAAAAGACTATTGATGCGACATCATCCACTATTGCCACACAGGAGAGGGAGCGGTGCGAAAAGCGCCGCTCCTTTTCCATATCTTCCTCTTTTATGATAAAATAGACGTGTATGCGCATTTTTATCCAAGGAGGAAACGGCACATGGCAAAAAAGATGGTTTCTTTTGACAAGGATCTGTTCAAACGCAGTGTGGAGTTTAACATCAAAACGCTTTACCGCATCACCATGGAGGAGGCGACGCAGCAGCAGCTCTATAACGCCTCCTGTTATGCCTTAAAGGACGCGATTATCGATCACTGGATGACGACACAAAAAGCGGCTGCCGCACAGGATCCCAAGACCGTCTATTACATGTCCATGGAATTTCTGATGGGACGCTTTTTCGGCAATTCGCTGATCAACCTGTGCGCCTATGAGCCGGTGGCAAAGGCCTTAAAGGAACTGGGGGTCGATATCAATCTGTTAGAGGACCAGGAGCCGGATCCCGCGCTCGGAAACGGGGGCCTGGGAAGACTGGCGGCCTGTTTTCTGGATTCCCTTGCCACGCAGAATTATTATGCCTACGGCTGCGGAATCCGCTACAGATACGGGATGTTCAAGCAGAAAATCGAAAACGGCTACCAGGTCGAGACACCGGACAACTGGCTCGAGCACGGCAATCCGCTGGAGCTGCGCCGCCCCGAGTACGCCAAGGAGGTCCGCTTCGGCGGGTATGTGACGAGCTATACCGACGAGGAGGGCCGGATGCATTTCCGGCAGGAGGGCTGCCAGAGCGTGCGTGCGGTGCCTTATGATCTGCCGGTGGTAGGATACGGCAACGGCATGATCGACACGCTGCGCATCTGGGACGCGGAGCCGATCCAGGTCTTCCAGCTGGATTCCTTTGACAAGGGCGATTATCAGAGAGCCGTCGAGCAGGAAAATCTCGCGGAGCAGATCTGCGAGGTGCTCTATCCCAACGACAACCACTACGCGGGAAAAGAACTGCGCCTGAAGCAGCAGTACTTCTTTATCTCCGCGTCGGTGCAGACCGCCGTCCAGAGATATCTCAAGTCCCATGACGACATCCGGCGCTTCCATGAGAAAAACGTCTTCCAGTTAAATGACACCCATCCGACGGTTGCCGTGGCGGAGCTGATGCGGATCCTGATGGACGAGCATTTCCTGACCTGGGACGAGGCATGGGAAGTCACGACACAGACCTGCTGTTATACCAATCACACGATCATGTCGGAGGCGCTGGAAAAATGGCCGATCGACCTGTTCCAGAGCCTGCTTCCCCGCATTTACCAGATCATCGAGGAGATCAACCGCCGCTTTATCGAGAGGATCCAGCGGCAGTATGCCGCGCTGCCGGCCATGGATGTGCAGGAAAAGATCCGCTCCATGGCGATCATCTACGACAATCAGGTCAAGATGGCGCATCTTGCGATCGTCGGCGGACGCTCCGTCAACGGCGTGGCGGCGCTGCATACGGAGATCTTAAAGAAACGCGAGCTCAAAGAGTTTTATGAGATGATGCCGGACAAGTTTAACAATAAAACCAACGGCATCACGCAGCGCAGATTCCTGTTGCATGCCAATCCGGAGCTGGCAAAGTGGATCACCAAAAAGATCGGCGACGACTGGATCACGGATCTGTCACAGATCGCCAAACTCAAAAAGTATACGGACCAGGTAAAGCCGCAGCAGGAGTTTATGGCGATCAAAAAGAAAAACAAGGAACGCCTGGCGGCCTATATCCGCAAGCATAACGGCGTCAGGATCGATCCCGACTCGATCTTTGATATCCAGGTCAAGCGCCTGCACGAGTATAAACGGCAGTTTCTCAACATCCTGCACGTAATCCATCTCTATTATATGATCAAGGAGCATCCGAAGATGGATTTCTATCCGGAGACCTTTATTTTCGGAGCGAAGGCGGCAGCAGGCTACCGGAATGCCAAGCTCACGATCAAGCTGATCAATTCGGTTGCGGACGTCATCAACAACGATGCCTCGATCAAGGACAAACTGAAGGTGGTATTTATCGAGGACTACCGGGTATCCAACGCGGAGCTGCTTTTTGCGGCGGCGGACGTGTCGGAGCAGATCTCCACGGCCTCGAGGGAGGCATCCGGCACCGGCTGCATGAAGATGATGCTCAACGGTGCGGTGACGATCGGAACGATGGACGGCGCCAATGTGGAGATCGTGGAAGAGGTCGGCGAAGACAATGCCTTTATCTTTGGCCTGACCTCCGACCAGGTCATTGCCTATGAGCGTGACGGCGGCTATGACCCGATGGAGATCTATAACAACAATCCCAACGTCAGAAAGGTCGTGGATCATCTCGTCGACGGCTCGTTTTCCGACGACAAGGAGCTGTTCCGTCCGCTGTACAACTCCCTGCTCAATACCAAGGATACCACCAAGGCGGACATGTATTTTATTCTCAAGGATTTTGAATCGTACACCGAGGCACAGCAGCGCGTGCGCGACGCCTATCAGGACAAGCGCAGATGGGCCGCGATGGCCATGCGCAACACCGCGTGCTCCGGCAAGTTTTCCTCGGACCGTACGATCCGGCAGTACGTGGACGAAATCTGGCATCTCGACAAGGTGCAGATGAAGTAAGAAACAGGGCTTTCAGGGAAAGGAAAAGATATGATCAGGTTATATGAGGGTGGCGCGTATCTGGTTGGCGGAACAGAGCTGGTCGCAGACGGTGCGGATGCCGTATCCGGGATACGGAAGCAGACGGGAATAGAGACGGATAAGGAAGAGGCGAGGAAGGGAACGATCACCTACTCGATTCTGGACGCGCATGATACAGCAAAGGACAAAAGGGGCAGCAATCCTTCGCGGCGCGCACTCAACATCCGGTTTGACAGCCTCATCAGTCATGACATCACCTATGTCGGCATCATCCAGACGGCGCGCGCCTCGGGGCTGACCTCTTTTCCGGTGCCGTATGTGCTGACCAACTGCCATAATTCACTCTGTGCGGTGGGCGGCACGATCAATGAGGATGACCACATGTACGGCCTGAGTGCCGCCAAGAAATACGGCGGGATCTATGTGCCTCCGCACCAGGCGGTCATCCATCAGTACGCGCGCGAACAGATGGCACAGGGCGGCGGCATGATCCTCGGCAGCGACTCCCATACAAGATACGGTGCGCTCGGCACCATGGCGATGGGAGAGGGCGGACCGGAGCTCGTCAAGCAGCTTTTGCGGCAGACCTATGATATCAACTATCCGGAGGTGGTCGCCATCTATATGACGGGTGCCCCCGTCAGCGGCGTGGGACCTCAGGATGTGGCGCTGGCGATCATCGGCGCGGTCTTTGACAAGGGATATGTCAAAAACAAGGTCATGGAGTTTGTGGGGCCCGGCGTATCGACGCTGTCCGCGGAATTCCGGATCGGCATCGACGTCATGACGACGGAAACGACCTGCCTGTCCTCGGTCTGGAGGACCGACGACGCGGTGAAGGAGTATTATGATATCCACCAACGCGGCGAAGCATACAGGGAGCTGAATCCCGCACAGATCGCCTATTATGACGGCGTGGTCGAGGTGGATTTGTCCTCTGTCAGGCCGATGATCGCGATGCCCTTTCATCCGTCCAATGTCTATGAGATCGATTTTGTCAACGCCCATCCGCAGGATGTGCTGCATGAAGTGGAGGAAAAGGCCAAAGTCAGCCTCGGGGAGGAGATCGGGTATTCCCTGCAGGATAAAATCAGGGACGGAAAGATCCTTGTCGACCAGGGGCTGATTGCGGGCTGTGCGGGAGGAACGTACGAAAACATCGTGGATGCCGCGGATATTCTGCGCGGTCACTACATCGGTGCGGACAGATTTACGATGAGCGTCTATCCGTCGAGCACGCCGATCTATATGGAACTGTTAAAGAACGGCGTGGCGGCGGACATTCTGGAAACGGGTGCGGTGATCAAGACGGCGTTTTGCGGGCCGTGCTTCGGTGCCGGCGACACACCGGCCAACGGTGCGCTCTCGATCCGGCACAATACACGGAATTTCCCGAACAGGGAGGGCAGCAAGCTGCAGTCCGGACAGATCGCCTCGGTTGCGCTGATGGATGCGCGCTCGATTGCGGCGACGGCCGTCCGGCAGGGAATTCTTACCCCCGCCACGGAGATCGACGTTACGTATACGCACCCGCGGTATCATTACGACGCCAATATCTATGCCAACCGCGTTTTTGACGCAAAGGGGACGCCCGACACCTCGGCACAGATACAGTTTGGTCCCAACATCAAGGACTGGCCCAGGATGAGTGCGCTGCCGGATCATCTGGTGCTGCGCGTGGTTTCCGAGATCCACGATCCCGTTACGACAACCGACGAGCTGATCCCTTCCGGAGAAACCAGCTCTTACCGTTCCAATCCGGAAAAACTCGCGGAGTTTGCCCTGTCCAGAAAGGATCCCTCGTATGTCGGCTATGCCAAAGAAATCCGCGCCGCACAATGGGCGCTGATGGAAGGAAAGGATCCGGTCGCCGCATGGAGTGAGCTCAAAGAGATATTGCAGGTGATCCACAGGGAGCACCCTGCGTCGGACGAAGGCAGTATCGGATTCGGATCGACCATTTTTGCAAGAAAGCCGGGCGACGGAAGCGCCAGGGAACAGGCGGCAAGTTGCCAGAAGGTGCTGGGCGGCTGGGCCAACGTGGCATATGAATATGCGACCAAGCGTTACCGTTCCAACCTGATCAACTGGGGGATGCTTCCCTTTGTGATCGGAGAAGGAGAGCTTCCGTTTCAAAAACTGGATTATCTGTTTCTGCCGGACATCCGCAAGGCGGTGGAGGAAGATAAGAAAACGATCGACGCCTATGCGGTGCACGGGGGAGAGATGAAGCATTTTACCATGACGCTCGGCGAATTGACCGGTCACGAAAGACAGATCATTCTGGACGGATGTCTCATCAATTATAATGCGGGGACGCATGCGGCTTAGACGGATTCTTTTTGTCATAGGAACGGTTCTCTGCATGACGGCGCTTTCGGGATGCGCCAAAGGAGCGGAAGAAACGGATGTTACGGGGGAGGAAAGAGCCCCGTTGTCCGTGGAAACGCCGGCCTATCTGCCGCGGGCACTGATCGACCGGAACGGTTACGGCACGGGTGCGGAAAAGATTGTCTTTTTTCTGTGTGAAGATGCCGGGGATTCGTTTGAAGTACGAAGCGAAGCCGACGGGGCGACCGTCTATACCGGCAACATCCGTCATGCGGACAGCGGCATGTACTACGGACAGTTTTCCTCTTTTCAGACAGAAGGGACCTATTACATCTATACGGATGTCACCGGCGCCTCATATCCGTTCCGGATCGGTGCGGATGTGGCAACAAACGAGGCACATCGCGCGTTGCGCAGCCTGTATGCGCATCGTTGCGGGATGATGCGGGATGGTGCGGGAGGTGTCGCACAACAGGCATGTCACGGGGAAAGGGCGACGATTGCGTCCGACCCGACGGCCGTCACGGATGTAAGCGGCGGATGGCATACGGATGGGGCGGGAAACCGGGATGTGGTGGCCTCCTGCCACGCGTTACGGGACCTTTTATTGTCCTATGAGATCTCGCCGGAAGCGCATGATGATGCCGCGTCCCTTCCGTACAGCGGAAACGGCGTGCCGGACGTGCTTGACGAGGCTCTGTTTGAAATCACCTGGCTGTTGAAGATGCAAAGCGATGACGGTTCGGTGTCAGCGGGGGTTGAAGTGCAAGAAGACGGCAGTCTGACGCTGCTTGCATCCTCCGCGGCGGCAACGGCTGCCTTTACGGATGTTTGCGCGCGTTTTTCTTATTTGTATGAACCGTTCGATGCCGGCGCCGGTGCGTCCGTTTTTTCATCGGCGGTCGACGCATGGAACGCATACGGACGGATGGCGACGCCGAGACTCGAGCCGGCCGCGTTTGCGGCGGCAGCGGAGCTGTACAGGATCACGGGCGACAGAAGATACGAGACCGTGCTGAGCGCTTTTTTTAACAGGGAGGATTTCAGCGATCTGCTGGAAAACAACACGGAGATTTTTTTCGGTTCGGCGACCTATCTGGTGACGACACAGCCGGTCAATGTCACGGTGCGGCAGACCATCAGGAACACGCTGACCACTCATGCGGAACGCATGGCAAACAGGGCACAGGATGCGGCCTATCTGGTGACGGATGCGCAACCGGAGGAAATCCTGGATGACATGAGGAGGCTGGCGTATGCCAATCATATGGCCTACCGGTATTCCTATGTGACCGTGATGGAAAACCATCTGCATTTTCTGGGCGGCCGAAACGAAGAGCGGATCAATTATATGCAGGAGCCGGATGATGCGGCCTTCGGCTACGAAGGAGCGGGAGCGCCCGTACTGTACCCGGAGAGTTGCGCGTCCGTATTGCTGATCATGTATGCGGTGCTCTGAAAAGGAAGTCTGATGCAGGAAAAGACGTGGAAGTACAAGGAATGTCATATCCGTTACCGGATGGCGGGGGAAGGCCCTTTGCTTTTTCTTCTGCACGGCTGGGGAGCCAATGCGGATCTCTTTGCGGGTATCGAGCAGTATGCCGCCACAAAATATACCGTGGTATCCCCGGATCTCCCGGGATTTGGCGGCTCCGGTGAGCCGGCGCAGGCGTATGATCTCGATGATTATGTGGATTTTGTAGCGGAATTTGTTACTGCGGTGAGGCAGGAAACACACGAATGTGTACTGCTGGGCCACTCCCACGGAGGACGCATCATTCTGCGCCTGCTCTCCCGGATGGCGGGATCCCCGGAAGAAGGGATTTCCCCGGAGAATTTCGGTTTTTACGTATCAAAGGCGATTCTCACCGACAGTGCAGGGATCGTTCCGGTGCGTACGGCGGAACAGCAAAAGCGCACGCAGCGCTACAAGCTGTACAAAAATCTCCTTACAAAAACGGGCGTGACAAAACTGGCGCCCGGCGCGCTCGATGCGCTACAAAAAAAATACGGCAGTGCGGACTATGCGGCGGCATCCCCCGTGATGCGACAGTCGATGGTCAAGGTCGTCAACACGGACCTGCAAAAGGAGATGCCACGCATCAAAATCCCGGTTCTTTTGATCTGGGGCGATGCCGATACGGCAACGCCGCTTTCGGACGGCAAACGGATGGAGGAGCTGATGCCGGAGGCGGGCCTGGCGGTGATTGCGGGCGCCGGACACTACAGTTTCCTGGACAATCCCGTGCTGTATAACCGTATCCTTGGCAGTTTTTTAGGGATCGGAGGTGACTGATGTTTCAGCAGACAACCCCGGACGGTTACCTGATCTTTCTGTATATTTGTCTGCGTGCATTGTGGATTCTTGCCGCCGTCTTTTTGTTGCGGCGGATGCTGCATCTTTTGCAGCTGTCGTCTTATCAGTTGCAGGGTTATTTTCGCTCCCTGCGGCAAAACTTTTTGAGGGAGTGTCTGATACCCCTGCTGCAGTTCGCGCTGTTTTTGCTTTTTTCCCTTGCGGCCGCTTACTTGCAGATATATGCCATGGCCGGTTTTGTTGTGCTGATGGTTGCAACGCTTATACACTACCGGCCCCGCAAGGAAAAGAAACCGTTTGTCGTAACACCGCGAATCCGGCGCCTGATCTTCACGATCATCGCCATGATTGCCTTGTGGGCACTTTTGACGGGACTGGTGCACTTCGGATTTGACGTGCAGATGCTTGCGGGGACAGGCTATGCGCTTGCACCCTTCGCCGGATGGGGACTACACCTCCTCGGGGCACGGGTCTGGATCTTTGTACTGATCTTTGCGCCGCTCCTTACGGCGGCAGCAAGTCTCATCAACGGTCCGCTCGAAAAGAGGATCAATGACGGATTCATCCGCGACGCCCAACGTATTTTAGGGGAGCAGCCGCGCCTGCGCATCATCGGCGTGACGGGATCCTTCGGAAAGACGAGCGTGAAATACTATCTGACCACACTCCTTTCCGAACAGTACAATGTCCTGATGACGCCGGAGAGCTACAACACACCGATGGGAATCGTGCGTACGATCCGCGAACAGATGAAGCCGACCCACGAGATCTTTGTCTGCGAGATGGGCGCGCGGCATGTGCACGACATCAGGGAAATCACGGACTTTGTGCATCCCGACGACGGCATCCTCACCGCGATCGGTGAGCAGCACCTGGAGACCTTTCATACGCTTGACAATATCATCGCAACCAAGTACGAGCTCCTCGATGCCGTGGAGGAGAAACATCCGGCAGGTGAAGCGCTGTCTCCGGAAGGACGAAAAATCGTCAACGGCGACGACGAAAACATCCGCGCCCACATGAAATACCCCGATGCGCTTACCTATGGCCTGAAGGAAGGCAACGACTTCCGTGCGATGGACCTCAGGGTGACGCCCGCAGGCACCGTCTTTAAGGTACAACTGTCTGAGCGCGCCGCGAGGCAGTTGGCGCTTCCCGTGATCGACAGCACACACCGCCCTTCATCCGGCGGTGAAGTGAGCGCAAAAGGAGAGGGGGATATATCCTCCGCGGGGATCGAATTTACTACCTCGCTTGTCGGTGCACACAATGTGCAAAACATCATGGGCGCGATTGCTCTTGCCACGCTGTACGGTGTCCCGGCCTCCAAATTACGCAGGGCAGTCCGGCGCATCGAAGGCGTGCCGCACCGGCTCGAACTCAAGCGCCACGGCAATGTTACGATTCTCGATGATGCGTACAATGCCAATCCGGCGGGTGCTAAGACGGCACTGGAGACGCTCGGGTATTTCCGTGATCAGACAAAGATCCTTGTGACACCCGGCATGGTGGAACTGGGTGCAAGGGAAAAAGAGTATAACGAGGCCTTTGGCGCACAGGCGGCAGAAGTCTGTGATTACATCATCCTGGTCGGCGAAAAACGCACGGCACCGATCGCCGAAGGAATACGCGGCAAGGGCTTTGACGAAGCCCGCCTTTTTATCAAAAAGACCTTTGACGAAGCGGCGGCCCTGATGTACGAGATCGATGCGGGAAAGGAAAAAGTGATTCTTCTGGAAAACGATCTTCCGGATAATTACTAAGGGAATCATACCGGACATCGGCAGACGGGGAGTGTTATGGCATCCGGACATTATCACAAAAGAAACGCAAAAAGACACCGGGAAGAACCGTCTTTTCCCGTGATTGCGGTGGTGATCGTGCTGCTTGCGGTCCTGGGAGCGGGCGTCTTTTTGATGATGTATCTGATGCGCCAAACCGGGGAGGAGGTGCCGGTTGCGGCACAGTCCGTGACATTGGAGGACGCGGCACAGGCGACGGAGCCGTTACCTGCCTGGGCCATGACACAGCCGCAGGAAGAAGTGTCCGAAGGACCCGGGGCCGGGGAAGATGAAGAGGAAGAGGAAACGCGGCAATCCCTGCCCTACAGTGAAGAAACGATACGGATCGTTTCGGAGATGTCGCTGGAGGAAAAGGTGGCACAGCTCTTTTTTATCACGCCGGAAGCGCTGACGGGATATCAGCTCGTGACGCAATGCGGCGATGTGACGAGGGCGGCGCTGGATGCCACACCCGTGGGAGGGCTGATATTCCTTGCAAAAAATCTTGAGGATCCGGAGCAGACAAGGGAGATGCTTACGGGGATTACACGGCATGTGACGACAAACGGCGGCCTCCCGGTATTTCTGGCGCTGGACGAGGAGGGCGGCAGGGTCATGCGGATCGGCTCCAACGATGCGTTTGGCGTGACAAGAACCCCCGCCATGGAAGAGGTGGCACAGGGCGGAGAGGCGGCGGTGTTTGAGGCGGCGTTTCAGATCGGCATCTATCTGCAGGACCTCGGATTCAATATGGATCTTGCGCCGGTGGCGGACGTGCTGACCAATCCCGACAATCAGGTCATCGGGGACCGTGCCTTTTCTTCGGACGCCGAAGAGGTGGCGCGCCTTGCCGCGGAATATGCCAATGCGCTTTCACAGAACGGTATTTTACCTGTTTACAAGCACTTTCCGGGACACGGGGATACGATGGAGGACAGCCACGACGATTATGCGTATTCCTACAAAACGCTGGACGAACTGTATGAGGCGGAACTGATTCCTTTTCTGGACGGAGCTCAAAAGCAGATTCCGGTATTTATGATCGCGCATATCTCCCTGCCGGAGATTACGGGCGGCAACGTGCCGGCCACGCTTTCTTATGACATCGTCACGGGACTTTTGCGCGAAGAGATCGGATATGAAGGCGTGATCATGACGGATGCGCTCGATATGGGCGCCGTCAGCAATCACTTTTCACCGGAGGAGGCATGCGTTCTCGCCATACAGGCCGGTTGCGACATGCTGCTGATGGAGAATCATTTTGAAACCTGCTATCGTGCGGTACTTGATGCGGTCAGAAACGGAGAGATCACCGAGGAGAGGATCGACGCTTCTGTTTTACGGATCATCGAATGCAAACGAAACCTCCTCTGATATGGTATGATAGAGATATGAAAGAAAGGCAGTCACAGACACTTGATCTTATCATGACGCTTCTTGCGGCGCTGATCATCGCCGCAGGCATCGGCGTGTATTTTATCTGGTGGGTGATTCCGTGGGAGAGAAATGCGGGCACACAGACGGCACTTTCCGATACCGGAACGGTGACGGATACGACGGAGGAAGAACAGACCCCCTCCCTGCCGGATATTGTGCTTCCGGATGAAGCGCGGCAGGAAAGCGATGCTCCCGGATGGGAAGACGTGACGACGGAAGGATCGGTCACCTTTCACGAAGTGCGCTTTGGCACCAGAGTCGATCAGGTCGAGGTATTTATAAGGGAGGGACACGGACAGGAAAGCCGTGAAGAAGGAGACCGGGTCAGTCTCGACGAAAACGGGCGGATCACAAAGGCACTGAAGGACGGTCCGTATACCGTTACCTGGAGCGCCGAAGGATATTATGACGGGTCCGCAGATATCATGGTACAGGACGGAAAAGCCGAGCTGCATCAGAATCTGGTACCTCTCATCACGGGTCAGGAGGCTTATGTGGTGCTGGAATGGCAGGGAGAGGACGATCTGGACCTGTGTCTTTTTAACACGACAACGGGACAGTATGTCAGCATCATCTCGCCGACGGATGATCACGGCAATTTCCTCTATGCGGACAATGCCGTGCCCGTACGCTGTGAGGTGATACGGATCGCCAACGCGGTAAGCGCAGATGCGCTGACGATTTTTGTGCGGGACGGCGAGGATCTCAGGCCCGTGGCCGTCGAGGGTCATTCGGCGGATGCGGTTGAAAGCGAAGGCAGCCGGATGGAAGAGGACGGCGTGCATGTCAGTGTCTATACCGCGGAGGGCAGGATCTTTCGCTGTACGGCGTTTGCTTTTGAGTCCGCGGCACTCTGGAGCCCGGGGTACCTGTATCAGGGGCGTGTCGAGGAGCCCCAGCGCTATGTATATGACCGTACCCAGTATGAGTGGGCAATGTATGACAAAAACGATCCGTCGACTTTTTCCATGGAGCCGATCCGCCTGTCCGAAGAGCAGCAGCAGTTGATGATGCGTGTCAGTTATGCCCTGTACCAGGCATTGCCGAAGCGACAGTATTTTTCACCGGCGCAGATCAGGGAGCAGCTGGCATCGGATCCGGCGAGGATGGAGCGCTTCCTGTGGTATGTCTACTATGGATACGGCTATGCGGAATATGACGGGGAAGGCGGCGGCGTTGTGTACCATTTCAGCGATATTGCGTATGAAGAGGCGGACAGACTGCTCTATGATCTCTTCGGTCTGCGTTACGATTTTACGCAGCTGCCGCATGACATGATCATCGGCGGATCCGGCATCCTGTGTCACGAAAGCCGGATGTCCGCGTATTCCGCACCGCGCAACGATGCTTACGGACCGGTATTCAACGGATATGCGGATTACCGCTCGACGACCGATATTGCGGTATTTGATATCCGTTATGAGACCGGAGAGGAAAACGGGCGGATCTATGTCACGCTCAAGCGTTGCGACAACAGCTTCGGATTTGACATCATCGGCTGTCAGGTCCTCGATCCCCAGCAATAGGAGAAAAAGGCCCGTTTCCATGAACCGCTTGATTGCAAAAGCGGAAAGGATGATGTAAAATAATAAATAACTATGTCGTCCCGGAGGGTATGATGCAAGCAAAGGAACAGGATTTAGGAAACACACAATATTTTAAAGTCGAGATCGACAACGAGGATACCGCGCGGACGGTTCTGGAGGTGATCTACGAAGCGCTTCTGGAACGCGGCTACAACCCGGTCAACCAGATCGTCGGTTACATCATGTCCGGGGATCCGACGTACATCACGAGCCATAAGGGCGCACGCAGCCTGATCATGAAGGTGGAGCGTGACGAACTCGTGGAGGAGATGCTCAAGACCTACATCCGTGCCAACAACTGGCCGGGAGCGGACTTGGACGACTGAGGGCGAAACGCGTACGGCGGACATGCGGATCATGGGTTTGGATTACGGCACGCGGACAGTGGGCGTCGCGATCAGCGACGAACTGCAGATGACCGCGCGTGCGCTTGAAATCATCCGCAGAAAAGAAAGCGGCAAGTTGCGCAGAACGCTTGCCCGCATCGAAGAATTGATTGCGCAATACAATGTATCTGAGATTGTTCTGGGACTTCCCCTGCACATGGATCTGAGTGTTTCCGAAACAGCAAAAGAAGCGATCGGTTTCCGGGAGCTGCTGATGCGGCGCACGTCGCTGCCCGTCACGATGTGGGATGAGCGGCTCAGCAGCGTGGAGGCGTCCGAAATCCTCCGGATGAACGGCATCCGGAAGGAGGATGAAAAAGAGTATATCGACATGGTTGCAGCCAAGGTGATACTGGAGTCCTACCTTGGCACACTGGGCGGAGAGGGACGATGAAAAAGATTACGTTTACGCCGGACGAAGCGGGGCCGGTGGATTTTTATATTATCGCGCAGACGGTCTATGAGGGCAAATCCTACATCCTTGTGTCGGAGGCGGATGCGGGGGATGCCGACGCGATGATTCTGCGCGATGATTCCGCGCAGGAGGACGAAGAGGCGCTCTACAGCACCGTTACGGACGATCGGGAATTTGCCGCGCTGTCGCGGATTTTCTCCGAGCAGCTCGATGACGAGGATATTTTACTGGAAACATAGAGAGCAGGGCTCACAGGAGGTTTGGTTTTGAGTCAGAATACAACGAACGGCACGGAACGCGTGCAGATCATCCCGCTCGGAGGACTGGAGCAGATCGGGATGAATATCACCGCTTTTTGTTACGGCGATTCCATCATCGTCGTGGACTGCGGACTGGCCTTTCCGGAGGATGACATGCTGGGCATCGATCTGGTGATTCCGGATGTCTCTTACCTGAAGGAAAATATCGACAAGGTCAAGGGTTTTGTCATCACACACGGCCATGAGGACCATATCGGTTCTTTGCCGTATGTCCTCAGGGAGGTCAACGTGCCTCTGTACGGCACAAGGCTGACGATGGGGCTGATCGAGCATAAGCTGGAGGAACACGGTATGCTCGAGACGACAAAACGCAAGGTGGTCAATTTTGGTTCGACCATTACGCTCGGCGATTTTCATGTTGAGTTTATCAGAACCAACCACTCCATTGCGGATGCCGCGGCGCTCGCCATATACACACCCGCCGGCATCATCGTGCATACGGGTGATTTCAAGGTGGACTACACACCTGTTTACGGGGATCCGATTGACCTGCAACGCTTCGGGGAGATCGGCAAAAAGGGCGTGCTTGCGCTGCTTTGCGACTCGACCAATGCGGAGCGTCCCGGATTTACCGCCTCGGAGCGGACGGTCGGACGGGCGATCGATACCATTTTTGAAGAACATCTGAATACGCGCATCATCATCGCGACGTTTGCGTCCAATGTTGACCGCGTGCAGCAGATCATCAATTCCGCCTATAAATTTGGCAGGAAGGTGGTCGTACAGGGACGCAGCATGGTGACGACGATCGACATAGCGGGACGTCTCGGCTATATCAACGTGCCGGATAACACGCTGATCGATATCGAGGAACTGAAGAACTATCCGGATAATAAAACGGCGATCATTACCACGGGATCGCAGGGAGAAAGCATGGCCGCACTTTCCCGTATGGCCAGCGGACAGCACAAAAAGATCACGATCGGGCCGAACGACACGGTCATCTTTTCCTCCAATCCGATTCCCGGCAACGAGAAAGCGGTGACCAATGTCATCAATGAGCTGTTGATGAAGGGTGCAGATGTGATCTTCCAGGATGTGCATGTCTCGGGTCACGCCTGTCAGGAGGATATCAAGCTGATCTATACGCTCGTCAGGCCCAAATATGCGATACCCGTTCATGGCGAATACAAGCATCTGATCGCACAGGGACGGATTGCCAGGGATCTCGGCGTACCCAAAGAAAACATCTTTATCCTGGAGACGGGAGACATTCTGGAGATTGGCCAGGACGGCGCAAAGGTGGGCGGAAACGTGCATACGGGGGCGATTCTTGTCGACGGACTGGGGGTCGGCGATATCGGCAATGTCGTGTTGCGAGACAGGCAAAGGCTCGGTGCCGCGGGCATCGTGATCATCGTTGCCGGCGTGGACAGGGAAAACGGCTGCATAACGGCAGGCCCGGTGGTCGTGTCGAGAGGCTTTGTCTATGTCAAGGAATCCGACGAGGTGATCGACGAATCGACGCAGATCGTGGAAGAAGTGCTGCAGAATGCGCTTGACAAGGGAACGCGTGACTGGAACAAACTCAAAAACGGTATCAAGGATGCGCTCTCTGACTATATCTGGAAGAAAAACAAGCGCAGACCGATGATCCTTCCGATCATTCTGGAGGAAGAAGACTGATATGAAGGCAGAGAATACGGCACTCAGAATCATAGGCATCGTGATCCGTATCGCCCTGTTCGGGATCGCGGCAATGGTGGTCGTGCGCGTCGCAAAGATCGCGTACGGCTACGGCTATGAGATCTTTGCGCAGACACCCGTATCGTCAGGTACGGGCTATATTGTGACGGTGACTGTCGGAGAAGAGGATTCCGTAGGGGATGTGGCCAGGAATCTGGAGGAAAAAGGACTGATCCGGGATGATCTTTTATTCCGGCTGCAGGAGATGTTTTCCGATTATCACGGAAAGATCGCACCGGGCACCTACGACCTGTCGACGGCCATGACGCCGGACGAAATGCTTGCGGTGATGAGCGCAAAGACCGTGGCGGGCGAAGAGACGGCGGAACAGGAGGGCAATTCCGAAGTGGGTGTTTCCGGCGAAGACTATTGACAGGTCATCCTGTTGGTGGTATTCTATCAAACGATATGACTCTGGAGAAGCTCCGTAACAGGAGTACCGAAGGTGGAGGGCGCAAAAGCAGCGCTGGGTCTCTCAGGTAAAAGGACAGAGCATGCTCATTGCTTTGACGTGCTTCTCCCGGGTAGAAAAAAGGGGGAAGTTTTTTATGTTACTGTCACTTGTTCAAACCATCAATGCGTATCTGTCGGACTATGTCCTCGTGATCCTCCTGATCGCGGTCGGACTCTGGTTTACCATCCGCACCGGCTTTGTGCAGATCCGGTTTTTCGGAGAGGGCATGAAGCGCGTCTTCGGCAACCTGTCCCTGCACGGCGAAAAGCATGATAGCGGCATGAGTTCCTTTCAGGCGCTTGCGACCGCCATTGCCGCACAGGTCGGTACCGGCAATATCGTCGGCGCTTCCGGTGCGATCCTGACCGGCGGACCCGGTGCCATCTTCTGGATGTGGATCATCGCCTTCTTCGGTATGGCAACGATCTACGCGGAGGCGGTGCTTGCACAAAAGACCAGGATTAAGGGTGAGGACGGACATATCCTCGGTGGTCCCGTATACTATATCACAACGGCCTTCAAGGGAGCGGGCGGAAAGTTCCTCGCCGGCTTCTTCGGAATCGCGATCATCCTGGCGCTCGGCTTTTTCGGATGCATGGTGCAGTCCAATTCGATCGGATCGACCTTCCAGACGGCGTTCGGCATCCCGGCCTGGGCCGTCGGTATCGCGCTGGTCATCATCTGCGCCGTGATCTTTATCGGCGGCATGAACCGGCTGGCCAGGGTGACGGAAAAGATCGTGCCGGTGATGGCGGCCATCTTCATCGTCGGCGGCATCATCCTGCTGGTAATGCGTGCCTCCTACATTCCCGCGACCTTCGGCATGATTTTCTCCTATGCGTTTACGCCGCAGGCCATCATCGGCGGCTCCTTCGGCGCGGCGATCAAAACCGCGATTTCACAGGGCGCCAAGAGAGGCCTGTTCTCCAATGAGGCGGGCATGGGCTCGACGCCGCACGCGCACGCGCAGGCCAATGTAGGGACGCCGCACGAGCAGGGCGTGGTGGCTATGATCGGCGTCTTTATCGATACCTTCATCGTGCTGACCTTAAATGCCCTCGTGATTATCTCGACGCTCTATACGCCGGACGGCCCCTTAAGCGCCGGGTACAGCGACGCGAGCGTCAATGCGGCGGGCGAGGCGATCGTCAAGAGCAATCTTGCCCAGACCGCCTTCAGTACGGTGTTCGGTACGGGCTTCGGCAATGCCTTTGTCGCGATCTGCCTCTTCTTCTTTGCGTTTTCCACGGTCCTGTCCTGGAATATGTTTGGCAAGATCAACATGATCTACCTGTTCGGACAAAAGAGCGTCCTCATTTATCAGGTAGTGGCACTGGTGTTTATCTTCCTCGGGACACTGGCCTCCAACGACCTGGTATGGGAACTCTCCGACATGTTTAACCAGCTGATGGTTCTCCCCAACGCGATCGCGCTCTTTGCGCTGACGGGGATGGTGGTGTCTGCGATACATAAAAAGCAGGAATAGGCACCTGTACCGGACATCGGGGAGTCGGCAGGGGCGTATCCAAAAGGACGGAGAAAGCGTTTGCTTTTTTGGCGGAAGCGTAGTATACTCTTTAATTGATGCAGCTGTATCAGGCCGGCATCATTGGGGTATCGCCAAGCGGTAAGGCAACGGACTCTGACTCCGTCATCCGAAGGTTCGAATCCTTCTACCCCAGGAAAGGAAAAGGTGTGACGCAAATGCGCGTCACACCTCAGACTGAAGACAAAGTCCGAGGAAAAGCACCTCGGACTTTATCTTTGAATCCAGTCTGCGACGCTTGTATTATCAAGAATCAGTGTTATACCTCTCGCGCCCCTGACATGCAGCATTCCGCTCTTGTTCCGGCTTCGTT
>JAFSLV010000018.1 GCA_017448245.1 Lachnospiraceae bacterium | reverse complement strand
GCCTTGGAAAAGCACACAGTCTGTATGACGGACAAATGCTTGGCAATACCGTAACAGGCAGATGGATGCTGAAGCATATCTGGCAGATGACAAGAGAGGATGCGCTTTCCTATCCGGCAAGTGTATTTTCCTGTATCCCTGCGGATTTCTCAGGCAAACTGCTGGAGGTTCCGGTGGGAACGGGCGTGTTATCCATGCCTGTGTGGGAAACAATGCAGAAAGCAGATATCACCTGTCTGGATTATTCCGCAAAGATGCTGCAGGCTGCAAAGGAACGCGCCCGGGAAAGAAGAATCAGTCATATCCGTTTTATGCAGGGGGATGTCGGAGCACTTCCGTTTGCAGAGGAAGATTTTGATATCGTTGTATCCATGAACGGGTTTCATGCTTTTCCGGACAAGGAAGCCGCATGGAAGGAGGTATTCCGTGTTTTAAAAAGCGGCGGACTCTTTTGCGGATGCTTTTATGTGAAACAGGTAAATCCTCATACGGACCGGTGGATAAAAAGATTTCATGAAAAGCACGGATTCTTTACGCCGCCGTATGAGACCTTGGGCAGTCTTAAGGAGAGGCTGGAATCAATGTATGCGGATGTTGAGGTTTCCAACGTAAAGAGTATCGCGGTGTTTCAATGCGTGAAACAGAATACTTATAAAAGGACTAGAGGTCGGAAAACCTCAGTTGTGTAATCGAAAGATATGAACATACAAATTCTTGTCTGGTATATTTCAGCCAGCCAACAGATGGAGAAGATATTGGAAAAGTAAAAAGTTTTACAGCGATATGTTCGGTTTTCGGCGGGTTCATGACAACGGCGGAAATATGGAACTGACCGATAACCTTTCCGTCCTTTTGACCGTCTTGTAAGATTTGTCCGTAAAAGCTGTCTAAACATACAGAGCGTATGGCAACTGCTACGGAGGAACAATAAGATGAGACATTTACGGTTTTGTAGTGTATTCCTGTTAATAAGCGTTCTGCTGGCTGCCTGCACCGGCAAAGGCACAGCTGCGTCCACGCAGGAAGAGACATCTGCGGATACACAGGTGACAGAAAGCAGTTCAGCGGGTGATTTTGGCACAACCGGGGTGGAATTGACGGAAGATGAAGATGAGCCTGAGCCGTTTGACAAGCATCAGGCGATTATGGTGGGCGGTGTGTTATACATCGACACGGGATATAACAGCTCTGTTGCCGGCTGCGGTGTAATGGACGGAAACATCGAAGGAACGGTTGCCGGGACGGAGTATCCAACGAAAGACAACCAGACCAATTTTACGGGTGCCACGGGCTGGCAGGTCGGATATGAGCCCGGGACGGTACATGTATATATGAATGACCGCGCGCGTATTTTTGCTGCCGAAGGCACCTATGCAAAAGAGGATATCCCCGCTGCTGTCGGATGCATGATGGGGACGGTCGTGTCGATACGCGGCGACGGTTATTTTGTTTTCCGTCCGACATCCATACCGGAGGCTTTTTCGCATCTTGCGCCGGATGGTGAATACCTTGTGCCTGTCAGCGCCATGGAAAATGACCCGGCATTTCCAGTGAAGGACGGTGAGGTTAACTGGTCGCTTGTGGCGGACGGAGTAGTCATGGTGTATTGCGATACAGTTACGAGTGAAGCGAATCCGCCCGCCCTTGAAAACGTATATCATGTGTTTCGTGTCGGATCTTCCCCGATGCTCCATGCAGGAAATCCCACACAGAGAAAACTGGATGAGATGCTTTCAGGTCTCGACTGGTCGGAAGAGACCTGCGACGGCATCCCCGAATAAATCTATCATGCGGAGGACGGCACTGTTTACCAGTTCAATCTTTCAAGCGGCTGGATATGGCGGGAGGGAAAAGAGGAAGCACCGATCACGGAGGTGCATTCTCTGATTCTGGAATATATGGAAACCTATGGATTAGATGAATACGAAGGTTAATTATTACGTCTTGGAGTAATAACATTATGTGTGAAAATCCTGAAGGGTGTCATTGTTGCATGATATGCAGATATTATGAGATTTGCAGAGAGGATTCGTGAAAATACGGTTAAAACGTGCAATTTCTTTCTGAAGAGGTAAGATTTCGTACAATTGATGGTTGATAGTACGCCGCAAAACGCATAAAATAGAGAGGCACAACCAAACAAGGGCAAAGCTGGGGAAACTCAGTGACGCAAAGCTATAGGGGCCGAAAAGTCAGCCAGCTACCACCGACGACATTGTAGGCTCCTACAGTGTCGTTTTGTTTGCAGTTGAGGAATATGGAGAGAAACAGAGGTCGAAATCGGTGACAAAAAGCATTAATCAAAAGCGTGAAAATGAAAAAGCAGTCGTTACTCTGATGATTCGCATTTACTGTAAAAAACGGCACGGCACGAAAACCAGTCTCTGTCCGGAGTGTACGGCCCTGGCAGAATATGCCCTCGAGCGAAGTGATAAGTGTCCATTTATGGAAAATAAGACTTTCTGTTCCAATTGCAGGGTTCACTGCTACAAATCAGAGATGCGGGATAGAATACGGCAGGTCATGCGTTTTTCCGGGCCCCGGATGGTATTTCACCGCCCGGTAATGTCAATCCGGCACTTAATCAGTTTAAAGCGGGAATCGGTTCGATTGGCAGCAGAAAAAGATGGAATATGAATTAGAAGTTCAGATATTGCGATTTCTCATACCGCTACTGGCCTGTATTTCTGGTTGCTGGTTTAATACTTCTCGGGCTGTCGCTTTTCATTCCAAACATAATACTATAGCTCATCCGCAATCATTGGTGTGGTCGTCTTCTCCTGCCTATGGAAAGTTTGAATTCCTCGGCATATCCGGTAATACAGCAAAGGGAAGGATTGTTGCAAAGGTGGCGGTTTACGGAAAGGATATCATCAACACATTCTTTGACCAGGCGGATCTTGCAGGAAAGCAGGTGCATCTGTTTGCAACATCCGGCGGTACAGGAATCGACGGCAGCGTAAAGGAATTCTATCCGCTATACGAAACGTCTTTTTTTTGATATAGCAGTTAGAGATAACTAACAATGCGGCAGAAAGGATGCAATATGGGACTTTTGCAAACATGAATCCGGGTGCACCCGGGAAGGGAGGATGCGAGTAAGAAATCCGGTATTGACGCAGAGGTGATTATTGAGAAAATCACCGGGCTGATTGCGGAGCATGCGTAAGAATGGAGGAAGGAAATGATGAATGAAGCGGTAAAGGCAGGAGAGGTATTTCAACTCAAGGATCTGGTTCCGTATAAGGAAGGAGCAGTGAATCGCATTCCGATTATTGCGAACGATCACATGAAATTCATGATTGTGAGTATGGATGAAGGACAGGGGCTGCCGGAGCATGTCGCTGCAGGTGATGCCGTGTTCTTTGCTTTGGAGGGTGAGGCTGTCATAACATATGACGGAAAAGACTATCCGGTGAAGGAGGGAGATAATTTCCACTTTGCAAAGGATGTTCTTCATTCCGTTGCGGCAAAAGGACGTTTCAAAATGGCGGTTGTTATGACGCTGGAATAGCATAATATTACCCGTGTGGGTAATGATTTGTGCCCCAACTCCGCAATTAAAGATCTGCCTAACACAAAGTGATAGCTGAGATCAATTAGGTTTTGAAATGATGTGATGCAATCCACATGAACCATACGGAGTGGTTGATTGAGTTATGCCATTTACTGTATGTAGAACGTGACATAAGTCACGCATTGAATAAACAGTATTATCTCCTGTTTAGTTGCTCGTGTGTGACAATCATCAGTGCCAACAACGCGAGCAGATAAAATGGCATGAGTCCGACGGAAAGCGTATTTGCCAGCACACCGAACAGCGGCGGCATCAGGCAGGTTCCGAGATAGGCACTGGCCATCTGCACACCGATGATCGCCTGGGACTTATCCGCACCAAAATGTTCCGGCGTCGAATGAATGAGGCTGGGATAGACAGGTGCGCAGCCAACACCGATGGCAACGAAACCGGCCATTGCCAATGTCCTGCTGATCGGCAGGAGCATGATTATGATGCCCGCAAGCATAATGCCCTGTCCGATGCGCACCATTTGCGCGTCATTGAATTTAAAGGTGGCAAAACCGCTGACAGCGCGTCCGGTGGTGATACCGATGAAAAACAGTCCTGCCAGTGTCGCGGCCTGCTCCGCGCTGACGTTCCACCGCAGCACCAAAAAGGTACTGGCCCACAGCCCGGTGGTCTGCTCCAACGCACAGTAGCAAAAGAAGCATACCATGACGGACTTTGCGCCGGGGATGCCGATAATCCTGCGCAGGGACAGAGGGGCGGCTCCATCCTCTTTTTTCTCTTCGCCGCTGTCTTTCCACAGCGGAAGGCTGAATACCAGCATCGCGGTAAGGATGATTTGCAGGATGCCGATGATCCGATAACCGCCGTGCCATCCCATGCCGCGCGTAATGGCCGCGCCCATGATGACCGGGCCGATGGATGCACCGACACCCCAGAAGCAGTGCAGCCAGCTCATATGGCGGCTGGCATAGTGCAGCGCCACATAATTGTTAAGTGCCGCATCCACGCTGCCCGCGCCGAGGCCGTAGGGAATTGCCCATAAGAGCAGCATCCGGTAGGTGCCGGAAACGGAGAAGCCAAACAGCGCTGCCGCCGTCATGCCTACGCTGATGAACGTCACCCTGCCGGTGCCGAGCTTTCGTGTCAGTTGGTCACTGAGCAGGCTGGAGATGATGGTGCCTGCCGCGATAATCATGGACACCGCACCGGCGTAGGATACAGGTACATCAAATTCCGTGTGTATGACCGGCCAGGCTGATCCCAGCAGGGAATCCGGCAGGCCGAGACTGATGAACGCAAGATAGATGATGACGAGAAGAATATGAATCATGCGATTTACCTCGTTTTCATTGGTGTTGCGGAAGTTCTCCGAAATATATATAATTATATCGTCAAATCTTTTCGGCAGGTATGAATAATTCGTCTGAATTGTATAAAAATACCTTCAAAACAGAGGGAACGGAATGCTTTCACCTTGCAATACGACAGTGGACGGATCCTTTCGTGAACAGGTCCGGCACGGGACCACCACTTTCCCGTGCGCCTGTTATTATGACGATTTATCGAAAGGGGATGTGCCGTGGCACTGGCACGATGAGCTGGAAGCGGCAATCGTCACAGAAGGCTCGATCCGCGTGGTGATCGGCAGCGAGCAGTTCGATTTGAATACCGGCGACGGATTCTTTGTCAACGTGTGCGCACTGCACAGCTGCCAGGGTCTGACGCCCAAAGGCTGCAGTCTGCATTCGCTGGTTTTTCATCCCCGTCTTATCGGAGGCAGCGCGGAGAGCTCCTTCAATCAAAACTATGTTCTGCCGATCATTCAGAATAAAGGTTTTGCCGGTTTGCGTCTCGACAAAGGCTTTCCATGGCAAAAAGATGTGCTGGACGCGGTGGAGGAAGCGTGGCAGGCTTGTACGCAGGAGCCGGCACATTTTGACTTAAAGGTCCGATACACCCTTTCAATGGCTCTTTCCATGATTGCGGAGCATATGGTCTCCATACAGACTGACATATCCATCAAGCACCAGCGGGACAGTGAGCGCATCAAGGCAATGCTTCAATTTATCTTTGACAACTATGACGAGGCCATTGACACCGCCGCCATCGCACGAAGCGCCTCCGTCAGCGAGAGCGAATGTCTGCGGTGCTTTCGAGCGACCATCGGAACGACGCCCATTCGGTATCTTCGGGAATATCGAATGGAGCAGGCTGCCAATCGTCTGACCAACAGCCAGGCATCCATCGCGGACATCGCGGTGGCATGCGGGTTTCAGGACGTCAGTTATTTCACCAAGACCTTCCGTGAAATGAAAGGAGTCACCCCAAAGGCCTTTCGGAAGGAAGAAATGGAAAAGCCGGAAGGATGACCATGAGGAACTGGCGGACGCGTTGGGATGGCATTATGATCCGGAACAGATCCGCATACCGGTATTCATCGTTGCCGGAACGGCAGGTGAATTTGAAATCGAGACGGTGATTCCGTTTGAGAAGCTGACTCCTGAATTATTAAGAAATCCTTTGTATCAGGATCAGAGGATCGATTATTATTTTTTTTCGTTGATAGCACCGGTAAAAATGCCTAAAATAAAAGTGTAGGGTATATCCCGGAGAAATCACAAAGCGACAGGGGAGATACGGGCGTGGATACAAAGGATCAGGCAAGGAAAAGCGTCGAGCAGGAAAACATGGCGGTCTTTTCATCCTTTAAGGATGCGATGTCCGCCCTGGATCGCAGTGCTTTTAATCATAATAAAACACACGGCGAACATACGGATATCGTTTCCCGGTTTGCTTACCTGATCGGCGTCAAAAAGAATGTCTTTGAAAACCAGTACGAATCCCCCGACATCGATGTGTTCAACGAGCTGGAAAAAAACAAAAGCGCACGGATCATTCGCAACCTGTGCCGTCAGCGCACGTCGATCGAGCTCAATTATAAACGGATCAACGATGAGATGGTCCGTGACTACAAGACCATAACTTCCTCTTCCTATATGCCGCAGGATGCCATTATGCAGCTGACCGGTGACGGCATCGACCTCTACCGTTTCCGCAGAAATCCAAATGAGTATTTAATCGAGATCAACCGCAATATCCAGAGCCGAATCAATAACTGCAAGGATGTCTTTCCCGCATGGATCAACTGGGAATACATCCGGAGACTCTTTGTCGTCAAAAACGGGATCACGGAAACCGGCATCCGTGCGGCGGTGGCGTTTTATTACGCGCATAAGGAATACTATCCTTACCAGGTCTTTATGTACTGGCCGGATGCGGATAACTACGGCAATATCCTGTACAATGACAAAAAGTTTGTCGAATTGCTGTACAAATGGAATAATGACGAGTTTCGTGATTACAGCCGCGTATCCGATGTCAACGAGTACACGAAAAACAATATCTACGATTTCATAGAGCAAAGCGAAAAAACCGTCTTTATGGTGGATTGCGAAAACTCCGACCCGTACGCGTTGTGTGCCGCCATCAAAAACCTGGACCAGGAAAAACTCAAGAAGATACAGAAGATCGTGTTGTACGATGATGTCCACGCCGCGTCCGGATGGGATATCCTGAGTGATTTTGTGGGGATCCCGATCGAATACATCCTGATCGACCGTCTGCTGGACCATAAGTCGCTTGCGGACATCAAGCTGGCCGCGGGGACATGCAAAGAACACTATGAAAACCATGTGGATTCCTTCGTACTCGTATCGAGCGATTCGGATTATTGGGGACTGATCGAGTCCATACCGGAGGCAAGGTTTCTTGTCATGGTCGAACATGCCAAGTGCAGCGGCGCGCTCAAGGATGCGCTGATCAGCAAGGGTATCTTTTATTGCTACATCGATGATTTTCATTCCAAAGGGAGCACGGAGATCAAGCAGGCCGCACTGATCCGCGAGACAAAAAGATATCTGGCGGCAAACTGCAATGTCAATATCATGGATCTGATGAACGAGATACTGACGCTGACAAGAATCGATATGAACGAATCAGAACAGGAACAATTCATTAACAAGTATTTGAAAACAATGAAGATCGGCATCAACGAAGACGGAAACGTGCAGTTTGAGATCAAGAAGACATGAATCTTTCTCAGAAGCATGATGCCGGAAACGAAACAGAGAATACAGGGGCCCCGGGTAATCCCGGGGTGTCCTTTTTATCGCCCGCGATATCCCGGATCATAAAGGAGGAGACAAATTTGTCGGATCAGACACCACAACTTTGTAGATTAATATTGCACAAAAGTGTCGGATAAAACATAATTATAGCGGAGGAGGATTAGAAAATGCCATATATAGAAAGAATAACTGACAAACAGTTGGAAAGAAGGCTTGGCGCCTTAGGTGGTGTTCTAATCACCGGACCAAAATAAAGCTTGGGCAAACAGAAGTGGATGAAGGCGCAAAACACCTGAACGAAATAGAGCGATTAGTTAAGGAGTATAACGAGAAAGAAAAGCAAGTTCCGCTTAGATTGCCGGATTTAAAAATTGTAATTACAGGTACTCAGTATGGATACAAAAGAGAGGACGGGGTATTTGTAATACCAATAGGCTGTTTAAAAGATTAATGGATAATAAAGTATGAAAATCATTTCAAAGATGCGGATGTCAGAACTGCAAAGGCATTTGCGTGGTGTATCGAACAGATCAAAGAGAGCGACAGGAAACGCCCCGGGTAATCCTTTGAGTGAAAAAGTAAACGCAAGCGAACCTTGGCAAGTCGGGCTTCAAGAGAACCTCGTCGGGTGGAATCGGAGAGAGTTCAAGCAAGGACAACAGTTTTTTCTGCTCCTTGGAAGCCATCATGTCAAGTGCTACGGATGGACGTCAACCGGAAATGTTCCGAGCGCAGAACTGGCTACATTAGACGAAGCAATTCTATATATGCGTACCGTATTCGGACGCGGATGTAAACTGGCAGGACAAGTCCAGCCGCAATGTAAAGGAGTATGAAGACAAGATGTCCAGGCCGGAGATCGATGAGATGCCGGATTTGAGCGGCGTGGATGAAATCTGGATCGGCTATCCGATCTGGTGGTATACGCATCCGAGGATCATCAATACGTTTTTTGATCAGGCGGATCTAGCGGGGAAGCAGGTGCATCTGTTTGCGACATCCGGAGGTACGGGCATCGACGGTAGCGTGAAGGAATTGCGGGAGACCTATCCCGGTGTAAACATCGTGGATGGAAAGAAAATCTGAAGAAGATCAATGCACGATAATTAAGTCGGATAAGGAAGGTTCCCGGTGACAGGAAACATCGAAATCGATCTGCACGGCATGCGTGCGGAAGATGCAAAGAAAAAAATCGATCAGGCAATCCGGGCGGCGGACAAGTCCGTCTACCGGATCAGGCTGATACACGGCTATCACCGCGGCCATGGCCTGAAGGACATGATATGGGATGAGTACAGCTATAACCGTAACCCCAAGGTCCTGCGTGTGGAAGGCGGGTTTAATGACGGTATCACGGAACTTGTGTTGAGGGAGTATTAGATATCTGCAGGTGTGAATAAACGCGAAGATAAACGGTATAAGCCAATCACAAAGCTGACCCTGTTTTGGGCTGCAATAAGGCCGATTGACACAGAAGAAGGAACTCACGGCAGCCTCCACGGTGATGTTTGTGATTATCATGATCGTGACCGCTGATAGGCATGTCGCTTATGCCTGAGGCGGTTTAGCGGCAGGCTCCGTGGTCTTGCGTATACCTGCCTTTTTCAGTCATATCGTACAACCTCCGGAGAATAGTATATCATACCCGCGCAATCGTAATACCGTCCATATAATAACGCAATAACGAAACCGACTATTGTAGGGTGTAGGCGTATCGTAATCGTGTTATGATGCAGTTGCACACAGAGATAAATCTCTTTTGGTGTAAGGATGCAAGGCGCGTCATAACGGCGCAGGGGAGGAAAAGTCACAGGCAGAAAGGAGCAACGACCGATGTTTTGCCAACGATGCAATACGATGAATGCGGACGGGATCAGGTTTTGCGGCAACTGCGGTGCGCCGCTCGGGGCGGGACAGCAGCAGTTCTCGCAATCCGGACAGCCGCAGATGCAGCCGGGACAACCGCAGATGCAGCCGGGACAGCCGCAGATGCAGCCGCAGATGCAGTATCAGCAGCCGCAGATGCAGCCGGGATACGGACAACAGGCGCCTCAGTCTGCACCGCCCGCCGGTGATTCCGGAAACGGCGGCGGCAAAAAAGGCGGCAGCGGACTCAAGGTCGCACTGATTGCGGTGTGCGCCCTGCTGGTGGTTGCCGTGGTCGTGCTTGTTCTGGTGCTGAGCGGCGTTATCGGCGGAAAAAGAAGCAGCGGTTCAAACGCGGCGCGGAGCGGTTCGTCAACGACAAGGTTCGACAGGAATATCGGCGGCTCTTCCTCCGAAGAGGAGGAGGAAGAAGAACCCCCGGTTGACGCAGAGGAGCTCTATTTTTCGGAGGAGGGAACGGAGCTTGCCATTGCGGCATACACGGACTTCCTCGAGGACTATATGTCCCATCCGGCAAAGGCCGATCAGGACGGAGAATGGGGCGACGAGGAGGATCTGCCCGAGTATGTGCGGTTTGCCCTGGTGTTCATCCGCGATGACATGATTCCCCAGCTTGCGGTCGCAAACGGCACCTCCCCCTGGAACCCGGTGCACCTGTTTACCTATTCTCCCGGGGAGGATGATGTGATCGAGGTCGGCAATTACTCGTGCTACGGAGAGATGTACTACGGCTATCGCACCGGATTTTTCCTGGACTCCTGGTGGGGTGTCGGTGCGGAGGGCATCGTGTATGAGATGAGAGAGGAGGACGCCCGCGAAGAACAGTCCTGGTCCTCGGACGCCAACGGCGGCTATCTGGTGGACGGCAGCAAGGCGGATGAAGCGGAAGCGCTGGAGGTGTTTGACAAGTGGAGCAGGTTCCCGTTTATTCCGGTCTTCGGGATGGAGCCGGTTGCGCTGGAGGATGTGAGAGACATCGGCGCGGAGCTGGAACGGATGGCGGAGACGGAGCCCTCGGAGACGAGCGGATATGAGGACGATGGAAATAACGGTTTTACGGAGCGGATCGGCGCAAGCCCCGTGGAAGACGAGCTGGAGGGCACCTGGTATGACGACCAGTCGGACAGCGTACTGGAGCTGTTCTACTGGGGCGGATCCTTTGTATACACGGTCGGCGATACCGGAAATGTCTTTGCCGGCGATATAACGTTTCCAGCAGGCGGAGAGGGCGCGGCGGGTGACGGACGCGGATATGTGCTGACCACGGAGGACGGTCATGAACTGGCGGAGCTCAGTTTTTATTATGAAGGAGCGGGGGGACCGCTGGTGATGGAGGCTTACATGACGTTTGCGCAGGACAGCTATGTTACAACATTCAGGAAACGGTAAACAGTTGAAAGGAGAGTTCAAAATGAAAAAGCGTGTTGTTTCGATGGTGTTTGCATGTCTGATGCTTGCCGCCGTACTTGGCGGCTGCGGCGGCGGGAGTTCAAAGGATTTTGATCTGCACTTTAAGAATGATCTTGATGTGGAGATCCACGGTGTCTATATTTCTCCCGTCGAGGATGATACATGGGGCGACAAACTCAACCTCTCGGTTGTCAAAAGCGGCAGCACCATCGGGTTTGATTTTACCAAGATTGGCGAGGACGCCGGCCCCGACACCTATGACATCGGCGTGATCGACGAAAATGCGGTCAACTACGATATCGGCGAAGTGGACCTCGAGGTGGGCGACACGATCACGCTCTCCGGCGACGAGGAGGAGGCTGTCATCACCGTCACGCATGCCGACGGCAAAAAGGACAGCTATGATTTGATTCCCTACGAATAAGTCGACACCCGGATCAGACAGCGGGAGCATCCCGTTCCCGTACGGAAAAGCAATGTAATCAAATGAAGGAAGGAAGGAATACCCTGTCGGGACGCATCGGCGAGACACTCTTACCCGCAGGAGATGTTAAAAAGGCTGGTCGATGTACTGTCGGAGTATGAGAATGCGTTTTTACATCTGCATCTGACGGACAATGAAAATGTCGGCGTGGAGTGTGCGTATCTCGGACAGACAGCGGAAAACGCGGAGCTTCTGCCTGACGGAAGCATGAGTAAAAAGGGTTTTACGGTCCGGGCATGGAACGATTTGGGTACGCTCCCTTTATGCGGACACCCGCATTTGCTCGCGCGCTTTGATCATGCCGAGATAGGCAAGTAAGATCAGATTCATCATCAGGGAATACAGGATGCCGGGGATGGCGATCTCGTTGTTGTGAAAGATAAAAGGACTGCTTGCGACGGCAATGGCCTGCGCTGCATTTTGCATCCCCACCTCGATCACGACGGTCTTACGCACGCGCGCATCGAAGCGGAACATGCGCGACAATCCGGCAGCAAGCAGGATGGCGGTGAGGATCAGCGCCGTGACGCAGGCGCCGACCGAAAACAGATACTGCGTGATCACGTCCCTGTTCTGTACAAAAAAGATACTGACAAGGATGAGGAGCGACGGAAACACGGTCTTTGACAGCACCGTGTCCGTCGCTTTTGCGATGCGCGGCCGGAAATGATGGAGCGCAATCCCGAGGAGCACCGGCAAAAGCATCAGCAACAGATTCTGTATCACGAGATTTTTCACCGGAAGCGTGATGCCCACGGCACTTCCCGTGTATCCGGTGACAAGATGCATGATGACGGGCAGTGTGATGAGCGTGATGATGCTGCTCAGGGCAGTCAATGTGACGGACAGTGCCACATCGCCCCCCGCGACTTTTGTGAACAGATTGGATGAGCTCCCGCCCGGACAGCATCCGATCAGCACCAGTCCGATCAGAAAGGCCGGGGGCAGGCGGAATACATAGGCGATCGCAAACGCGAGTGCGGGAAGCAGCACGATCTGCCCGAAGAGTGCGACGACCACGCCAAGAGGCTTTTTAAACACCAGCGAAAAATCATCCGCCTTCAGCGTGAGCCCGAGATCAAACATCAATATGGTAAGGATCGGCAATACGATGACCAGTGTGTTCATAACAGAGCAGTCCTCATTTCAGTAATCATTATCGAAAACATTGTGAGGGAGGCAGTGGGATTTGTCAACCGTCCCTTTCTGCCTGTGTCGCATGAATAATCTTCTATTGTGGACAAAAGAGGAAAGAGTTAGTATAATCTAACAAGCGATTAGATACGACTAATCGGAGTTCGGATCAGACAAAGAGGTGCGAGCATGGACGAAAAGACAGACAGCAGAAAGCGGACAAAAACAAAGGAGAAGGGACCTCTTGCGCAGCTGATGGAGTATGCGGGGAGCTATAAGCGTCTCACGATTCTCGGATGCACACTCTCCGGCATATCCGCCGCTGTCGGGATCCTGACCTATCTCTTCGTATGGGTGGTTGCGCGGGGCGTCTTTCGTGCGATGCCGGCGCTTGAGGGCATCGGTGTGCTTACGCGCTATGGCTGGTATGCGCTCACCGCGGCTATATTGTCCTCCGCGATCTATTTTGCGGGGCTCATGTGCACGCACCTTGCGGCCTTCCGCACGGCAACCAACATGCGCAAGAGAGCGGCGGCGCACCTGCTGCATGTGCCGCTCGGCTTTTTCAATGCCAATCTTTCCGGCAGCATCCGCAAGCAGATCGACGACAACGCGGCGCTGACGGAGACACTTTTGGCACATAATCTTCCCGATGCCGTCGGAGGGATCGTCACACCCGTCTGCGGTGTGCTCCTTCTTTTTTTGTTTGACTGGCGGATGGGCCTCACCTGCCTTGTGCCGATGCTGATTTCCTTTACCTTTCTGATGACGATGATGGGCGGCATGAACGCGACACCGGAGGAGATCGAGGAGCGGAGAAAAAAAGGTAAGATCAAGGCGATGGATTTTTACAATGATTACCAGCGCTCCGGCGAGCGGATGAGCGCGGAGGCGACGGAGTATGTCCGCGGTATCCCGGTCGTAAAAGTATTTCAGCAGACCGTGCATTCTTTCAAGGGATTTAAGGACGCGATCGATGAGAACAGCTCGCTCGCCGCAAAGTATTCGCTGATGTGTGCACAGCCCTATACCTGGTTTACGGTGGTCCTCAATTCCTCCTTTATGTTTTTACTGCCGGTCGGCATGATCATCATCGCAGGATCCGGAAGCGGCTGGGAAAAACTGGCCGACCTCGTCTTTTATATTTTCTTTGCGCCGCAGCTCGCCTTTATGATGGACCGCATCATGTATGTCAGCAATGCCTTTATGGATGCCCACGAGGCGACCTTCAAATTAAAGCAGATCTTAAAGGAGGCACCGCTTGCGGACGGACAAGGCACAGCGCTTCCGGAGGATGCGGCAAATGACATCGTATTTAATAACGTCACTTTTTCCTACGAGGAAGGCATACATCCCGCGATCAGCAATGTATCCCTGACGATTCCTAAGGGGTCGACCTGTGCGCTGGTGGGACCTTCCGGCGGCGGAAAGACCACGCTTGCAAGGCTCATTCCCCGCTTTTTTGATGTACGGGAGGGGAGTGTTACGATCGGCGGTATCGATGTGCGTGCCATGAAGGAAAGCGCGCTGATGGATATGATCGCTTTTGTGTTTCAGGACGCAAAGCTCTTTAAGAAGAGCATCCGGGAAAACATCGCCGCGGCAAAGGAGGGCGCAACGGAGGAGGAGATCCTTTCCGCCGCGCACGCCGCACAATGCGACGACATCCTGGAAAAAGTGCCGGGAGGGCTTAATGCCGTCATCGGCACAAAGGGCGTGTATCTGTCCGGCGGGGAGGTGCAGCGGATTGCGCTCGCACGCGCGATCTTAAAGGACGCACCGATCGTGATCCTGGACGAGGCAAGCGCCTTTGCCGATCCGGAAAACGAGGCGCTGATCCAGAAGGGCTTTGAGGCGCTGATGAAGGACAAGACCGTATTGATGATCGCACACCGCTTATCAACCGTCAAAAACGCAGACCGGATCTTTGTCCTTGCGGACGGCAGGGTGGAAGAGGAAGGCACGCATGACGAACTGATGGAAAGAAACGGACTGTATGCGCGGATGCGGGCTGATTATGAAAAGGCTGCGGCCTGGAAGATCGGAGGTGCGGCATGATCGCAAAAATCGCGGACCGTTATGCAATGACAAAGCAGGGCGCAAGGGACTTTGTGAAAAGTATCTTTCTCACGGTGCTCGTCAACATCTCAAAGATGCTGCCGGTGTTTGTGTTGTCCTATGCACTGACGGGGATCATCGATGCGCTGGGAAATGGCGGCGATGTAAAGGCGCGTCTGATTCCTTCGGTGACCGGCAGTGTCATCGCCCTTGTCGTGCTGTATGTGACCTTTCTCGTACAGTACCGCTCGCTCTACGTGACGACCTACGCGGAGAGCGGAAAGCGCAGAATCGCGCTGGCGGAGCTCTTGCGCCATTTGCCGCTTTCTTTTTTCGGAAAGCGTGATCTCTCCGATCTGACGAGCACGATGATGAGCGACTGCGAGCTGCTGGAAAAAGCCTTTTCCCATTTTTATCCGCAGATGATCGGGACCTATGTGTCGACGATCCTGATCGCGATTGCGATGCTCGTCTATGAATGGCGGATGGCCGTTGCGCTGCTTTGGGTGGTGCCGGTGTCGGTGGTGCTCGTCTACGCGTCGCGGTATTTCCAGAAAAGCCATATGGTGAAAAACGTGGAGGCAAGGCGCACGGCAACGGACGCGCTGCAGGAGCTTCTGGAGAAGGTTCCGGACATCAGGGCCTGTAACCGCAACGAGGCATATCTTGCGGAACTGGACGGCAAACTGGATGCGGCGGAGGCCGTCAACCGCAGGTCGGAGCTCGTGACGGGAAGCATCGTCACGGCGGCGCAGACCTTTTTGAAGGTCGGCATCGCGACAACGGTCCTTGCCGGCATCACGCTGCTTTCGGGAGGCGTAATCAGCCTCACGGTCTTTTTGATGTTTCTGATTGCCGCCACCAGATTTTATGATCCGCTGGGCGGCCTCTTTGCCAATATGGCGGCGGTCTTTGCGACGCAGGTGCGCATTGAGCGGATGCGCGTGATACAAAACGAAAAACAGATGACGGGAACGACGGCCTTTTCCCCGGCAAATTACGATATCCGTTTCGATCATGTGACCTTTTCCTATCAGGACAGCGAGGACGGGTCAGAGACGGTGTTAAAGGACGTGAGCTTTACCGCGCGTCAGGGCGAGGTCACGGCACTTGTGGGACCTAGTGGCGGCGGCAAGTCCACGGCGACAAAACTTGCCGCGCGGTTCTGGGATCCGCAGGAGGGGAGTGTCTTAATCGGAGGCATCGACGTGAAGACCGTAGACCCCGAGGTGCTGCTTACGGATGTGGCGATTGTCTTTCAGGATGTCGTGTTATTTGCGGATACGGTCATGGAAAACATCCGCATCGGCAAAAAGGACGCGACGGACGAAGAGGTAACGGAGGCCGCGCGTCTTGCACAGTGCGACGAATTTGTCCGGAAGCTTCCGGAAGGATACAACACGATGATCGGCGAAAACGGGGCAAAGCTCTCCGGCGGCGAGCGCCAGCGCATTTCCATCGCGAGAGCGATGCTGAAAGGCGCGAAGGTGATCCTCCTCGATGAGGCGACCGCTTCCCTCGATGTCGAAAACGAGAGCGCCGTACAGACCGCGCTCACGGGCCTGATCAAAGATAAAACCGTGCTCATCATCGCGCACCGCATGCGCACCGTCATGAACGCGGATCAGATCGTGTATCTCTCGGAAGGAAAGGTGCAGGAGACAGGGACGCCGAAGGAGCTTATGTCACGCGGCGGGCTGTTCGCACGGATGGTGCGGCTGCAGGCATAGGTCAAAGCCTGCTCACGGACCGCGGCCATTCACTCGTCAAGGTGCTGGATAAACTGTGTGATTGGGGAAATGCCAATCGTATCGCATAGTGCGCCGTTTCACAACGGAAACGCCACGGCTTCCCGGTACAGCCTTTGCAATATACCGATGAACGATGTCAGGCTTTCGCGCGTATCGTTTTTGTGTGTCACGAGCACGCAGGAAAAGGATTCCTTGCAGTCAAAGGGAATCCACGCGAACTGGTCGCTGTGATCGTTCAGGAATCCCGGCGCAAGGCAGACACCTCTGCCGGCGGTCACACTCGTCAGCGTGGAGTCATGGTCCGGACTGTTAAAGTAACTGACCTTGCCGGTGGCGGTGATCCGCTGCTGCACGGCGCGCAGGGCGTGAGGGGAACCGCCGCCCACCATCAGCGTGCGTCCGTACAGGTCTTTTTCCCGGATTTTGTTTTTGGCGGCAAGCGGATCGTTTCTGTCGGCGATCAGATAGATACGGCTTTCAAAGAGCTCATGCACGCTGACGCCCGCAAGCTGCCTGGTCTGTTCCTTTAATGCGAACACGATGTCGGATTCGTTTCTGAGGAAGTACTCGATGCTGTTTTCATACCGGAAGACCGGCGTAACCAGTACGTCCGGCTCCGCATCGGCAAACGCGCGCATGGCCTCCGGAAGGAAGTAGAGCGCCTGCCGCACCATCAGAGAGATCGTGATATTGTCTTTGTATGTTTCGCTGAAGTTTTGTCCCTGCTCGATCGCACGCTTCAACTCCTCGCGCATATTGGTCAGATAGCCGACGAACTGTGTCCCGGCCGGCGTCAGCACGGCGCCCTTGCCGTTGCGGTCAAAGATCCTGAAGCCGACCTCCTCCTCCAGCAGCCGGATCTGGTAGGAAAACGTCGGCTGACTGACGAAGGCGTTCTCCGCCGCCCGGCTGAAATTTAATGTATGCGCGAGCTCGATGCAATAATCGATCTGTTTGGTCGTCATGCTTCCCCTCCATGTTATTTAATAATTAAATCAATTATACAATGTTTCGATTAGACATTGCAATATCGCCGTGAGAAAATAAACACAACAAAAGAAACAACCCGCCCGGGTAAACGCGGGGACGGAAGCAAAGGAGGAGGCACAACATGGCAAAGACACTGATCGCATTTTTTTCAAGGGCGGATGAAAACTATTTCGGCGGCGCAATGCGCTATGTGGAAACCGGAAACACGGAGCTGGTCGTCAATCAGATGAAGGAGCTGATCGACGCTGACACCTTTAAGATCGAGATGAAGAAACCGTACTCGCCGGTGTACATGACCTGCATCGAGGAAGCAAAAAAGGACCTGCATGACAACGCGAGACCGGAGCTGACCGGTGACATCGGCAGCCTCGACGCGTATGACAAAATCGTGCTGGCCTATCCGAATTACTGGGGCACCTTCCCGATGGCCGTCGCGACCTTTTTGGAGGCGCACGATTTTACGGGAAAGACCATCCTTCCGCTCTGCACGCACGAGGGCAGCGGCATGGGAAAAAGCGAGGGCGACGTCAAAAAATACGCAAAGGGCGCGGATGTCAAAAAAGGTCTTGCGATCACGGGCAGCACCGCAGGAGACGCGAAAGCAAAAGTCGACAAGTGGTTTCGGGAAAGCGGTCTGCTGTAAGAATCGACAACCTGAGGCACGGGATACGGAACCTGTTTTGCAGCATACGGCAGCTTAATGAAAAGAGCGAAAGGAGAAAGAAACATGGAAACCGTCAAACTCAACAACAATCTGGAATGTCCGGTCGTCGGGATCGGTACCTTTATGCTGGCGCCCGCAGATGCGGAAAACAGCGTCCGCGAGGCGCTGAAGATGGGATACCGTCTGATCGACACGGCCAATGCCTACGTCAACGAGCGCGCCGTCGGACGCGGGATGAAGGACAGCGGCGTAAAGCGCGAGGAGGTTTTTTTGTCCACGAAGCTTTGGCCGAGCGAGTACGAAAACGAGAACGCGGTGGACGAAACCCTGGAGCGTCTCGGCACGGATTACGTCGATCTCCTCTATATCCACCAGCCTGCGGGCAACTGGCTCGCCGGATACAGGCAACTGGAAAAGGCGTACCGGGAGGGGAAGGCCAAGTCCATCGGCATCTCCAATTTTGAAGGGAAGTACTTCGAGGAGCTGCAGACGAAATGGGAGGTCGTTCCGCAGTTTATCCAGGTGGAGGCACATCCGTACTTTACGCAGAAGGAGCTGCGCAAGACGCTGGACAAATATCATATCAAGCTCATGAGCTGGTATCCCCTGGGCCACGGCGACACGAAGCTGATGCAGGAAAAGGTATTTGCGGAGCTTGGCGAAAAGTATCATAAGACGGCCGCACAGGTGATTCTGCGCTGGCACACGCAGATGGATTTTGTGGTCATTCCCGGCAGCAAAAATGTGGACCACATCAAAGACAACCTGGACATCCTGGATTTCAAACTGACGGATGACGAGATGGCACAGATCGCCGCACTCGATAAGGACGAGCGCTATTACCACCGCACCGACGAACAGCTCAAGCAGTTTGCGGGATGGAAGCCGGACTTTGAGAAGGCGTGAGTGTAAATATCATGCTACGAACACGAAAGGGTATGGTACGATGAAACGAAATATGAAATATATCGTGATGCTTTTCGCGCTGGTGATGACGGTATCCGCCTGCGGCGCATCCGGTGCGGCGCAGGGCTCCTCGTCTGTAGCTTCGTCACAGACACAGACCACCGGGGAAGCGTCGGAAACCGCGACACAGGCGCAGACCACAGAGCCGGCGGGCGAAAACGCGTCCGCACAGCAGACGCAGGATGCCGGAACGCAAGCCTCAGCGACGGATACTGCTGCGGCGGGCGATACGGACACGCTGGTGATCTACTTTTCGCGCATGGGCGTCACGGATTATCCGGAGGATGTCGATGTGATTTCGAGCGCGTCTCTTTTGATGGACGGAGATACCCTGAAGGGCAACGCGCAGATGATGGCGGAGTGGATCGCGGAGGCGACGGGAGGCGACCTGCATGAGATCCTGACCGTAAAAAAATACGCGGCGGATTATAACGAGTGCATCACGGACACCAGACAGGAGCAGGGGGATAACGCAAGGCCGGAGCTTGCAAGTACGCTGACGGGACTTGAAAATTACAGCACGATACACTTTGTTTTTCCCAACTGGTGGGGAGACCTCCCCATGGCGGTCTATACGTTTTTTGACACCTATGATTTCTCGGGGAAAGAAATCATCGTTTCCTGCACGCACGGTGGCAGCCGCTTTTCCGGCACCGTTTCAACCATCGCGGGCCTGGAGCCGGAGGCGGTTGTGACGGAGGGCATCGAGCTCTACGCGGACCGTGTGCCGGGCGCAAAGGAGGAGGTCATGAACTGGGTAAGCGGCTTGTGATTTGCATCGTCAACGGGATCGCACATGAGTAAAAAGGAGTCAGGATATATGTTCCTCGCCTCCGACAAGGGGAAGCATAAAATGATTCTTCCGAAATCCGATCAGGCCCTCCTGCTTCATTTTGCCCAGTTCCTTTGAGAGCGCCGTTCGTTCCACGTTGAGGTAATCCGCCATCTGCTGGCGGTCGAAAGGAATGTCAAATTCCTGTTTTCCCGTGGCGGTGGACAGGCTGTCGAGGTAGGCCATCACGCGTCCGCGGATCGTTTTTTGGGAGGTCTGGAAGCTCCGGCCGGAGAGCATGAGATTTTTTTGCATGGAGATCTTAAGGAGATTAAGCGCAAGCTTTGTGACCCACGCCTCGTTGCGGGTGAGATGGCTTCTGAGCGCACCGATCCGTAAAAACAAAATGCGGCTGCTTTCGTTTGCCACCACGTCCACCAGCAGCGGCTGCGTGCCGAGAAAACCGTAGGTCTCCGCGAAAAATTCCCCCTGCTCCACGCGGCTTAAAATCGTACGGTTGCCCCAGAGGTCGTTGTTTTCAATCGTTACGCTCCCCTCGAGGACGAGCCCCATGTTGTCGGTGACGCTTCCGGCATGGAGAACGATGCTCCCCTTCCGGAGCTTTTTTTCATGGGAGGAAAGGTGCCTTAGCGCTGTTTCAACCTCTTTATCCGACATCCCGCTAAAGATCTGTGTGTCTTTGATCATCTGTATATCCATGCGAAATACCTCACAAAAAAAGAGTGATTACGTGGTTAAAACCACATATATTCGCTTACCATCATACTATACTGTGATACAGGTGTCAAAGCCGTGATGACGATTTTTCCGCAAGAGTCGTCGCGGGACTTTGCGACACCGCCCGGCATAAGGAAGCAGCAGTACATCCACGGAGGAAGACTTATGATACGCAAAATCATTCATATCGACGAAGACAAATGCAACGGCTGCGGCATCTGCGCGCTGGCCTGCCACGAAGGCGCGATCGACATCATCGACGGAAAAGCAAAGCTCGTGCGGGAAAACTTTTGCGACGGGTTCGGCGACTGCCTGCCGGCCTGCCCGACGGGTGCGATCACCTTTGAAGAGCGGGAAGCACCGGCCTACGACGAGGCCGCAGTCAAAGAAGCAATGAAAAAGAGGGGGTCAGTCATGGATCATATCATCGACAGCAATCAACATGCAGATATGCACGGTGCGCACGGGCATCCTGCCGGAGGGTGCCCCGGCGCACGCTTTGCGGCAATGCCCGCGCGCGAGGAAGAGCAGCAGGCGCCCGCCGGTCCTGCCTTTGCGGGATACGGAAAACCGGTCTCGAGGCTCGGCCAGTGGCCCTGCCAGATCAAGCTCCTGCCGCCGAAGATGCCCTTATACGACGGCGCAAAGCTCCTGATCGCCGCGGACTGTGCGGCCTACGCCTATGCTAACATGCACGAGGAGTTTATGAAGGGCCGCGTCACGATGATCGGATGCCCCAAATTGGACGGCGTCGATTATACGGAAAAGCTGACGGAGATCATCGCCAATAACGATGTCAAAGAGGTTACGATCGTCCGCATGGAGGTACCCTGCTGCGGTGGCATCGAAATGGCCGCGAAAAACGCCCTGCAGGCCAGCGGCAAGTTCATCCCCTGGCAGGTCATCACGATCAGCACGGACGGAAACATCCTGTAGTCATCGAATACCCGGGCGCCGTCTGGCGCTAACGGTAAAAAAATATGCGTCAGCGCCAAAAATCACCGTTTATTTTGGCGCTGACTGTATTTATAATGGAATTAGCGCCAAAATCCCGGCATAAGGAGGACTACGGGTATGCTGATCGTGAGGACAAAGAAAAGACATATCCCTGTTCCGCTTGTATCCGCGCTGCTTGTGCTTGCGTTGTACGGCTGCGGGAGCACCGGCAGTGCCGGCGGATCCGTGTCGCCGGCAACACAAGCGGGCGCAGGTGATGCGGCATCCGCCGCCGTGAATGCAGAAGAAACACGGACGGATGCGGCAAAAGCAGAATCCGAAAGAACCTCCGCCGAAACGACATCCGACAGGGGAGAGGAGCAGGAAATGATCATTCGTGTGACAGACGGCACAAATACCATTTTGTACAAACTGAATGATACACCGCCGGCAAAGAGCCTGTATGATATGCTGCCGATTGAAACAGAGGTGCAAAACTACGGAAACAATGAAAAGATTTTCTATCCCGAGGAGACGGTGGAGACGGCAGGCGGCGTGGAAGGCGGGGGCACCGCCGGAGGTCTGGCACTGTTTTCACCCTGGGGAAATGTTGTGATGTTTTACGACGATTTTGGCGCGTACAACGGTTTGTATCTGCTTGGTGAGGCAATCGAAGGCACGGATCAGATCCGTAATCTTTCGGGCACCATCCGTGTGGAAACGTACTGAGGAATTACAGCACCATCACCAGCGTGCCCGCCGTGTTCCGCGGCAGTGTCTTCCGATGATTCTGCAGTCGCCTCCTCAGACGTTTCGGATGAGGCTTCCGCGGCCGGAACGGTTGCGCCCGCAACGGTGCTGCCCTGTTATAATAGATGACAGATGTTTGTCAGCAATCAACCGGGGAGGCGGATCATGCCCAAAGGAACGAATCAAAAACTCAAACTCTATTATCTGAGTCGTATCATGCTCGAAAAAACGGACGAGGATCACTATCTCACGATGCCGCAGATCAAAGAAGCGCTTTCTTTTTACGGCGTGACGGCGGACCGCAAGAGTCTCTATGACGATCTCGCACAGCTCAAGGTCCTGGGTGTAGAGGTTACGGGAGAGCCGGACGGCAAGGGGTATCATTATCACGTGACCAACAAGCAGTTTGAAATCGCGGAGCTCAAGCTACTCGTCGACGCGATCCAGTCGTCCAAATTTATCACCGAGAGAAAGAGTGCCGAACTGATTCACAAGCTCGAGCAGTATGCGTCGCATTATGAGGCGCGTGAGCTCAACCGGCAGGTGATGATGAGCGGACGCGTCAAGACGATGAATGAAAGCATCTATTATAACGTGGACGCGCTGCACAGTGCGATCAGCGAAAATAAGAAGATCCGCTTCGAATACATGAACTGGACGTTGCAAAAGACGCTCGAGCCCCGGTTTGACGGGATCATCGAGACCTCTCCCTGGGCTCTCTCCTGGGATGACGAGAATTATTATCTGATCGGTTACAGCACCAACAACCATCAGATCAAGCATTACCGCGTCGACAAGATGCGAAAGATCAGACAGACGGCGGAAATGCGTGACGGCAAAGAGACTTTTGAAAAATGGAATCCCGCCAAATACGCCAAGTCTTCCTTTGGCATGTTCGGCGGCGGGACCACGAGCGTGACGCTGCGCTGCCGTAACAACATGGTCGGCGTCATCATCGACCGCTTCGGCAAGGAGATCATGATCCGTCCGGACGGCAAAGACCATTTCGTGACACATGTGGATGTGGCGGTCAGCGACCAGTTCTTCGGCTGGGTCTTTGCGCTGGGAGACGGCGTGCGGATCACGGCACCCGCGGAGGTGGTCGGGAAAATGAAGGAGAGCATAAAGAAGGTGCAAAAGAGTTATCGCTGAAAAACAAAAAATTATGGTATGATAAGACGGAAGGGGGCACAGGGAATGAGAAAGAATTCCCGGGGGATACTTATATGAAAGAAAAAAAACCGAACTACGGATTGATGTCCCAAGTGATGTACGGGATGGGAGAGTTTTTTAACGGCGGATGCTTTCTGATCATCAATTCGTTTTTTGCCGTCTTCCTGACCAAGGCACTGGGCATGCCCGCGGCGCTCGTCGGCACGATTCCTCTGGTCGGCAAGATCTGGGATGCCATCACCGACCCCATCATGGGCAACATCACGGACCGCACGCGTTCACGTTTCGGCGCAAAGCGTTTCTATATCATGATCGGTAGCATCGTTTCCGCGATCACCTTTGTGTTGCTGTGGGTACCTTCACCATCGGATTCCGTCGCGGTGAAATATGTTTTTTACTTTACGATGTACTGTCTCTTCAATACCGGTTTTACCGTTTTGATGGTGCCGTATAACGGACTGTTACCGGACATGATGGATGATTATGCCATGCGCGCCAAGTTTTCCAACATGCGCATGGTCTGGTCGACCATCGGCGCAATGATTTGCGGACTCGTTCCGTCCTTTATGATCCGGGACAATCTCGATACCGGCGCGTATCTGCGTTGTGCGCTCCTCTTTGGCGTGCTGTTTTTTGTCACCTCCTTCATGGTGTTCCTCGGCACGTGGGAAAAACAAAAAGAACCCGTGAAGACTTCTCTGAAGGACAGTTTTCCGCAGGCGGTGAGTGTGTTTAAGAGCAAGTCGTTCAGGCTGTTTATCGGGCTGTATCTGTTCGGACAGTGCGGCATGGATTTTATCTCCGGCATGGCGATCTATTACGTGGATGACGTGCTCAATGCCTATGCGAGCGGATTTCTGACCTATGTGCTCGCGGCCCTGATGATCTCGCAGCTCGTCGGTATGGCGGTCTTCGGACCGCTCATGAGCCGCACATCCAAAAAGACGACGATCCTGATCGGTGCGCCGCTCCGCTTTATCGGTATTGCGGGGATGATCTTTTTCGCTTATGAGGGCGCGCCCGTGGTGCCGATCCTCGTATTGGCGGCGGTTGTCGGATTCGGCAATGCGGCATCGCTGACGGCGATTTTTGCAATCATGGCGGACATGGCGGATGTCGACGAGCTCATCACCTCGATCAGAAGGCCGGGGACCGTCTCCGGAATGGCGACCTTTATCCGCAAGATCTCTTCGGGACTGAGTGCGGCATCCATCGGGTTTCTTCTGGCAGCCGTCGGATACGACGAGGTCATCGCCAACGCGGGAGGGAGGCAGTCCGCTTTTACGCAGAGGAGTATCGCGCTGATCTTTGTCATCGCACCGGCACTTTTGACGGCGCTCCTTTTCGTGTGCGATATCTTTTTCCCGATTACGAAAAAGGAATATGATGTTGTGCAGAAGGAGATCGCCCGCCGCAAGGGAGAGGATGCGTCCGTGACCTCCGATGAAGAAAAGAAGATCTGCGAGAACGTCACGGGCATGGCCTATGAGAGGCTCTGGAACCCCGCCAACGCAGGGATGCGGGACGGAGGATGACGGCACGGCGGATGCGGACCGCGCGACGGACGATGATGACGCAGCGGATGTAACGGAACTGAAAGAGACGGAAAGCGTCCCCGTAAGGAAGAGGGGCGCTTTTTTGATGGGATTTTTATGGGATAGCATCGGACGGATAATCGGAAGGACGGTGATGATAACAAAAGGAGGGAGTCCGATGTTTGAAGAATACGGATGCACGGCAAGTTCCGCACAAAAGATCGCGGCATGGAGCATACTCCTCACCGTGTCACTGGCGGTGACGGCTCTGGTTGCGGCACAATTGCTCGATACCATCGACACAGGTACCCTGCGCAGCATGGCGGAGGGAGTCGCGATCGCCCTGCCGGTGATGTTGTTTTTTGTGCTGTTTGACGCGGGGATGGTATTTCTGGCATACGGAGAGATTACGGGACAGGAGAAAAACAAGGACGTGTCTGCGCAGGCAAAGAACAGCGGCGCCAAGCGTATCACGGCAAAGAACAGCGGCGCCAGGCGCATCGCGGCAAAGAGCGCCTTGCAAGACAGGGCAAATAAAACTATAATGAACCATGGTGTCGTTGTACAAGGGACGGCAGGAGACAGGAGGGAGTACATATGTACAGTATCGGATACATGGTCGGCGTGATTGTCAGAAGCGTGATCATCGGCGGCGTCGCCGGGTGGCTCGCAGGTAAGATCATGCGCAAGGAAGGCTCCGTGATGCGTAATATCATTCTCGGATTTGCGGGCTCCGTCGTGGGCAGTATCGTTTTTGGCCTCATTGGTCTTGCGGGAACCAACATCATCGGCGAGATCATCGTTTCGGTGGTCGGTGCCTGCATCGTCATCGGCGTGGCGGGGATGCTCATAAAGTAGGGCATTCGTTTTTCAGGCTGATGTAACAATGTGCGGTGCAGGGTTTTGTGCTATACTATCGTGAGGCAAAACAATATCATGGTAATGAACGAAAGGAAGAGGTAGAAGAACATGAAGCTGACAAACATTACGGATACGGACAAGTTTTTTCAGGTCGTAGACTCGTGCAAGGGTCGCGTGGAACTCGTCACGGGAGAAGGAGACCGTCTGAATCTGAAATCCAAATTATCACAGTATGTATCGCTGGTGCACGTCATTTCCGACGGCTCCATCAAGGAACTCGAGCTCGTCGTCTATGAGCCGGAGGATGTCCAGAAGATGCTCAATTACATGATGAACGGCTGAGATTAACCCGGAACGAACGTTCCGGGTTAAGTTTTGCCCTTCTTTTTCCGATACATATACCGATAGAACAAAATCTCTCATTTTATTCTGCAATGAGTGTTGTCTACATACATATTTGACGCAAGGTATTGGAAAAGGAGGGAACAGGCATGAAAAAAAGCGGCTTTACGTCAATGCAGGCAAGATTCATCGTCATCATCATCATCGTCGCGCTCCTGAGCGCGGTCGGCTCCACGGCATTTTCCATTGTGCATTCCATCCAGGGCAATCACGAGCAGCGCGCGGAGTATCGTCATCAGATCGAGACGGACGTCGAGATGCAGCTCAAGATGGAGACACAGATCGCGGTCTCTCTGATCGACCAGTTCTATCAGAAGCAGCTCGCCGGAGAGATGACCGAGGAGGAGGCCAAAAAAGCGGCCGCCGACCTCGTGAGAGAACTCAGGTACGACGACGGTGCGGGTTATTTCTGGGTGGACACGTATGAGGGCGTCAACGTCGTCCTGCTCGGGCGCGATACGGAAGGAAATTCGCGTATCGACGCGGTGGATCCGGACGGGACGTATTTTATCCGGGAGATGCTCGCCAACGGCAGGCAGCCGGGCGGCGGCTATACCAATCTCAAATTTGCCAAGCCCAATGAAACGGAACCGCTCCCCAAGCGTAATTATACGGTCGCCTATGAGCCGTATGAATGGGTGCTGGGCACCGGCGTGTGGATCGACGATCTGGACGCAATGGAGGAGGAATACGCACAGATCGCGGCGGCATCGCTTCGGCGCAGCATCACGCAGTCGCTGATCTTCATGTTGATCTTGCTCATCATATTGCTGGCCTTTGCGTTCTATGTGGGCAAAAGAATCTCCGATCCGTTAAAGATCATTACCAAAGAAATCGAGCGCATGGAGAACAGGGACTTCCGGAAGAGTGCGGCCAACAGCAAGTTGCAGAAGCTGCGCAGGAGAAAGGACGAGATCGGATCCATGAGCGATGCGATCGTGACACTCCAGGATACGATGGGAGATCTGATCGGAGAGTTTGTGCGCATGGGCAATTATGTCTCCGATTTTTCCGATACGCTTTCGAAAAATGCGGGACACTCCTCGGATGCTTCCGATATGGTTGCGCAGTCTGTGTCGAGTGTTGCGGAGTCCTGTAATCACCAGACAACCGCGGTGGCACAGGTGACGGAGGAAACGGCCGAATTTTCCAGAAAGATGCAGGAATTTGCCGAGGCCATCGACAATTCCAATGCCAAGATCGAGACGACCAACGAAAAGGCCGCACAGGGACAGGAGGACATCGACTCTGCCGTGCAGCAGATGCGCGTGATCGAGGAGGCGATCTCCGCGACCGCGGAAGTTGTCGAGAGTCTCGGCGGACAGGTCGATACGATCGGAACCATCGTCGATACGATCTCGGATATTGCTTCGCAGACCAATCTGCTGTCGCTGAATGCGTCAATCGAGGCGGCCAGAGCCGGCAGCGCCGGCAAAGGCTTTGCGGTCGTCGCGGACGAGATCCGCAAGCTGGCCGACCAGTCGGATACCTCCGCCGGCAAGATCACGGAACTCGTCAAGGGCATCCAGCAAAAATCGTCCGAGGCGGTCGAGGCGATGGAACGCGGTCTGCAGTATGTCAAGGACGGCACCCAGGTCGTGGGCGGTGTCGGCACCACGTTTTCCGATATTGTGTCGATGGTGTCGGATATTGCGGATGACTCGCGCAAGATGGAGGAACTGGTCACGGAGCTCAATCACGGAACCGAGGCGATCAACGGCTCGATCACAAGGATCGACGCGATGAACCGGGAGGTCGAGGAAGAGACGGAAAATGTCTCCCAGGCCTCCGATAAGCAGTCCGGCTCCATGCACGAGATCATGACAGAGAGCAAAGAACTCACGCAGACCGCACAGCAGCTGCAGGAGATGCTCGCGCAGTTTGTGGTGGATGAAGCGTAGCGAATGAAGACGGGATCTGCCTGCCGCAGATGACGCGGCAGGCAGGTTGCAGAGGATTAGCGCCGGTCGTTTGACATTTGCCGCGTGGTTGTGTATAGTATTTTAGTCGGTTTTTCAGCCGACGTGGCGAGATAGCTCAGCTGGCTAGAGCACACGGTTCATACCCGTGGTGTCGAGGGTTCAAGTCCCCCTCTCGCTATTTCAAAAAGAGAGTCCTTTGGGGCTCTCTTTTTGAAATCATAGAAATGTGGATTGAACCCGAGACACCACGGAGTGGTGGAGAGGGCGCTCGAGGTCCGGGGGACCTCGGTTTAGCGCCGACCGGAGCGGAGCGTAGACCAAGTCCCCCTCTCGCTATTTCAAAAAGAGAGTCCTTTGGGGCTCTCTTTTTTTGAAATAAAGGAATCCGAAATGTAAAAAAAACCGGTTTTGCTCCGCCATGCCGACTTGTCATGCTATACTTGAAGCAGGGAATCGTTCACACATACCAGGTTTTATAAGTCAACCAAACAGAGGAGGAAACGGTGGCAAGATCACTTATGGAGTTACCCGAATGGGAAAGACTCCTGAAAAAGATTATTTGGCAGCAACTTGGAAAAATCCGTGGTCAATCTGTTTTGGATTTTGGAAGCGGTCAGGGAATTACTGCAGATTATATGGCCGGGAATAATTCTGTTGTCGCGATTGAACCATGGGACGAAATGTTGAAGGATGCCTGGCGGGATCACGAATACAGACAGATTATCGGGGATGTGGGTGCGCTAACGGAATTTGCGGATCATTCATTTGACGTCATCTTATGCCATAATGTCCTTGAATATATTGACGATCAGGCTGAAGTATTACGGCAGCTTGCAAGAGTGTTAAAGCCGACGGGTTTTATCTCTCTGGTCAAGCATAATCGATATGGCAGAGTCATGCAGATGGCGTTCTTTTAGATGACTTTGAAAAAGCAAATGCACTTTTGGATGGCGAAGATTCTGCGGCCTCCAAATTCGGCAGAATCAGGTATTATGATAATGAGCGTATAAAGGAATGGTGTCCTGAATTGTACATAGAGAAAACCTATGGGATTCGAACGTTTTGGGATCTTCAGCAAAATCAGGAAAAACACCCGGATGAGGATTGGCAGGTTGATATGATGCGGTTGGAAATGAGAGTATCGGAGATAGAGGCGTTTCGGAACATTGCTTTTTTTCATCATCTGATGATACGAAAAAGATTGACCGTTTGAGATATTGGCATACGATGGAGATGGATGTGACAGTTTCGCTTGGAACCGTGGAATCGCGACAGAGGTGACCGGTGCTCTGATGGAGTATGCGACGCAAAAAGGGATTCCATTGTAAAACAGCCGTCAGAGGCGGTTGCAAAAATGCTGTGGTATGCTATAATATATTTACCAAGTAGCTGGTAAGGGAGATGCGTCCTCCCCGATCTGGCGAACTAACGACCTATAAGTATAGCCGCCTGCTCTGCCAAGAACTGGGCGGCTTTACTTATTTCGCAATCCTATTATCGCAACAATCAGGATACCAAAGGTCAACACGATCATCAGCAACTCAAAGTCACTCATAAGCGCCTCCTTTCCCACCAAGTCGGAGAAGGAAGCCACCGTCCTACCGGCTGACGGCAGTATAGCATCCGAATAAATGTATGTCAATTACGGATGACGTTGATAGCAGTGTTCCTTCGTATCCCGCATCATGATATACTTGTCTCGGGAATATGCGACAGCGGGTGAAAGGGGAAATCATGTCGGACTATATCCTTGATTTGAGAAAGATCGTCGGTCACAGGCCGATTCTGCAGGTGGGCGCGAGTGTGATCGTGGAGGATGCGCAGGGGCGGATTCTGCTGCAACTGCGCAAGGACAACCACTGCTGGGGGTATCCCGGCGGGAGCGTGGAACTGGACGAGGTCGTGGAAGAGGCTGCGAAACGGGAACTCTTTGAAGAGACCGGGCTGCATGCGGAACAGATGGAACTCTTCGGCATCTATTCCGGCAGGGAACTGCACTATACATACCCGAACGGCGATGAGGTATCCAACATCGACATTGTTTTCTTGTGTAGGCATTACAGCGGCGAGATGAAGATGGATGAGCAGGAGGGCGACGACCTGCGTTTCTTTACGGCTGATGAGCTTCCTGACAACATATCTTCGCCGGTGCGTGGCGCGATTGAGGACTGGCGAAAGGGTAAAGTCCAAAAACGGGATTATATCCGCTGGATACGGAACAAGGTCGGGCATGATCAGGTCATACTCAACTTTGCGGCAGGCTGTGTGAAAAATGAAGCCGGAGAGATTCTGCTTCAAAGACGCACGGACAGGAATGTCTGGGGATTTCCCGGCGGGGCATTGGAAGTAGGAGAGTCAGTGGAAGAGGCTGCCATACGTGAGATTCGTGAAGAGACCGGCCTGGAGGTCAAGGTTACAAAGCTGATCGGAGTTTACTCTGATTATCACGATGCATATCCGAACGGTGATCAGGCGCAGACGGTTACAACTTTTTTTGAATGTGAAGTCATGGGCGGGGAGCTGTCCACTGACAATGCAGAAACACTCGAGTTACGCTATTTTGACAGGCATTCTGTGCCGCCGTTGGTAAACAAACAGCATGAGGACATGCTGCAGGGTGTTCTGCATGAGAGGTATGGCGTTTTCAGATGATTTCATTTGGCGGAGTTGAGCGTGGAACTGCCGGAGAACATCCGAATCACCAAAATCACAGATTCTTTTGATGAAGTAACCGACCTGATCCTTAGCACACCGATGGTGATGGAAATGCCAATCTCGCTGGGAAGATATCAAATACGGGCGTATCTGGAAACGGATGCGGATGCCCTGTATCATATTCTGTCTGATGCGGAGACCATGCGTTATATTGAACCACCGTACTCGTTGGAACAGACAAAGGCATTTCTGCAGGAACAAATGAGACTGCGACGGGTATATGCGCTGACAGACAGGGAAGACAGGCTTCTCGGACAGATCATTTTTCACCCGTATGACACTGACAGTTATGAGATTGGATGGATTCTGTCGAGGGAGTATTGGAACCGTGGAATCGCGACAGAGGTGACCGGTGCTCTGATGGAGCATGCAGCGCAAAAGGGGATTCGTTCTTTTGTGATAGAATGCCATCCGGAGCAGAAAACCACCATGCATATAGCCCGGAAGCTGGGTTTTTCAGATCAAGGGGTGCAGGATGGGCTGCGGAGGTATCGTCTGGAAATGACTGATAATACTGTAAAAACATTGTAAATTAGAGTCATGAATGGAGTAAAGAAAGTGTCAGTTGAATAAAAAATAAAAGAAAGAGAGTATCTCACCTTTGGGTATAATGGTTTTGGGAAAAAAATACCTTTAAAAGGGGGATACTCTCATGGATTTTATTGTACCACTTCTTGAAGAT